>JAFVXE010000024.1 GCA_017501255.1 Clostridia bacterium | reverse complement strand
TTTCCGAAACCGGCGGCGTGCATTGCGGCCCAAACCCAACCTTCGGTCGGTTTTGGGCTTCGGCGCTGCGGGAGCGCTTTGCGCTGTCCTCACGCCTCGGTTCGCTTTGCTCACCCTTCCGGTGGTTTCGGAACCCTTGCGTAGCAAGGGATTCCTATCGCCGTTTGCCGCCCGGCGAGCCGAAGGCTCGTAGGCAAACGGTGCTAACTCGTTGAAAAAGCCGCCAAAGGCGTGTTTTTCAACGATCTTGGATGATGGCCTTTTCATGTCTAGGTTTTCCCTGCTGATCACAGATAGTGCCGGATATCCACTGCTAGCGCCTGCTCCAGATTGATCAATTTCTTGGCGATCTTCCTGGATTCATTATCAGCCGCCCGATACTGGTTCAGGTACTTATGCAGAGACTTAACGCCCATATTGCACCCATCCGTCATCAGATCAGCGATGGTCTCATCACTGGGTTTGATCAACAGCATGGCGTTGGTTTTCACCCATGACATCCCCTTGAGCATGGGATTGGGTTCCTTCCCCTCATCCTGATATTGATCCAGCAGCTGCTGCAGCTCCTGATCCAGTTCATCATGATGTTTTCTGCTTTCCACCAGCACCTGACGGAATTCCTCATTCTGGATCTTTTCCACCACTTCCTCAATGGATTCCACGCCCATTTTTACCCCTGCGTCACATTCCCGCAATAGCCGGATGGTATCCTGTTCGATCATCAAAACGCCTCCTTTTCTTTCTCAAGGATGGCCAATGAGAAGGAATGTTATCCAACAAAACAGCAAGGCCAGACAAACTCTTCGCTTCGTCTGACCTTGTGAACGATAATTTGTAGTTTTGTTTTTGAGTCGGAAATCAGGAATTCATTCCTTGGCCGGAACAATCTCCTGAGTGACTTCTTGCTGCCGCTTCTTCCGGGATGCCTTGTCCGTGGCTCGCCATTGAATCATGTAGCCAAGGCACAGGAAGAACGTAAAGTCGCTGGGATGGAGGCTGTTTCGCTCAGCAAGGTAGTGCCCGCCGAGAAACAAATGGGGTTCCATTGCGCCAACTGCCAGTAGGCAGATTTCCAGCAATGCAACACTCTTTTGCCAGAGTTCATATTGTTTGCCAAACAAGATAATGAAGATGTGCCAGAAAGCGATGGCTGTCATGAGGGCCACAATGAATAAGCCGGGGAGACCAAGGGCGATCAATGCCTCGATCCAGGAATTATGGGAGTGAGCAAAGTCCTTGCCCGTATGTTCGAGTATGTAGGAGTTTGTATAGTCTGTTCCAAAAAGGATGGTCTGAGGATCTTTTTTCATCACATCGTATATTTCCAGCCAGATTCCTTTTCTTCCGTTGAGGCTTGGCAATAGCTTGTCAAGGGTATTGCGGAGAGAGAAACGTTGCACCTGAACAGCTTCGGCGACATCCTCGGCCTTTGCAGAACGCACTGGGAAAATCCATCCAACATTGGTCATATCTTTTTCGCTATCATCGTGAAGCTGATCATACATACCTGTTGCAATTGCAGAATCATCCCATAAATTCACATATGAAAACTGTTGAGGTCTCGCCCAACTTTCCTCAGTATACCACTGAAAAATCGCCTGAGAAGCAGAATATGAACAACCAAAAACCATTACTGCCGCTACTACACCTGCCAGAAAGCGAATGAGACCGCCTCTGCTGATGGCAAAAAAGCAATAAGCACTATATAACAAATACATTATCCACATAGCCGTTTGGCACTTCGTCATTACCAAAGTGATGGAAAGGAGGCCAGCCATCACAAACAATGTTATCTTTTTGATCAATTTCTTCGTAAATGACAGCACAACAAGCGCAAAGCCTATCCCTACCAGCAAAAAACATGCAAGCTGGCTGGGGTGTATCATAACGATAAGACCACTCCACCAGAAATACACCTTATGCCTTATGAACCGTGGAACCCAATCAATCGTTGCCAAACCGGCTAAAATAAGCACAACCACCATGGCAGCCAAAAAAACACCCATATAGAGCTTCAATCCCCGGCGGTCATCCCTCAGGACTGCCGCAAAGGGAAGCGCAAGAAGATAAACGGATAAAACCATGCCCAGCGGACGGGTTTGCAGACCCATACAATGGTGCAAAAGCTGAGTGATGACATACCAGGTGCACATGATGCCACCCAAAAGAAGAACCTTTTGCGCCGTTTTTGTTTTTTCTTGCCGATAAACGGCAAACAAATACAGGCAACTGGGAATCAGCAGCCATTCATCAAGATAAAAATCCATAAAGGGCCCGAGAACGATGATCAGAAAATCAATGAATGCAGCTGCCAGCAAACACCAAAAAGCAGCGGTCATTTTCTGCTGCTTTTCCTGTATATTCATATCCATTAATTGATTCATCTGTAGACTCCTTTCTAACACGCATCGTCAATCAAGTAAAGCATATATCAAATGAAAAAGCGCTGCAAACTCTTATAGCTTGCAGCATTCTGGCACGCCCGGCGGGAGTCGAACCCACGGCCTGTCGCTTAGGAGGCGACCGCTCTATCCTGCTGAGCTACGGGCGCACACGCTGCGCAGGAATGCGCAGCAGATGTATTATAGCAAGCTTTCAACCACTTGGCAAGGCAGCACGTCATTTTTCATTGATCAGTATTGAACATTACCACTGTTGCCACACGTCTTATTACCAGCCCCGGTTGGCCAACACATAGTTGGAATAATTGTCATCCCCGGTAACCTCTTTGATCACCTTGATGCAATCGGGAATGCACAGCTCATCCTCAGCGCACAGATCCACCTCTGCCAGCGCCTGATCCTTCCAGAAGGGATAAATATCGATAACAAAGGACTGGATGCCGCAGGTGAGACAATAGCGGGTCTTGCGGATGGGCCGACGGGTGGTGTCCGCCTCCATCAACATTTCCAGATATTCATCCTGACTGAGACGGCGCTCGATCTCTACCCGCTCGGTGTCGCTGACCTTGCGCTTGATGGTCTGATAATAGATATAGCTGCCGCCCATGCCACGCTGGCGCACACGAATTTCATCCCCACCAGTGGATTTCAGATACGTCTGAATGATCTCAATGCGGCGGCAGTTGGGCATTTTCTCAAGGGCTTCCACATCCGGATACTCGATCAGGAAGCGGCGCTCTTCCTGGCAGGGCATAGGAGCGCCCAGGAACGTGGAAATCTCACTGATGAGCCGACGCATCTTCTGGCTGAAATCAGTGGTATTGTCGATGATGCGCAGATGAGGATGGCCCGTCCAGGAAGCCAATAGTTTGTTATCGATGTTCACTGCCTCTTCCACGGTCTCATAGCGTGCCTGATTGTTGGCTGTGGTGTAGAACTGCTCTGCACCCTTGGCGGCGGTCACCAGATGGAAAACCGCATCGTAATCATCCCGGAGACGCACCTCATCCAGGCCGAGGAAATCCAGCACATGGGCGAATTCCTCGTCATTCATGTAGGCTTTGTTGTCCATAGCACCACGGTCGCAGACGATGAGTACCTTGTCAGCAGGCATGGTGGAAGCAGCCCGTTGGAAAAGCCGCTCCTTGGTCAGTTGCAGCTCCATCTGGCACTTCTGGTAATCCTCGTTGGTACCGCAGGTCCAGGGGCACACGCCGCCGGAAATGAACTCCGTGGCCGTTTCCGGCACAAAAAGAACGGTATAGCCCTTCTGGGAAAATGCGTTCTGAATCCAGCTCATGGCAGTGGATTTTCCCGCACAGGGGCCACCGGTGATCACAATTTTGGTAATCTTCATCTGTACTCCGCTCCTTACCGGACGGCCCAGCCGTCTGAATACGGTTTCATCCTTATCAGTATATCAAAAAAGGCTATTGGTGACAACCATCATCAGCAAAACATCATCACCAAAAAATGAAGAGATTGATACAGAGTTTTTGCATTCATTACAGAGTGTGTCATACCTTTTACAATTTCCCAAGTTTTCATCGAATCGGATTGGCAAACTGACCTCTTCACGCTAAACTGATAATAGTCCAAATGCCTGATGGCAACGAAGCAACATTGGAGGTAACCCGGATGAATACCAAGCGAATGACCAAAATCATCGCCTTTCTGATAGCGTTGGTTCTCGTGCTGTCCCTTGTGGCAACAGCCCTTGCCTACAGCACCATCCCTTACGGATCTCAGGGCGATGATGTGCGCAAAATGCAGACTGTCCTTCGCCAGAAGGGCTTTTACAAAGGCCGTGTGGACGGCAAATTCGGCCCCGCTACTCGCAAAGCCGTGATCGCTTTCCAGAAATCCGTCAGCATCACCGCTGACGGCAAGCCCGGCAACCGTACCCTCACCGCTCTTTATGAAGGCAGCTCCGCCATCAACCATGATGCCAACGGCGATGTAAAGGCAGCCCTGAACATCAAGGATCCCCGCTCCATCTACTATGGCATGAAGGGCGACCGTGTGCGTTCCCTGCAGCAGGCGCTGCGGAAGGCAGGCTATTACAACGCCGCCATCGATGGTAAGTTTGGCGACAACACCCGCAATGCGGTTCTCCGTTTCCAGCGTGATCACGGCCTGTATGCCGATGGCATCGCTGGCGTGAAGACTCAGAACAAGCTGAATGCTGTCAACGGCGGCAAGGCCAAGATCAGCGATTCCTTTGTGCTGGGTCTGGGCAGCGAGTGCCCCGAGGTGCGCTCTTTGCAGAGTTACCTCTGCCATAACGGCTTTGGTCCCATCACGGACAAAGAGGGCTATTTCGGCGAATCCACCCGGGATGCACTCATTATGTGGCAGGTATCCACCAACCGCAGCACCACCGGCACCATGACCGAATCCACCTACAACAACACTGTTGCCAAGCCGTAAATCCTGCTCATATTTTCTGAAACCCGCCATTTTTCCGGCGGGTTTTTTTCTTTGTTTTTCAATCCTGCGCAGCACATCTATATTAATGAAGGAACCCCTTTTCATTTTGATCAAAAAATGGTATAATAGTACTTGTGGAAAGATGGCCTAAATACTCACTTTTTCGTCCTTTTCCACCATCAAAAATCCCGTGAAAAACGCTATTTAAGGGAGTGGAATCTTCGTGAGCGAAATGACCCCCGATATGAACCCTGTCAGCGGGCTGGAAAACGCCGTGGAAACCACGGTTTCTGCCACTCATGTAGAAGAAAATACCTATGACGAATCCCAGATTCAGGTGCTGGAAGGTCTGGAGGCTGTCCGCAAGCGCCCCGGTATGTATATCGGTTCCACCGACTACCGTGGCTTGCACCACTGCGTCTACGAGATCGTGGATAACGCCGTGGACGAGGCGCTGGCTGGTTACTGTACCGATATCAACGTGACCCTGCACCAGGACGGCTCCTGCGAAGTGGAGGACAATGGCCGCGGCTTCCCTGTGGGCATCCATCCCAAGCTGGGCCGCCCTGCGGTGGAAGTCTGCCTGACGGTTTTGCACGCAGGCGGCAAGTTTGGCGGCGACGGCTACAAGGTCTCCGGCGGCCTGCACGGCGTGGGCGCCAGCGTTGTCAACGCCCTGAGCCGCCACCTGAAGGTGACCGTGTATCAGGACGGCAAGATCTACCAGCAGGAGTACAACCGGGGCAAGATTTGCTACGATTTGAAGGTTGTGGGCGAAACCGACCGCACCGGCACCACCGTGCAGTTCTGGCCCGATGCCCGCTGCGAGGACAACCCCGACGGCGTGTTTGAAACCGGTGACTTCCAGTTCAACATCCTCAAGGTACGCCTCCGGGAGATGGCCTTCCTGAACAAGGGCATCCGCATTACCCTGACCGACAAGCGTTCCGACCCGGAACAGCAGCGGGTGTACCACTATGAAGGCGGTATCATTGAATTCGTCAAGTACCTGAACAAGAACAAGGAAGTTCTCTTTGAAGAGCCCATCTACATGGAGGGCGTGGTGGACGAAGCGACCGTGGAAGTGGCGCTCCAGTACAACGACAGCTATCAGGAGAACATTTACACCTTCGCCAACAACATCCACACCCCCGAGGGCGGCACTCACCTGACCGGCTTTTCCTCCGCCCTGACCCGTGCCATCAACGAGTATGGCCGTCAGTTCAAGATCCTCAAGGAAAACGACTCCAACCTGAAGAGCGAGGACGTGCGGGAAAGCATCGCCGCCATCGTCAGCGTGAAACTCAAGGAGCCGCAGTTTGAGGGCCAGACCAAGAGTAAGCTGGGCAACAGCGAAGTGCGTGGCATTGTGGATAAACTGGTATACGATAAGCTGTCCACCTTTATGGGCGAGAATCCCGCCATTGCCAAGGCCATTCTGGAGCGTTGCGTAGGCGCTGCCCGTGCCCGTGAAGCCGCCCGTAAGGCCCGTGAACTGACCCGCCGCAAGAGCGTACTGGAAAGTGCCAGCCTACCCGGCAAGCTGGCGGACTGCTCCGAGCGTGACCCCGAGAAGTGCGAAATCTTCCTGGTTGAGGGCGACAGCGCCGGCGGCACCGCCAAAACGGGCCGTGACCGTCATTTCCAGGCCATTCTGCCCCTGCGTGGCAAGATCCTCAACGTGGAGAAGGTTCGTGTGGACCGTGCCCTGTCCAACGCCGAAATCAAGGCCATGATCACTGCCTTCGGCTGCGGCTGGGGCGACGAGTTCGACGCCTCCAAGCTGCGCTACCACCGCATCGTCTGCATGACGGACGCCGACGTGGACGGCTCCCACATCCGCATTCTGATGCTCACCTTCTTCTACCGCTATATGCGTCCCCTCATTGAGAAGGGCTATGTATACGTTGCCATGCCGCCCCTGTACAAGGTAACCAAGGGCAAGAAGGAATGGTATGTGTACGATGACCCGGCGCTGGAAGAGCTGCTCAACGAAATCGGCCGTGACCCCAAGCCGGATATCCAGCGCTACAAAGGTCTGGGCGAAATGAGTTCCGAACAGCTGTGGGAAACCACCATGAACCCGGAAACCCGCTCCATGATGCAGGTCACCGTGGAGGACGCCATGGCCGCCGACGAAGTGATGAGCCTGCTGATGGGCGAAAAGGTAGAGCCCCGGCGCGAGTTTATTGAAGAAAATGCCACTTTGGTGAAGGATCTGGATATTTGATCCAGCGAGGACGCATATGAAAAGGCTTCTTTCCCTGCTGCTGGGGCTGTGCCTGATGGGTTGCAGCGCAGCCCTTGCACAGGAACTTCCCCAAGAGGACTACTATGGCCGCTACATGGCCGCCCAAACCGAGGAAGAACGGCTGACCGTTCTTTCGGAGATGCCTGATACCCTGTATGCCGCCTATGATCGTGAAGAAATGAAGTGGGGGCTGATCAACCGGGTAGGCCAATGGGTGGTTCAGCCTCAATGGGACTGGCTGGACACCTTCGCCCATGGTGACTACGCCCTTGCGGCTACCATCGTGGATGAAGAAATTCTGGCCTATTCCATCATTGACCGGACTGGAAACACGGTAGCAGCCATCGACACCGAAACCTCTGATGCCGAGTTTTCCTACACGAATACATCCGATGGTCTGTTGGTTACCCAATGGCTCGACAACCGGATGCTTCTGTTCAGCGCCACCGATGGACGCTTTCTGAACGATACAGGCTTTATCTACGGTAACGAAACAGACGGATACAGCGTACACTTCTTTGACGATTCGGCGTGGTACGGCATGCCCGACATTTACTACCTGCTCTCCCCAACGGGACAGCGGATGGGCGATGGGGTATGGATGCAACCGCTCATGAACCACGCAGTTCCCGCAACCCAGCCGGTTGCGCAGCCTATGAGGCTGGTCGGCTGGAATGATGCAGACTGGCAACTGCTGATGGAAGAATATCCCGAAATCGCGGATTTCTGCGATGATGATCTTTCCTTTATTGCCAACCGGCAAAATGGTTATCATTTACTGGATGAAACCGGCACCATTGTTTTTTCCTCAGAGAACCTCGAAGATTTTATCCTACTGTCTCCAACAACCAATGGGCAGCAGCGGACGAATTGCTTAGAGGAAGGCTTGAGCTGGGATACCAGTGCTGATTCTGCAACCCTGACCGATGCAGCGGGAAACACCTATTACACCATGTGGTATGATGAGGTGGATGTGGATCCTCTCTGGCTGACACCGCAGGATAACACATTCCTCTGCTGGGATGATGAATCCCTCTATGGTTATCTCAACGGCGATGGAAGCGTCCTGTACCCTCCCTGCTTTGATGAAGCCGACTTGTTTGTGGATGGGCTGGCACAGGTCAGTTGGTTTGATGACAACTGGACGGAGGAAGAACTCATTCTCTATACTGACTGTGAGGATTCCGGCCCCTATCACGACGCGCTCAATCCCAGCGCCCGTTGCTTTGCTTACATCGACAAATTTGGCAATGTAGTATTTTCCTCATTTGGCATTTACCATCTGCCCTGAAGCCCAACCTCACCTTAAAGGAGTGAACCATCCCTATGGCTTCCAATATCAACGACAAGCTCATCCCCATTGACCTTGAGCATGAGATGAAGCGTTCCTTTATGTCCTACGCCATGGCGGTTATCGTCAGCCGTGCGCTGCCGGATGTGCGGGACGGCCTAAAGCCTGTACACCGCCGCATCATTTATGCCATGAACGAACTGGGCATGACCCCGGACAAGCCCTTCCGCAAGAGCGCCCGTCTGGTGGGTGACGTGCTGGGCAAATACCACCCCCACGGCGACAGCAGCGTATACGATGCCATGGTGCGTCTGGCGCAGGATTTCAACATCCGCTACCCGCTGGTGGAAGGCCAGGGCAACTTCGGCTCGGTGGACGGCGACGGCGCAGCCGCCATGCGTTACACCGAAGCCCGCATGGAAAAGCTGACTCTGCACCTCCTTGGCGAAATTGACAAGGACACGGTTGACTTCTACCCCAACTTTGACGAAACCCTGCTCCAGCCCGAAGTGCTGCCTGCCCGATACCCCAACCTGCTGGTAAACGGTTCCAGCGGCATTGCCGTGGGTATGGCCACCAACATCCCGCCCCACAACCTGAAAGAAGTCATCGACGGCTGCATCCACATGATCGACAACCCCGACTGCACCGTGGATGACCTGATGCAGTTCATCAAGGCCCCCGACTTCCCCACCGGCGGCATCATTCTGGGCCACAGCGGCGTTCGGGCTGCCTATCATACCGGCCGCGGCCGCATCGTGGTGCGTGCCCGTACCGAGATCGAGGCCATGCAGAACAACCGGAACCGCATCGTGGTCACGGAGATCCCTTACATGGTCAACAAGGCCCGTCTGGTGGAAAAGATCGCCGAGCTGGTACACGAAAAGAAGCTGGAAGGCATCAGCGATATCCGTGACGAGAGCGACCGCAAGGGTATGCGTATCGTCATCGAGCTGAAGCGGGATGTACACCCCACCGTGGTGCTCAACTACCTCTACAAGCACACCTCCATGCAGGAGACCTTCGGCGCCAATATGCTGGCGCTGGTGGACGGCGTGCCCAAGGTGCTCACCCTGCGGGAGATTCTTTATCACTACATCCGTCACCAGAAGGAAGTCGTCACCCGCCGCACCCAGTATGATCTGGCCAAAGCGGAAGCCCGTGCCCACATTTTGGAGGGTCTCATCAAGGCGCTGGATCACATCGACGAGATCGTGCAGATCATCAAGTCCAGTGCGGATACCCCCACTGCCCGGGAACGCCTGATGGAAACCTTCGGCTTCAGCGACAAGCAGGCACAGGCGATTCTGGATATGCGTCTGGCCCGCCTGACCGGTCTGGAACGGGACAAGCTGATGGCCGAATACGACGAGCTGATGAAGACCATCTCCTATCTGCGCAGCCTGCTGGCGGATGAAACCCTGCTGATGGGCGTTATCAAGGACGAACTGGCTGCCATCCGGGATAAATTCTCCGATGACCGCCGCACCGAGCTGACCCATATGGAAGGCGAGATCGACATCGAAGACCTGATTCAGGCCGACGATATGGTGGTCACCATGAGCCACCTGGGCTATGTGAAGCGCCTGCCCAAGAGCACCTACCGTGCCCAGCACCGTGGCGGCAAGGGCGTTACAGGCATGGCGACCCGGGATGAGGACTTTGTGGAGCGCATGATCGTGGTCAACACCCACGATGAGATCATGTTCTTCACCAACCGGGGCCGTGTGTACAACCTGAAGTGCTACCAGATTCCCGAAGCGGGACGCACTGCCCGTGGCATGGCCATCGTCAACCTTTTGCAGGTAGCCGGTGATGAAAAGGTTACCGCCATGATCCCCGTACCCAAGGGCATGGACGAGCACTATCTGGTGATGATGACCCGGAACGGCATGATCAAACGCACGCCTTACAGCGAGTTTGCCAACCTGCGCAAGAGCGGCCTCATTGCCATCACCCTGAAAGAGGATGACGAACTCCGTGCCGTCAACCTGACCGATGGCAACATGAGCATGATCATTGCCAGCCGTCTGGGCCGTTCCCTGCGCTTCCAGGAAAGCGCCATCCGTGTGATCGGCCGTACCGGCATGGGTGTGCACGCCATGCGCCTGAAAGAGGGCGACGAGCTGATTGATATGTCCATGCTGCTGGAAGGTCAGCAGGTGCTGGCCATCACCACCAATGGCTACGGCAAGCGCACCGATCCCGACCAGTACCGTGAACAGGGCCGCAACGGCATGGGTATCCGTGCCATGAACCTGACGGACAAGACCGGCGAACTGGCTGCCCATTTGGCTGTGAACGTGGATGAGGATATTCTGCTCATCACTGACGATGGCACCGTCATCCGCATGGCCGTGAAGAACATCCGTGAAAGCGGCCGTGCCACCCAGGGCGTGCGTCTGATGCGCATCAGCGAAGGCGCAAAGATTGTCTCCGTTGCCCGGGCCGAGCAGGAGCAGGTGGAGGAAGACCTGCCTGTAGCGGATGGGCTGATGGACGAGACCGCAGGCGACGCAATGAACGATTCGGACGCTGCGTTGCTGCCGGAAGATACCATGAGCGAAGCTGTTCCTTCTGAGGAAGAAACCACCGACAGCGATATTTGATCTGTTACCATCCTCAGCCCGTCCTGAGGAATCCACGGGGAGGGCGCATCGCTCTCCCCTGTTTTCTTACTCATCAAAGGAGCGCATATCATGAACACACTCATTCGAAAGCATTCCCGGCTGTTGGTGGCGATGGCTTTCCTCTTCCTGTTCATCATCGGGCTGTTCACTGCGCCGGATTACGGCATCTATTTTGATCAGCAGTCGGAAGCGGTGATCCTTCGGGAAAACCTGAAGGAATATGCACACTATCTGCTGGGCGAGGAAAGCGAAGCGATCCAGTACTATGACAGCATCGGTCTGCCCCGCATCATCGAGACCGTGGAGATCGACCATGGTATGGCGGCGTTCTATCCCCTTGCCCCTGTCATGACCCGTATGGATCATAATCAGCCCAGCCTGTTCCCCCTGTGGAATATGCTGGCCTGGTGCTGGTTCATGGCTGGCGTGGCGGCGCTGTACGGGCTGTGCCGAAAGCTGGGCATGAGCCGTCTGGCTTCCTTTGCCGGCGCAATGCTTCTGTACCTGAGCCCCCGCTTCTTTGCAGAGGGGCACTATAACAACAAGGATACCGTGCTGCTGGCCCTGTCCCTGCTGACCATGTTCTTTGGGGTGTGCCTGTGGGAAAAACCAACTGCATGGCGTGGCATTGCCTTTGCTTTCTTTGGCGCACTGTGCACCAATACCAAGATCATCGGCGTATGTATCTTAGGTGTGATGGGACTGGGTGCCATCGTGCTGCTGACAGCCCGGAAGCAGTGGAACAAAACCAGCATCGTTGCCACAGCTGTCACGCTGCTCTCCTTTGCCGCCTTCTATGCCCTGCTGACCCCTGCCATGTGGCATGACCCGGCAGCGTTTTTCCAGCATCTCATCGCCAACGCCACCGGCTTTACCCGCTGGAACAACAACATCCTCTTCCGTGGGGCCATCTTCCGCCATAGCACCAATCCCCTGCCCTTCTATTATTTGCCCTACTACCTGATGATCACCGTGCCGGTATATGCCTTTGCACTGTATCTGGCAGGCCAGCTGGCAGCGATGGGCTATTGCTGGAAACATCATAAGGGGATCCTGGGCAACCAGACGGCCATGCTGCTCATCTGCGCTACTTTGATCTGGGCTGCCCCCCTCTGCTACGCCATGTTCTCCAACCCGGTGGTATATAATGGCTGGCGGCATTTCTACTTCGTGCTGGCAGGGCTTTCCGTGCTGGGCGGCTGGGGGCTGGAATGTATCATCCGGCTTTTCCAGAAAAACAACCGCCGCTGGCAGCAGGTTCTTGCCCTTGTAATGGCCGTTTTTTGCTTCCTGACCAGCACCGTGGGCATCATCCTCAACCACCCCTATCAATACGCTTATGTGAATGCTGTAGGCCGTTTTTTGAACCCTGTGCCGCTGGAGGCGGGCATGGAGCTGGATTACTGGAATGTATCCCTGGTGGATGCGCTGAAAGATGCCATTGCACAGCAGGATTCCGAGGAACCGCTCACCTGCACTGCTTTGGATCCCGTCACTTATCTGGCGCTGGAAATCTACGAAGAAGCGCTGCCCGCCTCTTTGCGGAATCGGCTGGAACGCTCCCAAGTCAACGACACAACTGCGGATCTGATCGTCGTAAACCTTGGCTACCATGAGATGTACGGGCAACCGCTTCCCGAAAACTATACCCTGCTGACAGAAACCAACAGCTATGGCAATGCACTAATCCGGATTTACCAGCGTACTGAATAGGAAACAACCACCAAAGGAAACAGGCTGCTGCAAGCGTTCTCTTGCAACAGCCTGTTTTCTTTGCAATTTACAGACTCCATCCCCGGAGAAACAGATTCAGAAACATTCCAGCCACCCACAAAACAGCCGCCACCCACTTAATGGCTGTCGCCACACCAGCTGCATCCGCAAGCAAGGGGCGCTTTTTCGCAGGATAGGGAGCCACGGCAGCCATCAGCAGCAAATCTTCCAGCAAGTCCGCCCCGCAACGAACAATATTGCTCCACATCATCAGGACGGCGATCCAGCGGATGGTGGCAATATTGTTGGCAACCGCCGCCATCATGGCAAACATACTGGCAATCAGGGGCAGATCCACAATCCAGAAGCGGATCATCAACTGTTTGCCCTCATCCCCCACCGCATCCAGCATATCAAAGAGCTTCCGGGCACGGTAGCGGAATTGCAGATCGGGCATGGCAAAGCCCTGTTGCAAACCATTCATCCTTGTCAACAGGCCGTTTTTCTTATTCATCATGCACCACAGGCACACCAGCACGCCCAGCGTACCTGCAATGCCCGTCAGCAGCCAAAGGGTTTCCGGCTTCATGCTTTCCCTCCATTGCTGAGCCCCAGCTTGGTGCAGGGCACTTTGCCCTTCAGCAGATCATCAATATGGTGTTTGGCATTGGCAATGATCACCGTGGTGCCCTGTTCGGCAGCCCGGAGCGCATAAGCCAGCTTGGCTTTGGCACCATTGGCACCGCTGCGGCTGGCGCCGTTGCAGTGCTCCATCAGCTCTTCCACTTTGGCTTTGAGTTCCTCAAAACTTCCTGCCATTACTTCCCGCACAAGGGTGGAAGGGTCATTCTTATCCAGGTAGATGCCCTCGGTGCTGGTCAGAAGAATCAGGGTTTTGGCCCCCACCAACTGGGCAATCACCTCGGCGGTCTCATCATTGTCCACGCATTCCACCGCTTCCAGCCCCTTGGCACGGACGCTGGCCAGCTCCATCTTGCGCACTTCCTCATCGCTGACGGGGTCGTTATAGTTGACAATCGGGATGGAAGCCTGTGCCGCTGCCCGCTCCAGCAAATGGCGGATATGCTCCCGCCGCTGGGGATCGTTGAAATGATTATGCTCCACCAGCACCTGCCGCACACCGTATTCCGGACGGATAAAGCTGCGGTAGGTGTTCATCAGGATGGTCTGCCCCTGGGCGGAATAGTCCACCTTGTCCTGTTCCGTCATGCCGCCCAGCTCGCAGCCGGTGCGCTGGATGTAATCCAGACGGCCGATTTCCGCAGCACCGCTGGTCACCAGCAGCATACCGGGGCGCAATGCGTTGCCCAGCCGCTGGAAAACATTATAGTCAATCACGTTGTCCTCTTTCTGGATCAACGCCATGGAACCGATCTTGATCACCAGATCAATGCTGTTCATTCCTTATCCTTCCTTCAACCGCATTGCAGCCTCCGCCCGATGGAACGGAGACTGCACGGGTACCTGATTTTCAGTCTGTTACAGCAGCGTAATGCCCGCTTCCCGGCACTTGCGCTGGGTATCCCCATCCCAGATGGAGGACTGCACCTCGCCAATGTGGGCCTTGCCCAGCATCAGCATACACAGGCGGCTCTGGCCGATACCACCGCCGATGGTCAGGGGCAGTTCGCCATCCAAAAGCATCTTATGATAGGTCAGACTGCGACGATGGTCACAATTGGCCAGCGTCAGTTGCTCATCCAGCGTTTTGCTGTCCACTCGGATACCCATGGAGCTGACCTCCATGGCACAATCCAGCGTGGGGCAGTAATAGAACAGGTCGCCATTCAGGTTCCAGTCGTCATAGTCGGGGGCACGGCCATCATGGGGCTTGCCATTGGACAGCTTGTGACCAATCCCCATAATGAACACCACGGAATATTCCTTGGTGATCAGGTATTCCCGCTCCTTGGGGGTCTTGTCGGGATAGCGCTGCAAAAGCTCCTCGGAAGTGATGAAAGTCACCTTGCCGGGCAGCTGGGTGCGCAGTTTGGGATATCGCCCATTGACGATCAAAGACGCATCGCTGATGCACTGCACAATATCCCGCACAGTGGACTTGAGGAAGTGCTCGGTGCGCATCTCCCGGGTGATAACCCGCTCCCAGTCCCACTGGTCCACATAGATGGAATGGAGATTGTCCAGTTCCTCATCCCGGCGAATAGCGTTCATATCCGTATAAATGCCCTTGCCCGGGTGGATATCATAGCGGTACAGCGCCATGCGCTTCCACTTGGCCAGGGAATGCACCACCTGCGCCTCCATCTGGGCAGCAGGGATATCAAAGGAAACAGGACGTTCCACGCCATTCAGGTCATCATTGAGGCCGGTGGCGGGATCCACGAACAAAGGCGCAGATACACGCTTCAAATTCAGCGCCATGGACAGATGATCCTGAAAAGTACGCTTGATGAGGCTGATGGCAGCCTGGGTTTCGTACAAAGAGAGCTTGGGCTCATAGTGTGCCGGAATCACGGTATGGTTCATGTGGATTCCTCCTTGCTGAATTATCCGACAAGCGGATGACAAAAATCACAGAATACGACGAATAAACGGAATACGCCGGATCAGCCAGATGGCAACCAAGGCGATCCCAAAGACGATCATTTCCCAGACAAGCACGGCAGCCATGGGCGGCAACTGCGCACACAGGGGCAGAAACAGGCGTTTCTCCGTTTCTGCAATCAACAGATCCTGCGCCAGATAGATGCCGAAAGCACAGCCGCCCAGCTGGGCGATCACCTCCGCTGGGAACGATGGCCGGTCATTTGGCGCATTCTCCGGATTCTTTGCCTTGCTGCGCTCCCCGACGCACCGGGCCAGCACCATGGCAGCAATCGCTTCCACAATCACCGGCAATGCGGGGATCATGCGGTGATCCATAAACCAGTATTTCTCCCCGGGGGCCACCCTGCCGTATTCCAGCCAGGTCAGCAGCCAGGCTGCCAGCAGGGCCGTTCCAAACCCTATGGCTGCCAGAAGCCCCGTATGCTTGCGGAGGCTCAGATGATTCAGCACCTGATCGCCAGCGAACAAAAGCCCCAGATACCCCAGCGGTATATAGGACAGCAGCGGGTTTTCCAACAGCGAAAACCTTGGTACATAGTGCCCGATCAACGGCAGCACTGCGCCAAACGCAAATGAGAGAGCAATCAGCATCAATCGCTGCTGCTGGGTCATTCGCCGGTGCAGCCACTGCCACAGGGGCAACGTTACCAGTATCGCCAGATAGAAGTACAGATACCAGAACCCATCCGTGATCTCCATCCTGACGATTTGACCAAGCAGAATATCCAGCCGGAAAGCCCGGGGCCACAGCCCCCAGTTGACCCATGCATCATAGAGGAAGTACACATAGGAAGCGCACAACAGCGCAACCACAACCCGCAGAACCCGGGAGAGGATCTTCTTCCAGCTGTCCTGCCGGCTCAGCATCAGTGCGCCGGAGATCATGACATACACAGGCACAGCCAGTTTGCTCACATAATACCACAGAATGGACAAATGCCATGTGAGCTCCCCAGGATGGGATGCCTGAAACACATCGCTGTTGGTGTGGTTCACAATCACCAGAAATGCTGCGATAATTCGCAGGGCTTCCAGCCACAGGATGCGGGCCTTGGCAGGCTTGGCAGAGACGGTCATAGCACTGTCTCCTGCAGATTTTCCGCTGCCTCGATCGTGTCATCAGCCCGAAGCGCCAGCACCACTTCCCAGCTGACAAGGCACAACAACACCAGATTCATCACGCCGCCGAATTGCAGGCTGAAGAAGGGCACCTGAAACAGATACTTGGCATAGGCGCTGAGGATGGGCAACAGCGACAAAAGGGCATAGACCAGTCCACGGGGCTTTTTCAGCCATACAGCCCAGCACAGCAGCAGCACTTCGCCAACGATGCCGTAGCGCTCGTGCATCCGGGGCAGGAAGAATACGCAGCACAGCACACACCAGGCACCCAGCAGCACCATGGTGGAATCGCTCAGCTGCTTATGCTTGCTCATCATATAGGCTGCCACGCTGCCCATGGTTGCCACGCACAGCACCAGGCCCACCCGGCTGTACATTCCCAGCGTCATCTGATCCACCTTCAGCGCATCACCCATGATGGCATACAGATTGGGATAGTTATAGGTGATCTCGCTGTACAGATCCGTCTGGCCCAGATAGATATTCACAGCAAACAGCGGGCTTTCCCCCACCAGAACCATGGGGAAACCACTGACCACCAGTATTCCCGGCACCAGCAGAAACCACAGCACGCTGAAACGCTTTCTGCCGCAGAAATACGCCATCATGAACAAAGGCAAAAGGAAGATGGCCTGCAGCTTGAAAGCCAGCGATACGCCCAGCCATACCAGGCCCCACACAGGCTGATCCTTCAGCAGCATCCATACCGCCAGCACGGCAAACACTGCAAACAGCGCATCCGTCTGCCCCCATCCGGCAACATTCCAGATGAGCACAGGGCTCAGCCACAGGGCGGTGAAGCCCAGAAAACGCTGAAACTTCTGCTCCCGCTTGGGCAGCAGCGTGCGCAGAAGACCCAAAGTTGCCAGCACCAGCCCCACCTCAAAAGCAAGGCTTACGGCCTTGAGCACCAGATGGGTATCAAACTTGCCGAACAACGCCGCTGCCAGCATCCACACATACAGATGGAGCGGGCTGTAGGTATACTCCAGCGCAGGGTCCAGAATACCCGCCATGCCTTCGGCCTTGATGGCCTCAAACCACGATGAATTCATGTATTTCAAATCAGCTGCCAGCATGGGCAGGTGGGAATAACGCAGGAACAGCCCCAGCAGGATTACCGCTGCATAAGCCAGCAGAATGATGTGATCCATCAGCCACTTGCGCAGTTTCACTTCCCATTTCATCATTGTTTTTCCCTCCGTGAAGCAGTTTTCTGCTTCGCTTTTGGTGTTCTGCAATACGGCGTTATCAGCCTTCGCTGTGCTGAGCCATCCACTGGCGGCCCCGGTTGATGCTATCCTCCACAGCGGAGGGAGCCGGGCCGCCTCTGAGGCTGCGGCGCTGAACACAGGTGCTCAGTGCAATCGCCTCGTAGATATCCTCTTCAAAAGCCGGATGCGCCGCTTTCAACTCTTCCAGAGACAGGTCGTCCAGCGCACGGTTTTCCTTCACGCACTTGCCCACCAGAGAGCCGCTCACGTGGTGCGCATCCCGGAAAGGCAGCCCCTTGCCCACCAGATAATCCGCCAAATCGGTGGCGTTGGTGAAGCCCAGACCGGCACTGCGTTCCATTTCATCCTTCTTAAAGGCAGTGGTGCGCAGCATTTCGGTAAAGGTGGGCAGGCACTTCATCAGCGTATCATAGGCATCGAAGAAGGCTTCCTTATCCTCCTGCATATCCTTGTTGTACGCCAGCGGCAAACCCTTCATCACCGTCAGAAGGGCCATCAGATCGCCATAGACACGACCAGTCTTGCCACGGGTCAGTTCGCAGGCGTCAGGATTCTTCTTCTGGGGCATAATGCTGGAGCCGGTGGCAAAACCATCATCCATGATAGCGGTGGAAAACTCATTGGTGCTCCACAGGATCAGTTCCTCACAGAAACGGCTCAGGTGCATCATGCAGGTGCTGGCAGCCGCCAGAAAGCTGATGAGGAAGTCACGGTCACTGACACCATCCAGCGCATTGTCCGTCACTTCGGAAAAACCCAGCAGTTCTGCCACCCGCTCCCGGTTCAGGGGATAGGTAGTGCCAGCCAGTGCACCGCTGCCCAGAGGCATCACATCAGCCTCGTCGTAAGCGTGCTCAAACCGCTGCACATCCCGCTTGAACATCTGGAAATAAGCCATCAGATGGAAACCAAGGGTGATGGGCTGCGCCTTTTGCAGATGGGTGTACCCGGCCATCACCGTGTTCTTGTGCTCGCTGGCCAGATCCAGCAGCAGCTGGCACAGCTTCATCAGCAGCGCCTTCACCTGCGTATTGGCCTGCAACGCATACATACGCACATCCAGCGCCACCTGATCATTCCGGCTGCGGCCCGTATGCAGGCGCTTGCCCGCCTCACCGATGCGATCGGTCAGCAGCGCTTCCACAAACATATGCACATCCTCTGCGCCCATGTCGATTTCCAGCTTGCCAGCCCGATAATCAGCCAGAATGCCTTCCAGACCAGCTACGATGGCCTTGGCATCCTCCATGGTCAAAATGCCCTGCTCACCCAGCATGGTGGCATGGGCAATGGAACCGGTCACATCACATTCCAAAAGCCGCTGATCAAAAGGGATCGAGGATTGAAAATCATCCAAAAGCGCATTGGTCGGTTTCTCAAAACGTCCTGCCCAAAGCTTGGCCATAAAGCACTCGCCTCGTTTCTGTAAAATCAACTTTTATTATAGCATAGACAACCGGAAACTGCCAACTTTACAGGAAAAAATGCAGGGAAAGGACGGGATGCTCCGCAGTCAAGGGGCGCTGCCCCTTGACCCCGGCAGGAGGCAGTGCCTCCTGCACCTCCGGATTGCAGCCATTTCATGGCTGCAAAATGACCTAAAAACAAAAAGGTTCATGCTGTTAGATACTGCATGAACCAAAAAGATATTCCCTTCTGCACCCGTTTTACGGGCGCAGTACATGGGGTGCAGGGGCCTCAAGGCCCCTGCCGGGGGTGTCGGGGGCAGCGCCCCCGACCTTCCGTCTCTCATTAGTCGATAGTCGCTTCCACCTTGATGGTGTTGCCAGTGCCTTCGGGCAGTGGCACGATCTGGCCTTCGATGGCCTGACCATTCACCTTCAGGGTGATCTTGCCCTTTTCGCCGCCGGCGTTGTTGCGCACGGTAATGTCGTACACATTGCCGCGGAACTCGCGACGGATGCTCAGATCCTTGATGTCGGCAGGCAGGCAGGGATCCACCATCAGGCCTTCAAACTGAGGCTTCACGCCCAGAATGGCCTGAGAAATGGTGAAGAAGTTCCAGGCAGAGGTACCGGTCAGCCAGCTGTTCTTGGCTTCGCCGGGCAGGTAGCTTTCCTTGCCGTTGATGGTCTGGGCGTACACATAGGGCTCAGTGCGGTGCAGCTTCTGATCCTTGATGTAAGCAGGCGCAATGCGCTTGTAGAGATCAAAGGCACGGTCGCCGTGACCCAGCACGGTTTCGCCGATGATGATCCAGGGATTGTTGTGGCAGAACACGGAGCCGTTCTCCTTGTATCCCGGAGGATAGGAGGAGATTTCGCCCAGTTCCAGATGATACTCGGTATAGGCGGGATAGAGCAGCACAATGCCGTGCTCAAACTCCAGATACTTCTGGGTGGCATCCAGCGCCTTCTGAGCCATGCCGTTATCCTTACCGATACCGGCCATGACGCACATACCCTGAGGCTCGATGTAAATCTTGCCTTCCTTGCACTCGTCTGAGCCAACCTTGTGGCCGAAAGCGTCGTAGGCACGGATGAACCATTCGCCATCCCAGCCGTCCTTTTCCACGGCCTCGATCATGGCCTGCTTCTCAGCACGGACGAAAGCAGCTTCGTCCTTGTCGCCGTACAGGTCGCACAGCTTGGCATAGTCATCAGCCACGCCGACGAACATACCGGCAATGAAAACGCTCTCGGCGATACCGGTGTCGTTGTTGGTGACGGTCTGGAAGCTCTCGCCGGGCTCGGCAGAGAAGCAGTTCAGGTTCAGGCAGTCGTTCCAGTCAGCACGGCCGATCAGGGGCAGGTTGTGGGGGCCCTTGTGCTCGGCAATGTAACGGAAGGAACGGCGCAGATGCTCCATCATGGTCTGGGCCTGAGCGGGATCGTTGTCGAAGTCCACCATCTCGTCCAGAATGGTCATGTCGCCGGTTTCCTTGATGTAGGCATTCACGGCGTAGATGAGCCACAGGGGGTCATCATTGAAGCCGGAACCAACGTCCATGTTGCCACGCTTGGTCAGGGGCTGATACTGATGGTAGGCGCTACCATCGGGGAACTGGGTGGAGGCCACGTCGATGATGCGCTGACGGGCACGGTCGGGAATCAGGTGAATGAAGCCCAGCAGATCCTGGCTGCAATCACGGAAGCCCATGCCACGGCCGATGCCGCTCTCGAAGTAGCTGGCGCTGCGGCTCATGTTGAAGGTCACCATGCACTGATACTGATTCCACAGGTTCACCTGACGGTTCAGCTTCTCGTCGCCGCTTTCGATGTGGAAGTGGCTCAGCAGCTGCTGCCAGTAGGCCTTCAGTTCATTAAGCTTGGCATCGAACTGCTCATCGGTGGCGAACTCCTTCAGCAGGGCATGAGCAGGCTCCTTATTGATGACGCCGGGAGCCACAAACTTCTTCTCCACGGGATTCTCGCAGAAACCCAGCACGAACACAAAGCTGACGCTTTCGCCAGGCTTCAGAGTGCGGCGGATGCAATGGCTGGCAATGGGGGCCCAGCCGTGGGCATCACTATTGGTGGGCTGGTCATTCATGACCACATCGGGATTGCCAAAGCCGTTGTACAGGCCGATGAAGGCTTCACGGCTGGTATCGTAGCCATCCACTTCGGTGTTGACAGCGTACACAGCATAGTGGTTGCGGCGTTCACGGTACTCGGTCTTGTGATAGATGGTTGCGCCGCCGTTTTCAAACTCCATCTCAGCCAGAGCGTAGTTGCGCTGGAAGTTGGTGGAGTCATCCTGAGCGTTCCACAGGCAGAACTCGATGAAGCTGTACAGGCTCAGCTTCTTTTCTTCGCTGCTTTCGTTGGTCAACTTCACCTTGGTCACTTCGGCACGGAAGCCACGGGGAACCATCACGGTCTGCTCGGCCTTCACGCCGTTCTTGCTGGAAGTAATGGCAGTGTAGCCGGTACCCACACGGCACTCATAGCTGTCCAGCTTGGTCTGGGTGGGCTGCCAGCCGGGATTCCAGACGGTGCCGTTGTCGTTGATGTAGAAGTAATGTCCGCCGGCATCGGTGGGCACGTTGTTGTAGCGATAACGGGTGAGGCGCAGCAGGCGGGCATCCTTACAGAAGGTGTAGCCGCCGGAAGTGTTGCTCATCAGGGAGAAGAAGTCTTCGCTGCCAAGGTAGTTAATCCAGGGATAGGGGGTATCCGGTCTGGTGATGACATACTCGCTTCTTACGTCATCAAAGAAACCATATTCCATAGGTTTGGCCTCCTTCAGTCTGCTTTCGTGTTTACCTGACACTCTCCATCATCAGGCAGTTTTCGTTGTTGTCACATTGCTTTTGCTGCTGTTTTCGTTACAAGGCATCATTATTGGGGGTAATGATACAATATAAACAAACCACGCAACAACTACAACGTTTTCGTCACACACAATATACTATACTTACGTCCAGAATGCAAGTACCTTTTTGCACGAAACTTTGCGAAACTCAATTGTCCTTTTCCGAAAGAAGAAGCCATCTGCCACAGAACCATGACAGATGGCTTCCTGCCAGCCAAAGCTGACTGTTTTTCGATTATTCCTTCACGCCGCCAACCGCAACACCGGCGATGATGTACTTGCTGAAGCAGAAGTACACGATCATCAGAGGCAGAGCGGTCAAGGTGAGACCCAGATAGATGGAACCAAACTCGGTACGATAGATGTCGCCGCGGAGTTCCTTAACCATCATGGGCAGGGTGGCCAGCTCTTTCTTGGTGAGCAGCATCAAGGGGGTCAGGTAGTTGTTCCAGGAACCGATCATAGCCATGATACCCATGGTAGCCATAGCGGGCACCATGATGGGCATGATAATGGTATTGTAGGTGAAGAATTCACCAGCGCCGTCGATACGGGCAGCTTCCACCAGCGAGATCTGGAAGTTGGCTTCCAGGTACTGCTTGAAGAAGAAGACCGTGGATGCAGAAGCAATGGCGGGAATGATCAAGGGCAGGAAGCTATTCTGCCAGCCCAGCTTATACATATACATGAAGAAGCCGGTAGCGGTAACCTGTCCAGGGATCATGATGATGGCCATAACCACGCTCCAGAGGAACTTGTGGCCCTTGAACTTGTAAACGACGAAGCCGTAAGCAGTCAGGGCAGAGAAGTAAACGCTCATGAGGGTGGAGCCGAAGGCGATGATGGCGCTGTTCTTAAAGCCGTTGAGAACCTGGAAGTCTTTGGTCTTCAAAACGGAAATGTTGTGACTCAGATAGGTAGAGGGCAAGAGAGAAACACCGCTCTGAATCTGAGTGGAGTTACGGGTAGCGTTCACGATCATCAGCCAGAAGGGCAGAATGCTCAGCACAGACAGAGCAATGCACAGGGTATAGATCATGGAGCGCTTAGTGTTGATCAACGCAGTGCAATTCAGGAACAGAGCGATGATGGGCATAGCCAGCATCAAAGCGCAGAGGATGGGATTCATGGAAGCAGGGCCATAGGGCAGCTTAACCGGAATCGCCTTAATGCGCAGCAAGCCATAAGCCAAAAGCAGAATAGCGGCCAGATTAGCAAAGCTGGAGAAAGTATAGCTCTTGCTGACAAGTTTACCATTACCGGCAACCAACAGAGCAGCAGCTACTACTAACAGAGCGCCAGCTGCCCACATCAGAGCATAATGTGCGGTGAAATCGGTGGGATAAATCGCAGCATTAGCGTTGATGATCTCCATATCCAGCTTGATTTCTTCGGGCAGCTTGTTGGGCAGCAGTGCATAGGTAAGACCAGCACCGGCTTCGCCGGCGGCAGCTTCATATTCTGCACGCTTTTCTTCCACGGCAGCCCAAGCCTTATCGACTTTGCCCTGCTGCTTATCAAGCGTGGCCTGATCCTTGCCGGCCTTGGTATCACGGTCCAGCTTGGCAACTTCACGCTCCCACTTGCCTTCCAGCTTGGCGATGTCTTCCAGCATAGCATCGGAAGAACGATCCTCAAAGGAAGCAACGGGAACAAACATCAAAGCGACGGTGCACAAAAGAAGCAATACTGCAAGTAAAGTACGGGTCTTTTTCATTTTGCAGCCCTCCTTACAGCACGGGGCTCACGATCCTTCATGATAGCACTGAGGATCAGAGAGCAGATCACGATGATAATGAACAGCACAACAGAGGATGCACTGGCAATATTGAAGTTATTGGGGGTATTGAAGCCCTGAGTATAGATGAAACGGGCAACAGTGTTGGTGGTATCGTTGGGGCCGCCCTGAGTCATCATATGGGGGATATCGAACATGGTCAGACCGCCGACCAGGGAGGTGACCAGGTTATACAGCAGGATGGGCTTGATCAGGGGCAGGGTGACCTTCCAGAACACCTGACGGGAAGAGCAGCCGTCCACCAGAGAAGCCTCAAACAGAGAGGGATTGATACCCAGAATACCAGCAATCATGATAATCATGGTATTGCCGTACCACATCCACCACTGCAGGAAGGAGATCAAGCCGCGGGAGATGGGAGTAGAACGGAAATACTCGATGGGAGCGCTGCTGATACCAAACTGCTGCAACAGCGTATTCACCGGAGCAACGGGATAGCTGAACAAGGACATAAACAGCATACCGATGGTAGCAGCGGTGATGATATTGGGCATGAAGATGAGAACCTTGAAGCCGCCCTGGAATTTCAGGCGCAGACGGCTGTCAGTGAACCAGCTGGCCAGCAACAGAGCCATGCCCAGCTGGGGAACGAAGTTGAACAACCACATGATAACAGTGTTGCCCAGAGAGCCCCAGAAATAATTGAAAATCTTGGAGCTGGGGTCAAACAGCTGACGGAAGTTTTCAAAACCGATCACCTGATTGTTCAGGATCTTATCCCAGCCAGCAGCATCCGTCACGGAGGTGTAGAACGTGAAGCAGATGGAATACAGCTGGAAAACGATGAAGACAATAAAGAAGGGGGCTACAAACAGGTAGCCGTACTTATCATAGCTGATAGATTTACGCTTGGCTTTCGGGGAAAGCTGCGTACTGGAAGAAGCGTTTTGCATATCTCCACCCCTTTAGCTAAATTCACCCCGATAACAGGGGTGTAACATTCTTTGACTTCAGGAGGAAAAAGTACGAAGAAGGGGCTGCCTCGTGCCCCAATGAAGTAGCAAGAGGCAGCCCCAGATACCTTTAACGTTTACACGTCAGGTTGGGATCGATTATTCGACCACCAGCTCGGGGAACTGAGCAGCCACGGCAGCCTTGAAGTTGGCGATGGCAGCATCCAGTTCCACTTCGCCCTTGGAGTAGGGAGTGGTGACGTTGTCGCGCCACAGGTTGTTCATGGTCTCGTCGTAGTCGGTCATGATGGAGCCGTTGGCCAGGTTGGCAGCCTCGGCGAAGATGGCGTAGTGATCCTGACCGCCCAGGAAGGGGTTGGGGGTGCCGCCCTCGGCGAGAATCTTCTCAACAACAGCGTTGGAGCCGACGAAGTCGCCGGAATCCTTAGCATACTGATAGAGGAAGTCTTCGCTCAGGGTGAAGAAAGCGATGAAGTCCTTGATGGCAGCCTTCTTGGCATCGGAAGCAGCAGCAACCTTGGCAGCGTTGGCGCCGATCCAGGTGCCGCCCCAGCTGTAACCCATGGGGCCAGCGATCATGCGCCAGTCGCCATAAGTACCGCCGTCAGCTTCGCAGGCAGCCTGCAGAGCAGCGTCGTCCATGGTGTCGTTGGTGGTCAGACCGCAGTTGGGCTTCAGGGTGTAGTGCAGACCCCAGGTGGGGAGGAAGAAGCAGAAGGTGGAATCGGTCTTCATGCCCTGGAACCACACTTCAGTCCAAGCGCCGCCCTTGTTGGTCAGATCGTCCTCTTCGAGGGTCTTGATCATGTCAAGGAAGTCATACAGCACGTCGTCGATAACGAGCTTGCCATCAACAACCCAGCCCTGAGAACGGCCGAAGTTGTAAGCGTTCCAGATGTCGCCTTCGCCGACGATCATCTTGGTGGCGCCTTCGGAAGCCTCGTTAACCTTGGCAGCGGTCTCCAGGAACAGATCCCAGTCAGCGACCAGAGCCTGCATTTCCTCGGGAGAGGTCACGCCCAGGTACTTCTCGGCCAGAGAAGCGCGATACATCAAAGCGCCGGGGGTAGCCTGCCAGGACAGACCCTTCAGCTTGCCATTGACGTTGCTGGTACCGATCTGACGCATCACGGGGATGGCCACAGCCAGTTCTTCCTCGGTGAAGCCCAGGTCGCCAATCAGGTCAGCGGTCCAATCGCTGTTGACGTACTTCTTAACGAAAGCAGCTTCCAGAGTGAACACGTCGGGAGCTTCTTCGCTAGCAGCGTCGGCAGCAAGCAGGGTGTCCACAGCGGTGGTGTAAGCGCCGCCATCGGTGGGATAGATGGTGTAGTTGATGGTTACGTTGGGATGATTGGGAGCATAGTAGTTGGCGATCATGCCTTCCAGCTCGTTGGTGAAGGACCACACGTTCAGGGTGATCTGTTCCTCAGCGGCGGCGAAGCTCATGCAGCCAGCCAGCAGCATCAGAGCCAGAACCAGAGCAAGGATCTTCTTCATGTTCGGTTTCCTCCTTTTTATTTATCTTTCACACGTCTTATGCAGCCGTGCGAAAAATCATTCTTCATGCAAAAACGCACACACCATTTTTACAATCACGAAATGAACGAAGAAACAACTGCTAAACAGTCGTTCTTTTCATTCACATGGGATTTCAAACGGGTCTACATCGTTTTCGCTCTCACAATATACAACACTTTGCACGGAAATGCAAGCCTTTTTTTCTACAAACTCACAAAGATTTTTGATTATCTGGGTTAATTTCGCTGATAAACCGACAAAAATGCAAGGGCTCACCTGTATTATTTGATAATGTATATTATTTGATTTTCTCACGTTTAGCTAACGACGTTTCTTCTGTTAGCTAAGAAGATCAACCCGCCTTGCATTCATTAGAAACTCCTAATTCCCGGAACGTTTTGTGCTACCATCGTATGCGCAAACGTTTTCTTTCGTTGATGTATATTTATACAGTATGTATTCCCTTACATTCATTTTCAATCATCACACCATTCACTCAACAGGAACCATCCTTTTCCCAATTGATTTCCCCTCTCTCCTGTAGTAAAATACTTTCATGAAATCACCTACATTTTCATCAGGAAGTGACCCCTATGAATGTTCTGGATATCATCGGCCCCGTGATGATCGGCCCTTCCAGCAGCCACACCGCCGGTGCCTGCCGCATTGGCTATATCTCCCGCAGTCTTCTGGCCCAGGAACCTCTGGAGGCTTTGATTGATCTCACCGGCAGCTTTGCCAAAACCTATCGTGGCCATGGCACTGACAGGGCGATTGTAGCCGGTATTCTTGGTATGCAGCCGGATGATCCCCGCCTGCCAAACAGCCTGGAGATTGCCCGGGAGCAGGGTTTACGCTATCAATTCCGCACCGTTGCCATGCCAAGGGTGCACCCCAACACCGCCGTCATCCGCCTCACCGGGCAGGATGGCACCAGCGTGGAAATTGAAGCCGCTTCCATCGGTGGCGGCAATGTGCTGGTTACCCGCCTGAACGGTATGGAAAGCGCCTTTGCCGGTCAATGCGATACCCTGATTATCCCCCATCGGGATACACCGGGCGTGATAGCCACCGTCAGCCAGATTCTGTCCTTTTCCGGCGCAAACATCGGCAATTTCAAGCTGACCCGGCCTGCCAAAGGCCGTCTGGCCATGATGACCATCGAGCTGGACAGCGCCGTGCCCCAGGAGACCATTCACGCGCTGCGTGCCCTGCCCAATGTGGAAAACGTTGTTTATCTTCATGCAAATCCGGAGGAAAACGGTCATGCCTGATTATACATCCATTGAAGAACTGGTAACACTGGCGCAAAAGCAGCAAATCTCCCTTGGAAAACTGGTGCTTGCCGACCAGTCTGCCCAGCTGGAAATCACCCAGGAAGCCTTGCTGCACACCATCGATCAGCGGCTGACCGTTATGGAGGAAGCTGCCAGAAACGGCTTGAGAGAGGACATCCGCTCCACCAGCGGATTGACCGGCGGGGATGGATGGCGGATGTATACATATGAACAAAACGCCCTCAGCGGTCCCTTCTGTGCGAAAGCGGTTGCAATTGCGCTGGCCGTAGCCGAACACAATGCAGCCATGGGACGGATCGTTGCCAGCCCAACCGCAGGCAGCTGCGGCATTCTGCCCGGAGCCATTCTCCCCATGATGGCCCTTCACGGCGTATCCCGGCAGGACGCCTGCTTAGCGTTGCTTTGTGCCGGTGGTATTGGGCTTGTCATTGCCCAGAAAGCTACCATTTCCGGAGCAGAAGGCGGCTGTCAGGCAGAATGCGGCGCAGCAGCCGCCATGGCCTCTGCCGCATTGGTGGAACTCTGCGGCGGTTCGCCCCGTCAATGTGCCCATGCAGTGGCCATTGCCCTGAAAAATCAACTGGGTCTTGTCTGTGACCCCGTGGCCGGGTTGGTAGAAGTGCCCTGCATCAAGCGGAACGCCGGCGGCGTTATGTGCGCCATCACCGCAGCCGATATGGCGCTTGCCGGTATCCAGAGTGTCATCCCCGCCGATGAAGTGGTGCAGGCCATGGGCGAGGTAGGCGCATCTCTTCCCTGTTCTCTCAGAGAAACCGCCCAGGGAGGGCTGGCTGCCACCCCCACAGGGCTGCGGCTGGCAGAGCAAATCTTCGGTACCCGCTGATTTCCCACACAAACCAAACCGCCCGTGAAAGCTGCTTTTCAGCGCTTCATCGGGCGGTTTTTCCTATTCTATTGGTATTGGATGCTTACTTTCTCAGATAGCCGCTCTTCTCCCAGAGAACCATCCATTCCTGCAATTTGGTGAGCAGGTCTTCGTTGCACTTGGTTTTCTGCATCATGTCAATCAGCTGCACCACGGCTTCCCCATTGGTGGTGGAACCCAGCACCTGACGGATGGAGCGCAGGCCTTCCTTGCGGCGGTCGTCCAGCAGCATATCATCCTTCTTGGTGCCGCTGCGCTGCAAATCAATCATGGGCCGGATGGGATCTCCGCTGGCAGGTGCGCAGAGCACCAATTCCATATTGGCCGTACCCTTGAATTCCTCAAAGATAATATCATCCACACGGGAGCCGGTGTTGGTGGCGATGGTGGCCACCACGGTCAGGCTGCCGCCATCCCGGGTATTGCGGGCAGCGCCGAAGAAACGCTTGGGACGCACCAGTGCCGCAGGCGTAACCGTATTGGACACCGGGCGGCCATTCTGGGCCTGGGCCGCCTGATAGGCACGGGTCAGCTTGGTGAGGCTGTCCAGCAGGATGACCACATTCTTGCCGTTTTCCACCAGACGCATGGCCCGCTCCAGCATATTCTCACTCACACGGGTCTGGGCTTCCGGCGCATCGGCAAAGGTGGAGGCGAATACTTCCGCATCGGCGGTTTCCTTGATAATGGTCACATCCTCCGGCGCAATATCAATCAGAAGCATCAACACTTCTGCATCCTTATCATTGCGCTTGATGGCACAGCTCACATCCCGCAGGATGCTCAATCCATCAGCGCCCTCCGGGGTGACGATCATGGCACGCTGACCAAAACCGATGGGGGCAATCAGATCCACCAGACGGATGACCATGTTGCCGGGATTCTCCAGACTTTCCAGCATGATCCGCTTTTCTGGATATACGGGCACCAGCTGATCAAAGGCCGGTCTGGACTGCTTTTCGTCCGGTTCTTTGCCGTTGATCTTCTCCACCGTCAGCAAAGCGGCGTATTTGTCGCTCTCCCGGCGGGAACGGGCCATGCCTTCGATCACGTCGCCGGTGCGCAGATCAAAACGGCGGATCTGCGCCACGGAAACATACACATCATTCCGGCCCGGCACCAGCGTTTCACTGCGAAGGAAGCCGTAGCCGTCCGGCAGCACTTCCAGCATCCCCTTGGCAGGCTCCGCATTTTGCAGCTGCATCAGATCCGGCACCAGACCGGCTTCCATCTGCTCGCCGAACTGCATATCCCGCTGCATACGGTATACGCTGTCATTGGTGGGCATATCCATGCTGCGCTGCTGGTACCCGTAGCCATTGTTCGGACGGTACCCGTAGCTCTGCTGGTTGGGGCGATAGCCGCCATTGTTGCCATAATGGTTGTTCTGGCGGTATCCATAGTTCTGATCCCGATTCTGATAATTATTCCGCTGGGGCGCAGCCCGGTAACCCAGGCGATAACCATCCAGCTGCTGGGGCATTTCCTGCGGACGGCTTTCCTGCGCAGGCGCACGATAGGCCTGCCGGTAGCCGTCATTGTCCATCCGGTGCGCATCCTGCTGGGAGAAAGATTCCTGCTGAGGCTGATAGCCCGCCCCCTCCTCCTGATGCTGGGCAAAGCTCCGGTTCTGGGGACCGAAACGGTTGGCGCCCGCATGGGTCTGCTGGGTCTGCCAGGAGGGTCTGGGGCTTGTATCCCGCTGCTGGGCCTGACTGCGGGCCTGCCATGCCTGCCGATAAACCGGACGGTAGCCGTCTCCCTCTTCGCTGCGCTCCGGCTGGCGGGACTGATAGCCGCCATAGCTGCCTGGGCGGGGTGCGCTGGTCACATCCACGGAAAGGCCAAAATCCACAGGGGCGGCCTTGGGTTTTTCCGCTTCGGCCTGCGCCGGCTGTTGATTCTGCGTATCGATGGCGGCAGGTTCAGCAGCCACGGCGGCACCTTCGCCGCAAAGCTGCTGGGCAATTTTCTCAACAATTCCTTCTTTGTCAATTCCAGCGTGCAACTTAATGCTGTTTTCCTTTGCCAGCTTGCGCAGCTGAATCACTGTCATGGCCTGCAAATCGCTGATCTGCAAAAGAAACCCTCCCTTTCTCATATCCAATCACAAGGGCCTTTAGGAAAATCTCCCGCCCTTTCTTTTTGTATCAAGCAAAAGTTCCGTTTTGTCACGGTTTCCGTGCCAGCACCGCATCCCGTTCCACAGCCTGCTCCACCCAATGGGCAAAGCCATTGTAGGGCGGTGCATCCAGCACTTCCAGGCCAGCAGCTTCCAAAGCGGCGGCTGCCTTAGCCCGGGGCAGGGTATAGGCGTTGAACGAGAAAGCTGCCACGCCGCCTTTTTTCAGCACCTGAGCGCAACCAGCGGCCATCCGCTGCAACAGCCGTTCCGGCGAGGATACGCCTCTGCCCTCCTGCGGTGCGTGCTGCACCCCATAGGGCAGGTCGCCCACAATTACATGACAGCTGCCGGCCTTCATCATCTGCCCCAGTTGGCCCGCATCGCCGCTGATCAGGCGCAGGCTCCGGGTATCCCCCTGCTTCTGCTCCTCAGCGGACTGAGCCATCACAAAATCGGTGGTCTGTACATGGCCCCCGCCCGTCAGCGTTTGAGAACCTGCGGAACGCTTATGTTTCAGCCGGTTCAGTTTCAGCGAGCGTGCCAGATAGGTATCCGCCTCATGGAGCGCTTTTTCATCCCGATCCACGCCAATGGCGTTATGGCCCAGGCAGAGAGCACAAAAGGCGGTGGTCGCTTTGCCGCAGACCGGATCCAGCACCGTCAGGGGCGTTTCGCTGCGAGCGAAAGCGGATGCCGAAATGGCGCAGTTAAGCAGCATCATGGTGAAATCTGCGTTGGTTTTGCCCTTGTACTTCAACACCTGTGGCAATTCCTCCGGCAGAAAGAAAGCCGGTTCCTTGGCAAGGGGTTTCAGAAATCCTCCATCCGCCGCCTCGCACAGAAGGCAGCAGGCAGAATGACGGCTCAACGCCCGCCACAGCCCTTCGGGCATCTGGGGCGCATCAAAAAACAAAAACGGCTCGGAACCAAGCATTTCACATACCGGTTCCGTTTCCACCGACCAGGCATTCAGTATGGCTTGTAATTCAATCATTGCCAGCTGAGAAACAGACTGGCGGTACCGCGCATTGGGATGCGGCTTCAACAACATTGCATAGCGCAAGGAAGAGACCTCTTTCTTCATGTTCCGTTCATTCTTCTGATGCATTCAATGAAAAACGCCGTAGACAACATATTTGGTGTTCATTGGCTGGTGAAATTATATCAAATTCCATCTGTTTTGTAAATGGGCTATTCTGGGCGAAAATGGCGAAACAACAGGAAAAAAACATGGATTCCAAAAGCGGGCTCCCCAATCGGCGAGCCCGCACAGGATGTCAAAAAGTGCGGGGTGCAGGGGGATCGTTCCGCAACCTCAGTCATCGTTCTGGGCACTAACCGTGCCCAGCCCTCGCTTCGGTTGACGACTGCGGGTCGCTAACGGCTTCGCCGTTGTGTTCCGCAACCTCAATCTTCGTGCAGGCTACTGCCGTAGCCTACACTCGTTTCGGTTGACGACTTCGGGTCGTTTTGCGCTTCGCGCAAGTGCCCACTGGGCACACACTTCCCTCCGTCGCCACTGGGCACGCGCTTCCCTCCGTCTCCCCTGCCGGGTGTGGGCGGAGCCCACATTCCTTACACCGCAGCGTTTCAGGCGAGCACAGCGAGCGCCAAAGGCGCAAGATGTGCGGCTTTCATAGAATGTATGGGTTTATCAACAATCTGAGCGGGCTCCCCAATCGGCGAGCCCGCATCCCTTTCCTCTGTTCTGTTCTTCAATTCCCATCATCAACACCGGCTGGCATAATCCGCATTGATCTCCGCATTCCACTGATCCGGCACCTCACAACCCCTGCGCACATTTCCAACCGTTTCGCTGATCACCCGGTAGTTCACTTCCACGCCCTGGGCATCGTTGTGGAACTGGGCGGCACGGCTGCGGTCAATGCCATACTTTTCGGCGGTTTCCAGTGCGTCAATATTGGCGCCCAGGAACAGGAACTCCCAACCATACTTCTCCTGCTGGCGTTTGATCATCTGCCGCACCTTATCGGCAGAGTACTGCTGACTGGCGTTTTCCATCCCATCGGTGGTGATGACGAACAGGGTATGCTCCGGCACATCCTCCGGGCGGGCGTACTTATGCACATTGCCAATGTGATGAATGGCATTGCCCAGCGCATCCAGCAGCGCCGTGCAGCCGCAGGGGGTATACTCCCGGCGGGTGATGGGTTCCACCCTGCGGATGTCCGCCCGGTCGTGGATCACCTTTCGCTCAAAGTTGAACAATACCGTGGATACATAAGCCTCGCCCTGCTCCCCCTTCTGCTTTTCCAAAAGCGTATTGAAACCGCCGATGGTGTCCTCGGTCAAGTGTGCCATGGAACCGCTCATATCAAGGATGAATACCAATTCCGTCAAATTCTTTTTCATACGTTTTCCCTCCTGATGTTTTCACTGCCTCAGGCAGATATTTCTGTGTGGCAGATGGGGGAATTCCCATCCGGCAATTACAGCATAACAAAACAGGAGAGCAATTAGGTCGCCTGACAGGCGACATTTTCCGGCAACGGAAAACGGAGCCGGTATCATCCAGCTCCGTTTCATCCGTTTTCAGTTACCCAACAACGGCAAATCAAAGGCATACAGCGCTTCATTGATCTGCATCACATCATAGATGCCTTCTTTAATGAAATACTCCACCACCAGATCGAACTTGTTGCTGTGGCTCAATGCCAGACCGGCGGTTTGCAAAAGTGCATCCGTATCCGGACGGCTCAGCCGCAGGGCAACGGCAAAGGCCAGCACCGTCTGTTTGGTGGGCTGATAATGCGCATTGTTGCGAATCTTGGAAAACAGGCGGCGGTCAATATTCGCCCGGCGATAGCATTCCGGGTCCGTCATGCCGCTTTCATCAATCAGCCTCAGAAGCCGCTGGGTGAAGCTCTCATCCTGCATTGCCAGCAGATGACGGAGTTTCGCTTCCATTTCATCATTGAAAACAGGGGCTGCTGTTTCCTTGGGCCGCACTGCCAGGCAGGGTTGCGTGTGCGCCTGCCAGTCGTCATCGAAACCCGTGGACGGCAGCGGCTCCGAAGGCATGGCTTCCCCTTCGCCAACCTGCGGCATGAGTTGTGAATCGGCGCAGCCATCAAAAATGGGTTCTGCCTCCCTAAAGGCAGTGAACGACCGTTCCTGCGCCATGGACGCTTGCGGAGCGCCTATCCATTCCTCATCCCAGTCCAGATTCAAGAGCTCGGTTTCCTCATGCTCCTGCACATACCGGTCATCAATGTACTGGGTGATCTCCTTTTGCAACCGGGCGCTGATGCGGAAACTCTCCGGGTCATATACCACCAGATACACCATCAGATCATGTTCCAGAACAAAATCCCGGATCTCATCCATGGCCACCCGCAGGGCACGATCCCGGGGAAAGGCGAAGATGCCGGAGGAAATCAGCGGAAAGGCAATGCTTTCCAGCGCCATCTCCCGGGCCAGATGCAGCGCATTGCGATAGCAGGAACGGAGTTTCTCCTCCTCCCCCATCACACCGCCCATCCAGACCGGGCCCACCGTGTGGAACACATACCGGCAGGGCAGGTTGTAGCCCAGCGTATGCTTCACCTGACCGGGCTTACAGCCGCCCAGCGCACGACAGGCCTCCTTCAGTTCAGGGCCGGCCGCCTGATGAATCGCACCGTCAGCGCCGCCACCGCCCAACAGATGCGGCGCAGCGGAATTGACAATGGCATCCACCTGCATACGGGTAATATCATTGCGGACAATGGTAAACGGCATTGCTTTCTCTCCTCTCAGCCAATGCCCAGAAGCCGGGCTGCATTGTCATGGGTGATCAGCTGCATTTCTTCCTTTGTCAGTCCCAGCGCCTGCAAGCCTTTCAGCGTATGCGCCGGACATTCCCACGGGCTGTCGCTGCCAAAGAGAATCCGATGAGCGCCATGGTTGCGGATGATGCGCAGATACTGTTCCGGGGCAATGTCATCCACCACGAAAGCCGTATCCAGGTACAAATCCCGCCCCACCAGGCAGCGTTCCACCCGATCCCACATCCGCCAGCCGCCCAGATGGGCCGCCACCACGCATACCCTCGGAACGGAATCCAGCGCACGGGCCAACTGATCGGGCGTGCAGTGTACCGGCGGGGGCACGCCGATATCCTTGCCGGTGTGCAATACCACGATCAAGGAAAGCTGGGCTGCTTTTTTCAGAATCCGGATCATCTCCGGGCTGTCTACGTCTGCGGACTGGAACTCCGGATGCAGCTTGATGCCCTTTGCCCCCGCTGCGGCAATGCCTTCCAGCACCGCTTCCCAATCTTCCTGCATGGGATGCAGGCTGTAGAAGGAAAGCAATCCATCCGACTGGACTGTGCCCGCAAAGCGGTTGATGGTGGGCGTTTGGGAGGGCTTGGTGGCAATGGGCAGCACCACGCTCATCTCCACCCCATGTTCCTTCATGGATGCAATCAGGCCTGCCCGGGTGCCATCGGTTTTCGGCGGCACCGCCTTGCCTTCCACCCGCTGCGCACCGGCCTGCAAGGAGGCCAATGCCTTGGGCGCAATCGCGTCCGGGAAAAGATGCGTATGAAAATCAATCATGAATGATCACCCTTGCTAAAAAGGTTTCATAGGTGCACCGGTTATCTCTCTTCCAGAAAATCATCCAGATACCGTTCCACCGAACGGGTCATTTCCCGGGAGAAATCCGAATTGTACTTGCGCTGGCAAAAGGCCTGCATCCAATCGTCAAAGCCCTTCACGCCGCACCGGGGCAGGAACATTTCCTTCAGTTCCGTACCATCCAGTTCCCGGTAGCCGTTTTCGTGAACAATATGTTTCATTGCAACCCGCTTGGGCTTTTCCCGCTCCAGCTGCTGCCGGGTGGGATAGCCGAACACCAGCATGGCAGCCGGAAATACATAGGCCGGCAGATGCAGCATCCGGCGATGGGTTTCACAGTTTTCCATAATATCGCCGATATAGCAGGAGCCAATGCCCAGGCTTTCCGCTGCTGCAACTGCATTCTGGGCAGCAATATTGGCATCGGATACCGCCAGCAGCAGATCGCCCGCACCCGGACGGCGTGGCGTACATCCGGCTGCCTGAAAAGCATTGTACCACTTGCGGCAATCTGCCAGAAAAATCAGCACCATCGGCGCAGTGGCAATAAAGGGCTGATGATCGCAGCTTTCGGAAAGCTGCTGCTTCAGCTCCGGGTCGGTGATATCCAGAATGGTATACAACTGCTGATTGCCTGCGGTGGGGGCGGCAAAGGCAGCGTTCAGAATGGCTTCCTTTTCCTGCTGACCGATGGATTTCTCCTCAAACACCCGCACGGATTTCCGGTCCATCAGCTGGCGGATGGTTTCATTCATGGCGGTTTTCCTCCCCTGCGTTCAAATCGCATTCCAGATAGAACAATTCCGAATCAAACAAGCCATGGTGGCTGACCAGTTTCCGTCCGCTGATGCGGAACCCCAGCTTCTGATACAGCCGCTGGGCAGGTAGGTTGCCCACATAGGTATCCAGCCGGATGACGGTGCAGCCCATGCGGCGGGCTTCCTCCATGGCAAAACGCACCATGCGGGTGCCGTAGCCCTTGCCGGACATTTCCGGGCTCATGGTCAGGGTATGAATCACCAGCACCTGCTCATCCTGGGCAGGATACTGCCATGCCATCTCCCCATAGGCCTCCGCCTGATGCTGGTTGAGAATCATGCTGGCACAGACCTGCCCATCCTCCTCCAGCACATACAGGGTGCCATTATCCAGCGCCCTCTGGGCGTCCTGCCGGATGGGATAGATGCCCGGTTTCCAGTTGGTATAGCTGTGGGTGGCTGCTTCATGGGCCAGCAGTTTTTCATAGCTGGCAGCCACTGCGTCAATATCCTGCTGGGTGGCTTTGCGAATCATGCGCTCACGACTCCTTGTGTGGGATACAGGTCGGGCAGCCGCCGCAGCAGCTGCCCGATTGTTTCATGGTTTGGTTGTTGTGTTATGCCTCAGCGTCGGTGCCGTTGTCCATATCCCGGTACCGTTCCATGCGGCTGGCTCTGCGCCGCTGGGGATTGGCTTCCCCGGGCGTTTCCTCCGCAGGGCGGGTATAGGGATTGCTGGCAGGGGTGCTGCTGATGGGACGGGCAAACGGGTTGGTGCCCATGGGGGCTGCACCGGTGCTGCCGCTAACAGGGGCAGAGGACGCATCCGTTCTTTCAGCAGTGGGGGCGCTGGTTTCCGGCTGTACGCTGCTCATGGGAGCGAAGCCGCCTGCGTATCCGGTGCCGGAGGCGTTGCTGCTTCCTGCATTGCCGGTAATGGTGCCGTTGCTGAAGGGATTGCGGCTCTCGCTGCTGCCGCTACTGGCATAGGGGTTATTGCTGTTCTGGCTGTAGGGGTTCTGAGGCTGGCGCACTGCGTAGGGGTTCTGCTGACCAGCATTCTGCTGGTTGCTGCCTGCGGACGGCGCTGCCATGGCGCGGCGGGCGTAGGGACTCTGCTGGCCGTTGGCAGCCGTCTGGGTTCTTCTGGCCTGCGCTGCACGGGCTGCAGCCGCCTTACGCTTGCGGTTCTGGTTCATGGCATAGGCATATACGCCGCCTGCACCGCCGATGAGCACAACGCCGGCGGCAATCAGGCCCCAGGGAGCCGTAGAGGTCTGGGTTTCCTTGCTTTCATCGGTATAGTTGATGGGAATCATGGTGCCGATGACGAAGGTGGGGGTAGGCGTTACTTCCACGGTAGCTTCGGGCGATACGCTGGGTACCGGGGTCGCCGTGGCAATGGGATTAAAGGGAGCGTAGCTGGTCTGGGCGGATACGCCGGGATTCTGCCAGCTGCCCACGTTCCAGTCTTCCACGGAGCTGATATTGCCGGGCTGCGCCACACCGGTGGAACTGCCGGAGGAAGTGCTGCCGGAAGAGCTGCTGCTGGAAGAACTGCCGGTGGTATTGCCGGAGTTGTTGGCAATGCCCTGCTTGTATTCCGGGCTCTGCAGGAAGGCGGTCAGCTCCGTCAGATTCAGGTGGTGGAAGTAATTGCCGTTGATCCAGCCGATGGTACCGTTCTGGTTGACATTGTACCAGGTAACGCCGTTCACATCACGGGTACCCAGCACCAGACAGAAGGCATAGCGGTTGAGCACCTTGAGGCGGCTGCTGTTGGCACTGGCATCCTTGCGGAAGTTGACCGTGGAGCTGCTCACATAACCGTAGCTGGACTTGCCGTAGGGATCGTAGGGATCGGGAGTGGTGGACGGTGCGGCCGTGGGGCTGTTCTGGCTGCCGATGAAGGCATCCACTTCCGCATCGGTGGCACGGCGCAGCTGATCCTGACGGATATAGCCGCTGACGCCATTGCGGTAGGAAGCATACCAGCCGGTGCCGTTGCGGTATTCAATGCCGCTTACATACACCATGGTCTCCTTGGCCAGCCATTCCTTGGCAGCGCTCTGGGCATCCGCATAAGTACGCAGGGGCACATTGTCGCTGCGGGTCAGGTAGTACCCGGCCAGCTGTGCCGTGGGAGGCGTGGTCTGCTGGTTGTACTGATTGATGATGGCCATGGCCTGTTCTCTGGTGATGGGCTTGAGAGCGCTGGCCAATACCACGCCGCTGTCCAGCTGGTCGCCCAATACCATCTGGGCGCTGCTCCACAGGGTGCCCTCCACCGTTGCCTGACCATTCACATACACCAGCGTGTTCTGGGGCAGAATGGCAATAATGGAATTATCGTTGTTGTTATAGGCCTTGCGCAGGGCGGTCTGGGTTTCCACCAGCGCATAGCCCATATAGGTCTCGGTCTGTTTCTTCTGGTAGTAGAAGTCCACCACATTGGGGTCCGCATAGCCCAGATCGTTGATGACCACGGTATAGGACTCGCTGCCGGCGGGACTGGGCTCGAAGGTGCTGCCCACCATGCTGTCATTACGGGTGACGGTATGGGTACCGGGGCGCAGGGTCAGCTTCTGATTGGCGATGACGCTCATATCCTGCACGTTGATGTAGCGCACATTCACCGTGCCCACCACGCTGTTGGAAACCAGCGTGAAGGTGATTTCCGCAGGGGCGGCCACCAGATTGTTGTCCACAACCACCTCGAAGGAGGCAGGATTGCCGGTGCCCAGGGAATACCCGGTGGGGATGTAGCGCTCATTGGCGCGGATGGAATGGGTGCCGGGCTTGAGCTGGATCACTTCGGGGCCGCTGATCTCCTTACCGATGGCATCCGTATAGCGGATGGTCAGTTCAGCAGCGGTACGGTTCTGCACATAGTTGAACGTAACCGTATTGGGCAGCGCCACGCCGCCGGACACCTGAATCCAATCGGTGCTGGGGCCCTGATAGGTGTATCCGTTGGGCTTGGCGGCAAACTCGGAAGGATCATACACGCCGTCTTCCAGCTCGATGGTCTGGGCAGGCAGCAGATCCTTGCCCTTGGCATCCACAAACTTCAGGTTGACCGTTGCCTTCTTGGCGGGAGCGGCGGGAGCCTGATAGGTAAAGACCACAGTGGCGGGTTCGGCCGTGCCGTCCGCCTTCAGGGTGACGGTCACAGGATTCGCCTTCACGCCGGTATAGCCTTCGGGAATCTTGGCGGGATTGGGGGCCACCGTGTTCTGGCCCTCGGTCAGCCGTACGGTTTCGCTGGCAAAGGTGCCGGCTTCTGCCGTTACATACAGCACATCCACCTGACCGGTAACAGGCGGTGCCTGATAGGTGAAGGATACGGTTTCAGGAGTCAGGCTGCCATCCGCATTCAGGGTGACTTCCACAGCATTGGCCTGAACGGGGGTGTAGCCTTCGGGGATCATCTCGCTATTGGGAGCGATGGTGTTCTTGCCTTCCACAACCGGCACAAACTCGCTGTTGAAGCTGGCAGAGGTGGCGGCGTTCACATAGTTGACCTGCACCGTGCCGGAAATGGCGGGTGCCTGATAGGTGAAGGTAACCACAGCCTGGCTCAGATTGCCGTTTTCATCAAAGGTGATGGTGACAGGCACCGCAGCGGTGGCGGTATAGTCCGCAGGCACCAGCGCAGCATTGGGAGAAACCACATTGCTGCTTTCGCTGACATTGACCTGTTCGTTGGTGAATTCGCCACGCTGGCTTACATAGCTGACGGTGACCGTGCCGGTCTTCTCGGGGATCACAGGAGCGGCGAAGGTGAACTCCACACGGGCGGGATTCACGCTGCCGTCCTCACCGAAGGTGACCACCACGGGATCCACTGCCACAGGGGTATAGTCGCCGGGCACCTTGCTGAAATCGGGAGAGATCACATTGTTGCTCTCACTGACGCTGACCTGTTCACTGGCAAGTTCTGCGCCGTCGGCCACATAGGCAACCGTCACCGTGCCGGTCTTCTCGGGGATCACAGGAGCGGCGAAGGTGAACTCCACACGGGCGGGATTCACGCTGCCGTCCTCACCGAAGGTGACCACCACGGGATCCACTGCCACGGGGGT
>JAFVXE010000023.1 GCA_017501255.1 Clostridia bacterium | reverse complement strand
GCACACGTGCTACAGCCAACAAACAAAGAAACAGCCAATGCACGGTGGTGACCCGTGGATTGTGCCCGCCCGCCGGACAAAAGGGCAATCCAAGGGATTTGACCAAAGGGAGCGTGTCGCTGTTTTCTGCTTACTCTTTTTCAAAAGAGTAAGTGCGGGGTGCAGGGGCGCATAGCGCCCTGCCCTGTTCCTCGCAGCGGCAGTGCGGGAAAACTCGCCCAGCCGCCGCTGCCAGCGATAGCAACAGCTCCCTACCCTCAGTCGCCTGCGGCGACAGCTCCCTCCCAAAGGGAAGGAGCCCAAAAAACCCTGCTGCAAACGCACGCTTGCAGCAGGGTTTCATTCTTTTTTATGCTTCCCGGATGTCTGCCACCATCATATCATTGCTGGTAACAGTGACCTTGGCGCCCATTTCAAAGGGCAGGGGAAGTTTCTTCACATCGTAGTAGAACAGGCGGTCGTCCTCCCGCTCGTCCTTCTCGCCCACGTTGATCATGATGGCGTGGCACTCCACACCATTGCGCTCAGACAGGTTTTCGGAGAAGTCGATCAGGTAGCCGGTGGTTTCCCGGCGGCGGCCATCCAGCATATAGTTGATGTGGTTGCGGTAGTCCCGCATGGGCTTGACATAGACGCCGGCAAAAAAAGTAGCGTATACGCCGGCTGCCAGCGTCAGGGCGGCGGTCAGCTTCCACATATCCTCGCTGCGGTTCAGCCGTCCGATGACGAAGAGAACGACGGCGATGACAAAAACCACCGCTGCGGGAATGACGGTCACCATCAGCCGCTGCCGGGTCTGCTGGGCAGCCTGTTGTTGCTCCTGCCTTGTGTACATGGCAATGCCCTCCTTACTGGGCATCCTTTGCGCCGATCTTTTGCATCAGCTTGATGGTGACAAAGAACAGCGCCAATACCAGGAACACGCCCAGAAGACCCATGGCAGTGGTCAAAAGGCCCTTGGTGAACAGGGGCAGCTGGGTCAGATCGGTCTGGGGAGCAGCTGCTTCCACCACGGTTTCGGTGGCTTCGGTCAGCGTCATAAACCATTTCATCATGTTGTTACCCTTCCTTCAAAACGAAAGTATTATGCGGCAATCAGGCGCCGCCCAGCATCATGGTCACCAGCGTGATGACCATACCGCCGGCCACGATGGAGCCCAGCTGACCGGAAACGTTGGCGCTGATGGACTGCATCAGGATGAAGTTGTAGGGATCCTCTTCCTTGGCCAGCTTCTGGATGACGCGGGCGCTCATGGGGAAGGCGGAGATACCGGCAGCACCCACCATGGGGTTGATCTTTTCCTTGCGGAACAGGTTGAGGAACTTGGCAAACAGCACGCCGCCGGCGGTGTCAAACACGAAGGCGAACAGGCCCAGACCCATGATCAGCAGGGTATCCAGACGGAGGAAGTTCTCAGCCACCATGGTGCCGCCGATGGTGATGCCCAAGAGGATGGTGACCAGATTGGCCAGCTCGTTCTGGGCGGTCTTGGAGAGACGCTCCAGCACGCCGCACTCACGGATCAGGTTGCCGAACATGAGGGAGCCAACCAGGGGAGCACTCATGGGCACGATGATACCGGCAATGGCGGTTACGATGATGGGGAAGAGAATCAGCGCCAGCTTGGAGGCGCGCTCCTCGTTGTAGTTCATGCGGATCATGCGCTCTTTCTTGGTGGTGAGTGCCTTGATGACCGGGGGCTGGATGACGGGCACCAGGGACATATAGCTGTAGGCGGCCACGCTGATGGGGGCCATGTATTCCACCAGCTTGAAGTGGTTGGCCACATACAGGGTGGTGGGGCCGTCCGCAGCGCCGATGATGCCGATGGCGGAAGCCAGACGCAGGATCAGGTTTTCATCACCGGCGGTGGCAGGCAGCACGATGGGGATCAGCACCAGGGAGACCAGGAAGGTGGCGAAGATACCGAACTGCGCCGCCGCACCGAAGAAGATCATGCTGGGATCCTTCAGCAGGGGGGAGAAGTCGATCATGGCGCCTACGCCGATGAAGATCAGGATGGGGAACAGCTCATTGGCGATACCGGCGTTGAACAGTACCTTCAAAAAGCCATCCTCGCCCAGCACCACGGCATCCGGCAGGTTGGCCAGAATGGCACCGAAACCGATGGGCAACAGCAGAGCGGGTTCATAGTCCTTCTTGATAGCCAGATAAATGAGCACGCCGGCAATCACGAACATGGCCAGCGTCTTGAGACCGTCCACGGAGACCATCGAGATCACACCGGCGAACAGCTCTTTGAGAATAGCAAGGATATCCAAGGTTTTTCCTCCTCCGTAAGCGGCAGGGGTCTGCCGACATCATACGGGGTGATTATATCATTCCCGGTGGGGAATAGCAAGGTGGGAAACAGGAATGGATAAGGATTTTTCCGGCGGCGGGGGGCAATGCCCGCTTTGGGGAGGAAGGCAGCAAAAAGGAGCTGCGCCAGCCGGTTTGGGCTTGCAGCAGCTCCGTTGTTTTCTTTTTTACTGTTCCACCAGCACCATACCCTGCCCTACGTCCAGCCATATGCGCCGTGTTAATCATCTTTCACCGTTACATTCTTGAGTGATTCTTCAAGCAACAAATTGACCAATTCATTCCGGGAACGATTGGTTTTCAGTGCCAGATCATCGAGTTTTTCTATCAACTCGTTTTTCATACGGATAGAAATCACTTTATGCCCATCATCGCCCCGGCTGGGGTTCTTTTTTGTTATGATAATTTGCTGCTTCAAGTTTTTCACCTCGATGTATTCTATCTTGACAGCACAATCAATTCTATATTATACTTTTGTAGTCATTATTGTATTACAAAAATATATTACAACTCGTGCGTGGGTCGGCGGTGGTGTTATGCAATCAAAACAGATCAATTCTCATCAGGCAAAATGGTATTCCGAAGGCGAAAAGCAATTGACATTCCAATACATGGAGCATTATGGGGCTTTGATCTCGGAAATGAAAAGCAAAGAGAATCTGCGGATTCTTGATGTGGGAGGCGGTGCAGGGTACTTCATTTCGCAGCTTAGCGAAGTATTGTCCCCCAATAATTCCTATTATGTGATTGATACGCATCGTTACGATACCTGGGACGATGCGAACCCCAAGATTGCTTACTGTCAGTGTGATGCAGCAATGCTGTCTTTTGTATTTGAGAAAGAGAGCTTCGACTATGTATTTTGCAATATGCTGTTTCATCATCTTGTCACTTCATCCTATAAGGAAAGTGCCTTGATACGAGAGAACTGTCTGAAAGAAATCCTTCATGTGCTCAAAGCAGATGGGAAGTTGTGTATTGTTGACAATTTCTGCGACGGTCTCTTTCATGACCAGCTTTCTTCCAGGCTGATTTTCACTATGACCACCTGTAAGAATCCAATTTTAGCCCGTTTGTTTTCAAAACTGGGAAGTAACTCTGCGGGGGTTGGCGTATGTATGCTGTCCGAAAAAATGTGGATGGCTATGCTGACAAACGCCGGGCTGAATTGCCTTGCTTTGATCAAAGAAGCAGATGATGGATTGGGATTGATCAAAAAAACGTTTTTGATGAACAGAAGCTATCGGCAGTTCAATACGATGATTTGTGAGAAAACAAAAGTGAGGTGATTGGTATGAAAACGAAATGGAGGCATTGATCCAGCAAAAACAGATGGCAAAAAACACACCGTAATATAGATCTGGCAGTTCCATCCATTAAGAAATCAAAGAGGAGGTAATAAAATGAAAACGGCTCTGTGGTACCTCTCTTTCATAATTGTCTTGGTTCTCTGTGTAGCGCCCGCCTGTGCAGGTTTTGCAACTGTTCAGGCAGGTCTGATCAATGATGCCTGTGAATTCGTAGCCCTGAATGATGCTCAGATTCCAGTGCTTGTCCAGGTTGGTCATCGTTTCAACATTGGTGGTGTAATACAGTCACAAGAAGGTATTATTACTGAAATAAAAGCAACGGTTACCTCTGCTGACGGTATTGAAAAAACGAAAATTGTATTGTCGCCCAACACTTCCACCTTTCGCTTGGAAGACTCTGCGATTGCACAGAAGATGGATTTTCAGGTTTACAAGAAAGGCGCTTATTTATTCAACATAACCGTATCTGTTGATATAGATGACGAAATCAAGACGGCGGTTCTTGTTGATCAAATGGTGTGTGTCATCGAAGAAAACCCCGAAGCATTAAAGGAACAGCGCTTGTCCATTCAGATTGAAAATGCCTGGTCGCCAACGTTTCTTTCCAAGAATGTTATGTTTCCATTGCGTGGCATCATTCGGTCTGCGAGTATCATTACTGATGTGACAGCAACGATTTATACCCCTACTGGAAATATTGCCATGATTTCATCATTCAGCCCGTGCAGTCAGAAATACAGTCTTGTCCAGTCGGAAGTTGATAGCGGAATCAACTTTGGCAGCCTGCCAGCAGGTAATTATGTTTATGAATTAACCACCACGGTAACCAATGGCGTTGATTTCAAAACAAAGGTGCTCATTTATCAACCTTTTGAAGTATCTCCCACCGGCATAGATTGTTTTGGCACGGATGCCATTATCGATTGATAAGAAAACGGCTGTTGCAATTCATCGTTTGCAACAGCCGCTCTTTATATTGTTTGCGTTCTGATCAGTATATTGTTCATCCATTACACCAGCACCATACCCTGCCCCACATCCAGCTGCACCTTCACCATGCCATCGGCGGCGGCCAGCGTCTGCCCGCTGTACAGGTCGGTCAGCTGAGATGCGGCGGCCATGGCCTGAGGCAAACGCACCATGCCGGTGACGGGCTCCAGAGCGGTGTTGATCAGGCACAGGGCCAGCTGGTCGTCGCTCTGGCGCAGGTAGGCATAGAGGCCGTTTTCGTGCACCTGATGGGTGCGGAAGGAACCCACCCGCAGGGCGCTGTTGGCAGCACGGAGATGGGCCAGTTTCTGATAATGGGCGTGGGTTTCGTTGCCCTCCACATTGTGCCATTCCATGGGGAAGCGGCAGAAGGGATCGTCGCCGCCCTGCATACCCAGCTCGTCGCCGTAGTAGATGATGGGCGCACCGGGGAAGGTGAACTGGAAGAAGGAGGCGGCGTGCAGCATCCGCAGATCGCCGCCGGCACGGGTGCGGACACGGGCAGTATCGTGGCTGCCCAGGAAGGTCCACAGCACCTGATTGATCCGCTCCGGATAGAGCATCAGGGAACGGTTGAGGCAGGCGTCGAACTGTTCCAGGCTGATCTTGTGGTGGCAGAAGCGGTTCCAGATGTTGCGGGAGAGCACATAGTGCATGGTGGCATCGAACATATCGCCCTGGGTGAGCCATTCCCGGCTGTCATCCCAGCACTCGGCAATCATGATGCCCTCGGGGTTGGCGGCCTTGATCATCTTGCGGTACTGCCGCCAGAAATCCGGCCACACTTCGGGGCTCACATCCAGCCGCCAGCCATCGATGTGGCATTTTTCGATCCAGTAGCGGCCCACGTTGAGGAAATACTCAGCGCAGTCCGGGTTTTGCAGATTCAGCTTGGGCATATAGGGCCAGTGGCCGAAGGTCTGATAGCCGCATTCCTCGGTGTTGTCGAAGAAGAACCAGTTGTAATACTTGCTGCCCTTGCCCTTTTCCTTGGCATCCTTGAAGGGGGCGAACGCCACGCCGCTGTGGTTGAACACGCCGTCCATGATGAGCTTCATGCCGTTACGGTGCAGCTCATCGCACAGCTGACGCAGGTCGTCCTCGGTGCCCAGCAGGGGGTCGATCTGGAAATAATCGAAGGTGTTGTAGCGGTGGGAGGAATCGCTGAGGAACATGGGGGTGGAGTACACCATCTGTACGCCCAGCTCCTTGAGATAGGGTACGGCCTTGATCATGCCCTTCAGGTTGCCGCCGTAGCGGAATTCATTCTGCACCCGGTCGCTGGTCCAGGGTTCCAGACCCGGCTCCATGTCGCCTTCCCGGCGGAAACGGTCGGGGAAGATCTGGTAGCCCACGCAGCCTTTGGCCCACTCGGGCATGGCAGGGGCGGCATAGGCATAGGCAAAAGCGAAGGATTCGCTGATATCCTCGTAGTAATCCTTGCCATAGTGGATACCGGCTGCATCCAGCTTGAAGGTCTGCTCATCGCTTTCCAGCACGAACAGGTACTTCACACGGATATCCTCCGGGGTGAAGACGCACTCGTACCAGTCGTGGAACTCGTCCCGGTAGGCCACTTCCATTTCCACCTGCATGGCGTTCTGGAAGTACTCGGGGTAGTTGTAATTGCTGGTCACCTTGGCGATGATCCGGGAAAAATCGCCCCGGCCTGTCTGAAGACGGAGCACCACTTTGCCTTCGGGGGTGGCGTGGCGATACTCCAGCCACGGCATATGGTAGATGGCGTCAAAATGGATGTTGCGCATGAGGTTCCTCCTGTGGGGAAAGAAAATGAGTGGGGGGAAGGGTTTTGTTTTTTGTATTTTGTGGCGGTGTTTGGGGGGATCTCTCCGTTTCACCTACCCTCAGTCAGCTTCGCTGACAGCTCCCTCCCCAAGGGGAAGGAGCCTTTTGGAGACGATTGCTTTTGTTGGGAACCGGCAAGAACGGAAGCACAGCCAACCAGCGGAAAACGTTTTGTTCGGGAGGCAGGAGAAGCGGAGCAAAGCCAAGGTGCTCCCCGCACCGCGACGGTAGAGGACGACGTCAAATCCCTCGCCCTTTTGGTAGGCGGGGTTAAGGGCACACGTGCAACAGCCAACAAACAAAGAAACAGCCAACAGACTGCGGTAGGCCGTGGATTGTGCCCGCCCGCCGGACAAAAGGGCAATCAAAGGGATTTGACCAAAGGAAGGGAGGCCGAAGGCCGACTAATGGCGAGGACAGCGCTTTAGCGCTCCCGCAGCCATGTAGCCGCGACGCGAAGCGGGGCGGCCGCATAGGAGCGTGTCGCTGTTTTCTGCTTACTCTTTTTCAAAAGAGTAAGTGCGGGTGTGGGGGCGCACAGCCCCCACCCACTCCCTCGCAGCGGCCCTGCGAGGGAACAATCCCTCCGTCTGCCCTTCGGGCAGCCACCTCCCTTTACACAAGGGAGGCTTTATCGTTCAGCAGTTGCTGGTCATAATAGCAACAGCCCCTACCCTCAGTCAGGCTAACGCCTGCCAGCTCCCTCCCTTCGGGAAGGAGCCTTTTTTGGTGAAGGAGCCTTTCTGGGGGGCAGCCCCTCACCCGATGGTACGAACACTATCCCTCTCCACAATGGAGAAGGGCACAATCATACCAGTGGGCGGGGTCTCGGGGTGCTTCACCAGCTTGATGACCAGCTCCATGGCCTTCTGGCCCAGCTGGTAGGGATCCACGTTGATGGAGGTCAGCGGCGGATTGTTCAGCCGCCCGGCGGGGGTATCGTTGAAGCTGACGATGCTCACATCCTGAGGCACGGTCAGCCCCATATCGGTCAGCATATGGCACAGGGTAATGGCCTGTGCATCGTCCATGCAGACCACGCCGGTGGGACGGTCTTCGCCATCGAACAGGCGGCGCAGCTGGCTTTCGTCAGTGGTGTTGTACAGGTAGCGGCTGGAGACCACATCCTCCCGGTTGAAGGGAAGCCCGGCCTCCTCCAAAGCCTGCTGATAGCCCTGACGGCGATCCACCGTTACCATGAACTGCTTGTCGTAGCCCAAAAGGGCGATGTGGCGGTGGCCCCGCTTGAGCAGGTATTCAGTGGCAGCCTTGCCGGCGGCCACGTTGTCGTTATCCACATAGTAGGCGTTTTCCGCATTGATGGGGTGGCCCAGGGTGACCACCGGCAGACCGGCGGCATCGGTGGCGGGCACATCCTCGGCAGTCAGCACGATGAGCCCTTCCGCAAAGCCGCTGTCCGTCAGCTGGCGGACGGCTTCCTGGGTGGAATCACCCTCGGTGCCGGTGCCCAAAAGCACATGGTAGCGGCGAGCGCCGGCCACATGGCCCAATCCCTGCAAAACGGAGGGATAGAAGGAGTGGTTCAGGCTGTCGCCGCCCTCGCCGGAAAACACCACGCCGATGATGCGGCTGCGGCGGCTGACCAGACTGCGGGCCATCTGATTGGGATGGAAATCCATCTCCTGAGCGATTTTCTTGATCTGTTTGCGCATTTCCTCGCTGATGCGGGGATTATCATGCAGCGCACGGCTGACCGTAGAAGGGGATACGCCGGCAGCCTTGGCCACATCCTTGATGGTAACTTTCATATTGTGCTCCTTCGGCGTTTGCGGTGCGGAGATGTGCAAACGTTTGTGCTTTTGACTATGGTAGCATTTTTTGGGTTGAATGTCAAGAGGGGGGATACCCGCCCCGGACGCCCGGCCAGCACCCTTCAATGGATGTGGAAAGTCGGATGCATAAAATACATGAGCCGGCAGAAGACACGGAAAGGTCGTTCTTGATTTGCAGAAACACTTTCGGCGGTTTTTGACGCATTGTGTACATTATACATTCCTGCTGGTTTATGCATCCATTCATTTGTTTATGCATCAGAGGCCGGCCTTTTTTGCCGGGTGGAAGCAGGTTCCGGCTTGCTTGCGCAATCTTTGTGCAACCGGTGGTTTTCGGCAGTGCTCATCGGCTGAAACCAAGATGACGGGTTTGTTGGCAGGTATGAAAGGAACGGATGGAACCGTTGTAAAATATACGTTCAGGTCGTCAAAAAACACGCCTTCGGCGGCTTTTTTGACGAGGTTTGCACCGTTTGCCTACGAGCCTACGGCTCGCCGGGCGGCAAACGGCGATAGGAATCCCTTGCTACGCAAGGGTTCCGAAACCACCGGAAGGGTGAGCAAAGCGAACCGAGGCGTGAGGACAGCGCAAAGCGCTTCCGCAACGCCGAAGCCCAAAACCGACCGAAGGTTGGGTTTGGGCCGCAATGCACGCCGCTGGTTTCGGATCAGCAATCAGAGGGCTGCGGCCCTCCGATACCTCCAAGGTTTTTTCAACATATACGTTTTTCACCCAGATGAAAATCCGGCAAAAATATTTTTGAATATTTATGCAAAAATCACTTGACAGGATGAATATCCGGCGGTATACTATGCACGTTCCCAAGAGGAACCGACATTGTTATCAATAAACAGGAGGATATAATCATGAAGAAGTTTGTTGCTCTTATGGCCGCTCTGGTTCTGGCGCTCAGCTGCACCGCCGCTCTGGCTGACGACGTTGTGATCGTTGCCACCAACCCCGAATACCCCCCCTTCGAGTATGTGGAAGGCGACGCCACTGTTGGCTACGACATCGACCTGTTCGACGCCATCGCCAAGAAGGCCGGTTTTGAATACGAAATCGAAGCCATGGCTTTCGACGCTGTTGTCAGCGCCGTTGCCACCAACCCCAACACCGTGGGTCTGTCCGGTATCTCCATCACCGACGAGCGTAAGCTCAGCGTGAACTTCTCCGAAGGCTACATCAACGCTGGCCTGGTGGTTATCGTGAAGGCCGACAGCGGCTACACCACCACCGACGACCTCAAGGGCAAGCTGATCGGCGTCCAGCAGGGCACCACCAGCGACTTCGCCGCTGAGGAAATCACCGGCATGGAAAACGTGCAGCGCTTCGGCACCTTCCTCAACGCTGTTATGGAACTGTCCCAGGGCAAGATCGACGCCGTCATCATCGACAAGCCCGTTGGTCAGGCCATCATGGCTTCCCTGAACGACCCCACCCTGGCCATGGTTGACATGGGCCTGCAGGCTGACTGGTACGGCATCGCTGTCAACAAGGACAACGTGGAACTGCTGGACAAGATCAACGCTGCTCTGGTGGAGCTGGAAGCCGAAGGTTTCTTCGACGAACTGGCTGTGAAGTATTTCGGCGGCGAAACCGAGGAAGCTGCTGCTGAATAATTCCCGGCGCATCAAAGTGGAACAATCGCCGTAGAGAGGGTTTCCTCTCTACGGCATTTGTGCGATTTTCGGAGGTCAGGGGCCCTGCCCCTGACAACCCCGGCAGGAAACTGAGTTTCCTGCACCTTCCACATTTATCCATCCCCCCTCTGCGCCATGAAATGGCGCAGTGAGCAGGGTGCAGGGGCCTCATGGCCCCTGCCGGGGTTTAAGGGGCAGAGCCCCTTAGCCTCGCCCTTTGGCCCGCGGAGCGTCCCCCCGACACCCACCGACCACCTGTTTGGAGGAAATTCCCTTGACTGAAACCATCTCTATCTTTGAGCAGTGGTGGCAGGCCATCCAGCCCGGCATTGAAGCCAACACGCTCAACTTCTGGCAGAACCTGTACAAAGAAATCTACATGAACCTGATCTCCGGCGACCGCTGGCTCCAGTACCTGAAGGGCTTGGGCGTTACGCTGCAGGTTTCCTTCTACTCCATCCTGGTGGGTGTGGCGCTGGGCACCCTGCTGGCCATCCTGCGTCTGCCTCAGGTGCAGAATGTGTCCGCCCGTGGCAAGGGCTTCTTTGCCAATCTGGGCGTTACGCTGGTCCGACTGCTGAGCAAGTTTGCCGCCTTCTACATCAACCTGTTCCGTGGTACGCCGCTTTTGCTTCAGGTGCTGATTATCAACTTCGGCATCTTCGGCACCGTGCGTATTGACAAGGTGATCGTGGGCGTCATCGCCTGCGGTCTCAACAGCGCTGCCTATGTGGCGGAGATCGTCCGCGGCGGCATTATGTCCGTGGAAAAGGGCCAGACCGAGGCCGGCCGTTCTCTGGGCCTTTCCAGCCTGCGCACCATGATGTACATCATCCTGCCCCAGGCCGCCAAGAGCGCCCTGCCCGCCATGTGCAACGAGTTCATCTCCCTGATCAAGGAGACCTCCGTGTTGAGCTACATCGCCCTGACCGAGCTGACCAAGGCCGGCGACTACATCCGCTCCCGTACCTACTCCGCCTTTACCCCCTACATTGTGTCCGGTCTTTTGTACCTGTTTGTGGTGCTGACGCTGACCTGGCTCATCGGCAAGCTGGAAAGGAGGCTGCGCAACAGTGACCACTGATATCATCATTTCTGTGAAGGGTCTGGAAAAACACTTCGACGGCGGCAACCTGAAGGCGCTCCGTGGCGTGGATGCCGAGATCAAGCGGGGCGAAGTGGTGGTGGTCATCGGGCCTTCCGGCTCCGGCAAATCCACCTTCCTGCGCTGCCTGAACCTGCTGGAAACCCCCACCGCCGGTACCGTTACCGTGGAGGGCACCGACATCACCAACCCCAAGGTGAACATCAACAAGCACCGGGAAAAGATGGGCATGGTGTTCCAGCACTTCAACCTGTTCCCTCATATGACCATTCTGCGCAACATGACCCTTGCGCCCATGAAGATTCTCAAAAAGTCCAAGGCCGATGCGGAAGCCAAGGCCATGGAACTGCTGAAACGAGTAGGCCTGGCCGACCGTGCCAACGCCTACCCCAGCCAGCTTTCCGGCGGCCAGAAGCAGCGTATCGCCATCGTGCGTGCCCTGTGCATGGAGCCTCAGGTGATGCTCTTTGACGAGCCCACTTCCGCCCTTGACCCCGAGATGGTGGGCGAGGTGCTGGATGTTATGAAACAGCTGGCCAACGAGGGCATGACCATGGTGGTGGTCACCCACGAAATGGGCTTTGCCCGTGAAGTGGCCGACCGTGTGCTGTTTATGGATGAGGGCGTCATCGTGGAAGAGGGCACCCCCGACCAGATTTTCTCCAATCCCCAGAACGCCCGCACCAAGGATTTCCTGAATAAGGTGCTGTAAGGGAGTGGGGTGGTGGCAAAGGGCGCGGGCCCCGGG
>JAFVXE010000022.1 GCA_017501255.1 Clostridia bacterium | reverse complement strand
CTTGTCTTCATGAGCCAGGTACTGCGCTTCAGGCGTTCTTTCAAGTCCCGCTTATACAGCTCGACAAAAGCTTCGAAGCTCATATCCAGATCTTCTTTGCTCTGATTGAGAAACTGCCTTTCCCATTCCTGCGCTTCCCGCTTGGTACCAAAGCCACGCTTGAGCTTTCTGGCCCGTTCTCCTTTCCAGTCGACGAAGTAAACCGAAACATACCACTTCCCGTGTTTGTCTTTATATACTGCCATGCTCAACCCCCGTTCTGGCTCATTTCTGCCATGCCATAGAACTGTTCCTCGAAGTATTTACGGCTCACCTTGCCGTTGATCACGATGAACCCTTTGTTTTCAAGCTCTTTGTTCATTTTCTGCATGAGCTTGTAGGCGAAGGATTTAGACACACCAAGCTCCTCCATGATCTCGCTTACCGTCATCAAGAATTTTTTCTGCATAGTAGCTCCTTTCTGTTTGCGTTGTTACTTATTTGTAGAAAATGTCGAATTTGTATTCTGCATTTTCTAATCCGCATTATAGCAATCCATTGACAGTCTTTCAATAGATTTATATAATGTTGTTTGTAGTGATGTTAATTCTCTAAAATTTGCCGAATCCTAATTTTCTAAACACTGAGGGTTTGTTATGAAGAAAGATTACTCGGAGTTTCAGTTGTCTGAATACGACCGCTATCAAATCCGCCGTTCCAACAGAGAAGATGTAGCGTTGGATTTCTTTTACAACACGGTGCGCTTCTCCCCGGAAGATCGCTCCTTCGTCATCCGTGTGGATGATGGTAACGAATACCACACGATGCAGGAGTATATTGACGAGTACAACGAGGATCAATGTAAGCGTCTCGGTTATAAGGCAAACCCGCCTTCCGAGGAAGAGGAGCAGGAAGACCGTGAATTCCGGGAAGCCGGAATTGCAAGAAATCAGCGATACAGATCTGCCATGGAGCAGAAATACAAGGTTGATTTCAAGGACGATCCGGAAGACCTGGAGCACGAACCGCTCATCAACATTTTCAGCGGTTCTCGCGTTGAGTTGAACTATGGCGAAGGGATTCTGGACTTTGTGTATGCAGATTTTGATACGCCTCTGAGATCCACCTTGAAAGCACATCGTATGCTTGCAGCGCTGGGCATCGTCCATCGGCGTAAACAACCAGAAGCGGATGCACAAGTCCAGAAGGTATATACCCAAGCACAGGAATTCACAGAAGACTTCTACGCCTACGAATGTTCTTTCAATGCTGTAAGAGAAACGGCATATGCTTCCTTGTACTCAGCCATCTGCCCTCCGAAGTTTGATGGAATACCCGCCTCGGAGAAAGAACTGCTATGGTACGGAGACTACTTGATAGCTCTCCAGAAGGAATATCTTGACCTGATCGAATTCTGCTTTGATGACACCTTCTATCCCGATGCGCTCGGAAATCTATACCCATCAGAGCGCTTTTCCCTCTACCGCTATTTCCATGATCTCCCCACTACCACAAGACGAACCGAAACCGTTAGTGTCTCTGTTTATCCGACGGATAGATGGGTGATGCCCTACGGTATGCCTCCCGAGGAATTTGTTCGCAGACTTCAGAATGTACCAGAGCCCACAGCCGACCATGTTGCTCTGGCTGAGAAACTGGGAATAGCTACCGACAAGCTGGTTGCTGCAATCGCCATTCCGCATTTTCTGAATGTCCAGTATCAGTTTGGCGCTGTGGCAGAAATTCTGGAACTGGAGTTTACAAAGATGCTGGAAGCAAATGTCCGTTTCCGCAAATGTAAACGCTGCGGCAAGTATTTCATCATGAAGGGCAACTACGATACCAACTACTGCGAAAGAGTCGCCGAGGGGGAAACCCGCAACTGCCAGGAGCTGGCTGCTGCAGAAAACTACAAAGCCAAAATCGCCGGTGATAAGGCAATACCCATTTACAACAAGTACTACAAACGCTACGCTGCCAGAGTGCGGGTCAAGCAGATCCGGGAAGCCGATTTCAAGAAGTGGAAGTATCAGGCCATTACCCTGCGGAACGAGTGCTCTGCCGGCAAAATTACGGTGGAAGAGTACATCCAATGGATGGAGGACTCCTTCCCCAACCGAAAACCGAAAACATAAAAAATCCCTCCTGCATGAACATAAGCGTTCATACAGGAGGGATTTCCTCTTGTGTGATTATTGTGGGGATTTTGATTACAGTATCAAAACAGTATCAAATCTGTTTTGAGATCCCGCTTTTGCCCGTGTTTACTGGGAAAAACGGAGGCTGTTCATTATTCCCACTCAATCGTCCCCACAGGCTTGGGCGTCAAATCCATCAACACCCGGTTAATGCCCTCCACCTCGGCGGTAATCCGTGCAGTAATCTTGTTGAGCACCGCATAGGGCACTTCCTCAATCGTCGCAGTCATGGCATCCGTCGTGTTCACGGCGCGGATGATGGCGGGCCAGCCCATGTAACGCTTGCTGTCACGCACGCCAACGCTGGTGAAATCAGGCACGGCGATGAAGTATTGCCAGACCTTCTCGGCCAGACCGCAGGCAGCGAACTCTTCCCGGAGGATGGCGTCGGCTTCCCGCAGGGCGTGGAGGCGGTCACGGGTGATGGCCCCCAGGCAGCGCACGCCCAGACCGGGGCCGGGGAAGGGCTGACGGTAGACCATGGCATGGGGCAGGCCGAGGGCTTCGCCCACTACGCGCACTTCATCCTTGAACAAAAGGGCCAGGGGCTCTACCAGCTCAAACTTGTCCTTCAGGTCGTCGGGCAGACCGCCCACGTTGTGGTGAGCCTTGACGCCCTTGCTTTCCAGAATGTCGGGATAGATGGTACCCTGGGCCAGGAAGGCAACGCCGTCTTCCTTGCGGGCTTCCTCGGCGAATACGTTGATGAACTCGTTGCCGATGATCTTGCGCTTCTGCTCAGGCTCGCTGACGCCCTCCAGCAGGTTCAGGAAACGATCGGTGGCATCCACATAGATCAGATTGGCATTCATCTGGTTGCGGAAAACTTCCACCACTTGCTCGCTTTCACCTTTGCGCATCAAGCCATGGTTCACATGGACGGAGATCAGCTGCTTGCCGATGGCACGGATCAGCAAAGCGGCTACAACGGAGCTGTCCACGCCGCCGCTCAGGGCCAGAAGCACCTTCTGCTGACCCACCTGCTTGCGGATCAGTTCCACCTGCTCGTCGATAAATGCCTGAGCCAGTTCAGGCGTGGTAATGCGCTGCATGTTCTCGGGACGCACGATGATCTCCATAGATTTCCATCCTCCTGACAGTTTCGCATATTGCTGATAAATGAAAAAGGTTGTCCACTTAGCAGGATACTCCCATTGGGAAAGCGTGTCAACGTTTTTGATGGGCATTTTTTGTCCACATCGTAGGGGTTGCGGCACAGTTCCCTGGGATGATGCAGAAAATACAGGGAAAAACCGGGCGGGACAACCTGCCGCCTTGACGAAACATCGCTTTTCACGATACAATAATCCTGTTTATGTACTGTTGCGCAGAGATGCCGGTTTATCTACCGATTATCAGCCATCATCTTCAGGCATCCGGGCGCAGCCGCAGGAAAGGAAGGATACCTATGTTTGGATTTCGCCCGGAAGGCCGCCGTGTGAAGGATGTTGACCCTATTGTACAGATTACGCCTTACCTGATGCCCATGCGCTGCGATGCACAGGTGTTTCTGGATCATGAAATTGAATATGAAACCCTGATGCGCTACATCGCCAAGAAGGCTCGTGAAGGCGTAAAGATCACCTTCATGGATATCATTATCGCCGCCTTTGTGCGTGGTGTGTCCCAGGTGCCGGAAATTAACCGCTTCATCATGAACAAGCAGTTCTATAACCGCAAGGAACTGACGGTCAGCTTTACCCTGCTGCTCAACACTACTGACGGCAGCATCAAGGAAAACGCCGTGAAGATCTTCTTTGATCCCAGCGATACCATCTTTGATGTGAGCGCCCGTTGCCAGAACGCCATCCAGAATAACCGTGACCCGGAAGAAGGCAGCTTTGTCATCAAGCTGGCTTCCACCCTTTTGAAGGTGCCCGGTCTGGCCACCACGGTGGTGGGCCTGGTGAAGCTGCTGGACCGCTATGGCTTGTGCCCCAAGGCGCTGCTGGATGAGCTGCCCTTCCACACCAGTATGTTCATTACCAATAATGCCTCCATCGGCTTGATGAAGGTGTATCATCACATCTACAACTTCGGCAACACCAGCCTGTTCATTGGCATGGGCAAGCCCAACCGCTACAACACCGTGGATGCACAGGGCAAGCCCGTGCGCAAGTGCACGCTGCCCATCGGCATCACCGCTGACGAGCGTGTGTGCGGCGGTGCTACCTACGCCCGCTTCTTTGCCGTGATGAACAAGCACCTGAAGAACCCGGAACTGCTGGAAGTGGAGCCGGAGCAGGTGTTCTACAACAACGGCGTAGAATACCACGTTGCCAAGCCCGAGGGCGTCTTTGTGCCCAAGGCGCAGGAAGAAACCGCTGTAGAAGCATAAGCTGCAACGCTTGCAAAAACACATCCGGGGCGGCCTTGGCAGTTGCGAAGGCTGCCCTTTCCATCCCTGATTCCCTGACGGAGGCGCATGGCTATGTACTTTATCGATACCCACGCCCATATCTACCCCGATGCCATTGCTTTGAAAGCGGCGGCTTCCATCGGCACCTTTTATGATATTCCCTGCCTGATGGATGGCACGCTGGCCGGGCTGTTTACCCATGGGGAAGCGGCGGGCATCCGGCGGTTTCTGGTGCACAGCGTGGCTACTACTCAGGAGCGTGTGCATTCCATCAATGACTACCTGATGCGCACGGCTGCCGAGCATTCGGACAAGCTGGTGGGCTTTGGCACCATGCACCCGGATTATCCCGATGTGGAAGGGGAAGCCAAGCGTATCAAGGTGGGGCGCCTTCGTGGTGTAAAGTTGCATCCGGATATCCAGCAGTTTCTCACCGACAGTGATGCAGCGGTGCGGATGTTCCGCATTTTGGCAGACCATGGCCTGCCGGTGCTGATTCATACCGGCGATATGCGCTATCCCTACAGTCAGCCGGAGCGGATGGCCCGGGTGCTGGATCAGGTGCCCGAACTGAAAATGATTTGCGCCCATCTGGGCGGGTGGTCGGTGTGGACGGAAGCGTGGCGTATTCTGGCCGGTCGGCCCAATGTATGGGTGGACAGCTGCTCAAGCCTTTATGCCCTCCAGCCCGATGCAGCGGCGGAGGTGATCCGTCACTATGGCGCAGACCGGGTGTTCTTCGGCACGGATTATCCCATGTGGAAGCCGGAACAGGAAGTGGAGCGTTTTTTGAACCTGCCCCTGACGGAGCGGGAGCAGGAAATGATCGCCCATGAGAATTTTGAAAAGTTCCTCAGTGAACTGAAATGAACAAACAACAGGCACAGCGAGATAGGCTGTGCCCGTTGTTATGTGGCGGAGGTTATCATGGTCAGAATGGCAACCATAAACGATGCGAAGCAACTTTTTGCGTTGAATGAAGCGTTCAATGATGCGGGCGAGACCACTCTTTCCCACATCCGGGAATCCCTTGCAAACAATCCGCAGGAACTGATTGCGGTGGATGAGCAGGAAGGCACATTGACAGGCTTTGTTTGTGTGCAGCTGAAAAAATCCTTCTGTTACGATGCGGTGATACCGGAGATTGCGGAGGTCTATGTGCGCCCGGAATACCGCCAGCAGGGCATTGCCAGCCGAATGATCGCCTTTGCTGAGGAGGAGTGTCGGAAACGATACGCTCTGAAACCCTTTGAATTGCTGACCGGGCAGGGAAATACAGCTGCGCAGGCGCTGTACCGCAGCCTTGGGTATGCGGCGGATACACGGGTGCACTTTGTGAAGGGAGAATGAGGGAAACTCTATTTTCTCAGATACAGATTGTACTCGTAGACATCTCCCTGATATTCTTCCCTTTTGCGCAGGATCACTTCCCGGAACCCCATATTCTGATAGATATGCAGGGCCTGTCGGTTGTCATCTTCCACGCCGATGGTAAACTCACGGTATCCGTTTTCCTCAAGCAACGAAAGAACCATTTTCATCAAATGTGTTCCATAGCCCATGTTCTGATAACCTTCCCGCACCCGGAAGGCGAATAGATAGGCCCGTTGTCCCGGGATGGCAAAACGTACATCCTCATGCCGATACATCACGTGCAGTTCGCCAATAAGGGTATTCTGGTCGTACAGAACAAAAATATCGATCACGCCGTTTTGTATATCCTGCGTGCATTGCCGGATCATGCCATCCACATCGTGATAATCAAACAGTTCGGTCAGTAGGGACAAATGCTGCACATCAAGCTTTTGGATCTTCATATTGCCTCCTGACAACGCCGCATGATTTCCAGTCGTGCGGCGCAGTTTATTTCTTCGCCACCACAACAGGCTGATAAAACCCGGTTTCCTGCGGGAATTTCCACTCCACACAGCCAAAGCCGCTGCAAAGGAGCAAATCGGTGATTTCCTGCCTGCGGGTGGCCCGGTATTCGCAATCGAATTTGCTTATTTGCAGCGTTTCCTCATCATCAATGATGTATTGGGTCAGTTTGTAGCGGTCGCCGTTCCATACCCAGGTTTGAAAAGAGACACGCTGCCCTTTGTCCGTTTTGTGGATGTAGGGCGGGGAATAGGGCGGCTTTTCCGCAAGCAGCGCATCATAGTCCCGGATGCTGGCCACAAACAGCCCGCCCGGTACCAGCCGGTCAGCAATGCTGCTGATGGCAGATGCCAAAGCCTCGCTGGAAAGCATATGGGGTAAGGCGTTGTCCATGCAGATGATCACATCGAAAGACTGGGAAAAGACCTCTGACAGAGCGCAGAAATCCGCATGGTGAAACGCAAGTTGCACGTTGTTGGCAGCGGCCCTTTTTTGGGCTTCTGCCAGTTCGCCGTCGCTGATATCCGAGGCAGTCACCCGATACCCTAAAGAAGCCAACCCGATAGCCTGTGTACCGATGCCGCAGGCGCAATCCAGCACCTGTGCAGTGGTATCGAAGCCGTTTTCCTGAAAGATCCTGTTGAGAATGACGGCTTGTTCCCGGGTGGTGGACTGCCAGTCCTGAAACAGTTTGTCGTATTGGGTGGCCAGATTGTCGTAGAAGGTCTGGGTGATGCTCATGGCGGTATGTCCTTTCGTATTGCTTGGCTGATCGGTGTCAATTAGAAAACGCCACATTCGCAATCGCCGTGCAAACCACGGAAGTAGTCTGCACGGCGATCCGGTTAATGGCAATTGAATGCTTTCAAGTTGGCATAGGCGTTTCCTGACGCTTCCGTTCCCTTATACCTCCGCTTCCACGTTGTGCTTTTCCTCCAGCAGCTTTTTGATGCTGGAAATGCGTACGCAGAGGGTGAAGATCTTCATGGCGGTTTCCAGATCACTCAGGCAGGGATAGGTGGGAGCAATACGGATGTTGCTGTCATGAGGGTCATTGCCGTAGGGCCAGGTGGCGCCGGCGCCGGTCATGGTCACGCCGGCTTTCTTGGCACGGGCAACGATATCCTTGGCGCAGCCGGGCATGGAGTCAAAGAGGATAAAGTAGCCGCCCAGAGGGCAGGTCCACTGTCCGATGCCCAACCCTTCCAGATCATCCTTGAGGATCTGTTCCACAGCCTCAAATTTGGGCCGGATGATGTCGGCGTGCTTGCGCATATGCTCCACCATGCCGTGGATATCCTTGAAGAAACGCACATGGCGCAGCTGGTTCACCTTGTCGTGGCCGATGGTCTGGTGGCGCAGATAGGTAAGGAAATCCTCCATGTTGTTGGGGCTGGTGGCGATGGCGGCAATGCCGCTGCCGGGGAAGGTGATCTTGGAGGTGGAAGCAAATTTGTAGACCAGATCAGGGTTTCCGGCACGCTTGCACTCGGCCAGAATCTCAATCAGGTGATCCTGATGGTGGTCGTAGAGATGGTGCATACCATAGGCGTTGTCCCAGAAAATGCGGAAGTCCGGGGCGGCGGGTTCCAGACGGGCAAAGCGGCGCACAGTCTCGTCGGAATAGGAGATGCCCTGAGGGTTGGAATACTTGGGCACACACCAGATGCCCTTGATGGTTTCATCCTCGCTGACCAGCTTTTCCACGATATCCATATCGGGGCCGGTAGGGGTCATGGGCACGGGAATCATTTTGATGCCGAAGTATTCGGTAATGCTGAAATGGCGGTCATAGCCGGGCACCGGGCAGAGGAATTTCACCTCCGGCAGCTGACACCAGGGGGTATTTCCCATGACGCCATGGGTCCATACACGGCTGATGGTATCGAACATCACGTTCAGGGAGGAGTTGCCGTAGATGATGATGTCCTTGGGATTGTTCTCCATCATATCGCCCAGCAGTTCCCGGGCTTCCTGAATACCGGTGAGCTGACCATAGTTGCGGCAGTCGGTACCATCCTCGCAGGTCAGGTCGGATGCGGAATTCATCACATCCATCATGCACATGGAAAGGTCCAGCTGCTCCTGACAGGGCTTGCCCCGGCTCATATCCAGCTGCATTCCCAAAGCCTGCACCTTTTTGTATTGGGTTTTCAGTTCCAGCAATTCGCCACGCAGTTCGTCGGCGGTCATTTCGGTATATGGCTTCATATTCGTTTCCTCTCTGCATTGCATCGGTTGGGCTGCCCTTGCTGGGTAAGCAAGCGGATGAACAGCGCAATCATTATACCAAGTGGTGACAATTCTCACAATATGCCGATGGTACGGGTTTTGTACTGGATTTTTCAGGAGGTTTGTTTGTTTATATTCCGCTTTACGGATGAGGCGGTTTGTGGTATGGTTAAGGCAGAGGGAAGCGCCCGGATGGAGCGCTTGCATTGCAAGAAAAACGATAAAGGAAGAAGGGCTTGAATATGAAGAAAAAGTATTTTGCATTCCTTTGCTTGCTGTTGATGGTCAGCCTGTTGCCGCTGAGCGGTCTGGCTGTCAAGTACGGCGATGTGGTTCGCATCACCAATCCCAACGCCATGAATGTGCGCAGGGGCCCCGGCACGGGGTATGGGGTGATCGGGGAGGCCCAGCCCACCAATATCTATATCTATCTGGGCGAAGAGGACGGTTGGTACTGCATTCTGTTCCGGGATGAGGTGGGCTATGTGGCCGCCAACAAAGTGACGCTGGAAACCGGTCTTGTGCCGGATGATTTTGGCTGGGGCGATCGTGTGGAAGCCATCGTCCGGGTCACCCATGGCAATGCGCTGAATGTGCGCAGCGGCCCCGGTACCAAATATGGTTCCATCGGCCAGGCAAAGTCCGGCAGCACCTGGGAGTATCTGGGCATGGATGATGGCTGGAACATCATCAACTACAACGGTTCCTACGGCTATATCGCTGCCAACCGCACGGAGGTGGAAGTGATCGACGGCGGGGCTGAACCCACTTCTGTGGCTGCTGAAAGCTGCGAATACTGCAATGGTACCGGCAAACTGACCATTCTGGAGCTGAACGCCAAGGTGGAGTGCGTTTTCTGCGACGGAACCGGCGTTCAGTAAGCTGCTTTGGGGAGGTTTTCCATGCTTCGGGCTGCCTTTTTTGATCTGGATGGAACGCTGCTTAATCATGAAAAACAGATTCCCGCTTCTGCCCGGCAGGCAATTCTGCGCTGCCGGGCGCTTGGTGCGCGCACCTATATTGTCACCGCCCGTTCTCCACGGCTTCACAAAACCCTTGGCTGGACGGATGCGGAGTTTACCCTGTTCGATGGCGGCATTCATTCCAATGGCGCCACCCTCCGGCTGGGAGAGGAACTGACGCACTGCTACCTGAACCCGGAGGCGGTGCGCTGTGCCCTTGAACGGGTGCGGGCGTGCCCGGGTGCGGAAATGTCCCTGCATATGCCCGGGGAGGATCATGCGTTTACCTTCCGGATGGATGAAAAACGTATGGAACGCTGGCAGCTGAAGCCGGAGAACGTGCATCCCATCAATGAAGCCACCATCAGCCGAACCTTGAAAGCGCTGATTTATCACGGCGATCTGAAGGAGGAACGTCCTCCGTTGCCGGCTGAACTGGCCCAAGCCATCGCTGCCGATTGCGAGGGCTTTGCACGGGTGCTGGTGACGGATCAGGGATGCACCATCCAGCTGGTGCCTTTGGAGGCTGGCAAACTGGCGGCGGTGGAGCGGATTCGCAAACAGCTGGGGCTTGCGGTGGAGGAGGTTTCCGTCTTTGGCGATGACCTGAACGATCTGGAAATGATCGCCCATTATCCCCGCAGCGTGGCCATGGGCAATGGTCATGAACAGGTGAAGGCTGCCGCCGGGTTTGTGACTGCCTCCAATGAGGAGGATGGCATTGCTTTGGGGCTTGCGTGGGCGATGGGAGTGGAAAGCTGCCGCTGACAACTGTTGGCGGCAGCGGAATGCTGCTGTGCTTTCTTGCCTATGTTCTCCCGCTGTATTTTCTCATCCGCCTGTCAAAATACCATTGACAACCCTTCCTGCGATATGCTATCATCCAAACATCAATTGAATACCCTCCCCAAAGACGATGATGAAGACGGCCGAAACGGACGCTTTCAGAGAGCCGGTGGTTGGTGCGAACCGGCAGCAGAGGTTTCAAGTGCCCATCCCTTCTGAGTTGAAAACCCGAAATGCCAAAAGAGTAAGGTTTTCCGTGAGGCTGCGTGAATGCACAGGGTTTGACAGAACCCGATGAGTGGCAGCATAGCTGCAATTTGAGTGGTACCGCGGATGTGATTACACCCGTCTCAAAGAAAGAATCTTTGGGATGGGTTTTCTTTTGTGCAGATGATTAAAGGAGGTATGCCCAGTGAACCAGGCCGGACAACAAATTCAGGAGATCTCCCTTCGTATTCGAGAAATGCGGCACATTATGGGCTATTCCACGGAGGAGATGGCACTGCGCACCCAGGTGAGCGAAGCCACCTATACGGAGTATGAAAGCGGCAATGCGGATCTGCCTTTTTCCTTTATCCACAAGTGCGCCCTCGCTTTCGGCATCGAACTGACGGATCTTTTGGAGGGCTACAGCGCTCACCTGAGCAACTATACCGTCACCCGCAAGGATCGTGGTATCACCACGGCCAAGGAGCGGGGCATCCGCATCCAGAACCTGGCGCCCCTGTTCCGTCAGAAGATCGCTGAGCCCTATTGGGTTCGCTATGACTACCTGCCCGAGCAGCAGGATAAGCCCATTCAGCTGGCGACCCATGCCGGTCAGGAATTCGACCTGATCCTGAAAGGTTCCCTGAAGGTGCAGATCGGCGAGCAGGTGGAGATCCTCCACGAAGGCGACAGCATCTATTACGATTCTGCCACGCCTCACGGCATGATCGCTGTGGAAGGCGAGGAATGCCTGTTCCTTGCCATGGTTCTCCACGGCAAGAGCAATGCTGCCCCGGAAATTCAGGAAAAGCTTACGCCTGTTTCCCAGATCGATACGGAACTGTGCTGCGAGAAATTCATCAAGACTGTGGAAGACGAGAACGGCTCCCTTGTTTCCATCGATTTTGAAAACGAGGATCAGTTCAACTTCGGCTTTGATATCGTGGATGCGGTTGCCCGCAAGGATCCAGACAAGCTGGCCATGCTGCACATCTCCCGGGAGAAGCAGGAACGCCGCTTCACCTTCAAGGATATGAAGGATCTGTCCAACCAGACCGCCAATTACCTGACCTCTCTGGGCGTACGCAAGGGCGACCGGGTCATGCTGGTATTGAAGCGTCACTGGCAGTTCTGGCCCGCTATGACCGCCCTGTGCAAGCTGGGCGCTATCGCCATCCCTGCCACCAACCAGCTGCTGGCCCACGATTTTGAGTACCGCTTCCAGGCGGCTGGCGTCAGCGCCATTCTGTGCACCGCCGACGGCGATGTGGCCCATCAGGTGGAACTGGCGGCTCAGACCTCTCCCACGCTGCAAACCAAGATTCTGGTTGGCGGCAAGCGGGACGGCTGGAATGACTTCGACAGCGAGTTCGGCTTGTTCAGCCGCCGCTATCTGCGCACGGAGGAAACCCCCTGCGGCAACGATCCCATGCTGATGTTCTTCACTTCCGGCACCACCGGCTACCCCAAGATTGCCACCCACAGCTTCAAGTATCCGCTGGGCCACTACATCACCGCCAAGTACTGGCACTGCGTGCATCGTGACGGCCTGCACTTCACCATTTCCGATACCGGCTGGGGCAAGGCGCTCTGGGGCAAGTACTATGGCCAGTGGCTGTGTGAGGGCGGCGTGTTCACCTACGACTTTGACCGCTTCGATGCAGCGGACATTCTGCCCATGTTCGGCAACTACAAAATCACCACCTTCTGCGCGCCGCCCACCATGTACCGCATGATGATCAAGCAGGATCTGACCAAGTACGATTTCTCCAGCGTGGTGCGTGCCACCACCGCCGGCGAAGCCCTGAACCCTGAAGTGTACCATCAGTTTGAGAAGCTCACCGGCTTGCAGCTGATCGAAGGCTTCGGTCAGACGGAAACCACCCTGTCCATCGCCAATCTGGTGGGTCATGCCCACAAGGTGGGTTCCATGGGCAAGGCCAGCCCCCTGTACGATATCCAGCTGCTGGATCCCGACGGCAACCCCGTGCCCACCGGCCACAGCGGCGAAATCTGCATCCGCACCAGCGAAAAGGTGCCCTGCGGCCTGTTCCTTGGCTACTATCTGGACGAGGAAAAGACGGCTGCCGTGCTGCATGATGGCTGGTACCACACCGGCGATGTGGCGTGGAAGGACGAGCAGGGCTACTTCTGGTACGTCAGCCGCGTGGACGATGTAATCAAGTCCTCCGGCTACCGCATCGGGCCCTTCGAGATCGAAAGCGTCATCATGGAGCTGCCCTACGTGCTGGAATGCGGCGTCACCGGTGCGCCGGATGATGTGCGCGGTCAGGTGGTCAAGGCCTGCATCGTGCTCACCAAGGGCACCGAGGGAACCGACGAGCTGAAGAAGGATATCCAGAACTACGTCAAGCAGCATACTGCTCCCTATAAGTACCCCCGCATTGTGGAGTTCCGGGAGGAACTGCCCAAGACGATCTCCGGCAAGATCCAGCGCAATAAGCTGTAAACGGAATACGAATCACCTGGGAGGTTTTCCACGATGATGGGAAACCTCCCAAGTCCTAAAGGACTTCTCAGACTGTCAAAGAACCCCGGGTGGTATTGGAGGGGTGCACCCCTCCAATTGTCAAACCGAAACCAGCGGCGTGCATTGCGGCCCAAACCCAACCTTCGGTCGGTTTTGGGCTTCGGCGCTGCGGGAGCACTTTGCGCTGTCCTCACGCCTCGGTTCGCTTTGCTCACCATTCCGGTGGTTTCGGAACCCTTGCGCAGCAAGGGGTTCCTATCGCCGTTTGCCGCCCGGCGAGCCGAAGGCTCGTAGGCAAACGGTGCAAGCCTCGTCGAAAAAATCGCCGCAGGCGAGTTTTTTGATGACCTCCCAAGTCCTAAAGGACTTCTTTTTATCACTTTGTTTGTATCTGTGATTTCCATCCTTATTGCGCCGGTTGCGATTGAGAGGTTCACTATGTATTTTGATGACATTGAAATCGGAATGGCGCTTGATATTGCGCCTGTAGTGATTGAAAAGGAAAAGATGCTGGATTTTGCACGCCTTTACGATCCCATTCCCTTGCATATGGATGAAGCATATGCGAAAAACACTCATTTCGGCCAATTGATTGCGCCGGGGGTTATGTCCTTTATGGCTGTCTGGGCGAAGTATCTGGAGGCTGATTTTTTCGGCAATGAATTGCTTGCAGGCAAATCCACCAAGATTGAGTGGCTGAAGCCGGTTTATGCAGATGATGTGTTAACAGGAAAGGCGACAATCACAAGGAAAGAGAAACGCAATGCCAGAAACGGTGTTGTGGAAGTGTCCATTACTGCCTGGAATCAACACGGCGAAGTGGTGCTGACGGATGCCACAGAAGCCATAGTCAAGTGCCGGCCTGTATGATAACGGCCGGCATCATGTTCATAATGCGGGGTGACTGTTATGCGTAAATCTTACGTTACTTCCATGCCGAACCATATCGGTGCATTTCTGAAAGCCAGCGAGTGCTTTTCCGCATTGGGTGTGAACATTATTCGCGTCAGCTATAATAAAGCGGTTGACTCCCATATGCTGTTTATTGATGCGGAGGGTACCGAAGAACAGCTGCAAAAAGCGGATGTGGAGCTTGAAAAAATCGGCTATCTGCACAGCAGTACAGCCAAGACCAGTGTTGTGCTGGTGGAATTCTGCCTGCCGGATGTGCCTGGCAGCGTAACCAGCGTCCTCCGGCTGATCAATGATTTCCGTATCAATATCTCCTATATCAGCTCGCAGGAGAACGGAACGGATGTTCAATATTTCAAAATGGGCTTGTATGTGGACGACCCGGAACAGATCGCTGCTTTTCTGAACGAAGCAGAAAAAATCTGCAAGGTAAGGGTCATTGACTACAACCGTTCCGAAAAGGTCTATGATAACAGCATCTTCTATACTTCTTATGTTGCCAGTCTTGCGCAAACCATGGGTTTGCCGGATGCTGTGCAGCAGGAGCTGCTGGTGCAAGTCAATCTGGCCATGCAGACCTTGGATGAGCATGGGCTGTCTCCTTACAGAACCTTTGACAGCATCAGCAAGTTTGCCGAACTGCTGGGGGCTTCCAGAGGCGAGGCATTCGTGCCCAGAATCAGTACGCATCAGGTGACGGATCAAACAGAAATCATCCTGATTGAACCGCCCTGCGGCAGCAATACCATCATTATCAAAAGCGGACAAAAGGTTCTGTTTGTGGACAGCGGTTATGCTTGTTACCAGAGTGAAATGCATCAGGTGTTCAAAAGAGTGGTGCCTGCATTTGATGAAATGCAAAAAACCATTCTCGTCACCCATGCGGATGTGGATCATTGCGGGCTGCTGCCGATGTTTGATGAGATTATTGCCAGTTCCAGAACGGCTGATTGCCTGAAGCGGGAATACAACAAGCAGGACGGATATCGGGAGCAGAACCCCTTGCATAAGCCGTATATCAACATCTGCAAGATTCTCACATCCTACAGGGCGGTTCATCCGGATAAGCTCCATGTTCAATGGAAAGAAATCGAGACGCTTCATGCGCCATTGACGCCCATTGGCTACTTTGATTTTGAAGAGCTGCATTTTGAGGTGTATGAAGGAAAGGGAGGGCACCTGCCCGGAGAGATTGTTTTGATTGATTATGAGCATCATCTTGCCTTCACCGGTGATATTTATGTGAACATCCACGGTCTGACACCGGAACAGGCGGCTTACAATCAATATGCGCCCATCCTGATGACCTCCGTTGACAGCAATCCGAAGCTGTGCGCAGAGGAGCGAAAGGCAGTTATGCAAAGGCTGGGTGTAGGACAGTGGCAGATTTTTGGCGCTCATGGCTTTAAGAAGGATTATGTGGTGAATATATAATGAGCATCATCGGGTGTTGGTCGCTGAAAAAGTGGGGGGCAGGGGGATCATCTCCCTGCCGGGTGGGGGCGGTGACCACAATCCTTACGCCGCAGCGCTTTCCTGCAAGCACAGCGAGCACCTTGTACCGCATCAGCTTTCCAGTGCGTTTTTCTTGATTTTTCCCGAACAAAGTGGTATATTCTTCCTCGTGAGAAAAGCAGGAACCCTCCCGCTTTTCTCTGATATTCTTTGAGGAGGACTCATCATGAACGCTATCAAGAAGTATATTGCGGAACTCATCGGTACCTTCGTGCTGGTTCTGTTCGCCTGCGGCACCGCTGCTGTGGTTGGCTGCGATGTGACTGGCGGCTACCTGCTCACCGCTCTGGCTTTCGGTCTGGTGATCGTGGCCATGGCTTACTCCATCGGCAACATCTCCGGCTGCCACATCAACCCCGCCGTGTCCATCGCTATGTGGGTCAGCAAGAAGCTGTCCACCAAGGATTTCATCGGCTACGTTGTGGCTCAGTTCATCGGCGCTACCCTGGGCGCTGTGGTGCTGAACCTGCTGGCCCCCGGCACTGGTCTGGGCGCCAACGGCCTGTACAATAACAATGTGGTGCTGTCCCTGATCGTGGAAGTGATCCTGACCTTCGTGTTCGTCATCTCCATCATGGGCGTTACCTCCAAGGATAGCAACAGCGCTGTGGCTGGCATCGTGATCGGTCTGAGCCTGACGCTGGTGCACATCCTTGGCATCTCCTTCACCGGCACCTCCGTGAACCCCGCCCGCAGCTTTGGCCCCGCCCTGCTGGTTGGCGGCGAAGCGCTGGCCAACGTGTGGGTCTTCATCGTTGCTCCCCTGGTGGGCGGCGTGCTGGCTGCTGTTGTGTACAACTTCCTGGCTTCCAACAAGAAGGCCTGAGGAATAACCGCATAACGATTTGCGCCCTGCATCTTCCTTTGGGAAGGTGCGGGGCGTTTTGCATTGCATGGGTTTTGCGCCTTTGCTATAATGATGCTATCAGAGTCGGCGATGTGAAATGCCGCCGGGGAAGGAGAGCAATCCATGGAATTTCAGAATAAAGTGGTGGTGGTCACCGGCGGTGTGCAGGGCATTGGCAAGTGCATCTGCGATATGTTCCGGGAAGCCGGGGCAACGGTTTGCGTGATTGATGTGCAGGAGAATGACTATTTCACCGGAGATCTGGCGGATAAAGCCACACTGGAAGCCTTCGCCGCCAAGGTGGTCGCTGATTATGGCCGGGTGGATTGCCTGATCAACAATGCAGCGCCGCTGTTCAAGGGCATTGACCAGTGCACCTATGAGGAATTTGAATATGCCCAGCGGGTGGGTGTCACGGCACCTTTCTACCTGAGCAAGCTGTTTGCGCCGTATTTTTCGCAGGGGGCCAGCATCATCAACATTTCCTCCAGCCGTGACCGGATGAGTCAGCCTCAGACGGAAAGTTACACCGCTGCCAAAGGCGGCATTCATGCGCTGACTCATGCGCTGGCGGTCAGTCTGGCTGGGCGGGTACGGGTCAACTCCATCTCTCCCGGTTGGATTGATAATGATTACATCGTTTATGAAGGGCCGGATGCTGCCCAGCAGCCTGCCGGGCGTGTGGGGGATCCCCGGGATATTGCTCACATGGTGCTGTTTCTCTGCTCGGAAAAAGCAGGGTTTATCACGGGCGAGAACATTTGTATTGACGGCGGCATGACCCGGCTGATGGTGTATCATGGTGATCATGGGTGGCAGCTTGAAGAGGGAGCGATGCACAGATGAAGAAAGCAATGTATGTGCTGGTGCAGTGTACATGGGGTGTTTTGCAGACAGTGCTGGGCTTTTTGCATTTTCTGGTATACCTTCGCTGTCCGCATTTCTGGTATCATGGCGCAGTGGTAACCCGCTGGGAAAACAAAGCCAGTGTTTCACTGGGGCTTTTTGTGTTCGTAACGGACGACCTGCCTTACTATGACCGTGTGAAGGAAACAATGAGCCGCCAGCAACTGGCTGACCGCCTGTTGGTGCATGAATATGGTCACACCATACAGTCGCTGCTGCTGGGGCCCATGTATCTGATTTTGATGGGAATTCCCTCTACCATTTGGGGCTTCTGGCCAGGCCTGCAGCGCCGCAGAAAGAAGGAACAGCTTTCCTATTTCAGCTTCTTTACTGAAAAATGGGCAAATGCCTTGGGCGAAATGGTTACAAAACAGCCTTCCATGGGACAGCTGGTGATTGATTGACCGAGAAAAAACCGGTTTCTCAGCATACACCCAAAACGGCATATATATGTAATATCATATAGAGAACACGATGCGCAATAAGCCCGCAAAACGGTTCTCTCTTTTTGTGTATAACTCTTGCGCTGCTATTTGTGGTGTGGTATAATCATACATATAGCGTAACAATGTAGCAGTGCGCCATGAGGGTTTGGTTATGAATAGACTTGAGGATGTTATCAGGCGGATGGACATAACGTCCATATCAGGGGATTTTGTCAGTCCGTACACCTTTGAGGAACGGGATTTCTTTGTGTGCGAATATGCCCTGGCGGATGGCAGACTGCTGTATACGCAGGGTGGTTTGACAGACAGTTTCGGGATACAGGTGCCTCAGCAGTTGGAGGCCTTGTGCCATGCCCCCTCCACTTGGCCGGTTACACCGGAATACCAGCCAAAAACCCAGGCATTCTTCCAGACGCTGGAGCAGCGAGCCATTGAAAAAAACGGTGCTCCCTGCCTGTTTGAAATGCGTGTGGCGACGGACACTCAGGAAAGCTGGATTTGCTTAAGCTGCGCCTCCGCATTCCGGAATGGCGAGAAAACGCTGCAAATCCGCTTTATGCGGGTGGATAACGAAAAGCGGGAACTGGCGCTTTTGGTGGACCGTTCCGAAACCGATCCCCTGACCCATGCCCTCAACCGCAACGGTCTCATTCATGCCATGGAGAAACTGACGGCGGATGGTCATGCCTATGCGTTCCTGATGCTGGATATTGACGGTTTCAAGCGTTTCAACGATACCTACGGTCATCTGGCGGGGGATGCCCTGCTGACCCGGATTGCAGATCAACTGGCGGCGGGTTTGCAGCCGGAGGACCTGATTGCCCGTATTGGCGGCGACGAATTCATCATTTGCATCTACAATCCGCAGGAGAATGAATCCATACAGCGGACGGTGCGCCATGTGCACAAGGCTGTGCTGGAGGATTCCCCGGAAGGCCTGCAGCTGAGCACCAGCATGGGCGTGGCGTTAAGCCCCAAGGATGGCACCACCTTTGAAGAACTGTACCGCAAGGCGGATGTGGCCATGTATTGCGCCAAGCGCCGCGGCGGCAATGGCTACCTGTTCTACGAAGAGAACATGGTCATGCCCGGGCCGGAGGAGGCGGAGGTTCGTCCCGAAACCTGCCAGCAGCATATGCTGATTCGTTACAACCCGCAGGAAAAGCGCTTTATCTATCCCCCTGAAATGCGGGAAGTGTTCCAGGTTTCATTTGAAGGGTACAATCTGTGGGATGTGCTTCACGAGCAGCGAATTGCCCAGCCGGAAACCGTCCAGCGTTTGCAGATGGATTTTCTCCGGATGAGCAAAACCGTGGGCGTGGATTTTTCTGAATATCTGCTGAAAAATGCCAGCGGGATGTGGCGTTGGTTCCGCATTGGCTTCATCTCCGCAGGGGAGGGCAAGGAGTTGTCCATCACCCTGACCGATGTGAATGACGAGCTGCATTCTGCCCGTCAGCTTCGCCATCTTTCGGAATATGATGAGTTGACGGGCCTGCTCAGTCACAGCGCCTTTGTCCGCACGGTGGAGAAAATCCTTGCCGAGCACCCGGACGAGGTGTGCAGCGGCGGGTTTGCCATGGTGTATTTCGACATTCTCAAATTCAAGGCCATCAATGACCGCTTTGGCGTCAGCGAGGGCGACCGGCTGCTTTGCTATATCGCCAACGGCCTGTCTTCCTATATCCGTCCGCAGGAGGCAGCCTGCCGTATCGGTTCGGATCAGTTCGCCCTGCTGCTCAACCGCAGCGGAGAAAAACTGGAGACCTTTATCAATCAATACCTGCGGGCTGTTGAACAGTATGATCTCAGCTATGAGATTGTCAGCAATGTGGGCATCTATCTGATCAATGATCGGAATCTTTCCGCAGATGCCATGCTGGATCGGGCCATTCTGGCCCAGTCCACCATCAAGGGCAGCTATGTAACCAAGTTCAACTACTACTCTGAGGATCTCCGCAGCGCTATGCTGGGCGAGCAGGAAATCGTGGGCATGATGAACACCGCTTTGGCAGAGCGGCATTTTGTGGTGTACTATCAGCCCCAGTACGATCATTCCACCGGCGAATTGATCGGCGCAGAGGCGCTGGTTCGCTGGTTGCATCCCGAGCATGGCCTCATCTCGCCCGGTGTGTTCATCCCGATCTTTGAAAAGAACGGCTTTATCACCCGGCTGGACTTCTATGTGTTCGATCAGGTGTGCCGCTTCCAGCGGATGCGGCTGGATCAGGGCTTGAATACGGTGCCCATTTCCGTCAACCTGACCCGCTACGATATCTATCAGCATGATTTTGTGGAGCAGCTGGAAAACGTTCGCCAGCGCTACAATGTGCCGGTGGAATTGGTGTGCGTGGAGATTACCGAAACGGCGGTGGTGGGCGATAATCAGCACGCCTCCAAGGTGATCGAGCAGCTGCATCAGCGGGGCTATGTGGTGGAAATGGACGACTTTGGCAGCGGCTATTCCTCCCTGAATGTGCTCAAGGATATTGATCTGGACATTCTCAAGCTGGATATGCGTTTTTTGACCACTGCCATGCAGTCCGGGCGCAGCGGAACCATTCTCAGTTCCATTGTGCGCATGGCCAAGTGGCTCAGCCTGCCGGTGATTGCCGAAGGCGTGGAAAGTATGCAGCAGGCCGATTATCTCAAGAGCATCGGTTGCAACTATATTCAGGGCTTCCTCTACGCCCGTCCTATGCCCGAAGGGGATTTCACCACCCTGCTGGGGCGCTCCACCCTTGGGGAGACCCGTCCCTCCATGCGGCTGATTGAAACCATGAATGCAGAAGACTTCTGGAATCCTGAATCTCAGGAGACACTGATCTTCAGCAACTATGTGGGCGGCGCTGCCATCTTTGACTACCACAGCGGTCAGGTGGAAATGCTCCGGGTCAATCCCAAGTATTTGCAGGAGATTGGCTGTTCTGTCAGCGAGCAGGATTTGATCCGTCGGGACGCGCTCACTTTGTTTGACGATGCCAACCGTCAGCTGTACGTGGATATGCTGGAGCGTGCCATTACCACCGGCGAGGAGGAAGAAAGCGAAACCTGGCGCAATTACACTGCCAGCCAGTGCGAGCGTACCTGCATCCGCAGTTCGGTGCGGGTGATCGGCCGCAGCAAGGATAACTATCTCTTCTACGAACGCATCCGCAACATCACCCGTGAGAAGGAAGCGGTGGCGGAGATTGCCCATCGTGAAAACCTGTTCCGGGCAGCCAGCGAGCAAGCGAATATCTATTATTGGGAATATGATGTGGCAACCCGGGAAATGCGGCCTTGCTTCCGCTGCAAGCGGGATCTGGGCCTGCCGGAACTGGTGACCAACTATCCTGAACCTGCCATCGAGATGGGCATCTTCCCGCAGGATGTGGCTGACCAGTACCGGGAGATGCACCGGCAGATCGAAGCTGGCGCAAAACAATTGGAAGCGGTTCTGCCTTTGACCCCTGCCCGGGTTCTGTTCAAGGTGCGCTACACCACCGAGTTCGACAAGCAGGGCAAACCGGTAAAGGCATATGGTTCAGCGATTCCGGTATAGCAGATGGATCAAAAGAGACCGTGTATCCGGCTTGGATACACGGTCTCTTTTCAATGGCGACTCGTATCGCTCATACACAGACATACTCCACCCATCGTGCTTCGTATGCTTCCGGCGGGCTCAGCTTGTCCAGCATATGCCCGATGGCGGCTTCCGGCACAACGGCGCAGCGGTTTTGGTTGCGGCGCAGCTGTTCTTCCCACGGGGTTTCCAGATAAACGATGTGCACGGAAGCACCATAGTTTTCAAACAGTTCCACAAACCCTGCCCGGGTGGAGAAAGTCAGGTTGGTGGCGTTGTAAACAAAGGGCTGATGCGCCCGGAGCAGTTCCCGGCAGCGTTCTTTGCCTGCCTGTACCACTGGCCCCTGAGAATCGGTGGGGGAGATGCGCAGTTCCTTGCGCAGTTCATCCAGACTGACCATGGGCAAATGGGGGCAGTTTTCGACAATCCAAGTATCCTTGCCGGTACCGGGCAGCCCGCACAGCAAGGTGACCTGCCCCCAGGCATCATCAAAAAGCGCCTGTCCGGGCCACACCTTTCGTCCGGACAGATAGGCCCGGGCGGTATGGGCTGTAGCAAAGGGGCGGGGGCTGTGGAGACAGCCCGAATCCTCGGCGGCCATGGCGCACAGCTGCGGTTTTTCAGCACCTTCAGCGGTATCCTCCGCAATTCGCCCCAGCGCATCGGCCTGGGCCAGCAGGCACAGACGATGGACGGTGAAATCCGGCAGCAGCAGACCATTGCTGGCGATTTTGCTCAGCCGGTGCTCCGGGTCCTTCTGCTCCAGCAGATGGGCAGGCACCATATGATAGCGCACCAGCCAGCAGATGGTTTCCCGGAGCTGCTGAGCTTCGGGAGTGCCGCACAGCCCGCAGTCCACCCAAAGATAGCGGCGTGCCATCCGGGCGCCGGTGGTGGCATGGTGAGGGGAAGTCCACTTGCCATCCTCCATCACCGTGCAAGGAACCTTTCCGATATCGTGGAGCAGCGCTGCCAGAAACAGCATCCGCTGATGGGGAAGGTTTTCTGCCCGGTAGGCGGGTAGTTTCACCAACTGCTCGCACACCATCCGGGTATGGCTCCATACATCCCCTTCGCCGTGCCATACAGGGTTTTGCTGGGTCTGCGCCATCTGACGGGCGAAGCTGCCATAGCCGGTGGCGGTGATGGCTTCCCAGCGGATGGGTTCATCCGGGCTCTCCGGCAGTGCAGACCAGAGGGCCTTCCATTCAGCGGTCATAGGCAGGCTCCTTGGGCAGCTGAGGCAGATACAAATCGCCGATGGGCCGGCAGAGCTGGTTGGGAATGATGGGCCTTTCCAGCCAGTGGCTCTGGGATTGTTCCACCGTTTGCAGGAAACTGGAACGCACAAACTTCACCCGGCGGGTCACTTGACCATTTTCCTCCACTTTCAGGTACAGGCCTTCCATGGTGCGGGCGGCGTCGGTCTCCCGCAGGGAACGTTCCACATTCTGGCCTTCCTTTTCGGTGGCGGTGCGCAGGTTGTCCAGATGATTTTCGGTAATGTAGCAGCTGTCACCCAGATAGCGGAGCACATCCGCCATCCGGGTAAAGGTGCCTTTGGCCAGCACAGGCACGGAACACACCGGCAGGGTTTTCAGCATTTCATGGCGGCGGTCCGTGGAAAGGAACTCGCCGGTCTGACGGTCCAGGATGTCAAACTCCATAAAGTAGTGGGGCAGCGCATCGTAAAAGATGCTGTGTTTGGCGTACATCCATTCGCCGTACATCACGTAACGGCAGCCCAGCACCTGCCAGAAAGCTTCCTGATGAATACCGGCCCACTGCTTGTACAGCTGGTAGTGTTTCTCCCGGTAGCCGCCGGTCAGGTAATGGCCCCGGCTCTGCAGCAGCAGCTGACCGCTTGGGTCGAAGGACAGGGCGGTATTGGCACCGTCGATTTTTTCTTCGATCACCAACGGCAGCCCGGCGATCTCGTCAAAGGGGATCTGGGAAAGATCCTCGTCACCGGGTTGCAGGCGGGAACCTTCGATATGCGGGGTGCGGGGATATTTGATCATGCGGTAATCGTCCATGTCTTTTTCTCTTTTCTTTTTTATTATAGCCAAGCGACGGCAATCAGGTGGTTGGGCACGCCGTCAAAATGCAGATTGGCGCAGCCTGCTTTGGCAAACAGCTCTGTCAGGATGGGCTTGGTCAGCAGGTGAATATGCTCCGGGTTGTTATCCGGCTTGGAAGGCACGCTGACAATCACGCTGCGCTTGGCCAGCCGGACAGCGGCACGGATGGCCTCTTCTACATTGGGAATGTGCTCTAACACCTCCAAAAGGGTGACCACATCAAAGGAATCATCCGGCATCTGCCACTGGGTGATATCCTGCTCCAACGCTGTCAGGTGCGGATAGCCGCCCTGCTGTACATCCTGAAGCAGCTGCACCCGATGGGGCAGCAGATCCAGCGAGGTGACCGGCACGCCGGGAAAGGTATGAAGGAAGGGGAAGAGGAACACGCCCCGACCGCTGCCTACATCCAGCAGGGATTCCGGCTGCAGACCGCTGAGAATACCCAGCACCCGCTTCACCCGGGGCAGATCGTGGTGATTCTTGAACCGGTACAGCTTCATCTCCGCTTTTTTTCCGGCGGTCAGGATGCACTGCACCTCTTCCGGGGTGAGCTGGTCAATGGGTTTGGTGGTCAGGTCACCTGCGAGGACTGGCTCGCTGGTGCGCAGGGAAACGCCCCGTACCCAGGCACAGGCCAGTTTGGTATCCATGCGGTCATTCGGCTCGTACATCGTCTGTTTCCTCCATTGGTACCATGCGTCCTTTCTTCCAGTTGCCGGTCAAGTAGAACACCAGACCGATCCAGAAAGGGGTAAAGCCAGCCAAAGCATCGCCCAGCCAGAAACCGTAATGCTCCATGTGCAGCGCCAGACCAAACAGCAGGGAAAGCCCCACACGCATCACGATGCCGTCCAGAATGGCAGTGGCGAAGTTGATGTTGTGGTTGCCGCTGCCGTTGATCAGGGCATTCATGATGGCACGGAAGGCGCTGCCGAAGAACAGCAGCACCGCAATGGGCACATAACCGGGCACCAGCGCCATGACGGACGGGTCGGTGGTAAAGATGCCGAAAATGGCCTGCGGGAACAAAAGGATAGCGCCGGAGAACACTGCCGCCACCGAAAGGGTGATGACGGCCAGCGCCCCCAAAGTCCTCTTTACACGGCGGAACTCACCGGCAGCCAGATTCTGGCCCACCACGGTGGAACCGGAGGTGTTCATGGCGTTGGATACCAGAATACTTACGTTGCAAACCTTGTTGGCAATGCCTGCGAAAGCGGAAACCGCAATGCCATAGGAGTTGATCCAGGCGTTGACGAAGAGACGGGAAATCTGAACAGCTGCGCTCTTGATGGCCATGGGGATGCCCAGCTTCAGCAGATCGCTGAGCATTTCACGATTCCAGCGTACAAAGGCGGAGGGCCGTACATTCAGCTGAAATTGTTCCTTGTTGCGCACAAGGAAGATGGAACAGGCAATAAAGCTGACGGCCTGACCGATCACCGTGGCAAGGGCAGCCCCTGCGGGGCCCATTTCGAAGACCATGACAAACAGGATATCCAGCACCAGATTGAGCACGGCCGCAATGCTGATGAAAATGAAGGGATGTTTGGAATCGCCCATGCCTCGCAAAATGGCGCTGACGATGTTGTAGCCGTAGATGAACACCAGACCCGCCATGGATACGGTGGAGTATTCCAATGCGCCCTGATAGGCCTCCGGGGGCGTGTTCATCAACTCCAGCAAAGTGTGGCGGAAAAGAAAGCCGATGATGCTGATGAGCAGAGCGGAAAACAGCAAAAAGCCCGTCATGGTGCCCACGAATACGCCGATGTCCTTCTGCCTTCTGGCTCCGATCAGGCGGGCGATGATCACCTGCCCGGCACCGGAAAAACCAATGGCGAAGAAGGTAAGCAGATGCCCCACATCGCCGCCCACTGCCACGGCGGACAGAGCAGTTTTGCCCAAGTGGTTGCCGATGACGATCATATCCACCATGTTGTAAACGATCTGCAGCAGGTTGGACAAAAACAGCGGCAGGGAGAAAATGATCAGTTCTCTGGCGATGGGGCCTTTGGTAAAATCCTTGATTTGCGTGGTTTGCATGAAAACGAAGCCTCTTTTCTGTGTTGCGGCTTCTATTGTAACACGATTGAAAAAGCCTGCGCAACCCTGCGCAGGCGAAAAAGCGATGATGATGAAAGATCAGAATACTAACTGGATCAGCAGCATATAGCACACCGTACCCCCGGCGATGGAGAGGAGCATCTGCCGCTTCCACAGGTGCAGGCAGATGGTCACCAGAATGGCCAGGCCTTCCGGTAGACCGTGGCTGTAGACCAAGGGATTCACGCTTTTAAGACAGTAGACCACCAGCATACCAAAAATGGCGCCGGGCAGAGCCTGTCCCAGATACTGAATGAAACGGGGCGTGCGCTTGCCGGAAAACAGCAGGAAGGGGACGAAGCGGGTCAGCATGGTGGCAAGGGCGCACAAGCCGATGGTGATGAATTGCTGGGCAAGGGTCACAGCGTATCACCCGCCTTTTCAATGGGTTTGCGGCACAGGGTCAGCATACAGAGAATCACGGCCATGGCAGGCACAAGAAACGAATCCTTGCCAAAGACCATCAGGCACAGAACCGATGCAATAACGCCGATGAGGGATGACAGATGCTGCTTTTCCTTGAGCCACTGTTCCAGAAAGATGACCACAAACATAGCCGTCATCACGAAATCCAGCCCCATGGTATCAAAGGTGATCAGGGAACCCAGCAAGCCGCCGATGGTGGCAGCACAAACCCAGTAGCACTGGTTGAGCAGGGTGACGAAAAAGTAAAACCAGCCTCTGTCAACGCCCATGGGTACCTCTGCGCTGCAGTTGATGGAGAAGGATTCGTCCACCAGCCCGAAAATCAGGTAGAACCGTTTCCAGCCCAGATCCCGGTACTTGTCCAGCATGGCGATGCCGTAAAACAGATGGCGTGCCTGAATGAGCAGCGCCATCAGAAAGGTGGCAAGGGGTGCAAAGCTGCTCAGCAGCATGGATACGCACACAAATTCCAGCGAACCGCCGTAGATGGTCATGGCCATGAGCATGGGGTACCAGAAAGGAAAGCCGGATACGCTCATATGGATGCCGTAAGCCACCCCCAGAAAGCCAAACCCTGTCAGAATAGGCAGCGTATGGGGGAAAGCCGCTGCCAGCGCCTTGCGCTTGATACCATTTGATTGCATCATCGTCCCTCCGTTTCCCGGTAGAGTATAGCACCGGCGCAGGGGGAGCGCAAGCCGGGATGAGAAAAAGCATTACAGGGGTTTGCGGGTCAGGTAGAGCACATGGGTATCGATGGATTCCAGCCGGTCGCCTGCATCCAGCACCGCCTGACGGATACCGCCGAAGAACAGGCTTCTGCCCGGCTCGGCAAGGGCGATGTGGTCGCAGTGAGTGCCGCAGTAGCCCACGTATTCATCAGCAGTGAATATGCGGCTGGTGGGATACTCCCGCTGCTCAAAGGCCTCATAGCCGTATTGGGGAGCGTTGGCATAGCCAAAGCCACGGCAGGGATAGGAAGTCTCGGGCTTGAAATGCTGCCGGTACACCTCCTGAATGCGGGCGTGGAGCGCCGGGTTGGGGGTGCGGTAGTCGCCGCGGGTGAGCAACATGGCCAGCGTGCCGCCGGGTTTCAGCAGTTCTAAGGTCTTGGAAAAGGCGATTTCTTCCGGAATCCACTGGATGGTGGCGGCGGAATAAATCAGGTCGAACCGCTGGTCGCCGAAGGAATGCGTGATGAAATCATCGTTGGTGATGTGGAAGTTAGGGCGGCTTGAAAACTTGTCCTGCATCTTCCGGTACAGGTTTTCGCCCAGTTCAATGGCGAAATAATCGCAGCCGGTATTCAGAACGGGCTCCGTGGCCTGGCCGGTGCCCGGCCCAAGCTCCAGCACGGTTTTGCCGGGGCCGAGGTTTGCATAGGCAATCAGATCGTCAAACAGCTCCGCACAGTAACAGGAACGGTATTTGTCAAAGGTTTCCGGGATGGTATCGAAGATCTTGCGGATTTCCACGGGGTTCACGTCCTTTCGGTTGATGGTATCCAAATGAGAGAAAATTATTATAGCATAAATACCAATGAGGTGGAAAGAGATGCGCTGTCGCATTTTGACGAAAATACCATCTGCTTGTCGAAAGGTGTCTGAATTTGGAAATGCAAAAGAAGTACTGTACAGCCATTGTATCTTGCGGTCAGTCCCATTGACAACAAAAAATGGATACTGTACAATCAGCCTTGGTTGACGAGGTAGACTTTACGGCGTTCCAGCCCGTTTTCCACGATTGCGGAAGCATCCGCCAGAGGAACGCTAATACAATGCGATGGGAGTAGGATTTATGAAGAATGAATATTTGATCGGTCTCCTTGAAAGAGTTGAAAAGAGAAATCCCGGCGAACCCGAGTTCATCCAGGCCGTGACCGAAGTGCTGGAATCTCTGGAGCCTGTTATTGAAAAGAGCCCCAAGTATGTGGAAGCCGGCGTGCTGGAAAGCATCGTCGAGCCCGAGCGCATCATCAAGTTCCGCGTGCCGTGGATTGATGACAACGGCAAGGTGCAGGTAAACCGCGGTTTCCGCATCCAGTTCAACAGCGCCATCGGCCCCTACAAGGGCGGCCTGCGCTTCCATCCCTCTGTCAACGAGTCCGTGATCAAGTTCCTGGGCTTTGAACAGACCTTCAAGAACAGCCTGACCGGCCTGCCCATGGGCGGCGGCAAGGGCGGCTCTGACTTCGACCCCAAGGGCAAGAGTGACATGGAAGTGATGCGCTTCTGCCAGAGCTTCATGACCGAGCTCAGCAAGCACATCGGCCCCGATACCGACGTGCCCGCCGGCGACATCGGTGTGGGCGCCCGTGAAGTGGGTTATCTGTTCGGCCAGTACAAGCGCCTGCGCAACGAGTTCACCGGCGTGCTCACCGGCAAGGGCCGCTCCTTCGGCGGTTCCCTCATCCGTCCCGAAGCCACCGGTTTCGGCGCTGTGTACTACACTGTTGAAATGCTCAAGTCCTTCGGCGAAGACATCAAGGGCAAGACCTTTGCTGTTTCCGGCTTCGGCAACGTTGCCTGGGGTACCGCTCTGAAGGTGACCGAGCTGGGCGGCAAGGTGGTTACCATCTCCGGCCCCGACGGTTACGTCTACGACGAAGACGGCATCAACACCCCCGAGAAGATCGCCTATATGCTGGAGATGCGTGCTTCCTGCCGTGACAAGGTGCAGGATTATGCCGACAAGTTCGGCGTGCCCTTCTTCGCTGGCAAGAAGCCCTGGGAAGTGAAGGTGGATGTGGCTATGCCCTGCGCCACTCAGAACGAAGTGCGCATCGAGGATGCCAAGAACATCGTGGCCAACGGCACCAAGTATTATGTTGAGGTTGCCAATATGCCCACCACCGCCGAGGCTGTGGAATACTTCAAGCAGAACGGCGTCATCGTGGCTCCCTCCAAGGCTGTCAATGCCGGTGGCGTTGCGGTTTCCGGTTTGGAAATGAGCCAGAACTCCATGCGCTACAGCTGGACCGCCGAAGAAGTGGACGCCAAGCTGCAGCAGATCATGAAGGGCATCTACGAAGAGTCCTTCAAGGCTGCCAAGGCCTATGGCATGGAAGGCGACCTGATCGCCGGTGCCAACATCGCCGGTTTCATCAAGGTGGCCGACGCCATGCTGGCTCAGGGCGCTGTGTAATCGATAAGATCAGAAAAAGCAGGGCATTTCGCTCTGCTTTTTCTCTTGGAATAATGAAAACCACCGGTTTTCCGCCGTAATCAGCGGGGCCGGTGATTTGTTTGTTATCGGCTTGTCTTTCTGGCTGAAGAAATCTCCGCAAGCAGCTTATGGGCAAAGGAGAGGGCGGTGGCTTCATCAATGACCATAGCCTGATCACTGGCATAGCAGTCCAACGCCTGCTGTATCCATTCGTGATATTCTTCCGGTACATGGGAAAGTCCCCACTGGCCGCCCTCCTGTTTGGAAAGTACCAGCCCATCCTGTGCATATGCCGCCACCCGGCACAGGTTCAGGGTGATGTACACGGGGTCGCAGAGGATGTCCTCCCCGGCGTTCTCAATGTCCTGCCAGATGCTGTCCAGATAGGCGGCTTTGGGCACCTCTCCGAAAACGTCCGGGATGGGCGCACCATGCAGCACGATGCCGTGCTTCCTTACAATGGTGCAATGGGCCGCCAGATCCGGGTCGTCGCCCTTCATATTCTGAACATAGCCGGTTGGATCCCGTCCGAACCAGTCAAGGTGCATAGGGGAGAAGTGCAGCACAAAGGGGGTGGGATAAACAAAGGGATTGACCGTTGAGCGGGTGACCATGCTCAGCTCGATGCCCTTGGCGGGAGCTTTTTCGTTCAGCAGAACCACCTGCTGCATAAAAGCAAGTTTTTCTTCATCGGTGGGTTCGTCTTCCACCACCAGCAGCAGGTCGATGTCACTTTTCTTCGGATTGAAGCAGCCCATGGCCAGCGAGCCATGGAGGTATATGCCAAGCAGGTTGCGGTCGAGAATATCCCGGCTCATTTGGGTGAATCGGGTAAGCAGCTCTTGATAGGGCATACATGGTTCTCCTTTCCCTGTTGAAAAACAGGATTGAGCAACTTGGATGGATTATGCAATGGGTCGATGACGCAGCCAAGGCTGCGATGCGGGCGGATTTTCAGCCCTCCACCACCCGTGCCTGCCCGGCGGCATCCTGTTCCACCCGGAGGAAGCATTCTGCGTGCGCTCCGGCGGCATCCTGCTTGTCCGTGCAGCTCAGGAAGGTCTGCAGATGCTCGGTAGCTTTCAGCAATGCGCTTCTGCGGCGAATGTCCAGCTCGCTGAACACATCGTCCAGAAGCAGGGTGGGCAGCTCGCCCATTTCGTTCTCAATCAGATTGATCTCGCCCAGTTTCATGGACAGTACGGCGGTACGCAGCTGCCCCTGACTGCCGAAGGCACGCAGCTCTTTGCCATAAAGGGTCATGGTCACATCGTCCCGGTGAGGCCCGAAATGGGTGTACATCCGCTGCAAATCATCCTTGCGGGTGCGTTCCAGTCCGGCCAGCATATCCCGGTAGGGGGTATCGGTTTCTGCCAGCGGGCCAGTGTAGCGGATGGCGAAGGGCTCGGCAGGATTCTCGGAGATTTCCGCATACTGCTGGGAAGCATAGCCCGACAGTTCTTCCAGAAACCAGCGGCGGGTGTTCACAATGGGTGCAGCGGCGGCGGCCAGCTGCTCATCCCAGGCAGCCAGCTCATTTTCAAAATCCTCGGTGTTGCCGAACTTTTGCTGCTTCAAAAGGGCGTTACGGTTTTCCAACGCACTCAGATAGGTTTTCAGCGCCTTCACATAGCTGGGGCGAATCTGGCTCAGCTGCATATCCACAAAGCGTCTGCGGGCAGCAGGGCCATCCCGCACAATACGGATATCCTCCGGGGAAAACATGACCACTGTGGCATGGCCCATCAGGTCGGCGATGCGCTGGGCAGGTTTGCCGTAAAGCAGCACCCGCTTCTTGGGCTTCTCAAAGGGATACAGCCGCACCTCCACCTCGTGGTTGCCATCCAGCCGGGCCGTCTGCCCGTGCACAATGGCCACGTGCTGCCCGGCGGTGATCATTTCGCAATCCTGAGAAGTGCGGTGACTGCGCCCCAGAGATAGCAGGTGCATGGCTTCCAGCAGGTTGGTCTTGCCGCTGCCATTGGGCCCGTACAGCACTGTAACTCCTTCGCCGGGGTTCAGTTCCAGAAACGGGTAGTTCCGAAACTGCTGCAGCCTCAGGGAGGTAAACTTCATATGCAATTTTCCTCCCTTCGTTTATTTTTTGGGGGCGTTGCCCCATACCCCGGCCAAAGGGCCTGAGGCCCTTTGGAATCCCGCTGTCTGTGCCGTTTCACGGCACAGAAGGAATCAAAATGACAAAACGATATGAGTTGCTTCCGCTATAGAAATGCGGGGATCAAAGATCTATCCCACTAATGTCAGCATCCCTTTTGCGCCATGAAATGGCGCAATGAGTGGGTGCAGGGGGTCACTCCCTGCCGGGGTTTGGGGCAGCGCCCCAAATCACCCTTACCGCTTGATTCGCACTTCCACTTCGTCGCCTACCAGTGCGTTGCCAAACACATCCCTGCCGTCCACAGCATAGCGGTGAATGACGAGCGTATCAGCGTTTTCAGCTTCCACGCCGAGGAAGCCGGTTTGCAGCATGGGCGTATGGAGGCGGTGGTTCAGCATTTCCTGAACCTTTGCCCGCATGGCCTGGTCGCCATGGGCCCAATCCATGGGGGCACGGTTCCAGGGGTCGGCCATGCCTTGCATTCCCAGTTCGTCGCCATAATAGATGGTGGGAGCGCCGGGCAGGGCGCAGATCAGTTTGATAGCTTCCAGCACTTTTTTCTGGGCTGCGGTGCGGGTTTCCTTGTCAAGGAAAATCATGCTGGCTTCCGTGCGGTCCATCTGGGCAGCGCCTTCCCGGTCGTAGCCTGCCATGGCGTTGAGAATGCGTACACGGTCGTGGCTGCCCAGAAGGTTCATCAGGGAATAGAGGAAGGGGGCGGGATACACCTCCTGCTGGTGCAGGATCACCCGCCGCAGATGATGGGCATCGCACACGCCGGTGAAGAAATCGATCACAGCCCGGCGCAGGGGATAGTTCATCACGCTGTCCAGCGTATCGCCCAGGCAGTAGCAGCGCTGCTGCCCATAGGCGACCTTGTTGCTGGCATCCTCCCACACTTCGCCCAAAAGCAGCGCATCCTTCCGGACGTTCCGGATGGCTTTGCGCATATCCCGCAGGGTGTTCATGGGCAGCTCGTCCGCCACATCCAGCCGCCAGCCGCAAGCGCCCTTGCGCACCCAACGGGGCAGGATGCCGTTTTCGGGGTTCAGCAGATAATCCCGGTAGGTGGGATGATCCTTGTTGACGGTGGGCAGCGTCTGGAACCCCCACCACGTACGGTATTTGTTGGGGTGCTCCTCAAAGGTGTACCAGTCATAGTAGGGAGATTCGATGCTCTGATAGGCGCCGAGCGTCTCGTAGCGGCCGAAACGGTTGAAATACAGGCTGTCGGAGCCGGTATGGCTGAAAACGCCGTCCAACAGTACTTTCATGCCCCGTTTATCGCATTCGGAGATCAGGTGGTCAAAATCCGCCTGAGTGCCCAGAATGGGGTCGATCTCTTCGTAGCTGCCGGTATCGTAGCGGTGGTTGGTACGGGCACGGAATACCGGATTGATGTACAGGATGGTCACGCCCAGCGCCTTCAGCTCATCCAGTTTTTCGGCAATGCCCCGCAATGTGCCGCCGAAAAAGTCCAGCGCACGGTTATCGTAGGTTTCCGGGTCGATATCCAGCGAGGGGCGTTCTTCCCAGCTGTCGTGGAAAGTGGCTTCCGGATGGGCGGCTTTGATGGCTTCCTCCCGGCTGGTCTGCCCGATGGCATCCTTATGGAAGCGATCGGGGAAAATTTGATACACAACGCCGTGACGGATATATTCCGGGGTGGCATAGGCCGGGTCGTATACGGTAATCTGATAGCTGGCAGGCTGATGAGCGGTGGGGAAGCCTTCGCCGCCCAGCTGGTCGCCGGAGTTGCCGTAGCGCAGAGTGCCATCCTTGCCGTGGATGATGAAATCATACCAGAAAAGCATGGGGGTTTCCGGCACGGTCAAAGTGGCTTCAAACAGATGGTTATCAAGAAGGGTCATTGGATAGCGATGCTCGCTGCCATCCCATGTGCGCAGGGTAACAGTGTTGGATTCGTTGCACAGAAAGCGGATGGTCACCTTGCCGCCTGCGGGTATGGGGCCCAAAGGCTCCCGGTAACGGCTCTGATGAGAGTCGTGTTGCACCATGATAGTTCCTCCGATCAATGGCATATGCCCATTTGTACTGATTCACACCTGCCTATCATACCACGAAGAGGGGTTTGGCGCAATTCCCCAGCGGTTTTGGCAGAGGCGTGAAGAATGCTTTCCTGTCTTGCATACAAATAGAAGGGGTGGTATAATATAAGTTGGTTCGGTATGCGATATATGCAGCCGTTCCTTCGGCGGTTTTTTTCGCCAACAGCAAGGAGGCTTTAACCTTGACGGCCCGTGAATACATCAAAGAGAATCTGAATGTGCCCAATGTGCTCACCCTCATCCGGCTTTTGCTGGTGCCGGTGTATGTGGTGCTGTTTGCCATGGGGCGCAAATATGCGGCGTTGATCATCTTTATGGTGGCCAGCTTTACCGATTTTCTGGATGGCCAGATCGCCCGCAAATATAACCTGATTACCGATTTTGGCAAGCTGATGGATCCGCTGGCAGATAAGATCATGGTACTGACAGCCATGTTTTCCATGGTGTTCGGCAACCAGTACATCCCTGGGGTGATTCCCCTTGTGCCTGTGCTGATCCTTTTCGTGAAGGAAGTCTACATGGTACAGGGCAGCTATCGAATGCTGCGCAAGGGGTTGGTGGTGCAAAGCCAGATGAGCGGCAAAGTGGCGCATTGTGCCTTCATTCTGGGTCTGGTGCTCAGCTATTTCCATGATGCCATTGCCGCCTTTACGCCCAACTGGCCCATGAGCCTGGATATCATCCTCATTTGGGTGGCGGTGGGCATTGCGCTGTACGCCATGGTGTTCTATACCCGGGACAGCATCAAAAAGGTGCGGGAGTACGAAGCCGCCCAGAGTGAACAATAAGGATCAGAAGTGCTACCCGCTGATTTCTTCCGCAGAAAAGCGGCAGGATTTTTTCGGGGTTGCACTTCTTTTTCATAGCATGACGATCTGATCATGAATGGGCAGATGAACAGGAGGACTTGTTTTGCTGTCGATATTGTATTTGCTGCTTTTTCTGGCGGGCGGCGTATGGATCGCCCGGATGCTGCTGCCCGGCCGCAGACCCTTGGTGCGGTTGTATATCGGTTTGTCGCTGGGGGTTCTGCTGCTGATGTGGCTGCCGGTTTTGTGGGCCTATGGCGTGTGTTTCAGCAATACTGCCCACTGGCTGGCGGCGGGTACGCTGTTGGCGCTGTGTGCCATCAGTTGGCTGTTGCGGGATCGAACCCCGGCAAAACCCATGGATGCCAAAGAAGAACGGCTGGCGCTGGATCTTTTGTGGATGGTGGTACCGCTGACGATCCTCAGTGGATTTTTACAGTATACCCATTCCATCCGTCCCATGGCAGACGGTTCCTATTATGTGGGCCAGAGCACCTATGGCGATTTGTCTTTGCATCTGGCGGTCACCACCAGCATCGTCAATGCCAAATTCCCGCTGGAAAACAGCCTGATGCTGGGCGCTACCATGGCCTATCCCTATCTGGCGGACAGCATTGCCACCACCATGCTGATGCTGGGCCAGTCCCTGCCCACAGCCATGGCCTTCACGGGCACGCTGATGATGACGCTGGTATACATGGGCTATGGGCTGCTGGTTTCCCAGCTGTGCCGCAAACGGGGCGCACGTTTTCTGGCGTTTTTCCTGCTGTTTTTGAATGGTGGTCTGGGCTTTTTCTACACCATCAGCGGACGGGTGGAAAATGGGTATGTAACCACCGTGTGGGATAACCTGTACAATGTAATGAACGGCTACTACCAGACCCCCACCAATCAGCCGGACCCCAACAATCTGCGCTGGGTGAACATCATCTGTGATATGCTGATTCCCCAGCGGGGCATTCTGGGCGGCTGGACCATGCTGATGCCCTGCCTGAACCTGCTGTTGCCGCCTTTGTGCCGCAAGCAGCGCCATACCTTTCGGGAAATGCTGGTGCTGGGCGTGATGGCAGGCGGTATGCCGCTGCTTCACACCCATAGCTTCCTGGCACTGGCGTTGACCTCGGCAGGCGCTTGCCTGTACTGCATCTGCACCGCTGCCCGGGATGATGTGTACGCTTTGCCGGAGGGCGATGCTGCGGAGCCTGTTGCGCCCTTCCTGCCCATTGAGCAGAAGATAAAAAATCCTGCGCTCCGGGCATTTCTGCCCTGGCTGGTGTTCGGGGCGACTGCGGCTGCCTTGTCCTTGCCGCAGCTGATTAACTTCACCTTTGTTCAGGCCACCAACAGCAACCATTTCCTCCGGTTCCAGTTCAACTGGTGCAACAACCGGGGCGGCAACGGGCTGGTGGATCCCTATTTCTGGTTCTACATCAAGAACATCGGTCTGCCGTATCTGCTGATCCTGTTTGCACTACTCAAGCGCAAGCCCAAGGATGCGGAAACGCTGCCGGATAATATCCGTCAGAACCGGCTCATTGCCTGCGGTGCGTTTCTCATCTACCTGATTGCCGAGCTGATCATTTTCCAGCCCAACGAATACGACAACAACAAGCTGCTGTATGTATGGTTCCTGCTGTGCCTGCCCATGGCGGCAGACTATGCCATGGAGATCTATCAGCGGCTGAAGGGACTGGGCGGCAGGCGGATGATCGCAGCGGTATTTCTGATTACCTGTTTCCTGTCCGCAGGGCTGACGGTGATCCGGGAATGCAAAAGCGGCTATCAGGCATACAGCGCCAAGGATGTGGCGGTGGGTGAATACATCCGGGACAATACCCCGGAGCACAGCGTTTTCATCACCGGCAACCAGCATTTGAATCCAGTCAGTTCGCTGGCAGGGCGTACCATCCTCTGCTCTTCGGACAGCTACCTGTATTACCATGGCTTCGATACCAACAGCCGACGCAGGGAAGTGGCAGCGTTTTACGAGAACCCGTCGGACAATCTGAGCCTGTTACGCAAATATGGTGTGGACTATATCTACATCAGCTCCTATGAGCGCAATGCCAACTGGTTTACGCTGAATGAAGGTGCTGTTGAACAGCTTTTCCCGCTGGTATACGAAAGCGCTGGTAGCGAACACCGGATTTTCCAGGTGCCGGAGGAGATGAAGCAATGAAGCGTTTTCTTCGGTATTCACTGGAAAAGCAACGGAAAATCCGAGGTGTGCTGATGGTGGACGGCCAGATGGTGCAGCGCACCCTGCTGGTTCTGGAAGAGGACGAAACAGGCATTACTGCTTTGATTGGCTCTGGCAAAAAGCCAAAGCATATTCTCTTTGAGGATGTGCTCAGCTGCGATTATGCCCGGGGCGACCATGGCGAGGAATAGGAGGAAGAACCAATGATCAAGAAATTCAAGGAATACATGGATACCCATCCCAAGCAGGCGGAACTGCTGCGCTATTTGGTGGCAGGTGGCCTGACCACGCTGCTGAGTATGGTGATTCACTATGGCCTGTGCTTCCTGCTGGCCGAGAAGGATGCTTTTGCTGGTGGCAATCTGATTGCCTGGGTGGTGGATACCATCAACAAGGCCACCCCTGCCCAGATGTCCGTGGCATCCGCTGTCAGCTGGGTTATTTCCGTGCTGTTTGCCTTCTGGATTAACCGGGTGATGGTATTCCAGGTGGAAAAGGCTTCCGCCGGCAAGGTGGCAACGGAGCTTTTGCAATTCGCTGGCAGCCGTATCGTCAGCTTTTTGGTGTTTGAGCAGGGCATGATGCTGCTGCTCAAGGCCATTGGCGTCAGCAATATCGTCAACCGCATCATTGTGCTGGTATTTGTGATGGTATTCAATTATGTGGCCAGCAAGTTCTGGATTTTCAAGGAGAAGAAGGACCCCGCCAAGGATGTGCAGCCAGAATAAGCAGCACAGACAGCGGCAGCAGGTTTGCGTGAATCGGCGCCAGAAGGTGTACACCCGATAAAGGCGGGACGGTTGAAACCGTTTCAGCCCATACTGCCATTCCCGACCAATGCAGAATCAAAGAGCAAATCAATCCGGACAGCATCCCGTGAAGCAAGCGCCAGACCAGCAGCTTTGCGGGATGCTGTTTTCCATCCAGAAACAAAAGGTTTTGCAGCCAGATGCTCAGTCCGCCAAAGCTGCATAAAGCGCATAATAGCCATAGAGGCGGTGCAGAGAAGGCATCGATCACAGCCAAAGCACCGCCGCCGATTTCCATCAGAGCCCATACCACCGCCAGCCATGGGCCGTGTGCAGAGGCCCATGCTGGAAACAGGCGGGTCAGAAGCGTGCGGAACAAGGTTGCGATTATGGAGAAAATCATCATGGCCCCCAGAATGGACAGCTGGGCATGAGCGGCTTTTTCAATCGCCGTGGTCAGAAGGGTGGAAAAGCATCTGTGGTCACGGGCAAGGGTTTGGGGCGCTGCGGTGTGCAACGCTGCCGGTTTTCTCATGTGCGAAAGAAAGAGGGAAAGACAGCCGGTTGCCAACGCTCCCAGCCAATGGGAAATCAACAGTAACCATGCGGTACGACTGCCCAGTTTGCTTGCCAGCGTACCCGTAAAGAACATGGTGCTCATCACACCACTGGCGCACAGCAGAAAACGATAGATTGCCGGTGGAAGCGGCTGTCTGTGATCCAATACAGTCAACTGTCTGGCAGCAGCGGGTGAGCCGGCACAAAAGCCGAACAATATCTGAAACAGCACATTTCCTGTTCGTGATGCGGATGAGGGCATGGAATCACCCAACAGGCTGCCCAGCACCATCATAGGAAACAGGGCTGGCAGCACGCAGCTTGCAAAGACCTGCGCTGTCTGATTGGCTGCCTGCATGGATTCGGTTGAGAAAAGCAATAATACCCCTGTCAGAATTAGCCAGATTCCTGACACGCCCATCACCTCACAATAGGATATGCGCAGGGAATGTGGGATATGGAAAACGATTGCACAATTTCGACAAATACAAAGAAAATGTTTGGTTTTTTCTCAAAAGTGGCTTTTCAGATTGGTTCATTTGCGATATACTAATGCTGTCTCTCTGACTGTACGACTGAGAAGGAGCATGCAAAGTGACGGATTTTGTGAGTACGTGGAACAATGAGCTTCTGACACAGCCCTACGCCCCGCTTGGCCTCATTGCCATGCCTGGCTGCGAAGAATTGGGCCAAAAGGTAAACGACTGGCTGATGAAATGGCATGAACAGCAGGCGGATTTGGACGGCAACACTCCTTTGTACTCCCTGATGGGCTATAATCGTACCGACTTTCTGATTGAGGCCATTTGCCCCCGGTTTGGCACCGGCGAAGGCAAGGGTATGCTCAAGAGCAGCGTGCGTGGCTATGATATCTATATTCTGACGGATATCTTTGCATACAATAAGACTTACAAGATGTATGGCCGGGAAGTACCCATGTCCCCCGATGATCACTATCAGGACCTCAAGCGAGTGATCGCAGCCATCGGCGGCCGCGCCATGCGCATCAATGTGGTGATGCCCATGCTGTACGAAGGCCGTCAGCATCGCCGCACCACCCGTGAAAGCATGGACTGCGCTTTGATGCTACAGGAACTGCAGGCACTGGGCGTATCCAATTTCATCACCTTCGACGCTCACGACCCCCGTGTGCAGAACGCTGTTCCCTTGATGGGTTTTGACAGCGTGAAGCCTTCTTATCAGATTCTTAAAGCGTTGTTCCGCAAGGAGCAGGATCTGCAGATCGACCGTGATCACATGATGATCATCAGCCCTGATGAAGGTGCAATCGACCGCAATATTTTCTACAGCTCCGTGTTGGGCATTGATATGGGTATGTTCTACAAGCGTCGTGACTACACCCGCATCGTGGAAGGTCGTAACCCTATCATTGCTCATGAATATCTGGGCGACGATGTGGAAGGCAAGGATGTGCTGGTCAGCGATGACATTCTGTCCTCCGGCGACAGCATTCTGGATCTGGCCCGTGAACTGAAAAAGCGCAAGGCAAACCGCATCTTTGCTTCCGTTTCCTTCGCTCTGTTCACCAATGGCCTGGATGCTTTCAACAAGGCTTATGAAGATGGCCTCATCAGCCGCATCATTTCCACCAACCTGACCTACCGTACCCCGGAACTGCAGGCGGCTCCCTGGTTCATTGAGGCGGATATGAGCAAGTACATTTCTTACATCATCGCCAGCCTGAACCACGACCGCAGCCTGAGCAACCTGCTCAATCCCTATGATCGTATCAAGGATCTGCTGAGCCGCTATCAGCAACAACAGGCCGAGAACGGTTTCCGTCTGGTATAAAAAACGCAACAAAATGAGGACACCCTATGCTGGGTGCCCTCGTTTTTATGTGGCGTTTTCCAATTGTCTGGAAGCAGAAAACACCCGCTGCCATTGTGACAGCGGGTGTTGAAATTTGTTATGCGATATTATTCAGCAGGAACTTCCTCGACTTCGGGAGCGGGTTCTTCAACTACAGGAGCGGGCTCTTTGACGACGGGGGCGGGTTCCTCAGCAGCAGGAGCGGGATCTTCAACAACGGGAGCGGGTTCCTCGGCAACAGGAGCAGGCTCTTCAACGGCGGGGGCGGGTTCCTCAGCTACGGGAGCAGGCTCGGCTGCCTGTTCTTCGGCGGTAGGTTCAGTGCTCTCTTCCGCTTGCTCGCTGGTTTCTTCCGTATTTTCTACGGCAGGTTCTTCCACAACGGGCTCTTCGGGCAGGAGCAGCACCAGCCGTGCACGCCATTCGGTGGTAAAGTTCTCACGAGTCAGTGTAAAAATTATCACATCGTTGATGTAAGTAGCAGGATCTTGGCCTTCAGGAATCTCGGATTCGAAAACAACCCACTCAGCATCTTCGATCTTGTTGTTGCGATATTCCCAAACAAGGGTATAATCCAGTTCTTCGGCACCGGTAACGGTGGCGGTCAGCTTAACCAGGTCACCAAAAGCAGGATATTCGCCAGCGGTGATGATTTCGCAATCTACGGAGATGGTCACATTGGCCAGCAATTCTTCGGGGCTGGGAGTGGGAGCGGGAGTAGCAGTAGCTTCGGGATCGACGGTGGCTTCAGGATCGACGGTGGCTTCAGGATCGACGGTGGCTTCAGGATCGACGGTAGCTTCGGGATCGACGGTGGCTTCAGGATCAACAGTAGCCTCGGGATCGACGGTGGCTTCAGGATCGATGGTAGCCTCGGGTTCCTCGGTCACTTCAGGCTCTTCGGTGGCCTCGGGTTCTTCGGTCACTTCGGGCTCTTCGGTAGCTTCGGGTTCCTCAGTCACTTCGGGCTCTTCGGTAGCTTCGGGTTCCTCGGTCACTTCAGGCTCTTCGGTGGCCTCGGGTTCTTCGGTCACTTCAGGCTCTTCGGTCACTTCAGGCTCTTCGGTGGCTTCAGGTTCTTCGGTAGCTTCGGGTTCCTCGGTCACTTCAGGCTCAAGGGTGACTTCCGGCGAAACCGTTGCTTCGGGTTCGGGCGTTGCCGTGGGCTTTTCAGTAGCGCCCACCGTAATAACATTACTATATACAGTAGAAGCGAATGCAGTGGTGCTGACAGAGAAAAGCAGAGCCAGAACCATGAACAGGGCTGCGAGCCGCTTGACGTTATTTTTCATAGCACAGACCTCCATATGGATAGAATGATACATTTTCAGCAATTTCATTATAGCAAGCAGGGGTTACAAGTTGGTTACTTTCTTCCTACAAAATGAGGAAATTTTTATGGGGTTTTCATATCAACCCAAGTTCTCGGGCACTGGGGTTTCTTCGGGTACGGGAGTTTCGGAAGGCACGGGGGAGGGCGTGGGCATGGCGGTGGAATTGTGGAATGTCATGATGACGGTGCCATCCAGGGAAGCGGCTTCCAGCGAATAAACGCCGATCTGTTTGTAGAATACGCCGCTGGCAGCCAGTCCGCTTTCCACTTCGGTAACGAGGGAATAGCGCTCGTAGGCGGTTTGACCGGCAGCCATTGCCATCAGCATTCCATAACTCTGGTAGCCGGAGGTGGTAAAGTCCCGGTGGATGGTGCTGCCATAGCTCATATCCGCAGGCGCTGTCAGGGAAATGGAGCAGTACTCGATCACTTCGCCGGTGGCATCGGTGCGAATGGTCAGGGTGAGCACATCGCCGAAAATTTCGTAGAACAGGCGTCCGTCGTTCCAGCCGGCATCCCGCTTGGCGGGGATCAAAGGCAGAAGGTGCCTGCCGGCGTTGTCATTGATAAAGTCGAGGTTTTCCGCATACTTCGACAAAAAGTCATCATAGGAAAGACCGGTGACGGTTTCAGCATTGGCGGTACAAACCGGCAGCATCATCAGGGTGAGCAGCAGAATCAGCCATTTTCGCACAGGCGTCGCTCCTTGCTTTGGTTGAAATAGGATACCAAAAGTATAGCATTATCCTGCTGGAACTGCAATGATTGTTTACAGGAAGCGTTTGCTTCCCGGGACGGGATAGGGTATAATGGTACAAACGCTGAGGAAAGGCGGGGAAGCCTGATGAAGAAAGTTCGCCGTTTCATCTGGTATCTGGCAGGGCGGCTGTTGTTGATTGTGGTGCTCCTGGGTGTGTTCACGGTTACCTTTTATTATGCCATGAATGCTTCCAATATCAATATCGTGCTCAAGGACGGCATGGCCAGGCGGGCACAGGTGATCATGATGCAGGAGGATGCCTCCGAGCTGAACAAGTTTTTTCAGTCCAGCTATTTGCAGCGGGATGAAAATCTGCTGCTGGCACTGGATGAAAAAAGTCCCTACATCTATTATAACATTCGTGGTATCGACCACCGCCTGAAAATGACCTGGATGTGGTGCTGGCCCTGGGATAATACAGCCCGGGCAGAGTTTACCGAAACCGTACCGGGCATTGACGGCCGGGTTCGGTCGGACTATGCAGAGGCAGCCAAAGCACTGTATGGCGACGGATACGAAACGCCTCCCCGGTGGCAGGGCGGCAGATATACCGCCACCTTGGTGAAGGAAAACAATCAGTGGCATATCCGCAGTCTTTCTTTGGTGGAGATACTGGATGAGACCAATGATAACTGAAGAAACGAAACGTGATTGAAAAAACGCCAGCGGTTGCGGATTGCGCAGCGCTGGCATTTTGCTACATTCTTTTTTCCAGAGGAACGAAATTTGGTTTTCCCCAGATGTGAAAAAGTCCGCCGGGTTCTGCCAGTTGGCCGCTTTTTCCGTGCAGCAGGGCTTGCAGCGTGGTGCGGCAGGCGTTTTTCGGTGCTGGGAACAGGAGCTTCATCAAAGGAAGGGCGATTTTCAGAAATCCGGCATTGTAAGCGGTTTGATGGGTGCCGCCGGTGAACAGACCGGTAGCGCAGACGCCGGGATGGGCATATACGAAGCGGATTGCAGGATGACATTGGGCCAGCGATTGCATCTCATGCAGAAATTGCCGTTTACTGGCAGCATAAAGCTGTGTGGGGCTTGCGCTGTTGCAGGATTTGCCGCCGTCTGTCAGCCAGAAAGCGGACAGGCTGGTGACAGTCACCACGGCGGGAGCTTCCGCCAGCGTGAGCAATGGCAGCAGTTTTCGGGTCAGCAGAAGCGGGGACAGGGCATTGACCTGCTGATGCCATTCGGTACCCTGAGGCGAAGCAAGCCCTGCTTTGGTGAATACGCCTGCGTTATGAATCATGGCATCCAGCGGTTGATTTTCAGCGCATAGCTGCTCCGCCAGCGAAAGGATGGAGGATTCATCGGCCATATCCAGGGTGAGAAAACGGATATCAGCATCCGGAACGGCGCTTTGCAGCTCCATTTCCAATGCCGTTGCCTTGGCAGGATTGCGCACCGGTAAAAGCAGGGCGGCTCCCATGGATGCCAGCGCCAGCGCAGTTTTACGGCCGAGGCTTCCGGTTGCGCCGGTCAGCAGGATTCGTTTTCCTGCAAGGGATTGTTGGTGCATATCGACACCTCCGCTCAGGTGAACATTTTACCTCATCATAGCGAAAAACGTTTGGGTTGTAAAGGGAGAGAAGGGTTTCGGAAATCATTGTTTCACATCCCTAAAAGATGCACAATTTGGTGGGGTTTTGTCCAAGTTGTCAAGCGTCTGAAATGACTGAAAAAAAGTGACAGAAACGTGGGAAAAACAATTGACAGAATGGTTGCAAACGTGTTAGTATGTTATGGTTGTTCGCAATCTGTACTTTTTGTGTGCAACTTTTGCGCGATAAAGGCGCAGAGGGGAAGCACCGGAAAGTGCGGAAACACCGTGGACAAACCCGGAAAGAGGAGGCGATCTTCCCCCATGGAGCACGAACTGCACAATGCCCCAAACCGCGTAGTCGGTCAGCGACAGGTGCTGCGCGCACTGGAAGGGGACAAGGCTGCCAGAGTCTATCTGGGCAAGGATGCGGACGGTTTCATCTATCACCGGATCAATGGTCTGTGTGAAGAAAAAAACGTGCCCGTCACGGTGGTGGACAGTATGCAGGAGCTTGGCAAGCTCTGCTCGGTGGACGTTCCGGCGGCTGCCGCCGCTGTGCTCAAGTAAGGCACAGCAAGCCAAACCTTGTCTATAATACGCCCGGGGTTGACGGCGTTGTTATAGCATATCAATTCGGAGGTGTTCCCATGCCCACGATTAACCAGTTGATCCGCAAGGGTCGCGTGAAGGCTGCTAACCGGTCCACGGCTCCTATCCTGCAGGGCTGCCCGCAGAAGCGCGGCGTGTGCCTCAGCGTGAAGACCACGACCCCCAAAAAGCCTAACTCCGCCCTGCGTAAGATCGCTCGTATCCGTCTGACCAACCAGATCGAAGGTACTTGCTACATTCCTGGCATCGGTCACAACCTGCAGGAGCACAGCGTGGTGCTCATCCGCGGCGGCCGTGTACGCGACCTGCCCGGTGTTCGTTACCACATCATTCGCGGTGCTCTGGATACTGCCGGCGTGGCCAAGCGGATGCAGAGCCGTTCTCTCTACGGCGCCAAGCGGCCTAAGAAGTAAGTTTTCGCAATCCCGTTGCAGCAACTCCGGAGTGGGCGCAGGAGCGCGGATAAGGCATTCAACCCATGCCTTGCCCATTGCGTACACCGCGTGACTCTCCCACGATAGGTAGGGGCCAGCCGGAATGGTAGCTGTTGCCCGCAGGGAGCGGCAGAGCTGACTGCCGTCAGGAGCCTGTACGAAAAATTGCAAAACAAGTCTCTCAGGTCCCCATCTTACGTTGTGCGAAACGCACACTTGCGGCGAATCATCGCCTCAATGAAGGAGGAAACGAAATGCCCCGTCGCGGTTTTATTCCCAAGCGTGAAGTGCTGCCGGATCCCGTATACGGAACCACGGTAGTCACCAAGCTCATTAACCAGATCATGCTGGATGGCAAGCGCGGCACTGCTCAGCGCATCTGCTATGCAGCTTTCGACACCGTTGCCGAGAAGACCGGCAAGGACGCTACCGAAGTGTTCAACGCCGCTATGGCCAACGTGTCTCCCCAGCTGGAAGTGAAGGCTCGCCGTGTGGGCGGCGCCACTTACCAGGTCCCGATCGAGATTCGTCCCGAACGCCGTCAGACCCTGGCTCTGCGTTGGCTGGTCGAGTTCTCCCGCAAGCGCGGCGAGAAGACCATGGCTGACCGCCTGGCCGCTGAGCTGATGGACGCTGCCAACAACACCGGCGCCGCTGTGAAGCGCAAGGAAGAAATGCACCGTATGGCCGAGGCCAACAAGGCTTTCGCCCACTACCGCTGGTAATTGGCAACCGGGCGTGGGCGTGGCGCCCCGCCTGTTAATTGGAAGGTATGTACAGATAGCTTGTTAATGTGAAAGGAGACCCTTTTCTATGCCAAGAAGTCACCCGCTTGATAAGGTGCGCAACATCGGCATCATGGCTCACATCGACGCCGGTAAGACCACCACGACTGAGCGTATTCTGTTCTACACCGGCCGCGTCCATCGTCTGGGCGAATCCCACGAAGGTACCGCTACCATGGACTGGATGGCTCAGGAGCAGGAGCGCGGCATCACCATTACCTCCGCTGCTACCACCTGTCAGTGGAATGGTCACCGCATCAATATCATCGACACCCCCGGTCACGTTGACTTTACTGTTGAGGTAGAGCGCAGCCTGCGCGTGCTGGACGGTTCCGTTTCCGTCTTCTGCGCCAAGGGCGGTGTCGAACCCCAGAGCGAGACTGTTTGGCGTCAGGCCAACAAGTACAACGTACCTCGCATGGCTTATGTGAACAAGATGGACATCATGGGCGCTGATTTCTTCCGTGTCGTTGACATGATGAAGGAACGCCTGGGTGCCAATGCTGTGCCGATTCAGCTGCCCATCGGCAAGGAAGCCGATTTCAAGGGCATCATCGACCTGGTTCGCATGAAAGCCGAAGTCTATTATGACGATGAAGGCAAGGATGTTCGCGAGGAAGAAATCCCCGCCGACCTGATGGAACTGGCCGAAGAATACCGCCAGAACCTGATCGAGGCTGTGGCTGAGTCCGACGACACCCTGCTGGAGAAGTTCTTTGGCGGTGAGGAAATCACCACCGAGGAAATCAATGCCGCTATCCGCACCGCTACCATCAACTGCACCATGACCCCCGTGCTGTGCGGTACTTCCTACCGCAACAAGGGTGTGCAGCCCCTGCTGGACGCTGTGGTTGCTTACATGCCCTCTCCTCTGGATATCCCCGCCATCAAGGGTACCGAGCCCGGCGATCCCGAGGTTGTGCTGGAGCGTAAGCCCTCCGATAACGAGCCTCTGGCGGCCCTGGCCTTCAAGATCATGACGGACCCCTTCGTAGGTAAGCTGGCCTTCTGCCGTGTGTACAGCGGTACCATGGAAGCCGGCAGCTACGCCTACAACTCCACCAAGCAGAAGCGCGAGCGCATCGGCCGTCTGGTGATGATGCACGCCAACCACCGTGAAGAAGTTCCCGCCGTTTACGCTGGTGACATCTGCGGTATCGTTGGTCTGAAGGACACCACCACCGCTGATACCCTCTGCGATGAAAAGAACCAGATTGTTCTTGAGTCCATGGAGTTCCCGGATCCCGTTATCCAGGTCGCCATCGAGCCCAAGACCAAGGCCGGTCAGGATAAGATGACCATGGCTCTGGTGAAGCTGGCGGAGGAAGACCCCACTTTCAAGACTTACACCGATCAGCAGACCGGCCAGACCATCATTTCCGGTATGGGCGAGCTCCATCTGGAGATCATCGTGGACCGACTGCTGCGCGAATTCAAGGTGGAAGCCACTGTTGGTAAGCCCCAGGTTGCTTACCGCGAGACCATCCGCAAGGCTGCCAAGGCCGAAGGCCGCTATGTGCGCCAGACCGGTGGTCACGGCCAGTTCGGTCACTGCTGGATCGAGATCCTGCCCACCGAACCCGGCGAAGGCTACTCCTTTGAGAGCAAGATCGTCGGTGGCGTGATTCCCAAGGAATTCATCGCCCCCATCGATGCCGGTATCCGTGAAGCCGCCCAGAGCGGTATTCTGGCTGGTTTCGAGGTTGTGGACTTCAAGGCCAACGTCTTTGACGGCAGCTATCATGATGTTGACTCCTCTGAAATGGCCTTTAAGATTGCCGGTTCCATGGCTTTCAAAGAAGCCCTGCAGAAGGCTGATCCCTGCCTGCTGGAGCCCATGATGAAGGTCGAGGTTATCATCCCCGATCAGTATCTGGGCGATGTGGTTGGCGATATCTCCAGCCGTCGTGGTCGCATTGAAGGTATGGACGCCCGTATGGGCGAGCAGACCGTGCACGCTTTCGTGCCGCTGAGCGAGATGTTCGGTTACGCTACCGACCTGCGCAGCCGCACTCAGGGTCGTGGCCTGTTCTCCATGCAGTTCGACCATTACGAAGAAGTGCCCAAGAGCATTGCTGAGAAGGTTACCGGCGACCGCAAGTAATTCCAAAACATAAGCACGAGTTGCTTTTACCCACCTATTTGAAGGAGGAAATTCACAATGGCAAAGGCAAAGTTTGAACGCACCAAGCCGCACGTAAACATCGGCAGATCGGAAGAG
>JAFVXE010000021.1 GCA_017501255.1 Clostridia bacterium | reverse complement strand
TTCTGTTCCTGGCTGAAACAGAACGAAGCCCGCTATCGCATACAGTACACCAACAAAGTCGCCATCGGCGGGGGCAGATTTGCCAGAGGTTTCAACGGTATTCAGCTGCTTCAAAGGCGAAATCCGTAAAAAACGCCACCGACTCCAAAACGTGTGTACCAAGTGTACCATCCGTACCCAGGTACACTTGGTACGCTTGGTACATGTACTTTCAAGTCAGTATCACTTTTTATTTTCAGGAGGTTAATATGAAACAACAACCCTACGCCATTATGCGTTTTGCCAAATACAAAGGCCCGGAAATCAGCCGGATCGAAAGCCACGACGAACGCACCAAAGACAAATACGCCAGCAACCCGGACATTGATCCCAGCCGTTCTCACCTGAACTTCCACCTGATCACCCCCAAACGACGATACCGGGCAGAAGCGGAGCAGCAGATCAAGGAAGCAGGCTGCCGCACCCGTACCGACAGCATCCGCATGGTAGAAACCATCTTCACCGCATCCCACGAGTTCTTCAAAGACAAAAGCATAAAAGAAATCCGGGCTTTCTTTCAGGAAGCGCTGGACTTTCTCAGCAAACATCAGACGCAGGAGACCATGATCTCCGCAGTGGTGCATATGGACGAGCGAACGCCCCATATGCACCTTTGTTTTGTCCCGCTGACCGCCGACAAGCGGCTCAGCGCCAAGGACATCATCGGCAACAGGAAGCAGCTGTGCCGTTGGCAGGACCTGTTCTGGGAGCATATGTCCAGGAAATACCCGGAGCTGGAGCGGGGTGAAAGCGCCAGCGAAACCGGTCGCAGACACATCCCCACCAGCGTATACAAGCAGATGTCCCGCCTGACCAAAAAGCGCAAGCGGCTGGAAATGCTGCTCAGCGACACCAATGTGCTCAATCTCAAGAGCAGGAAGCAGGAGATCAGTCAGGCTTTGGACAGCTATCTTCCCGATGTGTGGCAGATGGCAGCCACCATGAAGAAATACGACGCTGCTTTCCGCGAAGCCGAGGCTTTGGAAGCGGAGAACGAAGCGCTGCTGAAGGAACTGGAAGCCGCCAAGAAGGGCAGCGTGATGGAGAAGCTGCAGCAGGCAAAGATGCGCAAGGACTATCAGGAGGCGGTTGCGCTGCTGGAGAGGATTCCGGCGGATGTGCTCAGGGAGTACACGAATATCGGACCGATAAAAACGGTCACGCTGGAATAAGGAGGGCATTGGATGGCGAGAAAGAAAAAACACATTAACAAATCCGAATATCCTGATTACGTTATCGAGACTGTCGCCAGATGCCTCTGGCCTGATATCAAAGCTTTCTTCGAGAGCGAAGAAGGGCAGCGGGAATACGCAGAGTGGAAAGCCCAGCAAGAAAAGAACGAAAAAAAGTGAATATAAGAAGAAGCGGGATGTCATCGTGAAGATGGCATCCCGCAAATCGACCTTTCATAAGAAAGGGTATTGTCGTAGGAGCAAATGAGAAGTTGATGAATGGTGTTTTTATTGTGCAACCAGTATAACGATGACCAGACACCTTATCAATATAAAACTGAGACTTTGCGATAATTTTAGACATCACTGTACCCCCTCCTTTTACAATTACATTCTCATTTGCTTTTTTCCTATCGGAACCTAACGGATCTGGTGGATCAAAGAGGGGGAAGATCATTGACCCAATTCTATTGTAGCACAGGTTATCGCTTCGGCAAAGACAAATAATACTGATGAAAATACACAAACCATGTCATTGTATAAAACAAAGAGAATTTTAGTACAATTTGTATCGATTTTTGTTATGTTTGTTGACGGTGGGGAGGTAATGTGCTATAATAGTGCTACTTTAGGAGGTGTATGCATTTGTTTACATATGTGCATTTAAAGAATTTTCTTTCGTTCGGTAACATAACATTTAACTTGAAAAAAAACAGCAACTGTTCCAAAAACTTTATTGCTGTATATGGCGAAAACGGAAGTGGTAAGTCCAACTTTGTTCGTAGCATTGAATTACTACGCCGCACCTTAACTTCTTTCGATTTACTACGAAGAGCTGACAAAGTAACCGAGTTTTTGGAAAGCGAAGATGATGTGTTCCCCGAAGAACTGAAACAAATTCTACTAAGCGAAATTGATATTATTAATGTTATCTCATCTTGTCGTACTATTGACTGTCAAGAAGCGACAGTGGTGGAGTATGGTTTCTTACTCAACGGACACGAGGGCATTTATCGCATTGAATTCACAGATCGAATTTCTCGCGAGTCTCTCTATTATTTCACTGGAAAACAAAGGGGATATCTATTTGATATTGAGAATGACACAGATGAAACAATAAAAGCCAAATTCAATGGAAACCTTTTCGCCAATGATAGGGTAAAGCAAGAATTCAATGCTGAAATAAAGAAATACTGGGGTAGACATACATTTCTGGCAATTGTAATGCAGCAAATCCAAGAAAAAAATATTGGCTATATTAACGAAAGCATCTCCGAATACTTGTTGGCTGTAATCAACATGTTAACGAATATCTCAGTAATCAACAAAAGTAGCAACCGACACAACTCTGGAATAATCACTTCTAAGCCCGACAATATTTTAAGTGATTTGCGTCATGGAAGAATAAACAAAAATCAAATCCCCCTATTGCACAAAACCGAACGAGTGTTAAGAGACTTTTTTACACAAGCATACGCAGATATCAAAGACATTATGTACGAAATAAACGATATGGCGAACGACAATGTCAGGTATCAACTTTATGTTGACAAAATGATAGCCGGCAAAATTCGTCATATCAGTTTCGAAAACGAATCCTCTGGCACTCAACAAATCCTTGAAATCATTAGAACCTTGTTAGGACTGTTTTGTGGTGTGACTGTTGTGTATGACGAAATTGATAACGGAATACATGACATCCTGCTCAATCAGATACTCGATTCTATAGTAGATGAGATTACCGGTCAATTAATCATAACAACCCATAATACAATGCTACTTGAAAAAATGGATCCGCATAGTGCATATGTTATTCAAGTTGATCATCTCGGTAACAAAGAAGCACACTGCATAACTGATTATTCTGTACAAAGTAACAACAATAACCGAATTAAGTATATTAAGGGCTTGTTTGGTGGCACGCCATACATTGACGGCATTGATTATTCTACTATCATCAACGAGATAGAAAAAGAGGAGGCAGAATAATGTCTCCTTCTGCAAAAGCTAATTATGTTAAAGGCGTAGTCATTTGTCACGGCAAATCTGAACAATGTTTATCCCGCTATATTACATCAAATTTGCATCTCAACATCAAACCTTTTGCGAAGGATAAAGGAAGACACAGTATCCAGATTACTGGTTTAATGTCAGTATTGAATTCAAAACCATTCAATACCCAAAAAGCTTTTTTAGAAGAATATCCAGTTGAAACGCTTGGTAAAGGCAAGAGCCAAAAACTCATTAATTTCAAACTGTTCATAATGATGGATACTGATGATTGTACCGAAAAACAGAAAAACGATTTCATCAATCGAACTATGTTTTCAAACCATTGGCTCTCGGAATATATCGTCCCTATCTACTCTATTGCTTCCTTTGAAGATGTAATGATAGATGCAGGCATCACCTCTACAAGAGTGTCGGATAGTGAAAAGGGAGAAACTTACTCCAAGATTTTCCCAATTAACGACAGACCATTGTCCACAGATACTTTAAATGAAGTAAAGACATTTGGTCAAAGAATACGTCCAAGCAAAAAGTCCAATTTGATACTCTTTATTGACTATTGCTTGGACCTTCTGAACAATTGAACAATCCTTAGTATACTAAAGAAAATGTACCTGCCCCTTTTCCCACGTGGTATGTCCTCGTGCGAAAAGGGGCATCTTTGTCAGCATTCAATTATCTTTTACCAGGCGTGATCGCCCTGATCTCTTCTTCTGTGAAGAAAACAAATAATCCGAACCCTTTTCCGATGAGGAATAAGTGGTTCGGATTATTTGCTGTTGGTGCGGCAGGCGGGACTTGAACCCGCAATCCCATAGGGCGCTTGATTTTAAGTCAAGTCTGTATGCCAATTCCAGCACTACCGCAAACAAGTGTATTATACCCGCAAAAATGCAATAATGCAAGTTTTTCTCACAGATGGGCGGAGGGATGCACATCCGCCGCTTCGCACTCAAAGTGACTGCCTGCATAGGCTGGTGATAGAGCCATGCAGGCGCTTCTGTGTGGCAAGCGGGAGGAGATGATGATTTGAACTTGATTCCGCTGAGCGAAACAGCGTTGCAGGAGGAAACAGAAGTCGTCTCATTGGCGTGTGATCAGGCGATGAAAGTCCGTTTGAATGATCTGGGTCTGCTGGAAGGCAGTAAAATCACCTGCCTGTATCCATCCGCATTGGGCGACCCCAGAGCCTATCTGGTCAGAGGGGCTGTTCTTGGCATTCGGAACCGGGATGCTGCAAAGATTCTTGTCAGAAAAGGAGCAGGGGAATGAAAGAGATCAGAGCAGTGCTTTGCGGCAATCCCAATGTGGGAAAAAGCACGGTATTCAACGCTTTGACGGGACTAAAGCAACATACGGGCAACTGGGCTGGCAAAACGGTGGATAGCGCCATAGGCACGGTGAAGGATTCCCATGGCGGATGGACGCTGATCGACTTGCCGGGCGCATATTCGCTGCTCAATGGTTCTCCGGATGAACAGGTGACAGCGGATTATCTGCTGACAGGGGCATATGATATCGCCATTGTGGTGTGTGATGCTACCTGCCTGAGCCGCAGCATGGTGCTGGCTTTGCAGGTGGCCCGGATCTGCCGCCGAACACTGGTCTGCATCAATTTGCTGGATGAGGCTGGCAGACAGGGAATCGCCATTAACATAAGCAGGCTGGAAGCACAACTGGGTTTGCCGGTGGTTGGGATTACCGCCCGAAATGGACAAGGGATTCAGCAATTGAAAGAAAAAGTTCACCAGATGGTGAATACCGATGAGCTGGAGACAGCCCCGGCAATGCTGCAAACCACCGATTCACTGGACGATTATGCCGTGGAAAAAGAACGCCTGATGACACTCCGGAGGCTCTCAACCAGTGCAGAAAAGCAATCAACCGATCCAAAAACCATCAATCAGTGGATGGAAACCGTTGCAAAAGCGGATTATCAACGGGCGGAAGAACTGGTGGCCTGCTGCGTGTCTTTCTTAAGGGCCAAGAAAGCCAAAGGAAGAAAATACGCTGTTGATCAATGGCTGTGCAGTCCGGTTATCGGGTTCGCCGTTATGCTTTTGTTGCTGCTGGGGATCTTTTATCTGACCATGTTCGGTGCCAATGTACCATCAGAATGGCTGTCCAGGCTTCTTTTCGGCTTTGAAGGAACACTGGCACGATGGTTCGGGCAATGGGGGGCATCACCTTGGCTGACGGATGCGGTGGTACATGGAATGTACCGCACGCTGGCCTGGGTGGTGGCGGTGATGCTGCCGCCGATGGCAATCTTTTTCCCACTGTTCACCCTTTTGGAGGATCTGGGCTATCTGCCCCGGATTGCTTTCAACATGGATCGCTGCTTTCATTGCTGCCATGCCTGTGGTAAACAGGCACTGTGTATGTGCATGGGACTTGGCTGTAATGCAGTAGGGGTAACCGGGTGCAGGATTATTCAAAGCCCCCGGGAGCGAATGATTGCTATCCTGACCAATGCCATTACGCCCTGCAATGGCCGTCTGCCGCTTTTGATGATGCTGATCTCTGCTTTTTTCGCAACGCTGGGCACCAGAGGAAACACGATATTGGCGGCAACCATCATGGTCGGTTTTTTGGTGCTGAGCGTGGCGGTTACGCTGGCACTGTCCTCTGTCCTGTCCACAACCATCCTCAGGGGGATGGACAGCGCCTATGTGCTGGAATTGCCGCCCTATCGCATTCCGAAAACAGGGCAGGTGATTCTCCGCTCTGTGCTGGACAGAACGGTTTCGGTTCTGATGCGGGCGGTTTCCGTGGCTGCACCTGCCGGGTTGCTCCTGTGGTTCCTTGGCTCAATCACCATTGGCGATCAGTCCCTGATTCGGCACACTGCCCAATGGCTGGACCCGATTGGGAAAGCCATTGGGCTGGATGGGGTGATCCTGCTGGCATTCGTATTAGGTTTGCCTGCGAACGAAATCGTTTTACCCATCGCCCTGATGATCTATCTTGGACAGAACCAGCTGCTGGAGCCCATGCAGACAGCCACCCTCCGCAATGTGCTGATGAGCAATGGATGGACGCCTGTAACCGCCTTGTGTACAGCGTTCTTTTCCATTTTCCATTGGCCATGCGGCACCACGCTTTTGACCATCTACAAAGAGACCCGAAGAATAGGCTGGACATTGCTGGCAGCCTTCCTGCCTACAGCTGCGGGCATTCTGCTATGTGCGTTGGTTTCCATGGTTGCCCGTTTGCTGTAGCCGTTTTTCCACAGGCCGCCAGTGCTGGCAGTCAGATGTGCTTGTACTTTTTGTGTCATCATGGTATGATTTGAACGCAATCATTCGTTCTATACACGGTTGCTTTGGCTTCATCCCGCAAAACGGAAAGGAGAGAAAGCATGAAGAATATGTACAGGCACAGGTTGATCCGAACGGCTTTGATCGGGGTTCTGTTGGTCTGTCTGTTGGCGTCTGTGGTTTTCGGATCCCAGGCAGAGGACGGCATTCCCTATGTCAGCTATGAGATGAGCCCCATTGTTCGGGTGCATCTGAGCCGCCTGAACCTGACGGATCGGCTGGATATTACCCTGACCACGCCTTACGGCCTGGCCTTCGGCGCATCCGAAATGTATGTGGAAAGTGGGAGCAAACTGGCTTTCCTTTTGAAAAACGACAGCATCTATCTCTACATGGATGGTCTGTCGCTGCGGCTTGGAGATGAGGTGTCCCTGCGCCGCTATGCCTCTGCCGATGGGCAGGCCAAAGTCGGATTCTACCGTACCGGCTTTGAGCCGCTGTATCTGGGAGATTTGCATCTGAGCATCAATGAAGGCAAACTGTATCCTGTGCTGAGCCTTCATGTGGAGGACTATCTGCTGGGTGTGGTGCCCTATGAGATGAGCGATTCTTTTCCGGTGGAGGCGCTAAAAGCCCAGACCATAGCTGCCCGTACCTATGTGCTTCGCAAGGTGAACGCATCCAAAGCCTACGATGTGGTGGATACCACCAATGATCAGGTCTTCAAGGGCTATTTGCCCGGTTTTGCCAATGCTGAGCAGGCGATTGCTGAAACCTGGGGCATCTGTGGATTCTACAAAGGCAAGCTGGCACAGTGCTACTATTCCGCCAGCAACGGCGGTCAGACGGAACTGGTACAGAGCGTCTGGCCTACTGACGAGGATTTTGGCTATTATGCTTTCGGCTCCGATCCTTATGATGTGGAGAATCCCGCCAGCACCGTCCGTACCTTCCGGATGGAGAAAGAGTACACCGGAGAGAGCGTCGCCCCTTATGGGCTGCGCAAACTGCTTGCCACCGTTCTGGCGGAGGAATTGACAGCGCTGGGGTATGACCCTGCGCCGGAGAGCATTCTGGTGCATCAGGTGTCCGATGTTGTACTGGATACGCCCTCTGCCAAGGATTCGCTCCATTTGACCCGACTGTGCATGACGGTGGGTATCAGCGGTCGCACCCGCACCGAAGCCCCGGCTGCCGTGGACGATGATGAAGAGGTTTTCCTGTTTGAAACGCCTGCGCCGGCAACCCCGGCCCCCTCCGAAACGCCGGCTCCCACGCCGACACCCCAGCCGGTTTACGGTGCGTTTGAACTGATTGCCGAACCCTTTGTGATGGAACTGCCGGTTTTCAAAACGGTAGAAAACGCTTTCGCTCTGAACATCAGCGGAAATTTTGACAATGAAATCTGGACGCTGGTGGAGGATGAGAAGGGTTATACCTTGGAAGCACGCAGATATGGTCATGGCGTGGGTATGAGCCAGCGTGGCGCAGAATGGATGGCTGGCACCTACGATAAGGATTTTTTGGAGATTCTTGGGTTCTATTATCCCGGCATGGTGTTGCAGCGTTTCCGTTATGCCCCCGCCACGCTGCCTGTGCCGGATGAGGCGTTGTCCGCAACGGCGGGCCCGGCACCCACGGCCACGCCCCGTCCCACGCTGATGCCGGTTACCAAGTCGCTGGCACCCGGCCAGTGGTATGCCGTGGTCACGGAAATCTCCGAGGATAGCTCTCTGAATCTTCGTTCACGGCCGGATTTGAGCAGCGATATTCTGATGCGGCTATATAAAAACCAGCGCCTGCTGGTGCTGGAACGCTGCCCGGAGGAAGGCTGGGTACACGTGGAAACCGATGCCATCACCGGCTATGTGATGGAGAGCTATCTGACCAGCGAATAAAATACGAAAACCTATATTTTGAAAACGAAAAAAGTACGAAAATTCTCTTGGAAATGGATGTTATTTTGCCTGTTTTCATGTATAATGTATCTGGAACAATTTGCAGTGTACAGAAAAGAGGGCGCAAAATGGCTGTTACCATCAGAGATGTTTCGGAAAAATGCGGTCTTTCCATATCTACAGTCAGCAAGGCGCTGAATCATTATAGCGACATCAGCGAGGAAACTCGTAAGCGTGTTCTGGAAACAGCCAAGGAGATTGGCTATCATCCCAATGCGCTGGCCCGTGCCCTCAAAACCAATCGCTCCTACAATCTGGGCGTTTTGTTTGCTGATGAATACGGCAGCGGCCTGATGCACCCCTTCTTTTCGGCTGTGCTGGATAGTTTCAAGCGCACGGCAGAGCAAAAGGGGTATGACATTACCTTCATCAATCATAACATCAATCAGCGCAGCATGACCTTTTTGGAGCACTGCCATTACCGCAATGTGGACGGCGTATGCGTTGCCTGTATCGACTTCTATTCGCCGGAAATCGTGCAGCTGATGCAAAGCGACCTTCCCGCCGTCACCATCGACCACAGCTTTGACAACCGCTCCTGCGTGCTCAGCGATAATGTGGCTGGTATGGAACTGCTGGTTTACCGTGCTGCTCAACTGGGCCATACCCGCATCGCTTATGTGCACGGCAAAAAAAGCGCCGTTACCAAAAGCCGTCTCACCGGTTTCCATCGGGCTATGATGGCCAACGGCATCCCGGTTCGCAATGAATATCTGGAGGAATCCGACTATCAGGATGCCCATAAGTGCTATGCGATTGTGCAAAAGCTCCTCAAGCTGCCCCAGCCGCCCACCTGCATTTTTGTCACCGATGACCTGGCAGCCATCGGCGGCATGGATGCCATCCGGGACAGCGGTCTGCGCATTGGCGAAGATATTTCCATCGCTGGGTATGACGGTCATTTCCTGTCCCAGCTGATGCGCCCCATGCTGACCACCGTGAAGCAGAACACCGTGCAGATGGGTCAGCGGGCAGCGGAATTGCTGATCCGTACGGCTGAGGAACCCCTGACGGCCGGTATTCAGAATGTAACGGTCATTGGCGAGCTGATCAAGGGCGAAACCCTGCGCCGGGTCAACCTGAGTATCTGAGCTGATTTCTGTTTCCTCCGCATCGCAGAGATGCGGAGTGGCATTTTTCGACATTATGTTGTATAATGTGTCTGTAGCGAATAGGATGTTCGCTGTAAGGAGGGATGGTCGTGTCGAACCATTTGAATGAAATGAAGCCGCATCATGCGCCGCAGAATTATCCCAACGCTGTGCAGTATGCGCAGCCGATGCAGAACCAGGAGTGCGAAGGCTCTCTGCCCAAGCCTCATGCCAATAAGCCCAAGCCCAGGAAAGGCCGCTTCCGCCGTTTTGCCAGAGGATACTTCCAGATTACTGGCGCATTGGTGAATCTGTATGTTTTGATTATTCTGTTGGTACAGCTGCTCATACTTCTGGGCAAGCATTTCTCACTGGGTTAATCCAAGGAAGGGAAACGAATGAAGAAACTGTTTTCATTGATCTTTATCCTCGTTCTGATGGTGGCCATGGTGTTTGTGGGTTTCATTTTTGGGCCCCAGATCAGCGATCTGCTGTTTGATACCAGCACCGAAACCAAGTGGCTCAGCGAGCGCTTCAGCGAAACGCTGAAGGAAAAGAACGATCTGGTGGTTTACGAGGCCGAAATCACCGGTCAGGAAACCATCACGCAGGATGCGTTCCTCTTTGGCACGGTGCAGAAGGTGGAAATGCCCTATACCTTCAACATGAATTTCTCTGTGGATCTGAGCAAAGCGGTTGTTTCCTGCGATGGGAATACCATCAGCATCCGTGTGCCGGGTCCCCGTGCCAGCTACTACAAGCTGACCGTAAATGATGAGAACATGAAGAAGTCTGACTTCCTCTATCCGCTCACTCCGGAACGGTATGCTTCCATCAAAACGGAACTGGAAACCCGCCTGTACGAAGAAGGGCAGAGCAACCAGCAGTATCTGACGGATGCATGGGATGTGACGGTGCGCAATCTGCAAACCCTGCTGGAATCCGTGGCGCAGAACAACGCCATCACCAGTTCCTACACCGTAAAGGTCATCCGGGATGATACGCTGCTGACGGCTCCTGCCAATCAGGTTTCCATTGATAACGAATAAAAAGAATTTTCGCTTTCGCCCCAGCATTCGGTATGCTGGGGTTTTTGTTGTAACACCTGATTCCAAAAATGTTTACAAAATGTGAAAGAAATGTTAAGATATCATTGTCTTTATCCATACATATGGGAGGTGCCGGTATGCCCACCAAGGAAATCATCAGCAATTTGACGGCAGGTTTGTCAGAATGGCTGGTTTACTTTGCGATTGCAGTGGTAACACTGATCGGTCTTTTGAAATGTATTTATCCGATGCTGCGCAATGCGGCTTTGCTGAACCGTGCGGTGGTCAAGCTGGAGAAAAGCACTGCGGCGGGCGACCGTCCTGTGTGGCGTGAACCCCGCTTTCTGGGCCGTTCCCTGCGCCCTCACTGGCAGCAGTTTCTGCTGAATGCAGGGCAGTTGGATATTCGCGGCATGGCCTGTGATACACGTGATTATATCAATGAGGAAACCGCCATTGAGCAGCCCGGTCATGCCCAGTTGGCAGAGCTGATTCCCAGTCTGCTTACCTCGCTGGGCATTCTGGGTACCTTCCTTGGTTTGATGGAAGGCCTCACCAGCGTGGATTTTTCCAATGCAGAAGGTACCCTCACCAGCATCCCTGTGCTGCTGGGCGGTATGCGCTTTGCTTTCGCCACCTCTGTGGCAGGTATTTCCTGCTCGCTGATGTTCAATATGGGCAACCGGATCGCTTCCGGTCACGCCGTCCGGGCGCTGACCAATTTTGAAGAAGCCTTCTATGAGTTGGCAATGCCCAGACCTTTGGATGCGGATGTGCAGATGATCTGCAGCCGTCAGGATGAAGAAGAGCGCATGAACCGTATGGCGCAGACCATCGGCAATCAGGTGGCTGCTTCTCTGGAAATGGCGATGAGCCATACCATGGGCCCCCTGAACCGGTCTGTGGATTCCTTTGTCAAGGGGGCTACGCAAGAGCAGGCGGAAGCGATGCGTGGCATCGTCAATCAGTTCTTTACCCAGATGAATGCCTCCCTGAGCGGGCAGATGACGGCGCTTTCCGATACCATGAATCTGGTGAATCAGGGACAGATGCAAACCCAGAAGAATTTGCAGAGTACCCTGAATACCACCCAGACCATGACGGAGAGCGCCCGGATGATGCAGCTGGTCAGCAGCGAAATTGCCAAGAGCCTCCGAGAAATCAGCCAGCAGCTGGAAGCTCAGACAAGCGAGCAGGAAAAGCGCCTTGCCAGCGCACAGGAAGCGAGCGATCAGTTGGCAGTGCAGCTTACCGCCCTGTCAGATTCGCTGGCACGGATGCAGCAGGCGGTTGACCGGCTCACCGGAGAGCTGGACAGCAGCCAACCGCAGGCAGATTGACCACGCCCATAGCAGGAGGATACGATGGCCAGAAAACGTACAAAAAGGCAACCCAGAGGCGATCAGGGCGCTGCATGGATCAGTTATTCCGATATGATGGCGGCGCTGCTGCTGCTGTTTGTGCTGGTGCTCTGCTATAGCGTATATCAGTATTTTGCCATGCTGGAGAGCAAAACCAATGAGCTGCTCAGCCAGGAAACATTGCTGTCTGCTCAACAGACGACGCTGGATGAGCAAGCCATTATTCTGCTGAGCCAGCAGGCGGCGCTGGATGAACAGGCGGTCATTTTAGCAAACAAGCAAAGCGAACTGGATGCCAAGCAAACAGAGCTTGATAATCTGGTGATTCTGCTGGGAAACCAGCAATCCACACTGGATGAGCAGAGCGTTACCCTGCAGGAGCAGCAGGTAATCATCGTTGCCACACAGGCCCTGCTTGCCGAGCGGGAGGGAGAACTGGCAACCGCCAATCTGGAATTGCAGAACAAGCAGATTGCGCTGGATGATGCCACCATTCTGCTTCAGCAACAGCAGCTGGCCCTCAGCAATCAGCAGCAGAAGCTGGATGATCTGGTGGGTGTGAAAACGCAGATCATCCGGGAATTGAGCGCCGCACTGGCGCAAGCCAATCTCAGCGCTACAGTTGACCACAATACCGGCGATATCGTGCTGGAATCCACCGTGTTTTTTGACACCGGCAAGAACAACATTAAGGAAAGCGGTCAGCAGCTGCTCAACCGGTTCATTCCTATCTATCTGGGCGTGCTGCTCAGACCGGAATATGCTGATTTTCTTGGGGAAATCATTATTGAAGGGCACACCGATACCGAAGGCGACTATCTGATGAATTTGGAGCTTTCGCAGGATCGTGCCCTGAGCGTGGCCACCTATTGTCTGGAAATGCCGGGGCTGAGCCGAGAACAGTCCGAGCTTCTGCGTAATATCCTTACGGCGAAGGGCCGCAGTTATTCTGACCCCATCTACAATGAGGATGGATCCATCAACATGGACGCTTCCCGCCGTGTGGAGTTCAAATTCCGGCTCAAGGATACCGAGATGATTGACGAGATCCGGGATATTCTGGCACCCCAAACCAATCCGTAAGAGGGCGAGAATCATGAAAGCTTTGAAGATCATAGCCATCATTTCTGTGGCGATGCTGGTGGTGATGCTGCTGATGCTGGGCTACCTGTTCCTGACGGCAGAGGTGACAGTATCCGTTGTCGGTGCTGAAACCATCTCCGCAGAAAGGACTGCCGATTTTGCCCAGCATAAGGATGCACTGAACAATGAAACCTTCATCGGCACCATCTATCAGAAACCGGCTCAATGGCGTGCTTCGTCGGATTATGCCTATGTGACCTATACCGTACACGTGAAAAACGGTTGTCTGGTGCCTATTGAACTCATTGAGGTTCAGGTGGTACCGCAGCCTGCGGATGTGGCTCAGATCGGGCATTTGCAGAATGCTTCCCTGCAGGCCAAGTCGGAAGGCGATCTGTCCACCACCATTCTGACGGCAGCAGGGGGAAGCCCCGCCCGGGAATTGATCGTCAGCTATTATGTCTGGGGTGTCAGTTTCCAATTGAGAACCCTTGCAGGACAGTAAAGCAAAAGGAACCCGCTCCGGAAGTTTGGAGCGGGTTCCTTTCGTATATGGTTTATTGCAGCTTGAAAGCGGTGTAGATCTCGGTGAACAGAGTGGCAGCATCGCCAACGTTGAGGATAAATTCCGCATCGGTAAGCAGTTCGGCGGGTACATTCATCACGGGATCATTCACAAACTGGGAACTGAGATAATCATGCGCAGCTGCGTTCACGCACATATAGTAGTTATATTCGGCGTTGTTGGCAGCAATGTCAGGCTGCATCATGTAGTTGAGCAGAGCATGGGCGTTTTCAACATTCTCTGCGTTGGCAGGGATCACATAGCCGTCGATGCCGTAGCCAAGACCCTCGGAAGGATAAACCACTTCGTAGTCGGGATGGCTGCTCTTGACCATGTACACAAAGGGGGTAAACATGAAGCCAACACTGGCTTCACCTGTTTCCATGGCAGTATAGGATTCGTTGTCACCGAAGGCACGAATGTTGCCATACAGACTCATCATCTTTTCCTGGGCCAGCTTGAGGATTTCAGGATCGGTCTCGTTCATGCTGTAACCAAGGGTTTTCAGGGTGATACCGATCATGACGCGGTCGTTGTCCAGAGTTACCACACTGTCAGCCAGCTCGGGTCGCCAGAGATCTTCGTAGCTGGTAATCTCAAAAGGAACAACGCTGGGATCATAGATGATCAGCGGACAACCGGCAATGTGGGGAATCACATATTCATCGGTGGGATCATAATACTGGCCCAGGAACTGGGGATCCAGATTCTCGTAGTTGGGCAGCAGGGACTTATCCAGCTTCTGGATCAGGCCCGCCTGACGAAGAATATCCAAGGTGTAGTCGCTGGAAATGATCAGGTCATAGCCAGAGGCACCCTGATGCATTTTGTTGAGCATATCCTCCATGCTCTCCATGGGCGACCAGATCACCTTGATTCCGGTGTCCTCTTCGAATTTGTTCAGGGTCACTTCGTCAATGTAACCGCTCCAGCTGAAAACATTGACTACTTTTTCTTCCTCGGCAAGACCCAGCAGGGGAAGGGTCATCAGGCACAGCGCCAGCAACAGGGCAACGATTTTCTTCATGTTATAGCTCCTTTCTGTAAGAACAAATCAGGATATGTGTACCGCATTCTGCGGATGACATCAGTGGAAAACAATTTTCTTCTGTTTGGTTTTCCGCACGGCCGATACATAGCGGCTGATGGCTACCAGCAGGAACGCTGCGCCGATCAACAGCGTACACAATGCATTCACCGTGGGGCTGACGCCCACCTTTACGCTGGAATAGATCATGATGGGCAATGTACCCTGTCCGGCACCGTACACGAAAAAGCTGATGACGAAATCATCCAGCGACATGGCAGCCGCCAGAAAGGCGCCGCTGATGATGGCGGGTTTGCACAGGGGCAGGGTGATATCCAGCATCACCCGCAATGGAGATGCTCCCAAATCCCGTGCAGCGTCAAACAGAGCGGCATCCATGCCCACCAGACGGCTTTTCACCGTCAGGAAGATGTAGGGGATACAGAAGGTGGTGTGGGCAAGTACCAGCCGTACTTCGTTGGACTTGAAACCAGCTGCATTGAAAACCACCAGAAACGCCAGACCAAGAATGATTTCGGGAATCATAATGGGCAGGGTGGCCAGGGTTTCCATCAAAGTATCTGTCCATGCGGCCTTGCTTTTGCCCCGGAGGGTACGCTGCGCCATACCGATGGCACCCAGCGTGCCAATCAGCGTGGAAACCAACACGGACCAGAAGGCCACATTCAAGCTCAAAAGAAGGGCATCGCCATAGTTGTTGCGCCCATGGAACAGCTGGTGATACCACTTGGTGGTAAAACCGGTAAAAGCCAATGGAATGCGGGCAGGATTATCGTTGAAGGAATACAGCACCACAATCACGATGGGCAGATACAGAATCACCAATACCACCGAAAGAAACAGGATGGAACCTACAGAACGTTTTTTCATGCAGTTTCCTCCCCTCAGAACAGGCTCAGATCGCCGTTGGTACCGCCTACTTTGCGGTATACAGCGATCACGGCACAGGTGACGGACAGCAACAGCACACTCAAGGCCGCTGCCATGGGCAGATTACGGCTCTTGTACAGGCTCTGGATCAGGCCGCCAGCCAGCACGGTTTTGCTGCCGCCCAGCAAGTCGCTCAGGAAAAACAGGCCCATGGAGGGGATGAACACCAGCACACAGCCTGCCATCAGACCGGAGAGGGTCAGGGGGATGGTGATCGTCAGAAATGCCTTGAAAGGATTGGCTCCCAGATCCCGTGCAGCCTCCACCACGGAAAAGTCCATTTTTTCCACGGCGGTGTAGGAGGGCAGAATCATGAAGGGAATCAGCGCATATACCATGCCCAGCAGTACAGCGCCTTCTGTGTTGAGCAGTTTCAGCGGTTTGGTGATAAGGCCCAGCTTTTGCAGGATGCTGTTGATGGGCCCGTTGCCCATCAGCAGGATGCGCCAGCCGTAGATGCGGATCAATGCGTTGGTCCAGAAGGGGACGATGATCAGCAGCATGATAATGGAACGGGTGGCAGGCTTAAGCCTTGCCATCAGATAACCAAAGGGGTAGCCGATCAAAGTACACAACACCGTGGTGATGGCAGAAAGTCGCAGGCTCTGCCACAGAACGCGCAGGTACTGCGGGTCAGCCATGCGGGTGTAGTTTTCCAGCGTCACCTGACTGGTCACGCCAATCAGCTCATCCCGCTTGAGAAAACTCAACCCGATGATGTACAGAAGACTGACGAATACGAACATTATCGCCCACAGATACATGGGCAGCTTCAGCCAGAAACCGAAACGTTGGTCGGATTGATGCATATTCATGCCAACGCCTCCTTGGCAGTTTCTTCCGGTACAACGGGCGTATGCTGGCTGCTCCAGCCCACATACACCTGACTGCCCACCGGGAAAGCGTCCATTTCAGAGGACTGGGAAACGGCATTGATGGTCAGCCCATCCGAAAGGGCAATCTGGGTGTTTTGCATACCGCCGGTATAGCTTTTGTTCAGGATGGTGCCTTTCAGATTCATGTCGTGCTGCGGTTCGCTGCCATAGCGCACCCGCTGGGGGCGGAGGCATACTACAGCTTCCTCCCCGACAGCAGGGCGGTAGTTGGCTCCTGCGCAGGCCGGCAGCTGGATTCCGTACGCATTCAAAAGCACCCGGCCCTCTGCCTCGCAGCTGTCCACCGTGCCGTGAATCAGGTTGCTCTGACCGATGAAACCAGCCACAAACAGGGTTTCAGGATGCTCGTAAATCTCCTCGGGAGAGCCGATCTGCTCCACTTTGCCATTCCGCATCACCACGATACGGGTGGACATATTCAGCGCCTCTTCCTGATCGTGGGTGATGTAGATGAAGGTGATCCCCAGCTGCTGCTGCAAACGTTTCAGTTCGCCCTGCATCTCCTGACGCAGCTTCAGATCCAGTGCACCCAGAGGTTCATCCAGCAAAAGCACACGGGGTTTCAGCACGGCAGCACGGGCAATGGCCACCCGCTGGCGCTGACCGCCGCTGAGCTGGCTTGGCATCCGCTTTTCATAGCCGGTAAGACGCACCAGAGAAAGGGCTTCTGCCACCAGTTGCTTCTGCTGTGCCTTTTTGACGCCTTTCAGTTTGAGACCATAGGCGATATTCTGGTAGACATTCATGTGGGGGAAGAGGGCATAGCTTTGAAAAACTGTATTCACAGGCCGCTTCTCCGGCGGCAGATTGGACATATCCGCACCTTCCAGCCATACGCTGCCGCTGGTGGCTTCCTCAAGCCCGGCGATGATGCGCAAAGTGGTGGTTTTGCCGCAACCGGAAGGCCCCAGCAGGGTCAGAAATTCTCCCGCCTTCACGGAAAGGTTCAGGTTGTGCAGCACCATGCCGCTGCCATAATCCTTGCACAGATCTTTCACCTGCAAAAGCTCACTCATGGTCTTCCTCCTTCTCAGTCCGCTGGCTGCAAAGAACCTCCAGCAACTGTTGTACGCTGGGCCACAGCTGTTGATTCAAGGAATACATCGTTGCGCACCCCTCCCGGCGGGAGAGCACCAGCCCTGCATCCACCAGCAGTTTCATATGGTAGCTGATGGTGGGCTGGGTACAACAAAAAGCACGGTGAATCTCACAGCCGTTTTTCTCGCCGCTGGACAGCAGGCGCAGAATACACAGGCGGGTTTCATCGCACAGCGCTTTCAGCACTGGGAGAGAAGCTGTGTAGCAATTCATAGCAATCTCCTTATATAGAAAAGTATCAATATCGAAAATATTCTATAATAGATAACAAGGCTTGTCAATCGTTTTGACACAAAGAATCTGAAATGATATAATGCAGCCGGAATCGAAACCATAGGGGAGGGGTGCACCATGGCAACCTCACTGGAAAAACGCAGAGAAACACTGGCTGGCAATCTGGATACCTCTTTGCTGAAATTGCTGGCGCTCATTTTCATGCTCATTGATCACATTGGCGCAAGAGTGCTGACCGGCGTGCCGGAGTTGCGCATGATCGGTCGTATGGCGTTTCCGCTGTATGCCTGGTGTCTGGTGGTGGGCAGTGTCAAAACCAGCAATCCGGCAAGATATATCCTTCGTATGCTGGTAATGGCAGTGATCTCCCAACCGCTGTATATGATGGGCTTGCAGCATACCTATCAGGAATTGAACATCCTGTTTACGCTGACCATTGCGCTGGTGGCAATCTGGGGTATCCGTCAGAAGTTCTGCCTGAGCCAATTCTGGGCTCCGATTCTGTGTTATGTATTGCTGGGCTTTATTCAGGTGGATTATGGCTGGAAAGGCCTCACCTTTATTCTGGTGCTCTATCTGGCCAGAGAATCCCGCAGTGGCCTGATTGTCGCATTTTTAGCGTATGCGCTTTACTGGGGTACCAGCAGTTCCGCTGTAACAGAGATTTTTGGCTGGAAGCTGCCCTTCCTCCGCTGGGAAGGCATCAAGCAGCCGCTGCAGGCATTCTTCAAGCTGCAAGGCATGGTATGGCTTTCTCTGCCACTGATCGCCATTCCCATGAACAGCGGCTTCAAAATGCCCAAGTGGCTGGGCTATGCTCTGTATCCCATGCATCTGGTGCTGCTGATTGTGCTGCGGTTGCTGTTTACCAATGCCACGCTGGCTACCATGACATCCATGTTCTGAAGATTCCCAACATCAAACCGCCCGCAGAAGGCCTGAACCTTTGCGGGCGGTTTTGGTATGTTATCAGCCTTTGGCGGCTTCGGATTCGTCATCCTCTTTGGGTTGACCGGCTTTGGTTTCGTCGGGATTCACTTTGCTGATCAGCGCTTTCTCCACACGATGATCGCAAATCTCTTCCACCTTCACCTTCAGACCGGCCACCGTCACTTCGGGAGTGCTGCCGTCCTCGGGGATGAAGGAGAACGTGGAGAATACCAGACCGCCGAGGGTATCGTATTCTTCCTCCAGCGGCAGGGCCATATCGATGGCTTCGCTGAGAGTTTCCAGATCCACGGTGCCGCTGACACGCCAGAGATTATCCTCCAGCTTTTCGATGGTGTTATCCTCGCTGGGATCGAATTCGTCATAGATATTGCCAACGATTTCTTCCAGCAGGTCTTCCATGGTAACGATACCGCTCATGCCGCCGTATTCGTCCACCACCACCGCCAGATGAATCTTCTGCTTCTGCATATTGCTGAACAGGGTATCGGCAGCCACGGTCTCAGGTACCAGATAGGCGTTGCGCAGAAGTTCACGAATCGACTTTTTGGTTGCGCTGGTCAGGTTCAAAAGGAAGTCACGGGTGTTGAGCACACCGATGATGTCATCAATATCCGCATCGTAGACGGGGAAACGGCTCAGGCCGGTCTCCCGGATGGTGGAGAGAATCTCTTCTTCGTTGTCGCCCACATGGAGGGAAACCACATCAATGCGGTGCACCATCACATCGGCAGCGGTCATGTTGTTGAACTCGAAAATGTTCTCAATCATGTTCCGCTCTTCTTCTTCAATGGCGCCCTTTTCACTGCCGATATCCACCAGCATACGGATTTCTTCTTCCGTCACTTCCTCGCTGGTTTCGTTGGGGTTGATGCGGCAAAGCCGCAGGATGCCGTTGGTGCTGACAGTCAAAAGCCATACAATGGGCTTGAAAAGTTTGCTGACAAAGTTGATCACACCACAGCTGAGACGGGCGACCTTCTCAGGGTTCTGCATGGCAATACGCTTGGGGGCCAGCTCGCCCAGTACGATCATAAAGAAGCTCAGGATCAGCGTGATCAAAATCAGGCAGATGGTATCCAAAAGGCCACGGTAGGCCTGGGGGAATCCCAGTTTCATGAAGGCATCCGCCAGCATGGTGGCAAAGCCATCGGCGGCAAAGGCGCTGGCCAGGAAACCGCTCAGGGTGATACACACCTGAATGGTGGACAGGAAATTGGAAGGGGACTCGATCAGCTTGAGCATGATCTTGGCCTTGGCATCGCCTTCCTCTGCCTGACGGCGAACCTTGTTGTCATTCACTGAAACCAATGCGGTTTCAGTGGATGCGAAGAAAGCATTAATCGCAATAAGAAGAATCTGAACAAACAGTTGACTGCCTATAGGGTCCAAGGAAAAAACCTCCCTTTGTGTTTCGCGGTCGAGCCGCATCAAATCTTATTATAGCATATCTTTGGAAAAATTTCATCCGTTTTGTGGATAATATCAAAATGCTTCTGACGTTACTGATGATAATAGAAAAATTCATGAGAATATTAAATATTCCAGAATATGTAAAAACTATACTTTCTTTGTTGGCTTGGAAATTCTTTCGGTATTTTTGAGAATCATTGACATGGTATTTTGAAATTTGTATATTAATATCAGGCATTATTTGTCTAAAATTGATGCCGTTTTGTTCATTACACTCGAAAAGGGGTTAAAGATAATGAAACGCCTGATTGCATTGCTTTTGATGATCTCTGTGCTGATGATGACTGTTTGTTCTGCTTTTGGCGAGCAGCAGGAGACCAATCCGCCGGATTCGAATACGACGATCGCCGAATCAGGCGCAACGGATACTGTTGACAACAACCAGGATCCGCATAGTGCCCCTGAGGTTACACCTGAGGTGGTAACAGTGGAAACTGCCACCGAGGCTCCCTCTGTGCCCGAGACCACGCCTGCACAGGAACAGGCCCCCACCACAGAGGCTCCCTCTGTGCCTGAGATCACCCCCGAACCGGAAGTGACTCCCGAGCCCGAAACAACGCCCGAACCGGAAGTGACTCCCGAGCCCGAAACAACGCCCGAACCGGAAGTGACTCCCGAACCCGAAACAACCCCCGAACCGGAAGTGACTCCCGAGCCCGAAACAACGCCCGAACCGGAAGTGACTCCCGAACCCGAAACAACGCCCGAACCGGAAGTGACTCCCGAGCCCGAAACAACGCCCGAACCGGAAGCAACCACTGAGCCTGAAGCAACCCCTGAACCGGAAGTGACTCCCGAACCCGAAACAACGTCCGAACCGGAAGTGACCCCCGAACCCGAGACAACGGCCGAGCCTGAAGCAACCCCCGAACCTGAAGAGGAAGAACTGATCGAGGAAACACCGGCTCCTGAAATCGAGTATCGTGCCGGTATCGTGCTGCGGGCGGACAGCGATCTGGGCCTGTTGGTCTATGATGCACCCGATGGCGAATGGATTGCTGCCCTCAGCAAAGGCCAGATGATTGAAATCGGAACAGTTGAAGAAGATTGGACTTTGATTCGTCTGGACGACCTGACCGGTTATGTTCTCAGCGACTATATTGCCTTGTACAACGGCGAAGCAACACCGGAGGAAAAGATTCGCTCCATCAGTATTGCTAACAATTTGAGCGGCTTAACCCGAGTGAAGGAAGGTACCACTGTCTATCTCACGGCCACACTTTCTGGTTTTGAGGAGGATGTTTATTCCGTGCAGTGGCAGTATTCGCCTGATGGCGGCGCTTCCGCCATCAATATTGAAGGCGCAAACAGCCTGACCTATGCTTATCAGCTTACGGAAGAGAATTTTGGCTACCTGTACCGTGTTGTGGTAGATTTCCACGAAGAGATTAGCCAATAAAGCCTGCCGGAAAAAAGGAGGAAAACAGCCATGTATCATAAGATAAAGCGCTTCACGGCTTTGTTGGTATGCCTTACGCTGCTTTTCAGTGTTGTGCCTGCCGGTACTTATGCCGATGTAATGTCTTCTGCCTGGATGAACCCAACAAGAGGTATTGAGCTGGAAAAGGCAGAAACCTATCATTCCAAGGATGCGTCCTCTGTTACTCTTTATAAGGGTGAAGAATATTCGTATCCAATCGGCATACCGTTTAAGAGTGTGGATTCCACCAAAAATACGAATCGAACTGTGGCTGATGCAGAAATCAAAGACGAAGACGGTACGATTTTTATCAGTGCAATATCTGAAGGCTTCACTACATATGTTTACGAACTTCTGACTGGATACGATGCAAATGGTAATAAACAATTGCATCATGGCAGCGTTGTGATACGGGTTATTGACCCAACCTTAACCATCGAAGGGCCTGTTACCGCTGTTGAAGGTGAAATAGTTCAACTGACAGCTACTGGCAATTGTAAATCCAGTGATTCGAATGCCATTATTTGGGAATCTTTAGATTCTAACATCGCTACGGTTGATGAAAGCGGCAAAGTGACTTGCAAAGCTGCCGGTTCGGTTCAGATTACTGCCAAGAAGTCAATCACCATGAATGGTGCAACCAGTGACTTGACTGACAACATTACCATTCAAGTGAAAAATATCCTTGAGAAACTGACGCTGAAGCTATCCCAGGATAGTCCTGATGAACTTTGCCAAATCGATATGGCGGCGGGCGACAAAGCCGACATTGCTATTTCATATACTCCCGCGAACTATGAAGTGGCTACTGAAAACATAACTGTTCGCAGTACAAATCCCGATGTTGTTACTGTTACCTGTGAGGACAGCAAAAAGCTTTCCCTGGAGGCTGTTGGCAAAGGCTCCGCTACGGTGATTGTTTCCTGTGCTGGTCAGCGTGCTTTGTTACAGGTGTACGTGGGTCAGAACTCCATGCGTGTTGAGCCCAAGAAGCTTGAGATCGTTCAGGGCAGCACATATACAATTGTTACCAAAATCGAGCCTGTTTCTTCTGGGAACGGTGTAAAAGTAAAAGTAGTGGATGGGGCAGTCGCCAAAGCAAAATGGGTTGGCGAGGGCAAGAATATTTGTACTGTTACCGGCCTTTCCGAAGGCGATACGGAGATTGTTTTTTCACTTCCCGGCACAACTGATCAGACAGTGCAGGTGAAGGTGGTTGCGGACGAACAGGCCACAAAGCAAACGTATACAGTTACTTTTGTGGACTATAACGGTACTGTGCTCCTTACCAAGCAGGTAAACGCAGGCCAGTCGATTCCGATTCCGCCGGTTCCTAACCGTGAGGGGTATCAGTTTGATGGCTTCCGCTCAAGTGAAACTTCGGATAATCAAAAGTATACTGATACGGTTACTGTGAATGGGAACATGGTGTTGGAGGCGCAGTATGTGCCCATCGTGTACACTGTCACTTTTGATGATACTGAATTTTCCACTGCTCATAGTATCACACCGCCTGAAGCACAAACAGTTCAGCATGGTGAGCTGCTGCAACAACCGACGTATCAGTCTGCAGAAATTGTGGTTAATGCGACTGAGGCCGAAGGAGAAAAACGTTACTATCGTTTCGACGGATGGAAAGTGAAGGGTACAGTCGAAAAGTGGAACTTCCAGACACCTGTTACTTCTGATCTGGTTTTGGAACCTGATTGGCAAATGACTTATGTTCAGATTATCCTGCGTACCTTTAAGGGTAACTATGGAGATCCGATCAGCGTTCCGAAAGGAAAAAAGAATGTCGTAATCAATAATATACCCAAGTTTACCTGGGGGGATCCCCACCATACCTATACCTATACGAATAATAACGGTGTTGGTAAAGATGTGTTTTTCTGTTTCTGGCAGCATGGCGATAAGCAAATCAAAGAAGATAGCTACACAATTACAGAAGCTGTAATGAGAGATGAGATCATCACGGCGGTTTATGAACCTGGTGCATTTGGAGATAACCGGGTGAATAGTACATATTATCACTCTACCAATGTATACGTGCCAGTTGAATATGTGGTGCAAAGCACAGGTGTGGAGATACACGATGAGGTTGTGCTAACGGATGTTTATCCGTATTATCGGCAGGCAACGTTGCCGGAGTATGGGCTTGATTACAAAACAAGTATTGAAGCAGGACAAGTAGACGATCTGACCAAAACGCACGACTATAAGCGCCAGATTAGCAGTAATGAAGATGAAAAAGAATTCGATGTAAACGAGTTTACTTTCAACTATGAGAACACAGCCAAATACGGTACGGTTGACCTTTCCTATCGTGTGGGCCAGGAATTCACAGATCCAGATACGGGTAAAGGATATCGAATCGTTGGTATAGATCAGTCTACCGTAAAGACTGTCTGGATGTGCGATATGCTCGGCCACGTCTTTAATGGTTATTGCGTTGGCGGTACCTGGAATGCACTTGGTCAAGCAACTTTCTTCCTGGAAGAAATCACAGAGGAAACCAGCAAAATAAAGATCAGCTACTATATGCTGCCCGTTGGATGGAAGCAGGGAGATTCTCTGAATGGGGCAGTGCTGAAGATGGAAGAGGTAGATGAGCTTACCATCGATCAGGTTCTCACTTACAAAGATTATGTTGATCACTTTGGAGGCGTCTATCCAAATGTGGACTATAAATGGGTTGATGATAGCAATGGCAGCATAGAGGGCAGCTATACAGCAGAAAACGAAGAATATGAACTGAAGCTGTATTACGCCAGCTTTGTGGATAATACTGCTATTACGATCACCAGTAAAGATGGTACATGGCAATACGATGGGGGAGAGCACACCCAGCCTGTGTACACGGTCTTCTATGGCGACCAGAAAATCCAGCCGGACGCAGGAACAACCAATGTATTTACGCTGCCCACCGGGGACAAACTGACGGTAACAGATCCTGGCTCTGTTCAAAATGTAAATGATTCTGGCGAGAATAATAATACCTTCACCTATACGATCGATAACAGCCAAAAATATACAAATGTAAGCACAACGTATGGTAAATTGACCATTACGCCCAAGTCCGTTACCGTAACGCTGACTGGCAACACGGAAACCAAAACTTATGATGGAACCCCCAAAACAGTAAACAGCTATACGGTGAAAACAAACGATCCCAACTATACCGAAACAGACTTTACCTATACCGGTACCGCTGTTGCTACGGGAACCAATGTGGGCGAGTATCCCATGGAATTGGACGATGAGAAGCTGGAAAACCAGAATCCCAATTATGATGTCACCTTTGTAACCATTCCTGGCAAACTGAAGATCGAACCGGTTCAGCTTAAGATCACCAGTGTAGATGGTACATGGCCATACGATGGAGAAGAGCACACCAAGCCCGAATATACGGTCACCTATGGCGGCGTAGCAGTCGATCCGGATGAAAACAATCCCGGTGTGTTTACGTTGCCTACCGGTGATACGCTGACGGTAATGCCCACCAAAGATGCCCATGTTACGAATGTTTCGGAAGGCAAAGTGAAAAACAGTTTCACGTATGAATTGGAAAACGAAGGGAACTATGCAGAGGTCACAACTGAATTCGGCGATCTGAGCATTACGCCCAAGCCCGTGACTATCAAAGTATCCGATAGCGAAAAAATCATTGATGAGCAAGACCCGGTTTTTGAGAATGCCACTTTGAAGGGTGAACTGACTGAGACAGATAATAAGAACTTGACGGATATTGATCTGAGTGTTAGTAGAACCGACAGCGGGAATGAAGAAATCGGAACACATGGAGATGTCTTAACTATTAGCAAGTCAAAACAGAATTTGGAAGACGAATATCCCAATTATGACTTTACAATAGAAAATGGTGATTTCACGATCAAAGGAAAAGCGATTACGATCACCAGTGAAGATGGTACATGGACATACGATGGAAAAGAACACACCCATCCTGTGTACACGGTCACCTATGGCAATGAGACAATCGCGCCGGACAAAGGAACGACCAATGTATTTACGCTGCCCACCGGGGACAAACTGACGGTAACGCCCACTGGCGATGCCTGTGTTACGAATGTGTCGGACAGCAAAGAGGGTAACAATACCTTTACGTATGTGTTGGAAAACGAAGGGAACTATGCAGATGTCACAACTGAATTCGGCGATCTGAGCATTACGCCCAAGCCCGTAACCATCACTGTGCCCGGCGCTCAAAAGGATTACGGCACAGAGGATCCGGAAGAATTCTCAAAGGGCAAATTGCCAGATGATCTGACTGAGACAGATAAGAAGAACTTGACGGATATTGATCTGAGTGTTATTAGAACCGACAGCGGGAATGAAGATATCGGAACACATGGAGATGTCTTAACTACTAACAAGTCGGAACAGAATTTGGAAGACGAATATCCCAATTATGACTTTACAATAGAAAATGGTGATTTCACGATCAAAGGAAAAGAGATTACGATCACCAGTTTAGATGGTACATGGCCATACGATGGAAAAGAGCACACCCATCCTGTGTACACGGTCACCTATGGCAATGAGACAATCGCGCCGGACAAAGGAACGACCAATGTATTTACGCTGCCCACCGGGGATACGCTGACGGTAACCCCCTCTGCCGAGGGTGTCACGAATGTGTCGGACAGCGGAACGGATAACAATACTTTCACTTATGAACTTGAAAATGCTGAAAACTATGCCGATATAACTATGAATATTGGCGATTTGAGCATTACGCCCAAGCCTGTAACCGTAACATTGACCGGCAACACAAAAACAGAAACCTATGATGGAACCCCCAAAACGGTAAACGGCTATACGGTAGAAATCAGCGAGCCTGACTATACCGAAGCAGACTTTACCTATACCGGTACCTCTGTTGCCACGGGAACCAATGTGGGCGAGTATCCCATGGAATTGGACGAAGATAAGTTGATAAACAAGAATCCCAATTATGATGTCACCTTTGAGACCGTTCCTGGCGAACTGACCATCATTGCTGTTGATCTTGTTGTCACCAAGACCTCAGACAAAACAAACAAGAAGGTTGCGCAGGGCGAAAAGATCACCTACACCATTACCGTGGAAAACAAGAGCAGCATGATGCTTACCAATGTGAAGGTGGATGATGAAAAAACCGGACTGCATGAAGTGATCCCGCTGATGCTCCCCGGCGCCAAGAATGAGTTTACCACTACGTGGACCGTAACGGAGCAGGATGTGTTGGCCGGGAAGATCCTTAACAGCGTCACTGCCAAAGCGGATCCCATAACCAATCCGCAGGATCCGGATCATCCCTTTGTGCCTCAGGGTGAAGCCGATGTAACGGATACGCCTGTTGATGTGGCGGTGGAGCTGGTGGTCGTCAAAACATCCGACAAGGAAGGCCGCAGAGTGGCTGAAGGCGAAACCATTACCTATACGATTATTGTGAAGAATAAGGGTAATGTCACTTTGCATCAGGTGAAGGTGGATGACGAGAAAACCGGGTTGCATACAGTGGTGGCTTCGCTGGCTCCCGGAGCAATGAAGGAATTCACCACCACTTGGATCGTTACCGAAGCTGATGTGAACGCAGGGAAGATTCTCAACAGCGTCACTGCCAAGGCCAATCCTGTGAAGGATCCCAAGAACCCCAAGGTTCCCATCGTTCCTCAGGATACGGACACTGTCGAGGATAAGGCAGCCAGAACGCCCCATCGTGTAACGGTCAATTACTATCTGGATTCCATCGGCGGCGAAACAGTTGCGCCTCAGGTGGTTCAGGTGCATTATGCTGGTGATGATTTCAGCATCGAATCGCCGGTGATTCCGGGTTATACCGCCAGCATTGAGGTGGTGGAAGGCACCATGGGTTCTGGCGATGTGGTGTATAATGTCATCTACACGCCCACGGTTTATCAGCTGACCATCAAGTATGTGGATGCTGATGGCAATCCCGTACAGCCGCCCTATCAGGATGGTCTTAAGGCGGGCGAAAGCTATTCCAGCAATTCTCCGTCTGTAGATGGAATGATCTGCACCAGGCCTGTGGTGGATGGCATCATGCCCGATTATGATCTGGAGATTGTGGTTATCTATCTGGATGCCGAACAGTATGTAGTTGTTGATGAGCCGGCTGCACCCAAGGGAATTGGTACGGTTACCCTGAACGCCGGTGATTGCTTCGAATAAGAAGAAGGGGGAGAGCAGAAATGAAAATGATTCGGTTTGTGGCAATCGTTCTGACGCTGATCATGGCCTTTTCAATGTCTTCCTTCGCCGAAGAAATGAATGAAAACAGGCTTGTGGTTGGCCATACCACGGCAATGAACGGCCATTTCACCGCATCCATGTGGGGGAATAACACGGCCGATCTGGATGTAAAGGCACTGGTCAATGGCTATCATCTGATTCAGTGGAACAGTCCGGATTACAATTTTCAGGCAGACAGCACAGTGGTTGATGAATTGACCATCTATGATGATGCTCAGGGAAACCGCACTTATCTGTTTGCCCTCTGCCATGATTTGCAGTATTCGGATGGTACGGTTATCAATGCCAAGGATTATGCGTTTTCCATCCTGCTGAGCGTGGCAGAGGAAATCCGACAGCTTGGCGGGAATACGGAGCAATATGAGGCCATTCTTGGTATGGAGGATTACAAAGCAGGCAGAAGCAATGCCCTTGCCGGTGTGCGGGTTTATGCAGATGATCTGCTGGCCATTACCATCAGTGCGGAGTACAGGCCCTTCTTCTACGAAATGGGCTTGCTGATGTGTGATCCTATGCCCATCCATGTGATTGCCCCCGGCTGCCAGATCAAGGATGATGGCGACGGCGTGTATATTGACGGTTTCTTTACAGCGGATCTGCTCCGGATCACCATGCTGGATCCGGCTACCGGCTATCTGAGTCATCCCTCCGTGGTCAGCGGCCCCTATCGTTTGGTTTCCTTTGATGGCGTGACAGCTGAGTTCGTTGTCAATCCGCTGTATAAAGGAAATGAAAATAGCCAAAAACCAACTATTGAGGAATTAGTCTTCACGCTGGCTGATAACGAGACCATGGTGGACAAGCTGGCAGCGGGCGAGTTTGATCTGCTGAACAAGGTAACCTACAAGGATTGCATTGATGCTGGCGTAGCCTTGAGCACCAATGGTTCCCATAGCTTGCAGACCTATCCCCGCACCGGTCAGAGCTATGTGGCATTTTGCTGTGAGCGTCCTGCGGTACAGAGCAAGGCCGTTCGTCAGGCCATTGCCCATTGTATGGATAAGGATCGCTTGATCGAGGGCTATGCTGGGCGCTATGGTGTGCGTGTGGATGGTTACTACGGTCTTGGCCAGTGGATGTATCTGCTTGCCACGGGGATGCAGGAAGCGGATCGGGCGATTGTTGACGCACAAACAGCCACTGCCTTGAAGGATGTCAACCTGAATGGTGTGAAGGTTTATGGGCTGGATCTCAACGAGGCAAAACGGCTTTTGGTGGAAGACGGCTGGACGCTGAACGAAAGCGGAAACGAGTTCGTTGATGGCGTCGATACAGTACGCTGCAAGCAAATCGAAGGGGTACTGACCCCTCTGAAGCTGACTTTGATCTATCCCGAAGGCAATACCATTGCAGCCGGTTTGCAGGAGTATTTTGCGAAAAATCTTGCCCAGGTGGGCATTCAGCTGACGTTGGAACCTGTGGAATTCACCCGGCTTCTGGATAGGAAGGATCGCCGTGAAGAACGTGATTGCGACATGATCTATATGGCCAGCAATTTCACCGTGGTGTTTGATCCTACAGCCAGCTTCGATCCCGCAGATGCGCAGACGGGGTACAGCAATTACACCGGTATTGCCGATGAAGGGCTGTATCAAAGCGCTAAGGATATGAGCGCCACGGTTCCCGGCGATATTCTGGGCTACATGACCAAATGGGTCGCATTCCAGGAAAACTACGCCGAGGTACTGCCGGCAATTCCGCTGTACAGCAATGTATACATGGATTTCTACACAAATGTGCTGACGGATTATCAGGTGAAGGAGAATGTTACCTGGTCCCAGGCCATTGTGGAAGCACAGCTGGAAACAGTTGTACCCCAGGAACAATGAATAAGGAAAATCGCCCTGTTTTCACTCGAAAACAGGGCGATTTTTCAATGGATGGTGTTCGGATACTCTGCGCTTTTATTCCTTTTCAGCAAATGCAAAGTATTTCTTCGCATTTTCGTAGCTTACGCCACGGACAATTTCCTTGAGGGTATTCATATCGTCGGGGAACATACCGTCTTCCACCCACTGGCCCAGCAGGCGGCACAGGATGCGGCGGAAATACTCGTGACGGGGATAGCTCAGGAAGCTGCGGCTGTCGGTGAGCATACCCACAAAACCGGCCAGATAGCCAAGACTGGCGAGGCTGGTGAGCTGATCAGTCATGCCGGTGAAATGATCGTTGAACCACCAGGCGGAACCGTGCTGCATCTTGCTGACGGCTTCGGAGGTCTGGAAACAGCCGCAGATGGTATCGATGGCCTGATTGTCGTTGGGATTCAGGCTGTACAGGATGGTCTTGGGCAAATCGCCGGTGGCTTCCAACGCTCCCAGGAAAGCAGCGGTCTGCCCGGCAGGAGCATAATTGTCCATGGTATCAAAACCGGTATCGGGACCAATGCGGCTGAACATGGTGGGATTGTTGTCCCGGCGTACGTTGTAGTGCAGCTGCATAATCCAGCCCAGCTGACGGTACTTGCGGGCAACATACAGCATATAGGCAGTCTTGAACTGATCCATTTCGCTTGCGCTCAGGCTTTCCCCGGCAAGACGCTTCTGGAAAATGGCCTCCACCTCTTCATCGGTAGCGGGGGCATAGGCAACGAAACTCAGGCCGTGATCGCTGAGCACGCAATGACGGGCGTTGAAGTAGTCCATGCGGATGGCCAGCGCTTCTTTCAGGTCAGCAAAAGTTTTGATTTCTACGCCGCTGACGGTACCCAGCTTGGTCAGATAGTCTGGATAATCAGGCTTTTCCAGATACATCGCCTTATCAGGACGCCATGCAGGCAGCACCGCTGTTTTGATGGTAGGGTCGGCGGCTAGCTTTTCGTGCCATTCCAGCGAATCGATAGGATCGTCGGTGGTGCAGATGGTTTCCACATTGCTTCGGGCAATCAGGCCGCGAACGCCAAAGTCGGGCTGCTGCAACTTTTCGTTGCACAGGTTCCATACTTCCTCGGCGGTATCCTTGTTGAGGATGCCTTCGTAGCCGAAATAACGGCGCAGTTCCAGGTGGCTCCAGTGGTACAGGGGATTGCCGATGGCCTTGCCCAGAACCTCGGCCCATTTGATGAATTTGTCATGGGCGCTGGCGTCGCCGGTGATGTACTTTTCTTCCACGCCGGCACAGCGCATCAGACGCCACTTGTAGTGGTCGCCGCCCAGCCATACCTGAGTGATGTTTTCATAGTGAAGATCTTCGTAGATCTCTTTGGGGCTGATGTGGCAGTGATAGTCGATGATGGGACAATCGGCGGAAAACTCGTGATACAGCTTGACGGCAGTGGGGGTATTCAGCAGGAAATCCTTATCCATAAACGCACGCATGGTATTTTCTCCTTTCGGTTGTATCGCTCTATCGTTACAGCGTGCTGTCGCGCTTGATCAGCTCGCCTGTAAACACAATTTTCTGCGGCATTTCACGGCCTTCCAGCACACCCAGCATGGTAGCGACGCACTGTTCGCTTACGGCTTGCAGTTTGTTGTCCACACTGGTGATCTCCGGCTCAGAGTACTGGCAGATACCGGAGTTGTTGTGCCCAATGATGCTCAAATCATGAGGGACGGAAAGCCCAGCCGCTTTGGCATACTTGACAGCGCCGATAGCCAGCACATCCTCGGAGGTTTGCACAGCATCGAACACAAGACCGCTTTCTTTCAATGCCAGTAATTGATCCCGTACGTTGGGCACATCCGTTTTTTCATCGGAGAAAAAGCGGATCAGATCCTCATTTACTGCGCCGCCACGGCTTTCGATGGCGCTGCGGTATCCGGCGAGTTTCTTTTGGCCGTTGTAATTCTTGCTGTGGTACAGGTACAGGATATTCTTCCGGCCCGTATCCAGCAGATATTGTGTGGCCTCCATGGTGGCACGCTGCTCATCGCTCATCACGCAGTATACGTTCTCGCAGGAATAGGAAGCGTTGAGCAAAACCACCGGGATTTGTTTGGCTGCATTGCGGATGTAGGCATTATCCCGTTCGCGGGCTTCTACAAAGGTAGAGCCCATCAGAACGATACCATCCACATGACGGCTTTTGAGCATCTCGATTCCCTGTTGCCGGGCGTCCAGCGAACGCTCGGTGCAGCAGAGCAGACAGTCATAGTGGTGCTTGCGAAACGCTTTCTCCAAAAAGGAAAGGGCATTGGCAAGATAGGGGTCGGAGGCGTCCGGACAAAGCAAACCGATGGTCTTCATGGTGTTGAGGCCCAAACCACGGGCAAAAGCGTTGGGCACATAATCGCAATCGTCAATCACAGCCAACACTTTTTCTCTGGTTTTTTGGCTCACATGGGGGCTATTGTTCAAAACCCGGGAAACGGTTGCAATGGAAACGCCCGCTTTTTCGGAAATATCATAAATGTTCAAGGCAGAACCACCCTTCAAAATGTAAATGCTTACGTTTTTGAATCGCTTATGATTATACATCTTTCAAAAGGGCAATGCAATCCTTTTCATGAAATAATACGCATGATTTCATGAAAAGTGAATCTGTTTTGGAAATTCTTTATTTTAGCAAAAATGATTGACGTTTTCGCAAAATAGGTATAGAATACCTGTGACTGGATGTAATTGTTTACATCGTTGCAGTCAAAGTGCTTTCACTCGTGTGAGGATAGAAGGAATGAACCATGCAACGTTTAGCGAATAAAGAGCAAGCAACCCTCAAGCGCCCGGTAAAAGTGTTGCAGTTTGGCGAAGGCAATTTTTTACGTGCTTTTGTGGACTACATGATCGATATTGCTAATGAAAAAACGGATTTCAATGGCGGTATCGTATTGGTTAAACCCATTCCATCAGGGTCTATGGATAGTTTTCATGAGCAGGATTGTCGCTATACGGTTGTGCTCCGGGGTCTTGTGGCGGGTCAGCCCACCGAAATGACAAGATTGATTACTTCTGTCAATGACGCGGTAGATTCGTACAGCCAGTATGACGAGTATGCTGCATACGCAAAAGAAGAGAGCTTACGCTTTATCGTAAGCAATACCACGGAAGCTGGTATTGTGCTGGATGAAAGTGATCGCTTTGATCTTTGTCCGCCTAATACATACCCTGGCAAATTGTGTAAGTTTTTGTTTGAACGCGCTGAAGCATTCGACTATTCTGTGGATAAAGGCATTGTAATCCTTCCGGTTGAATTAATTGATGACAATGGCATCGAATTGAAACGTTGTGTTAAGGCACTTTCAAGGGCATGGCAATTGGGCAAACGTTTCGAAAACTGGCTGGATGAAGCCTGCATTTTCACCTCAACGCTGGTAGATCGTATCGTAACCGGTTACCCAAAAGACGAGGCAGAAGTCATCTGGCAGAAGCTGGGTTACGAGGATCGTTTGCTTGTAACCGGCGAACCCTTTGCCCTTTGGGTCATCGAATCACACTGCGACCTTTCCGAAGAACTGCCGTTGCCCGCTTGTGACTTGCCTGTTGTTTACACCAATAATCAGAAACCGTACAAGCAGCGTAAGGTGCGCATTCTCAATGGCGCCCACACTTCTTTTGTGCCTATGGCTTTCCAGTGCGGCTATGATTATGTGTTGGACACCATGCATGATCCAATAATCAAGAATTTCATGCAGAAAACGCTGTATGAAGAAGTGATCCCCACCCTCAGGTTGCCCAAAGAAGATCTGTTGACCTTTGCAGAGGCGGTTACTGGTCGCTTTGAGAATCCGTACATCAAGCACGCTCTTTTATCCATATGCCTCAACAGTGTCAGCAAGTGGCGTGCCCGTTGTATGCCCAGCCTGTTGGAGTATGTGGAAAGGATCGGCAAGCTGCCCCAGCGCCTTACCTTCTCTTTGGCTTCCCTGATGACCCTCTATCATGGTGGTCAACTGGTGGATGGAAAGTTGGTATGCAAGCGCGGTAACGAAAGCTATACCCTGCAGGATGATTCCTCTGTGCTCAGCTTTTTCGAATCCCATAATCAGGTGGAGGAGGCATTAACCGTTCATGATTTTCTTTCAAACGAAGCCTTCTTCGGTCAGGATTTGACGAAGATTCCAGATTTGGAAGCCAGCGTTGCAGCTAGCTATCAGGATATCCTGAACCGCGGTATGCGTGTGGTCATGGCCGAACGTTTTGGAGGTTGAACCATGCGGGTGGTTTTGAAGATTTCTGCAGTGGATAATGTGGCTGTAGCCTTGCGGGCTTTGGAAGCTGGCGAAATGTTGGTGGTGGATGATGTGTCCATAACTGCAAATCAGCCAATTCCCGCAGGGCATAAATTGGCTCTTAAGTCCATCGCCGCCGGTGAAACCGTCATCAAATATGGATATCCTATTGGCGAGGCTAAGTGTGCCATTGCTGCAGGCGACCATGTGCACGTACATAATCTGCGCACATTACTTTCCGGTGAACTATGCTATGAGTGGCATCCCCAAGGACAGTCTCTTGCTCATATTCAGCCTCAGACATTTCCGGGTTATCTGCGGGAAGACGGACGTGTGGGCGTTCGCAACGAACTGTGGATCTTACCTACGGTTGGCTGTGTTTCCGGCGTTGCCAAGGCGCTGGAACGTCAAGCGCAATCACTGGTAGGTGATGGGGTAGAGGCAGTTCACGCTTTCACCCATCCCTATGGATGCTCTCAGATGGGCGATGATCAGGAACATACCCGGGACATTCTGGCGAATCTGGCTATGCATCCCAACGCTGGCGGCGTGCTGGTGCTGGGGCTTGGTTGTGAAAATAGTGGCGTGGAGGAAGTACGCAAGCGGATGTCGAATATAAATGAGAAACGCATCCGTTTTCTGATTTGCCAGCAGGTAGAAGATGAATTGACGGTTGGCATGGAATTGCTTTGCGCCATTGCTGAGGAAATGCGCACCGATCAGCGTACCTCCTGTCCGGCATCATCGCTGGTCGTTGGTCTGAAATGCGGCGGTTCAGATGGCTTCAGCGGTATCACAGCCAATCCGGTTATTGGCGGATTTTCCGATCTGCTGATCGCACAGGGCGGCAGCACTATTCTTACGGAAGTACCGGAGATGTTTGGGGCAGAAACCATTCTGATGGATCGCTGCGAAACAGAGGAAACTTTCCACAAAATAGTGGAGCTTATCAATGACTTCAAGCGGTATTTTAAGGAGAACCATCAAACCATTTACGAGAATCCTTCCCCCGGTAACAAAGCAGGCGGTATCAGTTCGCTGGAGGAAAAGGCATTGGGGTGCACACAAAAGAGCGGATTCGCTCCGGTAAAGGATGTGCTGGCTTACGGTGAGCGTGTGAGAACGCCGGGACTGAATCTGCTGTCTGCTCCCGGTAATGATTTAGTGGCTGCCACAGCCCTGGCTGCGGCAGGTGCGCAGATTGTTTTGTTTTCTACTGGGCGTGGCACGCCCTTCGCTTCGCCTGTGCCTACGGTGAAGATCTCCTCCAATACACCCCTTGCTGAAAAGAAGCGCCACTGGATTGATTTCAATACCGGCACATTGTTGACGGGACGGGGATTGCCACAGCTGGCCCAAGGATTGATGGACAAGGTACTAGCTATTGCGGGCGGCGAACTAGTGCTCAGCGAAGTAAGCGGTTATCACGATATGGCTATTTTCAAAACAGGTGTAACGCTGTAAAAGCGAAAAGAATACACCCAATCTTCTGGGAAATCCCATTCAACAAACGAAAGGACGGAAGAAGCATGGACATGATCGAAAAACTTTCTCTGGCAGGTATCGTTCCCGTTATCAAAGTGGAGGATGCTGCGGATGCGGTGCCTCTTTGCAAGGCGCTGTGCGATGGCGGCCTGCCGGTTGCTGAGATCACGTTCCGTTCCGATGCGGCAGAAGAGGCCATCCGCCGGGTGCATGAGGAACTGCCCGAGGTGATTCTGGGCGCAGGCACCGTGCTGACCCGTGATCAGGTGGACCGTGCGATTGCTGCCGGCGCTACCTATATTGTTTCCCCCGGCCTGAACCGTGACATCGTGCGCTATTGCCGTGAAAAGGGCGTTGCCATCGTGCCCGGCTGCGCCAATCCCAGCGATGTGGAAGTGGCGCTGGAGGAAGGCCTCAAGACTGTGAAGTTCTTCCCCGCCGAAGCGCTGGGCGGTCTGCCTCTGATCAAGGCCATGGCTGCTCCTTATGGTGCGGTTACCTTCCTGCCCACCGGCGGCATCACCGAGAAGAACATCAACGAATATCTGTCCTTCCCCAAGATTGTTGCCTGCGGCGGCAGCTGGATGGTTCCCGCCGATGCCGTTGCTGCCAAGGACTGGGCCCGCATCGAAAGCCTGACCCGTACTGCTGTCAATACCATGCTGGGCCTTGAACTGTGCCACATCGGTATCAACAGCGGCGATCCCGAAACCGCCAGAAAGGATGCTGAAATGATCGCCAAGCTGCTGGGCTGGCCGGTATCCGAACGTGAACTGGGCGTTTTTGTTGGCGATGCCTTTGAAATGATGAAGCTGCCCTTCCGTGGCAAGAATGGTCATGTCGCCATCGCCTGCAACAACATCAAGCGTGCCCGCTGGCATCTGGAACGCCGCGGCTTCGTGTTTGATGACGACAGCGCCATCATGAAGGACGGCAAGCTCCGGGCCATCTATCTCAAGGATGACATCGCCGGTTTTGCTTTCCATCTGCTGCAGAAGTAACTTGAAATATCATCCATAAAACAAAGGAGAAAACCAACCATGAGCAAGAAAGTTGTAACCTTCGGTGAAATCATGCTGCGCCTCAAGAGCCCTGCTTACGAGCGTTTCTTCCAGTCTCCCACCCTTGAAGCCACCTTTGGCGGCGGCGAGGCCAATGTGAGCGTTTCTCTGGCAAACTATGGCATGGAAACCGCTTTTGTTTCCGTTCTGCCCTCCAACGATATCGGCACCGCCTGCATCCGTGAACTGCGTGGCTTTGGTGTGGATGTGAGCAACATCGTCCGCAAGGATGGCCGCATGGGCATCTACTATCTGGAAACCGGCGCTGTACAGCGTCCCAGCAAGGTGATTTACGATCGTGCCGGTTCTGCCATCTGCGAAGCCAAGCCCGGCGATATTGACTGGAAGAAGGCCTTTGAAGGCGCTACCTGGTTCCATCTGACCGGCATCACTCCCGCCATCAGTGAAGGCGCTGCCGAGCTGAGCCTGGAAGCTGCCAAGACCGCCAAGGAAATGGGCCTGCACGTGAGCTGCGACCTGAACTACCGCAAGAACCTGTGGAAGTATGGCAAGACTGCCGATCAGGTGATGACCGAGCTGGTCAAGTATGTGGACACTGTGATCGCCAACGAAGAGGACTTCCAGAAGTCCCTGCTGCTCAAGGCTGAGAGCGTTGGCGCAGTGGAAGAGGGCGAGTTGAACATCGAGCAGTACAAGGCCATTGCCAAGCTGGCGATGGATACCTATCCCAACATCAAGCGGGTTGCCATTACCCTGCGTGAGTCCAAGAGCGCCAACCACAACGACTGGAGCGCTTGCCTCTACAACGGCAAGGATTTCTTTCTTTCCCGCAAGTATCGCATCACCGATATCGTGGACCGTGTTGGCGGCGGCGACAGCTTCGGCGCCGGTCTGATCTATGGCCTGAACAACTACGATGATGAAAAGACCGCTCTGGAGTATGCCGTGGCTGCCAGCTGCCTCAAGCACACCATCCCCGGTGATTATAACCGTGTCAGCGTTTCCGAAGTGGAAAGCCTGATGAAGGGCAGCGGCAGCGGCCGTGTGCAGCGCTAAGCCTTGTCAAGAATCATTGATCTTTTTGAAGCAACCTGCTGCAATATGCGGCAGGTTGCTTTATCTTGCCAAATAACGCAGCCGGTGCTATGATAATGGCAACACCATTCATTCCTGAAAGGAGAAATTTCAATGAAAAGCAATCTGACACGTGTTGAGGCCTTGGCGCTGCTGAAGCAGTACAACAAGGAAGCGTTCCATATCCAGCACGCCCTGACGGTGGAGGGCACCATGCGCTGGTATGCAAACGAGCTGGGCTATGGCGAGGATGCGGATTTCTGGGCCATCGTTGGCCTTCTGCATGATATCGACTTTGAAAACTGGCCCGATGAGCACTGCAAAAAGGCTCCTGAGCTGCTGGAACCTGCCGGAGTCGGTGCGGATATGATTCATGCCATCTGCTCCCATGCCTATGGCCTGTGCAGCGATGTGGAGCCGGAGCATCAGATGGAAAAGGTGCTGTTCGCCATTGACGAACTGACAGGTCTCATTGGTGCGGCAGCGCTCATGCGTCCCAGCAAAAGCGTGATGGATATGGAAGTATCCAGCATCAAGAAGAAATTCAAGGACAAGAAGTTTGCTGCCGGTTGCTCCCGGGATGTGATTGCTCAGGGCGCAGAAATGCTGGGCTGGGAACTGACCGATTTGTTTGAGAAAACCATCCTTGCCATGCGTTCCTGCGAAGAAAGCATCCAGCAGGAGATGGCAGCGTTCTGATCTGTAAACCAGTGCTTTTAGGAGGCATGGGTATGAAGCATCAACTGTTTATTGTGGAGGGAATGCCCTGCTGCGGTAAAAGCACATTGTCCGCTTTTCTGGCTGAAGTGCTTTCAGAAAGCTGCAAAGTCTGCTATGTTGATGAGGGAACAGGCCAGCATCCTGCGGATTATGAATTCCATGCCTATATTCCAGCTGAGGAAGATGGGGGAGTGGGCAGGATTGTTGCCCTATGCGATTGCAGCGAAGAAGAACGCAACCGTCTGATGCCAAATAAGATTTATGATGGGCTGCCTTGGAAGGTTGAAATGCCGCTGATGCTGGATAAATGGCGGCAGTTTGTCACCAATGCTACACCAGATACCACCTATGTGTTCAACTGTGTTCTTTTGCAGAATCCAATGTGCGAAACCATGATGCGTTTCGGCTTTCCCGAAGAAACCTCCCTGCAATACATTCAGCAGCTTGCTGAAATCATTCAGCCCTTGAATCCAGTGGTTATTTATCTGGAAAACAATCACATTGCAGAAGCTGTACAGAAAGCCGCCCCAGAGCGTCCGGGCTGGCTGGATGCGGTGATTGCCTATCACAACGAAGGCAAATACGGACAAAGCATCTCTGCGCAAGGCTTTGACGGCTATATAGCCTGCCTAAAGGAGCGTCAGCGCCGGGAGCTTCGCATTCTGGAAAAGTTGCCTTTGACCAGCTATGTGCTGGAGGATCCGCAGCTGGATTGGCAAAGCGCACGGGAAAAACTCAGAGGGTTTATCAGCCAGCAGTTACCCCAATAGGGCGAAGAACAACCAAATAGAATAAAGCGGCGTGTGCACAATGCATACGCCGCTTTTGCTGCTTCTTCACTTATTGGATCATCAGGGACTGAAAACCATCACTCGCCATAAGGGTGCCATCCATCAGCACCCAAAGCGCTTCTGCTTCGGGAAGGGATGCAATCAGCTGCTGTCCGTCTTCCAGCGGCAGATTGAACAGAGCAGTGGAAAGGGCGTCTGCCAGTCCGCTGTCCTTCGTCACCACGGATACGGCCCACAGATGCCGGGCTGGCATCAGGGTTACCGGATCGATGATGTGATGGTATTGCTGACCGTTCACTGTATAGAACCGCTGATAACTGCCGCTGGTCACCAGAGAAGCATTTTTCAGCGATATGATGGCAATGTGGTTCTGCTCCGATTGCAGATCGGGATTCTGCACACCGACGGGAAAGGCCGTTCCGTCCGGACGCACACCGATCGCCCGCACATTGCCGCCGATAGATAACAGCACGCCGTTGACACCGTCCGCTTCCAGCATTTTTGCCACCTGCTCAACGGCATACCCCTTGGCGATGGCACCAAGATCCAGCTGCAATGCCGGGTCAGCAAAGAATACGGTGCCTTTTTCTTCGTCCAGCACCAAATCATCCGGATTGGTGTGCTGGGCAGCTTGTTTCAGAGCGTCTTCATCAGGCAGGTAGGCGCTTTCGGGATGGTTCAATCCATCTTCCCTCGCCTGATGCCATAATTTGAGCACGCTGCCCATGGCAATGTTGGTTTTGCCATCTGTCAAAACAGCCATTTCCTTGGCAAACCGAAGCAAATCAAACAGTTCTGCCTCTACCGTCACAGGCTCGGCAGCTGCTTTCTGGTTCACTTCATACACACCGGTAACCTGAGGCCAATCGTTGTACTGGTCAAACAGTTTGTGGTATCTGAGTAATTCAGAATAGATCAACTGTGCCAGGCGGTTGGCTTCCTCCTGAGAATCGGCATAAATCACCAGCTGAGATGCAGTATCGAATACATCCAGAAAACTGGCGGTGTACCGCTGCGTTTCTGCGGATGCAGCACAACTGGTGAGCAGAAGGATACAAACCATCAAGGCAAGCAGACGTTTCATGGACAAAAGGACTCCTTTCGGGCGGCATGACCCCTGATAGTCTGCCGTTTGCTTGAGCAAATGATGCAGTTCTTTATTCGATGGGGATCTCCGCCGCTTGCGCAATGGCTTTCAGATATTTGCGGAAGGATGCGGAAAAGCCTTCGGTGATCTGCTTGACAAAGGTGCTGTCTTTTCCGCAGAGTTCCTTGGTGAGCGCTTCCCGCAGTTTTTGCCGGGTCGCATCGCCGCTGAGCTTTTTTTCGCTGGTTATCCTGCGTATCAGCAAGGGAATGTTGGCTTTCATCAGCGTATGGGACAGGGCATTCCAGCCAAACAGGGAAACAATGGCACCGATTACAGCGCCCGCCAGAAAACCCAGTGGGCCGGTGGCTATCAGCGCCAAACCACTGCCGCCGCACAAAAAGCCGACAATCAAACTGACGATCAATCCCAACAGGGTGCCAAGGAAGGGCAGCCCCATCAGCTGTTTGGTGGAAACAGCTACCTGTCCGCTGCCGGAGGCTGTCAGATTCAGCTGCATTTCCTTGCGGGGAACTTCGTAACGGTCACAAATGGGATCAACCATCCGCTGCAACCCGGGGGTCAGCGCAAGCAGCCACTGGTGAATGACGGGCGCCAGCACTTCTTCAGTCATGGGGGAGGAAAGGACGTCAGCCATCCGCTTTTTCAACTGTTGGTTCATATCATTCAGGGTCAGGATATCGCCATGCTGCCAATCCCGATAGATGGGCAATGTTGCTTCATCCATCAACAAATCTACCAAAGTGTTGATCACCGGCGGCATCAGTTCCGGAATGGCCTCTGAAACCACGTGGTTGATACGCTCCGTGGTCATTTCCGTTTCAATCGCCTGACGGAAAGCCCGCAGATTCTCATCGATCCAGCCGGCATATGCCAGCCCCTTGGCAATGGAGAATTCCGGCTCCGGGCAGCAAACCATGACAGCATTCGGGAAAGCCTCTTTGCAGGCTTGCTGGAAGAAAGGCATCCGGGATGCGCCGCCGGTCAGAAGCAGCAATCGTGGCGGTCTGTCACAAGTCAGATGAGCAGCATTTGCCAGCGCCTCCTGAATGGCCTGACTGAAAGAACGCCCGCCCAATACGCTCAAGGGATTGCCGGTCATGGCGCTTGCCTGTTTGGCATCCAGTTGCAAATTCAGCTTTTGAATACCGTCATAGCAAATGCGCAGTTGCTTTTTAATGCAGGCAGTGGGATCTTTGGAAAGACGGGAATAATATGCCTCCTTCAGTCGGCGTGCTTCCAGCTCGCAGTAGCTGTACCAGCTTTTGCTTTCCGCAAATACCTGTCGAATCTTCTCCTTCTCCCGGCTTTGCTCCACGGCCAGCCGCAGAAATTCAGCATCCAGCAAACCGCCGCCCAGCGTGATTTCGCCAAAAGTGCCCACGCCCGTCTCCCGTCCGTCCACAATATACGCAAAATCCAGTGTGGAGGAACCAATATCAATGACCAAAGCGCTTTCGTTGAGGATATCCACATCCAGCGCTACCGTTTTGGCATACTTGGCATAGAGAAAAGCAGCACGGGATTCAGAAATGATTTGCGGGTTTTCCACCCCTGCCTGAATCATCAGTTCCCGGTAGCGGCTGCGGGCAGCGGTACTCCAGCCTGCCGGGCAGCCGATCACGAAGCGATCATCCGGGTTCAGGGAACCGCTTTGGCGCAAATCTGCCAAAACACCCTTTACAAAGCTGGCGATGTCATTGTTGGCACCTTTATCATAGGTGAAGCGGCTTTTGAAACGCACGCTGAGGTTATCGGCCAGATTGTCGGTATAGGCACGGTCGCCGATGACGATCTCGCTGCCGATGCGTCCCACTGCACTGAGCAGACTTCCTCGTCCGGCTACCGGCAGAATGATGGGTTCGATACCGGAACCCTGTTCAAAAGCGGCGACAGCGCTTTCGCCGTCGCCGATGTCAAATCCGATATAACGCATGGTACCTCCTCAGGCTGCATTGTTTGCAACAACGGCCGTGCCCCGCCGAAGCAGACGGTGATCCTGGGCTGACAGAATTGCGGGGCAAAGGGTGCGGGTGGCATTCTTGGATGGCAGCTGGCTGAACAGTTTGCTATGCTCTGGTGAATAGGCCATGGTTTCCAGCCCCATTTCATGCAGCAGTTGATTCATAGCATCCTCTGCCTGCGGGCGCAGATCGTCATCGTAGGCATAAATGGCCTCCAGCACATCTGCAATGGCTTCCAGATTCTTCGTGCTGATGCTGTCAGATGCTGTCCGCAGCGTTTGGTTCAGATAGGCAAAATCGTTGGCACAGCGATCGATCATCAGAATCTGTCCGTCAATGGCGCTCAGAAAAACTTGTGGGTCTACGGTGTGGGTCACCCTGGCCTGTTCTTTGGGCGGAACGTATGCCTTTTTTGCCTCGCTGCGGTTGATGCCCAATCCGATCAATGCCAGCACAATGCCGCCCAACGGCAGCAGCCAGCCCAGCAAATCCTTTTTGGCGTAGCACCAAAGGCAGGCAGCCAGCAACAGAAAACCTGCGGTCAACAGCAAAGGAAAACCCCGCCCCAGACGCTTTTCATTGCGTCTGGAGGCGGCGGTCCATGTGGTGCTGGTGATGGGGACATTCATCAGCGATATACTGTTTTTGAGCAAGGCAAACAATACGCCCATCTGCTGGCGAAGGACGTCGTCGCTCTGGGTTGCCAGAACGTTCTGTTCCGTCTGCAAAAGCGCATGGCGGGTGGCGTAGATTACATCCTGCATATCCTGCTGCTTGGCAAGCTCTGCGCCCAGCGCCTCCCGCTGCTCCTGCCAGCATTCATAGGCAGTCATATCAGCGGCCGCTCTTTTCCCTGGCAGCAGCACGGGCAGCCATGGCTTTGGCCTTGACGGAACTGCCGCTGGAAACTCTGCTGGTCTTGTCGGATGCGCTGGCCTTTTCCCGGGCTCTTTCCTTGGCGGCTTCTGCCTTATCCTTTACAGAAGAGAAAGAATTGCTGGCTCTGTCGGTGCGGCCGGTTTTGCCGTATGCCTTTTCACGGGCCTTTTCCTTGGCAGCTTCCGCCTTGTCCTTCACAGAGGAAGTGGAGGTGGTGATTCTGCCGAGCTTGCCGGGCTTACGGGGCTTTTTGGCAGAAGTAGAAGTCTTTTCTTTGCTGTTCAGTTTAGCGGTTTCGGAGGCTTCGGTGTTGGTTGCGCCGATGCCCGTCAAATCGGATACGGTATCACCCAGATTATCCATCAGACCGCCCAGAGGGCTGGAGGAAGAATCCCCGTCCAGGATATCTTCCAGAATATCTTCGATCATTCCGGAAGATGAGGAAGAGGAAGAAGAACTTGAGGAAGAAGAACCACCCAGAAAGCTGCTGAGCAAAGTTTCGAGAAGACCGCCTTTTTTCATAGTCGTGTGCCTCCTAAAAGTTGATATGTGTATCCAGTGCGTATATACGCAGATTTACAATTCGGTGACCTGTTTGAGTTCCTCCTGTGTCAGCGGGCGCCACATTCCCCGGGGCAGATCGCCCAGCTTCAGGGGACCGAAGCGGATGCGGCGCAAGAGAACCACTTGATGCCCGATCTGTTCCACCATTTTGCGCACCTGACGGTTGCGCCCTTCGTGGATGGTAATGAGCATATCAGTGAACAGGTTTTGCTGACTGAGGATCTTCGCTTTGGCACGGGCGGTCATGCGGCCGTCCACCATTACGCCCCGCTCCAAACGGCGGGCTTCCTCGGGGGTGACCACATTGCTGACCCGGGCCAGATAGACCTTTTCCACTTCACGGGATGGATGCAGCATCCGTTCGGTCAGATCGCCGTCGTTGGTCAGTAGCAGCAGGCCTTCGCTGTCATAGTCCAGCCGTCCCACCGGGTACAGCCGTACAGGATAATCCTTGAAACGATCCAGCACCGTGGCACGGCCCTCCGGGTCGTGGGCGGTGGTCACTTCGCCAGCGGGTTTGTGATACATCAGATAATGCTTTTCCGCCTCAGGGGTAACGGGCTTGCCGTCCACTGTAACGTGCTGACCTTCCTCCACCTGAGTGCCCATTTCCGTGATGACCACGCCATCCACGCTGACTCTGCCATCGGCAATCAGTTTTTCAGAAGCCCGCCGGGATGCAACGCCGCAGGATGCCAGATACTTTTGCAGTCGCATAGTTCCTCCTTGAGCGGCTCAAACCGCTGTCTATAGCATAACAGAAAACCGCACAAAACACAAGAAAGAACCAGCTTTCAGGTGTGAACAAACCGTTAATCCAGAACGATTTCACAACCAGCATCCACCTTGTGGATCTTTTGATCGGCCCACAGCCAGATAGGACGGTTGCTGGGGTTGTAGATACGGCGGCCATCTGCGCTGGTGATCATGCGCTTCCAAGCATCCACATAATCATAAATTTCGATATTGGTGGCATACCAGATGTCATCCTTGCCGCCGATGCGGGCAGCAAATTCTTCAATGACGTGCCAGTTGTTGTCGGCTTCGAATTCGTAGCTGTGACCCCACAGGTAGAACAGCTTGGGCCGGGACCAGAAGAAGTTGGGCTCCTTGAGGAATTCCTCGGTCAACTCCATCAGCTTGGGATGGTTATGGTGGCAGGTGCTGGGCATACGCAGCCAGTCGGAGGGGATATCAAAACGGCAGGTGGCTTCCACCGTGCGGCAATAGGCAACGCCGCAGTTTTTCAGAAGCTCGGCCGTGCCTTCGCTGTTGGTGCCATAGGGATAGGCCATGCCCCGCACAATGCGGCCAAACATTTCTTCCAGGGCTTCCCTGTCCTTGACGATCTGATAAGCAGCTGTGCCCTTGCTGAGCAAGGTCAGATCGGGGTGGGTATAGGCGTGCAGCGCAATTTCGTGGCCGCAGTTATGGTACAGATCATAAGCGGCGCTCTTGCTCATGCGGCGGTGAATCTGTCCTTGGGGATACACGGTGCCTTCAGGGGCAAACAGACCGCCGCTCAGGTTGAAAGTGCCTTTCAGGCCGTATTTGTTCATTATCTCAATCAGACGGGCGTCCTGTTCAACACCGTCATCGTAGCTGAGGGTCAGGGCCTTGCTCAAACCGTTGGGAAACAACAAACTCATCTCACGCATGGTGGTTCCTCCTGTGCATATACTGGATTTTCAAAAGACCGGATGTTCATACCATTATACATCTTTATGTCGCCTCTTGGCAACTAGATGAAAGACTTTACATCTCCTTCTCTTGCGAAGTGAACTTGGCTATAGTATACTATTATTGACGAGGTATGCATACCCGTCATCATTGCTGAAAGGAATGAAACCCTACCATGCGTAAAAGCAGCTTCCCGGTTTTGTTTGCTCTGGTTCTGTTGATGGCCCTTTCTTTGATTTTTCTCATTCCCTCCGGTGCAGTGATGGAGGAAGCAGAGGACTATTACGATGAACTGCTCATGGAAGAATCCGATGATGAAGCGTATGGCGCAAAGCGTCAGCCCATTGCGGTGATTGCCAGCGCTGTGTTCAGCGATATTCTGCCCTCCTCCGGCATTGATCCCCTGCCTGTGGAACTGGGCGTGCCCGGCAATGCACCCATCGAAGCCAATTTTACCGAAAACGGCTACCGCGACGAGAGCATGATCGTGGAATTGGAACAGCGCCGGATGTATGACAGCGATGTTTATATTGCCTATATCAAAGTGGCAACGCCCTCCCAGCTGCGCACTGCGCTGGCAGGCAACAAGCTCAGCTCCGAGCGCACCAATTTCACCACCGCTATTGCCTCCAACTATAACGCTGTGGTTGCCATGAACGGCGACTTTTACAGCATGGTGGCTACCGGCTACATCACCCGCATGGGCACCGAAGGCCGTGAAAAGCCCAGCAAGACCATGGACCTTCTCTGGATAGACGAACTGGGCGATTTCCATATCGTGCCCAACGGTCAGGATGGCCAGAAGCAGGCTATGAAGGAATTCAAGGAAAAGCACGAGCTGGTCAATGCGTTTGCCTTCGGCCCCGGCCTGGTGGTGGATGGCGAAAAGGTGGAGATGCGGGATAACCTGTGGGAGCACGGCGTTTATGACGAGCCCCGTGCGGGTATCGGCCAGCTGGATACCCTGACCTATTGCCTGGTGGTGGTCAATGGCCGCGAGGAGAACACCGCTGGCGTAACCATCGAAGAATTTGCCGATATTATGTATCAGCTGGGCTGCCAGCAGGCCTACAATCTGGATGGCGGCAACAGCGCCACGCTGGTATTCAACGGCAAAATCGTGAATGAAAAGCAGGCGGAAGAGCGCAAGGTACTGGATATCATCTATTTCGCTTCCGCTGCGGACGGTGAATAATCATGGAAGCATCTTTTGAACTGTTTGGCCTGACGGGATACCGTCTGGGTTTGTGTGCTGCTGTTGGTATGCTGGCACTTTTTGCTGCCATGCTGCTTTTGGCAAAGAAACGGAATGTTCAGCCGGTATCCATTTGTGTGCTGACTTTGGCGGGCACTGTGCTGGGCATTGCATTCGCCCGGCTTCTGTACTGCCTGGTGAATCTTTCCGATTTTACGGATGCCTATGAGAATCTTTGGCTGACCCTTCGTTTCTTTGACGGTGGTTTGTCCCTGTCGGGGCTGCTGGTGGGTCTGCTGTTGGCAGTTCTGCTGACAGCCGCCATCACCGGCGAAAAATCCGCCGAATTGCTGGATATTCTCTGTGTTCCCATGGGGCTGCTGCTGTGCGCCCTGTATCTGGGTCAGCAGGATACCGGTCTGGGCATTGGCAAAATCGTGGAAGAAGGCCGGATGACGGAAATATTCCCATGGCTGTTCCTGTGTGAACGAATGGGTGTGAATGTGGAGTACCGGATGCTGGTCTATCTGTATCAGGCCATCCTTTCCTGCCTGATTGCCGTGGCGATGCTGCTGGTTTATCTTGCTGCACAGAAGAAAGCGGGTTTCCGCAGCGGTGAAACCGGCTGGCTGTCCCTTGCTTTGTACGGCGCTGCCATGGTGGTGCTGGAAAGCCTGAGGGATGATGGTCATATGCAGATGATTTTCCTGCGTATCGGTCAGGTGGTGGCTGCATTGCTGCCCATCATCGCCATCCTTCTGCTGAGCAGCCGTTTGAACCGGATGCTTGGCAAGGTCGGTGGCAGGAGCGTTTTTGGCTGGCTCGTCATTCTGGTGTTTGTGGCCGGTATTGTGGTGCTGGAATTTGCACTGGATGGCAGACTGCCTGTCACCGGTCTGACCACCGGTCACTTCTATCTGTTGATGATCCTGATTTGTCTGCTGGTGGCTGCTGCTGCCTGTATGCTGTACAGCAGCGTTCGTAAACAGCGGGCAGCCGTACAACCCTTGCAGCAATGAGCTTGGTTTGCTGGTATGTGAATAGCCTTGTTGGCTGGCTGACGCTGCAACAGGAGGCGGATTGTCTTGTATCGCTGCGGTTTGGTCGGCAGGAAGCCAAAGAGGCTACCCTGATCAACACGCCGCTGCTACAGGAGACCCAAAAGCAGCTTTCAGCATATTTTGCAGGAAAACTGCGGCAGTTCCATCTGCCGCTGGCACCCAAGGGAACTGCGTTCCAGCAGCAATGCTGGCAAGTACTGCAAACAATTCCCTATGGGCATACCATTACCTATCAACAGCAAGCGGAAGCGGCGGGCCATTCTGGAGCTGCCAGAGCGGCTGGCATGGCGAATCATCGCAATCCATTGCCGATCATCATTCCCTGCCACCGGGTGGTGGGGGCCAATGGAAAGCTGACGGGCTATGCCGGTGGGCTTTTCATCAAAGAATACCTGTTGGAATTGGAATCCAAGGCCATCGGCGGCCGGATGCCGCAGGAAAAGGGATAACCATTGAAGGAGTGAGTCTGATGACCCTTCGGAAAACAAAAATTGTCTGTACCCTCGGCCCCTCCACGGAAAAAGATGAGGTGCTCAGAGAGTTGATCCTCTCCGGCATGAATGTGGCCCGGTTGAATTTCTCCCATGGTTCTCATGAGTACCATCTGGAGAACATCAAGCGGATTCGCCGGGTGAGTCAGGAACTGAACAAGCCCATTGCCATCATGCTGGATACCAAAGGCCCGGAAATCCGTCTGGAAACCTTTGAAAACGGCAAGGTGGAACTGAAAAAAGGCCAGACCTTTACGCTGGTGACCAAGAGTATCGTTGGCAACAACGAGCGTGCTTCCATCACCTATCCGGAACTGCCCCGGGATATCAAGGTGGGCAATACCATTCTGATGGATGACGGTCTTGTGGGCATGACGGTGCGCAATGTGACCGCTACGGAAATCACCTGTATTGTGGAGAATGACGGCGTGGTTTCCAACCGCAAGAGCGTCAATGTGCCCGATGTGGCCCTGAGTATGCCCTTTATCAGCCCGGAGGACCGTGCGGATATCCTCTTTGGCGTGGAGCACGGCGTTGACTTTATCGCCGCTTCCTTTACCCGTACCGCCGATGATATTCTGGATGTGCGCAAGCTGTTCAGCCAGGCGGGACGCACCAATGTGAATATCATTGCCAAGATCGAGAATATGCAGGGCGTTGAAAACATTGATGACATCATCCGTGTGGCGGATGGAATCATGGTAGCCCGTGGCGATCTGGGCGTGGAGATTCCGCTGGAACAGGTACCTCCCATCCAGAAGGCGTTGATCCATAAGGCCTATTCCAGCGGCAAGCAGGTGATCACCGCCACCCAGATGCTGGACAGCATGATGAAAAATCCCCGCCCCACCCGTGCGGAAGCCACTGACGTTGCCAATGCCATTTATGACGGCACCAGCGCCATCATGCTCTCCGGTGAAACCGCTGCCGGTATGTATCCCGTGGAGGCCGTGCAGACCATGGCCCGCATCGCCATGAGTGCGGAAGCGGATATCAACTATGTGAAGCGCTTCAAGGAGCGGGAAGCGGATCTGATTCCCGATGTGACCAACGCTATCTCCCATGCCACGGTAACCTCTGCGCAGGATCTGGGCGCTGCCGCCATCCTGACGGTAACCAAGGGCGGCCGGACTGCCCGCATGATCTCCAAGTATCGTCCCAACTGTCCCATTATCTGCTGCACCACGGATGAAACCGTATGCCGCCAGCTGTGCCTCAGCTGGGGTGTTACGCCGCTGGTGATCGAAGAAGCCAGCAATACGGACGATCTGTTTGAACTGGCCGTTCGTGCCGGCGAGGATGCAGGACTTTTGCATGATGGCGAGCTGGTGGTTATGACTGCCGGCGTGCCGCTGGGCATCAGCGGTACCACCAACCTGATGAAGGTGCACGTGGTGGGCCATATTCTGGTCACGGGTACCGGCGTGACGGAGCAGAGCTGCTGCGGCAGCCTGTGCGTATGCCAGTCGGTCAGTGAAGCATTCAAAACCTTCAAGGATGGCGATATTCTGGTGGTCAAGCAGACGGATAACAGTCTGCTACCTCTGGTACGCAAGGCCAGCGGTCTGATTCTGGAGGATAGCGACCCCAATGGTCACGGTGCCATTGCAGGCATGAGCCTGAATCTGCCGGTGATTATCGGCGCAGAGAATGCGACGCATATTCTCAAGAGCGGCGCTGTGGTCAAGCTGGATGCGGAGCGTGGCATGGTGGCCAGCAATGAGGGTCATCTGAGCAAATAATAACAAAACGAACCGGTTCAAGATCGTTGCTTGAACCGGTTCGTTTTGTATCCGTTGCGTTTTTGCATCGGGTGTGCTATGATGAGCCAGCATGGTTCCGACATCAGCGGCCGAAAAAACTGCTGAAGGAATCCTCTTCCTTGGCTTCTTCCGCAGCTGCTTCCTCGTCGTTGAGGGGACGGTCGAACACCGGCGTAAACCATTCCACATCCTTCAGGGCAGCCAGTTGTTCCCGGGTGATGATGGAATTGGTGCCCAGACAGGCGTTGCAGCGATAGCCGCACTCTGGGCATACACAGGCTTGGTGCTCTGTTTCGGATTGAATCATGTAAGCCTCGCAATGGGGGCAACCACAGCGCATGGGCGCACCTCCTTAGTGGTATAACGAAAGGAATGGGTCGTATGGTTCGTACGATTTCGTGGAAAAGAATTCTTTTGGCAGGGCTTTTGATTTTCTGCCTGCTTTTGTGCGCCTGTGCGCAGAATCCGACTCAGGAAAAACTGTATGCCAAGCTGCTTTCCGTCTTTGCTGATGCAGGCTATTCCGTATCCCTTGCGCCGCTGACGGAGGGAGAACCCGTTGGAATTGCGGATGCTTCCCGCTGGCAACAGCTGACGGTGGGGGAGGAAACGGTGCTGGTCTACTTCGATGAAAGCAACCGGGCTGATTATCTGAAAACCTTTGTTGATCAGGAACAGTTCGGTCTTGTTACCCGTTTCGGGCAGCGGTTTGTGCTCACCTATGCCGGAGATGATGCAGCACTGATTCAGCTGCTGCAAGACATGGATCAAAATTGATTCCTGCCACAAACCAATCGCTTATCCCAGCTTCTTTTCAAAACAAAGCCAGTCCTCTTCGTACATCCGGGTGCTGCCGCATTCCTGATAGCCGCAGCCACGGTATACGTGGAGGGCTTTTGCATTGCCGGGAGAAACCAGCATCCGAACCGCATCAAAGCCGCTAAGGCGCATTTCCTCTTCCATATAGCGAACGATTTGCGAGGCAAGCCCCTGTCCCTGACGGTTCAATGCCACCCCGATGCGGGAGAAGACACAGGGATTCTGTGCGGGAATGGTCCAACAATCCAGATGGGTCAGTTCCTCATCCGGCAGCGCAGCACCCACGGCGATCAAGTCATTGCCATCGATTGCGCCATACAGATATCTGCTTTGAAGATCGCTTTCAATGATCTCCTGATTGGGATAGCCCTCATCCCATGTGCAGCCGGGCAGGTTTTTCAGACTGTTGTAAAGGGCAATTGCAGCTGATGCGTGCTTTGTGTCCAGCCGGGTAAAACGATGGGGGAATACCCGATACTCCAGATAATGCCGGAAATCTTTCATGCCCACTGCTTCGTAGAACTGGTGAGCGCTTTCGTTGAAGTCCCACACATCCAGCTCCACCCGGGGATAACTCCGTTTGCGGGCATCCTCGTAGATGTATTCCATCAGGGCACGGCCTGCACCACAGCGCTTGGCCGATTCGTCCACGCAAATCTCCTGCACATGAATGGAACGGCGTGGCAGGGAGTAGGGGGAAGCCTCACGGATGAGATAATCCATCACCGCATAGCCGAGGATGGTATCCTCCCGAACAGCAACCAGCACACGATTGTTGGGTTGATCGGCAAACCACTTCATCATATCAGCGGAGTTATCATAATTGGGCGCAAACATATCCGGCCGACCGTTTACATGCAGCGCATGAATCTGATTATGAAGCTGTCCCACCCGGTCGGCTTCATGGGGCAGCATATCACGGACAATGATGTTGTTTGGGTTCATGGGTATCTCCTTATGTTGATTCCACAGCATTCTCCACCCATGGGGAATAGCTTTCTTCCTCCAATAGCGCCTCGATGCGCCCGTCGGTCACCCGGGTTAGTTCGGCTTGTACTGCCTCGCTGTCCGCTGCCTTCACGCTGATTTCAAAAGCCACGGCAGTGGTAAACTCGGTGCTTTCCAGCCGGACGGGCAGGCTTTTCAGGGTATGCTGCACTTTATCCCACAGGGGATAAGCCACTTCAAACATCCATGTTTCCGTGGGGTGCATTTCGCATACCTGCGCCGCATTCAGGGCAATGACACAGCCCTGGGTATAGGCCCTTACCAACCCGCCTGCCCCCAGCAGAATGCCGCCGAAATAGCGGGTTACCACCACGGCGCAGTCCACCACGCCACGGGCTTTCATCACTTCGATAATGGGCATACCCGCAGTGCCGCCGGGTTCGCCATCGTCGCTGTAGCGCATGATGCCCGCATTCTGTCCGATGATGTAGGCATAGCAGTTGTGGGTGGCATCCTTGTGCTTGGTACGGATACGGTCGAGGAAACTGAGCGCTTCCTCGACCGTTTTCACAGGCGCTGCGTAGCCAATGAAGCGGCTCTTGTTGATGATCACTTCATCACTGGCTTCTTTCAGCAGCGTTTTATAGGCTTTCATCATGCTTTCAGCATCAGGCGGCAGTAGCCCTTCTTACCCTTGCGCAGCAGCAGGCCTTCGGTGCCAATCATTTCGGCAGTGATGGCCATGTTGATGTCGGTAACCTTTTCTTCATTGGCAGCAACAGCACCGGATTCCACCATCTTACGGGCATCGCCACGGCTCTTGCACAGGCCGCAGGAGGCCAGCAGGGTGGTGATGCGGTTGTCCTCGGCCAGTTCGGCAGCGGACACTTCGAAAGTGGGCACATTCTGGCTGGCACCACCGCCGGCAAACAGGGCAGCAGCAGCTTCGGCAGCCTTGGTGGCTTCTTCTTCGCCGTGGATCATCTTGGTAATCTCGAAAGCCAGCACCTTCTTGGCCTCGTTGATTTCAGCGCCTTCCAGAGCGCCCAGACGACGAACTTCGTCCATGGGCAGGAAGGTCAGCAGGCCCAGGAAGCGTTCCACGTCCTGATCGGCCACGTTGCGCCAGTACTGGTAGAACTCGTAGGGAGAAGTGCGGTTGGGATCCAGCCACAAAGCGCCCTTTTCGGTCTTGCCCATCTTCTTGCCATCGTGGGTCATGATCAGCTTGCAGGTGAGAGCGAATGCGTCTTCCTTTTCCTTGCGGCGGATCAAGTCAGCACCGCCCAGCATATTGGACCACTGATCGTCTCCGCCGATCTGCAGACGGCAACCATGGGTCTTGAACAGCTGCAGGAAGTCGTAGCTCTGCATGATCATGTAGTTGAACTCCAGGAAAGTAAGGCCGGTTTCCATGCGGCGCTTGTAGCACTCGGCGGTCAGCATACGGTTCACGCTGAAGTGGGCACCGATTTCACGCAAGAAGTCAACATAGTTCAGGTTCAAAAGCCAGTCGCCATTGTTGACCATGGTGGCCTTGCCTTCGCCGAACTCCATAAAGCGGCTCAGCTGGTTCTGGATGGCAGCGACGTTACCGGCAATGGTTTCCTTGGTGAGCATCTTGCGCATATCGGTCTTGCCGCTGGGGTCGCCGATCATGGCAGTGCCGCCGCCGCACAGGATGATGGGGCGGTGACCGGCTTTCTGCAGGTGGCTGGCCATGATGATGGGCATGAAGTGGCCAACGTGCAGGCTGTCGGCGGTGGGGTCAATGCCCAGGTAGAAGGTAACGGGGCCTTTTTCCATGGCCTTGTAGAGGTCTTCTTCGAAGGTTACCTGAGCCACGAATCCGCGCTCTTTGAGCATATCAAGTACGTGCATGGTGATTTCTCCTTTATGATTATTGATTGATACAGCGTTTCGATTATTGTGTCAGCCCATGTTCTCTGCAAACAGCTTGCGCAGTTTGCCCATGCCTTCCCGAATCTGTTCCGGCGTGGAGTTGGAAAAGTTCAGGCGCAGGGTGTTGTGGTGGCCGCCGTAGGGATAGAAGTGAGTGCCGGGAACATAGGCGACACCGGCTTCCACGGCAGCATGGAACAACTCCGTGGCGTTGAAGCCTTCCGGCATTTCCACCCAGATGAACAGACCGCCTTCCGGCACGAAATACTGGGTGCCTTCCGGGAAGGATTTCAGTTCCTCCAGCATCAGTTCCATCTTTTCCCGATAGGCGGGAAGGATGCTCTTGATGTGACCATCCAGCATACCCCTGCGCAGGAACAGATCCACCATGGCCTGGTTCAGGTTGGGGGTATGCAGGTCGGTGCCCTGCTTGCCAATGGTACACTTGCGCAGGATATCCTTCTGGGCTACCAGGAAGCCTACCCGCAGGCCGGGGCTGATGATCTTGGAAAAGCTGCCCATATAGACCACATGACCGGTGGTATCGAAGCTCTTGATGGTGGGCAGATGCTCGCCGGTATAGCGCAGGTCACGGTAGGGATCGTCCTCCAGAACGATGAAACCGTATTTTCTGGCCAGTTCCGCAATGGGTTTGCGGCGGTCGGCAGCCAGTGTACGTCCGGAAGGATTCTGGAAGGAGGGAATGATATAGAACAGCTTGGGGTGATGTTCCTTGATGGCTTCTTCCAGCTTATCCAGCCGGACGCCGCCCTCATCGCTTTCCACCGGGATCAGCTTGGCCTGATACAGATTCAGCGTCTGCATATTGCCAAGGAAGGTGGGGCTTTCCACCAGCACGGCATCGCCGGGGTTGATGAAAGCTTTCAGCATCAGGTCCATACAACTGGTGGAGCCGGTGGTGGGCAGTACGCCGTTTTCCTCCAGATCAAAGCCATACTGCTTGGAAATATAGGCATTCAGGCTTTCCACAAAGGGCGGGTAACCCTCGGTGGCGCCGTATTGCAAAATGCGCTTGCCATCGGCTTTCATGGCTTCGTAAGCCAGCTCTGCGCACACTTCATCCGGCAAGGCTGCCAGAGAAGGGTTGCCACCGGCAAAGGAGATCATGCCGGGCTTGCCCAACACTTTGAAGATCTCGCGAATGGCGCTTCCGGTTACGCCGTCGAATCTGTCGGCAAATTGGATACCTTCTGGAATCATGGGGATAACCTCCTTTAGTATTCGGGGAAAAGAAAACCGCCTTCCCCGTCAAAATAGGGGAAGGCGGCAGAAAATCTGTCGCGGTACCACTTCCGTTTGATGCACCCCTCACGGCGTACACCCTCTGTGCGATGCCAACACATCGCCTGCGCTGTAAACGGCGCACCGTCGGTCTGCTACTGTCAGTTCACAGCCGGGCTCAGGGATGTATTCGCCAACGTGCCGCCGCTTTCTTGCACCAACCGAAAGCTCTCTGAGGACGTGCACCTGCTGGGTACTCCTTCCCATCATTGCCTGTGAGGCATATTATAGGGAAGATGAGGACGAAAGTCAAGGGACGGAAGAAAATTTCTTTTGGATACAATGATGGCTCTTACCAGGTGGCCTTGGCGGCTCGGTCTACGGCATTCTGATGCTCGCTGTCCACCTTTTGGGTTTCGTGGGTCTTGCTGTTCTTGAAATGGATACAGAAATGACCGTTGAAATTGTTGCCGCTGATGGTAGAGGTGCCGTGAGGCATACCGTTCATGGAGGCGGCGTACACGTGACCATTGTACATGATCAGAATGGGACGTCTGCGCCAGCTCCAGGAGCCGCCGTAGATGGCCTTCATGGTTTTGGTATCGGAGGCGGTGCGGGGTTCTGCGTCAATGTGGTTGGAACCGGACCAGCGAACGGCCTCAAAGGTTTTGCCGGTGCTAACATCCTTGATGGTAAAGCGGGCATTCTTGGGAATCACACGGGTGACGTCATCCTTGAACCAGTCCAGCGTCTCGGTTTTGTAGGTTTTGGAAGACGAAGAGGAAGAGGTTTTGTAAGCGGAGGAACCGAAAATTACTTTCAGGGTTCCCACACCGGCAACGCCATCGGCCTTCAAGCCACGCTTTGTCTGAAACTTCTTCACAGCGGCGACGGTGCCAGAGCCATAATCGCCGTCGATAGCGCCATCGTAGTATCCCAGGTATTCCAGTGCCTGCTGCAACTTGACAACGTCGGTGCCGCTGCTGCCTTCCTTGGTGGGGGAGGGAGCGCTGCCGATGTCAGCAATGCTGTCAACGGTTTTGTATTTGGAGGTGCTGGAACTGCTGGTGTTGGATGTGCTGCGCTTGCCGGAGGAAGAACCGTTCAGCTCGGCATTCATGGAGGTAGAAGCGCAGCTGCCGAAAATGCTCTTTACCGTGGAACGGCCCGCAACGCCATCCGCTTCCAGCTTGTGATCCTCCTGATAGGCATTCACGGCGGCGGTGGTGCCTTTACCGTAATCGCCGTCGATATCGCCATCATAGTAACCGAGAATCTTCAAAGCCTTTTGCAGTTTTTTCACATCGCTGTTGTTATCACCGATGCGCATGGCTCCGGGCGGGTCGCCCAGCGCCTCGATCTTTTCCTCATTGGCGACAGTGCTGGTCTTGCTGGCCTTCACATATTTCTTCATCACATAGCCGGAAAAGTTGCCATAGCGCACTTTGTACCAGCTGCCGGAAGTGCCCAGCAGATCCACTTCTTCGTCTTCGGGAATCGTCTGCAAAGCTTTGGAATCCTTGTCAGCACTTTTGCGGAGCACCACCTTGGCTGTGGTGGTACCGGTATTGCCGGAGGCTGCCATAGCCTCGGGCAGCGAAAAGCTGATAAACAAAAGAAGGATCAGAAAAGCAAAAACCAAGCGGGAAAAAAGGCTTCTTTGGTTCGTCTGTTGCCTGATAAACATGGGAAACCTCCTTTGATTTGCCGTTGGCTGGCAGGCGATCAAGGGCTGCTGCACAGTCTTTCCGACGGAACCAAATATATTACAAAAATATTAAATTGTCAAGAAAACTGAGAAACAATTTACAAATACAAACGATAAGACCTGTGCATTTTGTAGGAAACTTGCCCGAAAATGTCGCAGAGTATTGACGAAAATCGTTTTCGAGATTAAACTGTATGCGTGTTCACGGTTCATTCATAATTTTTCGTTGAGCACAGCAAAGTAATTGAAGGGTTTGTATTTAATATGAAGGAAATGAACGGAACGGTAACGCTGGCCTTTGTGGAAGAAGATAATAAACAGCGAGTCATTTTCCGTGTTTTTCCGCTTTGTACCCGTGAGGGCGAAATGTTGCTCGGCAGCAAGGAACTTTTTCCGGACGACGGCAGTCTCCGCATCGTTCCCGATAAGCGCGAGCAGAGCACCTTCAAGGAGCGTATGCGGGAAATCAACGGTTTGTGTGCCATCAATCTGGTTTCGGATGGCCGGGAACTGGTCAAGGTGCGCCAGAATCGCAATTATGCCCCCGATCAGGGCGAACGCAATCAGCAGGCGATTTATTCCGATGTGATCTGTGAGTTTGCGCCCGGTGCCTGCTTCGAAGTGGTGGAAGCCGGAAAGGATGCCTCCGGTGCGCTGACGGCCATGGTGCTTGTACAGAATGGCAAGCTGCTGTTGGGGCCAGTTGCCCGGGAGGAAGTGGCTTTGCAGCAATTGGATGCTCTCAAGCCCTTTGGCGATGACAGCTTCCTGCTGCATCAGTTTGACACCGAAATCCTGGGCAACCGCCGCATTTGCTGGAATCCGGAGCAGTTGCTCAACTGGCGGCAGCGCCGCAGCGCTTTGCGCCGCAAGGAACGCGGCCATGTGGATGAAAATAAGCCCGCCGAGGCTGCCAGCGCTGCTGAACCTGCCAAGGAAGAAAAGCCGGCAGAAACCGCTGGTGATGCTGCACCAGAAAAGGCAACGGTCGCAGAAGATAAGCCTGTTGTCAAGGAACAGCCTGCAAAGCAGGAAAAGCCAAACAAGCAGGAAAAGAAGCCTCAAACGGAACAGGCCAAATTGGCAGAGAATGCTTCCCATGAGCCTAAGGCCAAACAGGAAAAACCTGTTCAGAAAGAGCAGAAGATGCAGGATGACGACGAAAAACCTGCTGTGGAAGAGCCGAAGCCTGCAAACACATCAGCGGAAGCAGAAGAAGCTGCTTTGCCCATCGGTTCCCGTCTGGAAATTCTGGATCAGGATCTGAGCTTTGATCAGCAGCTGTCCCGTCTGGCGCAGCCCCTCAGCAGCAGCGCCAACCGCCTCAGCGCTGAGGTGGAAAGCGCAGAAGAAGAACTGCCCATCGAGGAACCCGCCGGTCATTTCAATGGTACGCCCCTGAACCGCAATGCCCGCCAGATTACTCACAGTATGCGCAAGCCCCAGTCGGTGCATCATGTGGTGGAACGCCATATGGTGCAGTCCGGCGCTTTTCAGGGCGAGCAGTCCACCTATCAGATGGTGGACAATCCCATTGAGCGTTTGCTGATGGATCTGGAATATGTATGGCAGAACAGCGATCTCCGGGAAGGTGCCCTGGCACAGTTGCTTACCAACGAAAGCTTTATGCAGGATATGATGACTGCTTTCCGCCGCAAGGGCTTCAGCACCCGCACCACCGCTGCAGCACAGGAACAACTGGCAGAAATCGAGGCGGAGCGCCTTGATTTGCTGATGCAGTTGGATTCCGCTAAGGAAAACGAAAAGAAATATCGTGAAAAAGTCCTTTCCAACCTGTCCAACAAGCTCCGTGGCGAGTCTGATCGTCTCAAGCAGGAAGTGGCAACGCTGGAGAAAACCTGCGAATCTTTGAAAGCCACTGCCCAGGCGCTGAGCGGTGAAGTTGCAGAAAAGACGCAGGAATATGTGAAACAGCATATCAACTGCCTTACCAGTTCCGACGCCAATCGTGTGGTGCTTTCACCTGTGGTGGGCCAGCGGTACACGGTATCCGAAATGGCTGAAAATCTGCGTCAGCATATGAACAATAATGGTTTTGCTCTCAGTGAGGATGAAGCCATGAGCCTTTTGGTGCTGTTCTCCGTCAGCGATACCCTTTGTCTGTGCGCCGCCACCCGCGAGGATGGCTATCGCTTCGCAACGCTGATGATGGAAAGCCTTGGCTTGCAGAGCGTTTGCGCAGTCCATCAGGCACAAGAACAGATCGAACTGGTCAGCCTGTTGCCGGAAAACGATCTCCGCACTCCCACGGTTGCCATTCAGCCGGTTGGTACAGAGAGCGTGACTGCCTTTGGCCACAAAAACATTTTTGTTGCTTCTGTCAACGATACCATTCCACTCTTCGTGCCGGTGTTCCGTGCCCCCAACCATCTCCGCCGTACTTTCGGGCATGGGGATGAATGGCAGACCATCCGTCCGGCTTCTCTGGAAGCCTTCCGGAAGATTCGTTCGGATGTGCATCCCCTTCTGACGGAAGCTGACAAATGGTTTACCGATATGAAAAATACCATGGTGCAGCAGCAGATTGCCATTCCGGAAGTGACGCTGGAAGATATGCGCCGCTTTATGGAGGCAGGAATGCGCCGTGTGCGTGGCGGCTTTGTAGCCGCAGCGGATATTGCGGTTTCTCACTGGATCGTACCTGCGCTTATCAGCAAATCCGCTAACGCTGACAGCCTTCGCAAGGTGTTCAGCGGTTTACCTAAAACGCTGGAACTTTTGAATCTGGAATAAGCTACATACAGAACCGCCCGGTCATCAAAATCAGATGACCGGGCGGTTCTGACTATCGATAAACCCATACGATTTGGTCGAAGCCGCACATCTTGCGCCTTTGGCGCTCGCTGTGCTTGCAGGAAAGCGCTGCGGCGCAGGGTTTGTGGGCTCTGCCCACCCCCGGCAGGAAACTGAGTTTCCTGCACCTTCCCCTTTTTCATTGTGTGCTGTTTAGTATCCAGCCATGGCCTGGGTCAGCGCAGCCATGGCAGCCGCCACATCCGCTGTGCTGGCGGCAGGGTTGGAGATGATCATATCCAGATTGTTGATGGCCCGCTGGATATTGTTGTACAAATCGGAGGAAGGATCCAGCATGGACATGATGCTGTAGGCACTGTCAATCAGCTGGCGGGCATCAGGGATCAGTACATTCTGCACGGTCGGGTCATAATTCTGATAGCCGCCGTCGCCATACTGATGATAGGAACAAACCGCATAGCTGGTAGTGCTTCCCAGGTATTCAGACAATACGTTGCCATACTCCGGGTCGTTGACAAAACGGCTCAGGGGATGTCCGTTGGGGATGGCGATAACGCCTCTGGTGACCACGTTCCGGCAATATTCACTGGGGATCATGTTGGTATCGGCACAAACCTGCAGAGATTGGTGCATCTGGCAGGATACGGAGGGAGCAGTGGGAGCATACCAATAGTCGGTTACCACGCCATACCCCAATACATCATTGCGGCAGGCATCGGTAGCCAGCTGACCGCTGACGGCGCAGGTGGTAACCTTCACCAATTCCACTTCAGATGGGTCAGCCTCGATAATATCCCGGTTTTCCAATCCTTTGGCTTTGTGAATCTTGCTCATGTAGGCCTGCCAGATGGGAGCAGCAGAGTTGCCGCCGGTGGTTTTGGAGGAAAGCGGCTTGTAGTTATCGTGTCCCACCCAGATGGTGGAGACGTACCAGCCCGTCATACCGCAGAAGGTGATGCCACGGGAATCGCTGTTGGTACCGGTCTTTCCGGCAACCGTCTGACCGCTGATTTTGGCTTTGGTGCCGGTTCCGCCGGAAACCACATCCTTCATCATATCCACGATCATCCAGCTGGTGGAGGGCCGGAACACCTGATAGCGAATCTGCTGGGCATGGCTGTCGTAAACCACTTTACCAGTGCTGTCAGAGATGCCAAGGAAGGAAATGGGCTTCTGGTATACGCCGCCATTGGCCAGCACGCTGTAAGCCACAGTTTCCTGCAAAGGCGTAATCCCGCTGGAACCCAGTGAAAGGCCGAAAGGTGTTGCATCAATGTTGTCACGGTCCACGCCCATACGCATCAGATATTCCACGGAACGGTCCACGCCCACATAGTTGATCAGCGCTTGGGCAGCGGATACATTGTGGCTGCGCTTCATAGCCTGTCGGAAGGTTTGGGGGCCTGTGTAGTCGCTGCCGCCGTAATTGCGGGGCCAGCTGTCCTTGCCATCAGAGCCACGCCATCCGCTGATGGGCAACGGCATATTGTAAACGATGCTGGCAGGAGAAGCGCCAAGCTCCAATGCAGGGGCATAGACGGCAATGGGCTTGATGGAAGAACCGATAGGCATTTTCATATCCGTGGCCCGGTTCAGCGTCTTGCGCTGGGTTGGCGGCGTACGGCTGCCAACCATGGCTTTGATCTCGCCGGTACGGTAGTCCATCACAACGGCAGCCACCTGCGGCTGAATAATCTCCTGATAGCTACCATCTGCGTTGCGGGCACGATAAATCTTGTCACTGGGATCACGCAGGGCGGGATAATCATTCCAATTAGCCAGCGTGTCTTCCACGATCTGCTGGATTTCTGTATCGATCGCCAGGGTTACGTGGTAGCCGCCGGTGCGCAGTTCATTTTCCATTTTGTAGCGGTTTTCGCTGGTATTCTCCAGACCCCGCATCTCCAGAAAACAGTCCACAATATCGCTGACCGCATACTCCACATAGTGGGCATACTGGTACATTCCCTCTCCTTCCATGGAGGAATGCTCCAGCACGTTGGCCGTGGCAGGGTTCAGGGCTTCCTGATACTGCGCCTGCGTGATGAACTGGTTTTCGTACATACAGCGCAGCACATAGTCGGTACGGTCATTGGTGATTTTTTGATAGTCGGTGGTTTCCGAAGTGCGGGTATAGAAATTCCGGCGGGGATTGTAGTAATAAGGATTGTTGGTCATGCCGGCCAGCATGGCGCATTCCCGCAGGCTCAATTCGCTGAGGGATTTGCCAAAGTACCCCTGAGAGGCAACCTCCACCCCATAATAATTCTCGCCCAGATAAATGGTGTTCAGGTAACATTCCAGAATCTGCGCTTTGGTATAGCGGGTTTCCAGCTGCATGGCCAGATAGGCTTCCTGAATTTTGCGCTTATAACTCTGCTCACTGGAAAGAACGGTGTTTTTAATCAACTGCTGGGTGATGGTGGAACCGCCCTGCTGGGAACCGGTGGTGAAATTGGTGATAAAGGAACCCACAATACGCTTGATGTCAATACCGTTATGGGTATAGAAACGGGCGTCTTCCACAGCGACAAAAGCATTGCAAAGGTTCTGGGGCATCATGGAAATATTCACCATGATGCGGTTTTCAGTGCCTTTGTAGTCGGTGATGACATTTCCCTTGGAATCGTACAAAAAGGAGGTTTTGTCCTGATCGCTGAGCAAAGCCAGATCCAGCGTGGGTGCGGTTTCCATATAGCCTTTGGCAATGCCGAAGATCATGCCGCCCAGCGCCAGCCCAGCCAGCACGATCAGCAGCACAGCAAGGCGCACGCTGCATACCAGCATGGAAACAATGAAGTTGGGTTTTGTCAGCTTGGGTTTGAAAATGGTTCGCTTTTTGGGTGTATAAAAATCCTGATCATCCGGTGCCGGTTGCTGATACGCAGGGTTCTCCTCATACCAGGATTGGTTATTTGTTGTTTGATCCTGCTGATACAAACGAGTTTCCTCCCCAATGGTTTTGGCGCTTGGGCAGCACAAAGCTGCAAACAGAAAAACGCAATTGATTATACCACACTTTGATGGCGATGCGCCATACCACGCTGTAACAAACCGGACGTGATTTGGTTCATAGGATGTTTTGATTGGCATATCCTTCTATGGAGGGATCGGGCATGAAGGAGAGAAAAAAACGAAGATGCGTTCGCTGGGCTGCTCTGGTACTTTTGCTATTGACGGCAGCCTTCCTGCTGATTGAACAGAATCTGAGCCAGACCCTGCTGGATATGGCTTATGCCACGGCTCATTCCATTGCTTTGGAAACCGTCAACCGGGCAGCACAGCAGGTGGTGGGGGAAGGTATATCCTATGATGATCTGATGGAAGTACAAATGGATACGGATGGCCGGGTTTCCATGCTTCGGGCCAATACCATGCGCATGAATCAGATTGCTACACAGACAGCGATTCTGGCGCAGGAGGAGCTGAACAGCATTGAAAATCAGATGGTTGATGTGCCGCTTGGTGCAGCGCTGGGCATTCGCTTCCTGGGTGGCTTCGGACCAAGAATCGCCGTGCAGATTGTTCCCATCGGGGCTGTCAGTACGCAGTTTGAAACAGAATTCGAAACTGCCGGCATCAACCAGACGCGCCACAAATTGTTTCTTACGCTGGAAACCTCGGTCAGTCTCATCGTTCCGGCAGATTCCAGAAAAGTACGGGTTACCAGTACTGTGCCCATTGCGGAAAGTATTATTGTGGGGCAGGTTCCGGATAGTTTTGTGGATGTGAACAATGAGGAGGATATGCTCAACCTGATGCCCTGATTTTAAAATGTGAATCATATGTAAAACAATTCCCTTCCAGATGCGGCTTTTCTTGACATTGAAACATTTCTGTAATAAAATAAGGTAGAAAGCATAGGCTTGTATCTTCCTTGTGGAATGAAGAATATGCACCATGGCAAGAATACCCATAACCGAAGCCGAAAAATGGTTTGGGTGGGCGAAGGGAGGTTGGGCTGCTTCTGGCAGCCCGGATGTAGCATGAAAAAACGCGGATTGCTGACACTGTGTGCGTTGATCCTTGCGCTGATGGCGATCACAGCCATTGCGTACGCTGATGAGGATCCTGTTACCTGTGCCATCGAGCTGTCGCCGGCGTATCTTTCCGGCCCCGGCGAAGTGAATGTGACCATAACCGTATCCAATACCACCGACCAGGACCTGCAGGATCCCGTTGTTCTTTTCAGCCCGCAGGCAGAGATTATTACGGATTTCGGTAATGGCGGTTCCGCTGTTTTGAAGGCAGGGGAATCCCAGACCTGGACGGGCACCTACAGCATCAATGAGCGGGAACTGGAACAGGGCTTCATCCAGTATTTTGCCAAGTATACTGTCTACAAGGAAAATGGCCAGGCTACGCCCCGCAGCCAGGCGATCCGTGCCACAGTTTCCCGTCAGGAAGCCGCTGTTGCCATTGATGTGGAGCGTACCATCACCCCTTCCGCTGCCCATGAGGGTCAGGAAATTCAGGTGAAGTATGCCATTACCAACGCTGGTACAGTCGCACTTGAGGATGTTACCATCGTCGAAAACGAGGATATCAACAGCAAGGCGCAAACCGTGCCCAAGCTGGATCCCGGTGCCAAGGTAGAGCTTACCTACAAGGCCACCATGGAAAAAAGCAACCTTACCAGCAGCGCAAAGATCACTTACAAAGCCGAAGGCAGCAGTAAGGAAGAAACCTATACGGTTGATGAGAAAGTGATTTCCTTTGCAGAGACCAATCTGGTAGCCGAACTGTCCAGCAGCACCAAGGGCGTGGTGGCAGGCGGCACGCTGACCCTGACCCTCGAACTCAAGAACAAGGGCAGCGCAGATATGAGCGATATCCGCGTGACGGATGCTGTGTTGGGCGATGTGTTCACCAACCAGAAAGTGGACGCAGGCAAGACCATCACCTTGGAAAAGGAAATTACCCTGACAGAAACCAGCGATTATCAGTTTATCATCAATGCGGTGGATTCCACCGGCACAGAAGTGAGCACGGCCAGCAATACCCTGACGATCACTGCCATGAATCCTGATGATGCGCTGCATCTGACTCTGACCGCCGTACCGGATCGTACCGAAGTGTATGATGATCCGGCAGGCGTCCGCTTTACCATTACCATCGCCAACGACAGCAAAGTGGATGCCACGGATGTTGCTATTTCTCATGGCACGATGGAGCTGTACACCTTTGAGAGCATCAAGGCGGGCGAAAGCCGTACCCTGTCCCGTGATACCGTACTTTCCACCTCTGGTAAGTTCCAGTTCACCGCTACTGCCAAGGATCCTCTGGAAAACGAGAACTCCTTCCAGAGCAATGAAATGCAGATTGCAGTGTACGAACCGACCCCTGTGCCTGCAACGCCCACCCCGCCGCCGGTTCCCACTGCGGAACCCACCTTTGTGCCCGCTACCTGGGCCCCCATCCATCATGAGTCCATCGGTACGGTGCCCAAAGCCATCCAGAAGGTGCTGCTGCCTGCGCTGATCGTTGCCGGCATTCTGCTGCTTGCTTCCGCTGGTTTGCTGATCGTGGCTGCCAAAAAGCGTCTGGAAAACAAAAAGGCTTCCGAAGCGGCTTTTGATCATCTGGAACGTGCCCGCAGAAGGGACTATACCGTGGTCAATCCTGAGGAAATGGCTGCCGCCTCCAAGGCAACCCTCAGCCAGAACAGCAATCCGGCCGATTTCCAGGAAACCGACTATTATGCCGAACCCGTCGACGGTTGGGATCTTCCCCCTGTAGAATCGCTCTCTCAGCCTGCTGAGCAGGATGACTTCGATGGCGAACAGTATTCCTCTTTCGGTCAGGGCTTCTACGGCGAGATTGGCGATGATGGCTTTGAAGACAGCCAGTCTGACTATTCCTATGGAACGCAGGATTATGATGCCCCTAACGACGGTCAGGAGATACTGAGCTTCGACAGCCAGTACGGCGATGAGCCTTCCTTTGAGCAGGATGCTTCCTACGGCGTGCAGGCTTATGAACCTCAGGGCGATTATCAGTCGGATGGTTATCAACCGGATGCCTTCCAGCCCTATGATGGTACGGAAGAGGATCTGTTCAAGTTTGATCAACCCGAAACCATGGGTGACGATCGTATGAGCTATCAGCCTCAGGCCTTTGATAGCCAGTATGAAGGCTACGAAAGCCAGTATGATGGCTTTGAGGATTACCAGAATGCCTACGACGGCTATGAGCCTCTGCCGGAACAGCAGCCCTACGATGGCTATGAACCCCTGCCCGATCAGCAAAGCCAGTTCTATGGCAGCAACGATCAGCCTTTCGGCCATCCGGCTAGCGAGCAGCCCCGCAGCAGACGTTCCCGCAAATAAAGGATAAGGAAGAAACCGTATGTTTACCGGTTTTACGGAAGAAACCATCAAATTCTTTCTGGATATCCGTTTCCATAATGAGATTTCCTTCTATAAGGCTCATGAGGACGAATACAGAGCCCATGTAAAGGAACCCTTCTACCAGTTCATCGACAGCATGGCAGAAACCATGCTGTCCATTGCACCGGATATGGAGACACGGCCAGCCAAATGCCTTGCCCGCATCAGGCGGGATACCCGCTTTACCAAGGATAAATCCCCTTTCCGGGATCATCTTTGGCTCCTGTTCCGCCGTGGCGGTGAAGCGAGGGAAACCTGCGTTACCTACTGGTTTGAACTGGGAGCAGATCGTCTGGTCTGGGGGCTTGGCTTCTGGGGCTACAATCGTCCGGCCATGGATGCCCTTCGCCGCAGGATGACAGAAAAGCCGCAGGAAGTGCGCAAAGTGCTTCGTCAATGCGGCATTCCCGATGATACGCTGCATATCTTCGGTGATGCCTACCAGCGGATGAAACCGCCTCCGGGAATGCCGGTGGATCTGGCAATGTTGTATCCGTTGAAGGAGATTTACATTCAGAGGGTGAATATTCCCTTTGAGGTTTGTTATCAAAGGGAACTGACCGATATGGTCGCCAAGGACTTTTTGAGACTGAAACCCCTTTATCTGCTCCTGCGCAGCTGTGCGGATGAGGGTATGGCACAATTGGATGCTTAAGCAAGGGAGAGGACAGTATGGATTATCGTAAATTGAAGAGCGGTTCCGATGTACGTGGTGTGGCTGTTGGTGAAAATGCGGTTCTGACCCCTGATGTGGTCAAAACGCTGGGCGCTGCCTTTGCCCGCTGGACGGCAGCACAGGTGAATAAGCCTGTGGAAGAGGTCAGCATTGCGCTGGGCCGTGACAGCCGTGTTTCCGGTCCCGACCTGATCAAGGCCGCAGCCGAAGGCATTGTGTCCACCGGCGCAACTGCTTATGACTATGGTATGTGCACCACCCCCGCCATGTATATGGCCATTCTGACCGAAGGCTTCCAGCCGGATGGCTCTGTGATGATCACTGCCAGCCATCATCCCTGGGTGATGAACGGCATGAAGTTCTTCGCACAGGGCGGCGGTATTGGCTTCCATGATTTGGATGACATCCTCACGCTGGCCGAAAACCTGCCCGCTGCTGCTGAAAACACCGGCAAGATCATCGAAACGCCCTTCCTGCCCACCTATCAGCGCCACCTGATGGATCTGATCATCTCCGGCATCCAGCCCGAAGTGCCCAAGCCCCTGCTGGGCCTCCACGTGGTGGTGGACGCTGGCAACGGTGCTGGCGGTTTCTATGCCAATATGTTGGAAGAGCTGGGCGCCTGGATCGAGGGCAGCCAGTTCCTGGAGCCTGACGGCCGTTTCCCCAACCATATTCCCAATCCTGAAAACAAGGAAGCCATGGCTTCTATTTCCGGTGCGGTGAAGAAGGCGGGTGCAGACCTGGGCATCATTTTTGACGCTGACTGCGACCGTGCCGCCATCGTTGATCATACCGGCAAGGAGATCAACCGCAACCGTCTGATTGCCCTTATCAGCGCTATTCTGCTGGACGAACAGCCCGGCGCCACCATTGTTACCGACTCTGTTACCTCCTCCGGCCTGTCCGATTTTATCAAGGAGTGGGGCGGCGAGCATTACCGCTACAAGAGAGGCTATCGCAACGTGATCGATGAGGCCGTACGCCTTAACGAAGCTGGCGTGAACTGCCCTCTGGCCATCGAAACCAGCGGTCATGCTGCCCTTAAGAACAACCACTTCCTGGATGATGGTATGTATCTGGTGACGGTCCTGCTGATCAAGGCCATGCAGCTCAAGCAACAGGGCGAAACCCTCAGCAAGATGCTGGATGGTCTGCGTGAGCCCGTGGAAAGCACGGAGATTCGTCTGTCGGTAACCGCTGAGGACTTCGGCGCTGCCGCCCGTACCGCCATTGAATACGTGCTCCAGTACGGCACCGATCATGAAGATTGGCACATTGCCCCCGATAACCGTGAGGGCGTGCGCATTTCCTTCGATGTGGACAACGAACTGAATGCTGCTTGGTTCCTGCTGCGTCTGAGCGTGCACGATCCGGTGATGCCCCTCAATGCAGAAAGCGATGTGCCCGGTGGCGTGAAGTTTGTGCTGGGCAAGCTGTATGAGGTTCTCAGCCAGTGCGAGGGCATTGACCTGAACCCGCTGGCGAAGGCTGTGGAAGCATAAAGTTTATATAGACGACGCAACCCCGACAGTGATGAACTGTCGGGGTTGTTTGCTGAATCGGTAAGTGTTCAGGAAAACATCAGCCGTGCATGGCTTTCAGCAGAATGCCTTCAGCATCGCCGCCGTATTCCCAGCACATCAGACCCATCAGGTTGTTCTCATGGGCATACCGCCGCTTACAGGTGATGGAATCCACGCTGTCGCAGGTAACGAAGCGGCCATTTCCCAGCGCATAGGCTGCGTTGGCCTGCTGGTCAAAATGAAAAACATAAGCAGGATTGTTGATCAGCTCACGGAAGTTGATGGTTTCGCTGCCATTGCTGGAAGAGGGGGAATAGAGGGGAGAAGGATTGCTTTGGTCGTATTCGTAAACACGGCCATACATGGCACAGCCCAGCATCATCTTCTCGGCAGGAACCCCCGCCCGGGTGTAGAGCTGAACCGCTTCATCCGCACACATGAAGGATTGTTTCGGACTGTACAGACCAGTATGATGGCAGCACACGCCTGGTGTGTACATATCATAGGTCATCAGATTTACCTGATCCACAATGCCGCCAATAGCCGGACAATCAATATTGTCCACCAGTGAAGCGGAAGCGCCCAGGGCACAGGCCAATAAACGCTGTTTACCGTCCTGTTTGGTCAGTTCGTCCAAAGCATTTCGCAGAGCGCTCATCAGAAGGGTAAAGTTTTCCCGATCGTCAGGGGAGGAAGCAATGCCGCCGACGGAGGAACAAGGATATTCCCAGTCGATATCCACCCCCAGAAATCCATGCTGCTTCATCAAGGCCAATGTGCTTTTGGCGAAAAGTCTGCGCCCTTCCTCTGTGGAAGCAGCCTGTGAAAACCCATCCGCCCCCCAGCCGCCAATGGAAACCACCGGCAGGATGTGGGGATGCCGGGCAGTGTATGCCTTGCAGGCATCGATGCTCTGCCAGTGATCTCCGCAAACGATACCATCCTTTACAAGAGCGAAGGAGAAGTTCAGTTGATCCAGCATAGACGCATCTTCATCACGGAGAACGAGGCCCGGTCTGTCATATACATAGGCTGCGGTTTTGCGCTGTGCTGCTTTGCGCAAAAGGTGGGGCTGGATCTCGGGATAAGTCCACTGCTTCGGCAGTGTTTCAAGTATCTGCACTTCGGCGATTTCGCTTTCCGCTGGCAGGGCGGCAAGGGTTTTGATGGCTGCCCGATACAGCATTCCAAAGGAAACATCATCCTCTGTGCCTTCATGACAAACCTTCACGCAATACGGGCCTACCTCGGTCAGTGAATAATCCGTTGCGCCGGTTTCTTCCCAAAGCTCTCTGCGGGCGGTTTCTTCCGGTGTTTCGCCTGCTTCGATGTGTCCGCCGGGACATTCCAGCGTATCCCGTTCCCGGTGACGCACAAAAAGCCACGTGCCGTTCATTTTGGCAACAATCACAGCGTACTTCATGGATTTTTCATCCACAGATGCAGGAAAACTGACTTGAATCATACTACCACTCCTTTCCTTCAAAAGCATTGGGAATATGCAGGATACCATCCTTGGCGATCAGCAAAGCGTCAAAGCGAACAGGGGCATCTGCGGGATGCTCTGACAGATAGCAGCGGGCGGTAAGGCAAAGCCGTTGCTGCTTCTTTGGTGTGATGGCATAGGAGCAGGCAGCCAAAGAAGCGTTTGTCCGAGATTTCACTTCTACCATCACCAAGGTTCGCCCATCCTGCATCACCAGATCAATCTCTCCATATGGAGAATGGTACCGCCGTGACAGCAGTACCATTTCTTTGGTTTCCAGATATTTGCAGGCTGCATCCTCACCAAGAACACCCTTGGCATAGGCAGTCAGTCGGTTGTCAGTCATTGGGATAATTCTCGTAGAGGGGGAAGTTTTTCATCATTTCCACAACCTGAGCCTTCACAGCGGAGCAGGCTTCTTCGCCGCCATCGATGACGCTGCGGAAGAAGGAAGCGATGCGCTCCATATCGCTTTCCACCATGCCACGGGTGGTAACAGCAGGGGTACCCACACGCACACCGCTGGTGACGAAGGGGCTCAGGGTTTCGCCGGGGATGGTGTTCTTGTTGACGGTGATGTTGCACAGACCCAGCAGAGCTTCCAATTCCTTGCCGGTGCGGCCGGTCTTGGTCAGATCCAGCAGAATCAGGTGGTTATCGGTACCGCCGGAAACCATCTCGATGTTCTGGGCACGGAACGCATTCTCCAGCGCCTTGGCATTCTTGACGATCTGCTGCTGATAAGCCTTGAACTCAGGGGTGAGGGCTTCCTTGAAGCAGACAGCCTTGGCAGCGATCACGTGCATCAGGGGTCCGCCCTGCGTGCCGGGGAAGATAGCCTTGTCGATAGCCTTGGCATACTGTTCCTTACACAGGATCATACCACCACGGGGGCCACGGAGGGTCTTGTGGGTGGTAGTGGTGACGAAATCAGCATAGGGCACGGGATTCTGGTGGCAGCCAGCGGCAACCAGACCAGCGATATGGGCCATATCCACCATCAGCATAGCGCCAACGCTGTCAGCGATCTCACGCAGCTTGGCAAAGTCGATGGCACGGGGATAGGCGGAAGCACCGGCAACGATCAGCTTGGGCTGATGTTCCTTGGCCAGATTGGCAACCACTTCGTAATCGATGGTGCCGGTCTTTTCATCCACGCCGTAGGGGACGAAGTTGAAATACTTACCGCTGATGTTGACAGGGCTGCCGTGGGTCAGGTGACCGCCGTGGGACAGGTTCATGCCCAGCACGGTATCGCCGGGATTCAGCATGGCAAAATAAACGGCGGTGTTGGCCTGAGCGCCGCTGTGAGGCTGCACGTTGGCATGATCGGCGCCAAACAGTTCCTTGGCACGTTCACGGGCCAGATCCTCCACCACGTCCACATACTGGCAGCCGCCGTAATAGCGCTTGCCCGGGTAACCCTCGGCGTATTTGTTGGTCAAGGGAGAACCCATGGCCTCCATCACCGCAGGGGTGACAAAGTTTTCGGAAGCAATCAGCTCAATGTGTTGCCGCTGACGCTCTACCTCATCAGTCATTGCCCGGAAAAGCTCCGGATCCTGCTCCAGCACATGGCGGTAATTCATGCAACATCCTCCTCAGCATTCACAATCTTTTTGGAAAAACCGTGTACGTTCAGGCTGAGCAACCCCGCAGCACATCCCAAGAACGCTTACTGCTGCTTCCTTCCGGACCTGACAGGGTTCACGCATTGAAATCGCACAGGACTCAGCCGTCATCACGCACACGGCTTATCCATTGTACAAGATAGCAGAAAAAAAGGCAAGCAAAAAAACAAAACCGAACAAAAAAAGCAGAAAAAAACCCGTAAGGATACGTTGGGTGTCAGGCTTTTGCAACGCCGCATACCGTCAGGATGCTGTCCCGTACGGTAAAGCGGATCTCCAAGCCTGCATAAGAAAAGCCGTAAACCCGGTCCGGGTCGTTCTGATAAGCAGGTCTGGGATCCTGCCGGAGCACGCCAATCAGGCCGCTTTGAAGCTCATCCGGCACGGCACGCAGCCATTCATCCGGGAAAACCACTTCCACATGATCGTCCTCGTGGGCAGCGGCAAAGCCGCCCTTTGCATCAGGAATGCTGTCCACATAAGGAAGATAGGGCTTGATGTCATAAATGGGGGTGCCGTCCATCAGGTCAGCGCCGCTGACGTGTAGAACGATCCCTTGATCTGCTGTGTTTTCGATTCGTTCAAGCCGTACGCAGCTGAGCCCGATGGCATTGGGACGGAAAGGGGAGCGAGTGGCAAAAACGCCCATGCGTACGTTGCCGCCTAACCGTGGCGGACGCACCGTGGGAGACCAGCTATCCCGCTGCGCCTTGTGAAACTGCCAGATAATCCACAGGTGGGAATAGCCCTCCAGCCCCCGAAACGCTTCCGGGATTCGGTATTCAGGCTCAAAGAAGATGGTGGAGGCAAGCTCCTGCACCAGTCCGCTCTGTCTGGGCAGGCCGAATTTGGTGGGAAACCCATTGCGGATGCGGGCGATGATCTTCATACAATGCTTCCTTTCCAAAGGAATATAGGCATATGATATCGTATTGCGGCCGTTTGTGCAAGCTGGAAAGGAGGAGGAAGGGAGGGCAACCCTTGCAATCAGCCCAAATAACAGGTATAATAAAAGGTGCGTACTGGATGACACATAGCGAAAGAAGGCGGCAGGGGTGGCCAGAAAAGCGGCAAAAGTGGAAGCGCTGCTTCCCACGTTTGAGATTCTGTTTGAAAACAGCTTTGCATTGAAAGGCGAGCTGTATCCCGGCCTTGCACCCAATGCAGTGGGCAATTTCGTTCATCTGGCCAATTCAGGCTTTTACGATGGCTCGGCCATTTGTCTGGTATCCCCCGGCAAAATCGTTGTCATCGACCATCCGGAAAAGACGGTTCCGTACTGCATCGAAGCGGAATGCGAACTGAACGGATGCGACTACAATGTGGGCAAAGTGTGCGCAGGCAGCGTGTGCTTTTTCCATGGCACCCAGTACAATTCGGGCAAATCCGGTTTCTTTGTGGTGCTGACCGATGATTCCCGTACCGTGCGCATGGTGGAAGGGGCTTATGCACTGTTCGGGCAGGTGCTGGAAGGCTTGCAGATGGCGGATATGCTTTCATGCACCGGCAATGATGAGCATGGTGTACCCACGGTATACCATCGCATTCATTCCATCCGTGTGGAAACCCACGGACGGCAGTTTCCTTTCGAAACCTGCCCGGAACCGGAAAACACCATCGGCAAGGTGATCCTCGGCACAGATACTGACGCAGACCTCTCTTCGGAGACGCAAGCATAAACAATTTTCAAGAAAGAAGGGTATCTTCATGGCAAATCCCACTTTTACCATTACCATGGAAAACGGCGGCGTCATGCGGGGCGAACTCTATCCCGAAATCGCCCCTCAGAGCGTTGGCAACTTTATTTCTCTGGCAAACAGCGGCTTCTATGATGGTCTCATCTTCCACCGCTGCATTCCCGGCTTCATGATTCAGGGCGGCTGCCCCGATGGCACCGGCATGGGCGGTCCCGGCTACCGTATCAAGGGCGAATTTGCCAACAATGGCATCGCCAACCCCCTCAAGCATACCCCCGGTGTGCTGAGCATGGCCCGCAGCATGATGCGGGACAGCGCCGGTTCCCAGTTCTTCATCATGACCAGCACCAGCCCCCATCTGGATGGCGAATACGCCGCCTTTGGCAAGGTGCTCACCGGTTATGAAGTGGCTGAGGGCATTGTGGCGCAGCGTACCATGCGCGACCGCCCCATCGTGCCTCAGGTGATCGCTTCCATCCGTGTGGAAACCAACGGCGTGGAATATCCCTTCAACAAGCTGTAAGAGGACTTGTCTGCTTGCAGCGTCTGACGAACGTATGAAGCAGCGAAGCGGCGGCGAGGAGGCAATGCTCTCCCGCCCCGCTTTTTTGGAAAGTGAGCGATTCGGTTTATGTCCCATCATCTGTTGCCGGAACTTCTGTGCCCCGCCGGGGATCTGTCCGCCCTCAAAGCGGCGGTGGACTGCGGTGCAAATGCGGTGTATCTTGGTTACAAGGCCTTTGGCGCCCGGGCTTCCGCAGTGAATTTTGATGCAGAAACCCTGAGCGAGGCTGTTTCCTATGCTCATTTGTATCATACCCGTGTACACGTAACGGTGAATACGCTTATCAAGGAAAAGGAGTTTTCGGCGGTTCGGGATGCGCTGAAAACCATCCGTTCCTGCGGTGCAGATGCGGTGATTGTACAGGACTTGGGCGTGGCTGCTATGGTACGGGATGAATTTCCTGATCTGGCGCTGCACGCCAGCACACAGATGGGCCTTTCCAACGCTTCGGACGCTCTGTTTGCCAAGGAATTCGGCTTTTCCCGTGTGGTGCTTGCCCGGGAATGTTCTCTGGACGATATTCGCAAAGTGGTTGCCACTGGCATTGAAACGGAAGTATTCGCCCATGGTGCGCTTTGCTCCGGTGTCAGCGGCCGTTGCCTGATGAGTTCCATGGCGGGCGGCCGCAGCGGCAACCGGGGACGCTGTGCACAGCCTTGCCGTTTGCAGCTGCGTATGGGCGAACGCAAGGGAGCATTGCTTTCCCTGAAGGATCTGTGCACCTATGAACATCTGCCTGCATTCGTGGAAGCAGGTGTACGCTCTCTGAAAATCGAAGGCCGCTTGAAAAGCCCGGAATATGTGGCGGTTGTCACCAGCGTTTACCGCAACGCTTTGGATCAGATTGCAAAAGGCTCCTTTGATCCTCAGGATCCTGGTCCCGTGCAACAACTGTTGCAGATTTTCAACCGGGGCGGCTTTACCAGAGGCCATGCTTTCGGTGCAGAGGATGCGGATCTGTGCGCCGTGCAACGGGTCAGCCATGAAGGAATCCCACTGGGAACGGTCACCGGCTGCAAAGGGCAGCTGGCAACGGTGCGGCTTACCGAGGATCTCCATGATGGCGACAGTTTGCAACTCAGGGGCTGGCAGGATTCGGATATGCGCTATTCCGGGCATGATATGCCTGCTGGCAGCGAAGCCACCCTGCGTCTCCGTCCCGGCTTGAGTGCAAAAACCGGAACAGCGGTTGCCCGCCTTTCCGATGCAAAGCAGCTGGAAGAAGCACGGGCCCATGCACCAGCTTTGATTCCCATCACCATGCAGGGTGTTTTCCAACAGAATCAGCCCATGCAGCTGACCCTCAGCGATGGTTTGACCCGGATAACGGTTCATGGCGATCCCGTGCAGCCAGCCCAGAAGCGTGCAGCAATACCGGAGGATGCCTGCAAGCAGCTGGAAAAGCTGGGTGGAACGCCGTTTGTTATCCGACAGCGCAGTGATATGGAGATCGAACTGGACGATGGTTGCTTTTTGCCGGTCAGCAGCCTGAACGAATTGCGCCGAAAGGCTATGGAAGAACTGATCCTTGCCCGGATTCAGGCCTTTGATCAGCTGGGCCGGAAGGAAACGCTTAAATTGCGTGAATATCGTTTGGTGAACCATAAGGCCGCATCAGCAAACATGGCTCCAATCGCCACACCTGCTTCTCAAACACTCGCCGTGGTCTTTTCCGATCCGGAGATGGGGGAAACCCTCCGCCAGGCCGGTGCAGATATGCTGATCTATGAACCACTGGATTTGCGCTCGGCGGCGCTAAACCAAAGTTTGAGCCAGCTTCCGGAGGGCTGTCTTGTGCAGCTGCCTCCGCAGATGAGCCAGTCTTCCCTGGAAAGCGCTGTGCAGTGCATTGCAGAACACAGGAATAGGCTGGCCGGCATAGTGGCTGGTTGCGTTGGTCAGATCAATGCGGTGGAAGGCTTGCCGGTTTGGGCAGGTCCGGGCGTGCCGGTCAGCAACCGCCATTCACTGGATACGGTTTGCAGCTTCCCTGTTGCCGGTTTTCATCTTTGGCCGGAATGGAGCTCGGAGGAACAAAAACAGCTGCTGCCTTTTTCCAAGCCTGCGCTTCTCAAGGTGTACGGCAGGGAAGTGCTCATGCTGCTGAATCATTGCCCGGAACGTGCGGCACAGCAGTTGACCGCTGATCGGGCCAACTGCCGTATTTGCAGAGAGATGCGAATGGCCTGTGGCACTGCTGATGCAGCGCTTACCGATCAGAAAGGGTATCGCTTCCCGATGCAGCGTGTGGTTCTGCCGGAGGGCTGCGTGCTGCGGGTATTGGGAGCGCTTCCCACAGACCTTCGGATGTATGAAGCCGACCGGCTGCATCTTGGTGCGGGAATGCTATTGCACTTTACCACAGAAAGCCGCTCGCAGCAGGCGGCAGTCACCCGCTATTTTGCCGGACTCCGGCAGGGGCTTGCGCCCGAAAAAACGGATGGCGCTACAGCAGGCCATTGGCGGCGGGGTATTGAATAATCATGTTGCTATTTCCGAAAGGAGGTTCCACGATGGAACTGGAACGCACCCTTCGTGTGCTTGAATTTCCCAAAATACTGGAACGTCTGTCCCAGTATGCCATGACGGACGCCGGTAAGGCACGCTGCCTTTCATTGATTCCCACTGCGGAGGAGGCGCAGGTGCGCCGTGCTTTGGATGAAACCGAAGAAGCGGTGGTTTTGCTCACTTATCTGGGCTCCAATCCCCTGGTGGGCTTTACCGATGTAACGGAGTATATCACCATTGCCCAGAAAGGTGCTTGCCTCAGCCCCCGTGCATTGATGGATATCGCATTGTTGCTGCGTGCAGCCCGTTCTGCCCGCAGCAGCCTGTGCAAGGAGCGGGAGAATACTCCTCTGATGATCGCACTGGCTTCCCGGCTGACGGTGCTGGAAAGTATCGAAAATGACATCAACGATGCCATTATTGGCGAGGAGGAGATTGCAGACCGGGCTTCCTCGGAGCTGTATCAGATTCGCCGCCAGATTCGTTCCGCCAATGAACGGATGCGGGAAAAACTCAATCAGATGATCCGTTCCTCCAGCTTTGCCAAAAATTTGCAGGATACCATCATCACCATGCGTGGCGACCGGTACTGCATCCCGGTTAAGGCGGAATGCCGCCAGAATGTGCCCGGTCTGGTGCACGACCAGAGTGCCAGCGGCGCTACACTCTTTATTGAACCCATTGCTTTGGTGGAACTGGGCAATGATCTGAAGCAGTATCATGCCAAGGAGCAGCAGGAAATCGCCCGTATTCTGCAAGGGCTGACCAACCGTGTCACGCCTCATGCAGAAGCGCTGCTGACCAATCTGGATATCCTTGCCCATCTGGACTTTGTATTTGCCAAGGGACAACTGGCCCGGGAACTGCATTGTGTACTGCCCAAAATCAACCGCGAGGGACGTATCCGCATTGTTCGTGGCCGCCATCCCCTCATCGACCCGGACAAGGTGGTGCCCAGCAATCTGTGGCTGGGTGAGGATTTCACCTCGCTCATCATCACAGGCCCCAATACCGGCGGTAAAACCGTTACCCTGAAAACTGTTGGCCTGTTCACCCTGATGGCCCAAGCCGGTCTGCACGTTCCGGCGTCTCTGGGCACGGAAATGGCCGTGTTTGATCATGTGTATGCGGATATCGGCGATGAACAGTCCATTGAACAGTCCCTTTCCACCTTCTCTGCCCACATGACCAATATTGTCCGTATTATCAACAATGTGCAGAATAACGATCTGGTGCTTTTCGACGAGCTGGGCGCAGGCACTGACCCCACCGAGGGCGCTGCGCTGGCCCGGAGCATTCTGACGGAACTGCTCAAGCGGAAAATCCGCACCATGGCCACCACCCACTACAGCGAACTCAAGGCCTTTGCCCTTGGCACAGCAGGGGTGGAAAACGCCAGCGTGGAGTTTGATGTGGAATCCCTTCGGCCCACGTATCGCCTGTCCATCGGTATTCCCGGCAAGAGCAATGCTTTCGAGATTTCCCGCAAGCTGGGCCTCCCCGAGCGGCTCATTGACGAAGCCCGGGAACTGCTCAGTCAGGAGGATATCCGCTTTGAGGATGTCATTGCCAATGCGGAATATCACCGGCAGATTGCTGAGCGTGAGCGTGAATTGGCGGAGGAGACCCGCAAAGAGACCGTCAAACTGCGGGATGAAGCGGAAAAACTCCGCAAAGAACTGGAGGAAAGCCGCCACAAGAGTATGCAGAAGGCCAAGGAAGAAGCCCGCCGTGTGCTGGAGGGCGCCCGCAGGGAAGCGGACAGCATCATTGGCGAACTGAAGGCCCTCAAGAAGCAGGCACAAACCCCGGAACATGAGGTGCAGAAGCTGCGTAAGCGCATGGAGGATGGTCTGGATGCGCTGGCAGAGGGTCTTGGTCAGGCCAGCCAGAGCAACTTTACGCCGCCAAAGAATGTGCGCATCGGCGATGCGGTGGAGATCGTCCATCTGGGCACCAAAGGTACGGTGCTTTCCCTGCCGGACCGCAATGGCGAAGTGCAGATTCAGGCCGGTATTCTCAAAATGAAAGCCCATCTGACCCAGCTGAAGCTGGTGGAGCAGCCCAAACCCAAGCAGAGCAAGGTAATGACCAAAACGGGCGCAGCTTACCGCACGGTTCCCATGGAAGTGGATGTGCGTGGTCAGACCCTGGAAGAAGCGCTGGCAGCGGTGGATATTTATCTGGCCGATGCTACCCTGGCCGGTCTCAATGAAGTGAGCATTATCCACGGCAAGGGCACAGGCGTACTGCGCACCGGCATTCAGCGGCATCTGAAAAAGCACATGAATGTAAAAACCTTCCGTGATGGTATGTATGGGGAAGGAGAACAGGGCGTTACCGTCGTAACACTGAAATAAACCCAGATCTTTCAACAAAGGAGGATACTCACTATGTCTGAACAACAGATTTTGCTGGTGGATGACGATCCGAATATCAGCCGATTGGTCAGACTGTATCTGGAAAAAGAAGGCTTCTCTGTGGTGGAAGCCGCCCGTGGCGACACGGCGCTGGAGGCATTTCAGAAGAATACCCCTGCGCTGGTGTTGCTGGATGTGATGCTGCCCGGTTTGGATGGGCTGCAGGTGCTCAAGGAAATTCGCAAAACCAGCCGGATTCCCGTCATCATGCTCACCGCAAAGGACGAGACCTTCGACAAGGTGCTGGGTCTGGAACTGGGGGCGGATGACTACATCACCAAGCCTTTTGAAACCAAGGAGCTGGTTGCCCGTGTGAAAGCGGTTCTGCGCCGTGCGCCGGGCACCGAAGCCAAAACCGAGGAAAAAGACGATACCATCCGTTTCCCGCAGCTGACCGTCAGCCTTGCCCGCTATGAGGTCACCTACGAAGGCGAAGCGGTGGAAATGCCGCCCAAGGAACTGGAAGTGCTTTACTATCTGGCATCCATGCCCAACAAGGTATTCACCCGGGCGCAGCTGCTGGAACACGTATGGGGCTTTGATTTCTTCGGCGACAGCCGCACGGTGGATGTGCACATCAAGCGTCTGCGTGAAAAACTGCCGGACTGCGAACAATATGGCTGGAAGATTCACACGGTATACCGGGTGGGCTACAAGTTTGAAGTGAAGGCATAACGGAGGCGAAACCGATGTTTCAAAATCTGTTCAGCCGACTGCTGGCCCTGTTTATGGTGGTTATTCTGCTGATGGCTTTCGTCAGCGCCACCTATTCCGCCATCTCCATCCGCAATACCATGACGGAAAACCGTATGGAAAACTTGATGTCTCAGGCTCGTGATATTGCCTTTCTTGCTGCCAATGTACGTACTAACGGCATCGACCAGTTCTTCTTTGACCGTTCCTCGGATATGCAGTATCTGCAATGGAAGGCCAAGCGTGTCTATGATGATTACCATGCTTTCATCATGATTGTAGACAGCCGGGGCCGGGTGATGGACAACCTGGCATTTCTGACCCGTAACAGCGACAATGCGCTGGAAACACTGGACGGAGATGATGTTTCTCATCTGCTGATGGATGTGCTTAACGGTCAGGAAGTACGCACCAAGGTAGTCAATTCTGCCGGCGGCGTCATCATGACGGTGGGTGTGCCATATAAGCAGAATAATCAGGTGAAGGGCGCTGTGCTGATTCATACCAGTACGCAGGTGATTGAAGCAGAATACCAAGGTCTGCTGATGCAGATTGTGGTGGGCTTCACCCTTGCTTCCCTGGTGGCCATGATCGGCACAGCGCTGTATACCCGTGGTATCGTCAAGCCATTGACAGTGATTACTGGTGCAGCGGAGACCATGAGCCGTGGCAAGCTGAATGTGCGTGCGGAAGTGACGGGTGTCAACGAAGTGCGCCAGCTGGCAGGTGCTTTCAATGTGATGGCTGAAAAGCTGGAAACCGTTGAAAAAGGCCGAAAGGAATTCGTTTCCAACGTGAGCCATGAACTTCGTTCGCCCATTACCAGCATCCACGGCTTTGTGGAAGGAATGCTGGACGGCACCATTCCCCAGCAGGATCAGCCGCAGTATCTGCAAATTGTGTTCGACGAAACCAATCGGCTCAAACGGCTCATCAGCGATCTGTTGCAGCTGAGCCGTATGGATAATGGCGTGGAACAGTTGCAATGGTCGGATTTTGATGTGAATGAGCTGCTTCGCCGGGTGCTGATCGGCCGCATGGGGGATATTGAGCAGAAAAACCTGAATGTGCAGATGGAGTTTGAACAGGAACCCTGTTATGTGCACGCTGATCAGGACAGGATCTCGCAGGTTGTTGTCAATATCATTGACAATGCCTTGAAGTTTGTCGAGCCGGACGGACGCTTGACAATCTGCACCACTTTGTTGCATGATAACATGGTGGCGGTGGATATTTCCAATGATGGTCCTCCCATTCCGGAGGAGGACAGGCTGCATATCTTTGACCGCTTCTATAAGGCGGATAAAGCCCATACCGCCGGTCAGGGAACCGGTCTGGGGCTGAGCATCAGCCAGCAGATTATGCAGATGCATAATCAGAGCATCATGCTTCTTGCGGAGGAACAGGATACCTGTTTCCGCTTTACACTGGCACGCAGCCGTGTGGAGCCGCTCAGGCTGGAAGGCTGAAACCCGTACCATACAAAGGAGGAATCGGGGTGGATCGACATATCTTTTTGATCGGGATGCCGGGCAGCGGGAAAAGTGCGCTTGGCCGCCGGGTGGCTGGCAAAATGCAGCTGCCGTATCTGGATATGGACGTATACCTGACCGAAGTGACGGGTATGGATACGGCGCAGTTGTGGCAGCGGTTTGGTGATCAGGCTTTCCGTGATGCAGAAACCCGTCTTTTGCAGGAACTGGTTGGCGTTACCCCCGGTATCATTTCCACCGGCGGCGGCACCTGCCTGCGTCCCGAAAACCGGGAACTGATGAAAAACCACGGCGTGATCGTCTATATCGATCGTCCGCTGGATGATATCATGTCCAATTTCCGGGCGGAGAAGCGCCCCCTGCTGGCCCAGAAAAGCCGGGAGGAAGTGGAAACTCTTTTCAACGAGCGCAAACCTATTTACTGTGGCTTGGCGGATATCGTGATGGATAACGGGAATGGCTTCCAGAATGGTCTGGCAGCGCTGGAAGAAGTGGTCAGCCGGTTCTGCTGAGTTTTCAAAAAGTGACTGATCAAGCCACGACGGATGTTCGTCGTGGCTTGATGTATGTTTCTGCTTACTTTATTGGCGGAGGAAAAAGAATGCTGGGGAAGGTTTTGTTTCAAGTGGCGAAAAGTCCCTTGATGGAAAAGGCGGTAGGCTTTGTTTTTCAGCATTTCAGTTGGGTCATTCCTGTTCGGAAGGTGTATTGCAGCAAAGAAGTGATTGCTTTCTGCCATCCGAAACCCTGCTATGCCAACCATTTGATTTTAGCCCCCAAACGAGCTGTGCGAAGTCTGCTGCATATGGCTTCGGGCGACTTTTGCAAGGTTTTTCTGGCAATCTGGCAGGCAGCACAGGCCATTGGAACCACCAAGATCGAATATCGGGAAGGGTTTACGCTGGTTGCCAACGGGGGCAGGAAACAGGAGGTTCAGCAAGTTCATTTTCATCTGTTTTCAGACCATCGGATGGTGGAGGAATGTGCTGCGGAGAAAACGGATGGAAACATCGTTTTTCAGGATCAGCCTCTTTTGATTGTGGAGTATCCAGAATCGGATTGGGAACTTCACTTTGCTGCGAGACCAGCGATTTCTTTGCTCCGGGAAGAAAATGAAAAGGAGATGGCCGATTATCTTGGCAAACTGCTGAAGGGGATTAGCTGTCTGGAAGAGCGCTATGGTATTGTTGCAAAAGGGTATTCGCTTGTGTATCAGTGCCCTGAACAGGCGAAACAGCGGGAATTCCCGGTGTTTCATATCATAGCAGGCAAGAGAAAAACGGCATAACTAAAAGAGTAATTTCGGATACCTCTTGACAAGAACATTCGTTCGTGTTACCATACGAATACGAACGAATGTTCTGTTTATTTGGAGGTGCTTTGAAATGATCCAGCGAATGGCAAACCACTATGGCGATGATACCTGCTCTTCCTGCGTTGTGGCAGGCGACTATATTTTTCTTGCGCATCATGGCGGCGGGCAGGAGGTAAACGATCTGGCATATCAGACCCGTGCTTCGCTGGACAGCCTTGCCGGAACCCTGCAAAGCGTTGGCGCTTCTCTGGATGATATGGTACAGATCACCTATTATATCCGCAATGTAGAGGATTTCCGCAAAGGTGCGGATGTGTTTCGGGACTATTTCAAGAATGGCGCTCCTGCCCGCATGACCGTGGTTACCGAGTTTGTGGGGGAAAACTGCCTCTGTCAGGTGGATGGGCTTGCGTACAAACCTATGGCAAAAGAGCAATGATTGAAAGAAGGCATTCCCAATGAGATTGATGTTGACTTCCTGCGGTATTGAAACAGAAACCATCAAAGAGCATTTCTTGCACTGGCTTGGCAAATCTCCCGCTGATACCAAGGCCTTATTCATTCCCACTGCGGCCATCAATGCAGATGCGATTGCCGTACTGCCAGACTGTATGGATGATCTTCTGAAATGCGGCATTCCCAAAGAAAACATCACGGTTTTTGATCTGCATAGAAACATGGAAAGGCAGGAGCTGCAAACCTTTGATGTGGTCTATCTGTGCGGCGGCACCACAGCGTATCTGCTGGAAAGAATCAATCAAACCGGTTTCCGGGATGAACTTCTTTCCTATATCCGTGCCAATGGTCTGGTAATCGGGGTCAGTGCGGGCAGCATCATCTTTGCCAACAATCTGCCGGGCAATCTGGGAATGATTGATACCAAACTGAATGTCCACACCCCCATAACCTCCTTTATTGGCAAAGTGACGTTCCCTCTGATGGACACCATTGATCTGTCCGATACTGCGGCCATGCTGGTGAGCGATATTCCAGATGACGTAATCATTGTGGAGCACTGATAAGCCGTTGGCCCATCATTTCCTACCCTGTAGCGCATTTTTTCACAATCTTCTGCACGTGTAGAGGGCTTTGGCATACCGTATCAGTGAACGGCAGGAAAACCCCGGTACCCTGCCAGATGATTGAAGGAGGCTTGCCAATGTCTTTTTACAGCTACAAGAATGCCAATCCCTGCTCCTGCCCCGGCGTTATCTCCGGCAGCGCACTGGATGGTCTCCAGGAAAAAGTGTGCGTGCAGGTCAAGCGCGTCTATGACAGCTGCCTGCAGCAGGAACAGCTGGATGACAAGGAAGTGGTAATCACCAGCTACGCCATGGTGGCTGGCAGCAACTGTGGCTGCAACTGCAGCTGCTCCTGCGGTTCCGGCCCTCTGGGCGACACGGAAACCGTTGCTCCCACCTCCGCTCCCGTGCCGCCCATCACCTTTGAAAGCTGCCGCTCCACCACCACGGAAGGCACCATTCGCAACCTGACTGTGGAACGCCTGTGCGACCGTCCCTGCTTTGCCCGTGTCCGCTGCAAGGTGGATGTACCCATCGACATCCTCTTTGTGGATAGCCGCTGCGTAGAGTACATTGGCAAGGGTGTTATCACGGTTGACAAGGATGTGCTGCTCAGCATCCCCGATGAATCCATCGTGCCTTACTGCCTGGAGAGCATGGTCAGCGCCATCTGCGTGGCGGGCACCTATGAAGGCAACAACACCTTCAAGCTGACGGTGTGCGTCACGGTGATTCTCAAGGTGCTGGCGCAGGTGGAGATTCTCATTCCTTCCTACGGCTTCTGCTCCATTCCGCCCTGCGAAGAGTTTGCGGAGAATGTGTGCGATGAGTTCTTCTCACTGCCTCTGTTCCCGCCCGCTTCCCTTTGCAACAACGACGAGGTGAGCATCAGCAACGCTGCCTGCAACACCGGCTCCTACGGCGGCTGCGGCTACGGTTGCCGCCGGTAACTGGTAGAGATACAATCCATGCAGGATACTGGGATTCTTCCGGTTTCATAACCGGGGGAATCCCCTTTTTGTTTATGGAATGATCCATTGAAATTTACAATCTGTACAGCGTTTTGGGTATGCAATCCGCCCGGTATATGGTATACTATATCCATCTGCACAGTTTGACTGTGCGACGCCACGAAATACGAAAGGAGGTTCATGTATGCAGTACCAAGCCCCTCAGCAGTATTCGGCCAAGCCCCGTCCCAAGCGCGATTACACCCCCAAAAAGCGCAAAAACCGTGCTTTGCAGACGTTGCCGCTGCTTCTGCTGTTCCTTGCGCTGCTCGTGATCATGTACCTGATCTTCCCCAAGGAGGCAGGTCGTCATATTGGTTCCTCCAAATACACTGGTCTGGTTTTCAGCGAAGCCATGTCTGCCAATTCCTCTGCTGTGCCGGATGAAAACGGCGAGTTTTACGACTGGCTGGAAATCTACAACGGAACAGGCGAAGATCTGGATCTGGAGGGTGTGATGCTCACCAGCCGGTCAGACCGTATCTCTTTCTATTTCCCCAGTTATATGCTCAAAGCAGGGGAGAGGGTCATCGTCTATTGTTCCGACAGCTATCAGCTGGATCCCACCCGTCCCTTCCACGGCAAGTTCAAGCTGTCCTCTGCTGGTGTCCATGTATATATGTATGATCCGGATATGTACCTGATTGATGATATGGTGATTCCCACCATGACGGCAGATAACAGCTATGTGCTCACCGGTGTGGATGCGTTTGGTGCCAAGCAGTATGAAACCACCAGCTATTACAGCCCCGGGTATGAAAACACCCATGAGGGCTTTTTGGCGTATCGTTCTGCCAATGTGACCGAGGGCGGCATTTTGGTGATCAACGAGGTCTGCCCCGATCCCAAAATCGGTATTCCGGATCAGGATGGGCAAATCGTTGATTGGATCGAGATCCGCAACAACGGCACCCAACCCATCAATCTGGGCAATTATTATCTGAGTGATAAGGAAAACAAGCCTCTCAAATGGCGTTTCCCGGAATCTGCTGTCATACCTGCCGGCGGATATTATCTGGTATTTTGCAGCGGCAAGGATACCCTTCAGCAGAACGGGATCCCGCATACCAATTTCTCCATCAGCGCCGAGATGGAAACGTTGGTGCTCAGCGATACCTACGGCCGTATGGTGGATCGTTTCACCATCGAAAACGTGCCGGAGGATTATTCCGTGGGGCGCACGGATGCGGGCGAAATGGTGCAGTTCCAGCTGACCACTCCCGGCCAGAGCAATGATGCCGCTGGTCAGGCCAAGGCGGACGAGCTGTTTCGTGCCTATAACTACAGCGGCGTTATCATCAGTGAAGTGCTGGCCTCCAACGATGTGATCGCAGTGGGGGAGGGCGCTGCCCTGACGGACTATGTAGAACTGTATAATGTCGGCGCTGAGACCGTTGACCTTTACGGCTTCGGTCTCAGCGATAATCTGGGTCGCCCCCGCCGCTGGCAGTTTCCCCAGTGGGCGAAGATTGAACCGGGCGAATATATGATTGTCTATCTGGATTCCCAGCCACAGCTCAGCACCACCACGGAATATCATACCAATTTCAGCCTCAGCCGCAACGGCGGCGAAACCATCACCTTCTGCGATCCCACCGGTCGAGTGCTGGATCGTATTCCGCTTTCGATGATTCCTACCGACCACAGCTACGGCAGAACCCTCGGTAACAACGGCTTTTTCTATTATGATGCTCCAACGCCCGGTGCAGCCAATCAATCGGGCTACTATGGCTATGTAAGCACTCCGTCGTTTTCACTTCCCGGCGGTGAATATAAAGGCAATGTGCAGGTGACCATTTCCATTCCTGCCAACTCCCATGTGTACTATACCATGGATGGTTCCATTCCCACTCAGGAAAACGGCTCCCGTTATGAACCCGGTACCATTTTTGATCTGTCCCATGTGACGGTTCTCCGGGCACGGGCTTTTGACCCCACTGGCAAATTGCAGCCCAGCGAGGTAATTACCCAGTCCTACATGATGAATCTGTACCATGCCTTCCCGGTGGTCAGTCTGGTGGCAGATCCTGATGTGCTGTGGAACGAAGAAACAGGTATGCTTTCTACGGGCGGAGAGCTGAAGAAAGAAAAGATTCCCTTCGAAAAGTTGGATGGCTCTGATCCTAACTACCGTACCTACGGCAAGGAACCCCATGAAGGCCATATTGAGATCTACGAAAAGGACGGCACCCAGCTGGTCAGTCAGGCGGTGGATTTCAGCTTGCAGGGTCAGTACAGTCTGGATATGCCGCAGAAGTCCTTCAAAATCCGCGCCAAAGCAAAATATGGCAACAAATACTTTGAAGCCGCTTTGTTTGAAGATCGCCCCTTCACCCAGTATAAGAGCTTCGTGCTCCGTATTTCCGGCAACGATAACGCCTGGACACGACTGATTGATGGTTTTCAGGATCGGTTGATCACCTGCTTCAATGAATACACGGATACACCATCCACACTGATTTATCAGGCATGGAAACCGGTGGCTGTTTATCTGAACGGCACCTACTGGGGCCACTACAATATGCGTGAACGTGTAGACCGCTATTTTGTGGCACAGCATGAAGGGCTCTCGCTGGAAGAAGCAGACAATATGGATATTCTGGAGGCCAGCGGTCGAACTGTGGTATGGGGTTCCAGCAAGGAATACCGCAATATGATTGAGCGGGTGGAGGAATCCTCACCCGGGGAAAGCGAAGAAGACCTGCAATATATCCTTGATAATATCGATGTAGACAACTACTTCGACTACATGGCCTTTGAGATGTTCTTTGGCAACTCCGACCCCGGTAACATCCGTTTTTACAAGCTCAAGGAAGAAGGCGCCAAATGGCGCTGGATCATCTATGACCTTGACTATGGTCTGTTCAACAGCGGCTTTGACAGCGTGACCAGTTATCTGAAGCCGGAAGGCGCAGGTCAGCAGCGAATCAATAACACGCTCATCCGAAAGTTGCTGGAAAACGACGAGATGAAGGTGAAGTTCCTCACCCGTCTGGGCGAGATTTATCAGTTCTTGACCACGGATACGATGATTGCCGAGTTGGACAAGATGGTTGCCATTCTGGAACCGGAGATGCCCCTGCATTTCGCCCGCTGGGCAGAAGATACGGATAAAGCCATCATGGCGGATAACCCCACCACGCCGGAAGGTGCGCTGCGGTACTGGAATACCCGTATTACCCGCCTGAAAAATACACTGAAAAAGCGTCCTACCTATTTCTATGAAATGGTGCAGGAACGCCTGGAACTGACCGACGACCAAATGCTGCTCTTCTTTGGCCCCAAGCCGGAATTGCCGGAGGATGCCACTTACACCGAAGGCAAGAAGTGGAGCTGAGGTTGACAAATCCCGGAAAATACACTACTATGCACACAGCATCACCACAAAGGAGGAGCTATCCCTATGACCTCTCTGCTTACCACCACCGCCATCACCAGCACGGCCCTCAATTCCACCGGTCTTGCTGCTCAGTTTAAGTCCATCGTTCCCTCCGACCTGTTCATGGCGCTGGGTCTGGGCTTCATCATTGGTATCATCATCGCCATCGTGTACCGCAAAACCTACCGTGGCGTTCTCTACAGCCCCTCCTTCACCATGACCCTGATCATGCTCACCTTGATCACCACCCCTGTGGTTATGTGTATCAAGAATGACATCGCTCTGTCCATGGGCATGGTGGGTGCTTTGTCCATCGTTCGTTTCCGTACGGCTATCAAGGATCCCCTGGATACTGCCTATATGTTCTGGGCGCTGACCATGGGCATTTTGCTGGGCGCTGGCCTGTACCTGATCGCCGTCATCGTGGTGCTGTGCATCTCTGTGCTGCTGTTTGTGCTGACTTTTGCAAAGCTGACCGCCCCCAATGCTTATCTGCTGGTGCTCCATTATGACGAGTACTGCGAGGGCGCCATCACCACCGAGCTCCAGCGCTGCGTCAAGAGCCACAAGCTCCGCTCCAAGACCCTGACCCGTGCCGGTGCCGAAATGACCTATGAAATCCGTCTCAACGAGCGCCACGAAGTGGTAACCCGTATGCTGGATATCGAAGGCGTGCACGATGCCACGCTGGTGGCCTGCCAGAGCGAAGTGGGCGCATAACGCCCTGAGGGAAGGACAGAAGCATGAGTATTTCCGTACCCCTTCGGCATGAACTCAAGTATTTCATCACGCCGCTGGAATATCAGGTGCTTTCCCGTGTGCTGGATCGCACGCTGGAACGAGACCCCAACGGCGATGAAAACAACGAGTATCATATCCGTTCCCTGTACTTTGATACCTTCTTTAATGATGCGCTGGTGGATAAGCTGGACGGCGTGAAGAATCGTGACAAGTACCGGATCCGTATCTATAATTTCTCGGATAAGTTCATTCGCATGGAGTGCAAAACCAAGGTGGGATCCATGATCTCCAAGCGTTCCACGCCCATCCCCAAGCTGCTGGCAGAGCAGCTCATCGCCGGTGACCCTACTGGACTTGAGCGAACCCGCAGCGGCCTTCTGAGGGATGTGTATCGGGAGATGAAGCTGCATTTGCTTCGTCCGGCGGTAATTGTGGACTATGTGCGGGAAGCCTATCTGCATCCCGCCGAGGAGGTTCGCATTACTTTTGACAAGCAGCTTCACACCGGCCTGAATTCTGTGGATATGTTCAACCCATATGTGCCCACCATTTCTCCCTTCGACCATGGCGAGATGATTCTGGAGGTCAAGTTCAACCGCTGCCTGCCGCCATACATCCGGGATATTCTGTGCAGCCATGTGCACAGTGCACAGAACAGCGCCATTTCCAAATATGTCTGGTGCAGACGCTTTGAAAACTTTGAGTAATATTCACGTGGCGAGACCGGTGGCAGCCGGTTTCGCCGCTTGATTTATCTTGAGAAAACCTTCACGGGAGGGTGCTTATGAATAAAGATCTTGAAATGGCCCATCGCTTGGCGCAAGCGGTGGCGCAAACTGGCGGCAGAGCCTATTTTGTGGGCGGCTTTGTCAGAGATCGGTTGATGGGGCAGGAAAGCAAGGATGTGGATGTGGAGGTTCACGGCTTGACGCCTGACCAGTTGGAAGCCGTGTTGGATACCCTGGGGGAAAGAACCACCATGGGGGTCAGCTTTGGTGTATACGGTCTGCGGCACTATGATCTGGATATTGCCATGCCCCGCAGCGAAACCAATACAGGCAGAGGACACAAGGATTTTACCGTGTTTGTGGATCCTTTTCTGGGAACAGAAAAGGCGGCCAGGCGGCGGGATTTCACCATCAATGCCATGATGCAGGATGTACTCACCGGCGAGGTGATCGATCACTTTGGCGGCAAAGAGGATCTGCGAAAGGGCATGATCCGTCATGTGAACGATGACTCCTTTGGCGAAGATCCCCTGCGGGTGCTGCGGGCAGCGCAGTTTGCCGCCCGGTTTGCCTATCAGCTGGCACCTGAAACCATTGCTTTGTGCAAAGAAATGGATCTGTCTGCCTTGGCTGGCGAGCGGATTATGGAGGAGTTGAACAAAGCGCTGCTGAAAGCGGAAAAACCATCCATTTTCTTTGATGTGCTCCGCCAGATGAACCAGTTGTCCTATTGGTTCCCGGAAGTAGAGGCGCTGATTGGTGTTGAGCAGGAGGCCCGTTTTCATCCGGAGGGGGATGTGTATACCCACACCATGATGGTACTGGATCAGGCGGCAACCCTCAGGGCGGGGGCAGTGTATCCCCGGGGCCTGATGCTGGCTGCTCTTTGCCATGATTTCGGCAAGCCAGAGACCACCAAAACCATCGAAGGGCGTATTCGTTCTTTCGGGCACGAGCAGGCAGGTATTGCGCTGGCATCAAAGCTGATCGGCCGCATGAGCCGTGAGGTACGGCTGACCAGGTATGTGGAAAATATGGTGCTTCTCCATATGCGCCCCAATGCGCTGGTACATATGAAGTCCGGCGTGAAAGCCTATATGAAGCTGCTGGATGAAGCTGTGGAACCATCCGATTTGCTGCAGTTGGCGCAGGCGGACCATTGCGGCAGAGGCGGCTTTCAGGATGATTATGCCCCTATTGCCGAAAAACTGCAGGAAATGCTGAAACGATACCAAGTACTGATGGAACAGCCGGAAGTGAAGGGCGAGGATCTGATCGCTGCCGGTATATGTCCCGGAAAGCAGATGGGACAGGCACTTGCTTATGCGCATAAGCTGCATCTGAGCGGACTTGACAAGGAAACAGCGCTTACGCAGACCCTGGCCTGGCTGAAAGAAACGGAAAAACATTGAAAGAAAACAGAAAACCACACGCTGGCAGCAGGCTCGGCGTGTGGTTTGTTTATGCGATTTGATGCTTATTCAGGCTTTGCAAAATGAGCAGCCAAAGCGGTGTTTATCGCAGCGATCTCCTCTGCGCTCAGGGGATAGATGATCTCATGATCCGCAAAGATAATGGGATTATAGCCGCGGGTAAAGGAATCCCAGCAGGAAAACAGCATATACAGAGCTTCCTCTTTGCTGGTAATATCCGAAGATTCCGGCCATACGCAGTTGGTATAGGTGATGGCGTTTCCATCATCCAGATCAATCAGCATCAGGGTGGAGCTGTTGTCCTGAATAGACAGTATGGTTTCGTTCTGCGTCAGCTGCAATAGCATAAGGTGCAGCTGGTGCCCTTCCACTTTACACAAATATTCGATGGCGTTTGTCAACTGCGCATTTTTGGGGAAATCATTGCTCCACTTCACAGCTTCAAAAACAGCCGTTTGATTTGGCGAGAAGCCAGCGGATTCCGCAATGGAAAGCATGGGCAGGGTCAGCAGACAGGCTGCAAGGCAAAGGGCAAGAAAACGAAGGGGGGAATGGTTCATAAAACACTCCTTTTGGTGTGAGGATGATAGTATACACCAAAGCAAAGAAAAGAGCCAACTGCATTGTAAATGGAACATCATTACGGGGGGAAAAGTGGTCAGCGAACGGTTTTCAGCCAACGATGTCCCTGCGGATAGCGCATCTGGAGATTCCTTTGCAGCCAGTCTGCTTGTTCATTGTTCAGATGGGGGAGAGACCGTTCATAATCCTGCTGATATTCCGGCTGCTCTGCATTGGCAGCTTTGTACAACAGCGCAATTTCGGGCGCCAGATACGGGAGATCACCATTGTGCAGAATCGCCTTTTCCATTGCTCGCTTTGCCATGGGTACCGAATGGATGATCAGATCGTTTCCGTCCGTCTGATTGAACAGGAATTCGAGATAATCCAGTTTTTCCATTCCTGTATGGTGAAATACATACCAAAAGGTATGATGCTCATCACACGGGAAAAAGTCCACCAGTGCACAGTTTTCTTTTACACACATCAGATTGCGCCCGGAATCGCTTGCATCCCCGGGTAGTATATGCCGCACTTTGCCGCCGCCCAGAAACTGATAAACATTCCAACCTGCATTTCGCATATGTACGATGATTCTGTCTCTGTCGTTTTCAAAAACGCAGATATCAATATCGCCATGTTTTCTTGTGGTTTGATTCAGAAATAAGTCGATGGCGTATCCGCCGCAAAAAGCCCAGTTGAATGGACAGCCATTCAGCAGCTGGTGTGCCTGTAAGAGCAATGGTTCGTTCATGTGTTCACCTCATAACGAGACGGAAAAGAAAAGAACCAGTCCCTTGCGAAACTGGCTCATTGGCAGGGGCAGAAGGACTCGAACCCTCAACAAAGGTTTTGGAGACCCACGTGTTACCATTACACCATGCCCCTTCGTGCAGATGCGATTATACTTTCTCTGCTTTGTTTTGTCAATTGTCAAAACAGCAGAAATACAACAAATAAACAGGCTATTTTTTGACATTGCCGAAATCATCTGTTAGAATGTTACTACCCTAAACTCAAAAAGAAACGAGGGAATCGAATATGGAAAATCGTGAACGTCTATCCTCGCGTCTTGGCTTCATTCTGCTGAGCGCTGGTTGTGCCATTGGCTGCGGCAACGTATGGAAGTTCCCGTGGATGGCTGGTCAGGGCGGCGGTGGCGGCTTTGTGCTGGTATATGCACTGTGCCTGCTCTTGCTGGGTCTGCCGGTTATGATCATGGAATTCGCCATGGGCCGTGCTTCTCAGGCAAGCCCCGTCAAGATGTATCAGAAGTTGGAAAAGCCCGGTCAGAAGTGGCATATTCATGGTTACTTCGCACTCTTTGGCAATGTCTGCCTCATGTCCTTCTACACCGTGGTTTCCGGCTGGATGGTATACTACTTCTACCGTTTCCTCACCGGTCAGATTGCTGAAGCTGAACTGAACTTCGGTGCTATGATCAGCAATCCTGGTGTCAACATGATCTTCATGGGTATCGTCATCGTGCTGGGCTTCCTGGTGCTGAGCTTCAAGCTGCAGGGCGGCCTTGAGCGCGTGACCAAGTACATGATGGTTGCCCTCCTCTTCCTGATGATCGGTCTGGCCGTCAAGAGTATCACCATGGATGGTGCCAAGGAAGGTTTGGCTTTCTATTTGGTCCCCGATTTCAAGAAGATCACTCCCAATGTTGTGGTTAATGCCATGAATCAGGCATTCTTCACCCTGAGCCTTGGTATTGGCTCCATGGCAATCTTCGGCAGCTACATCGACAAGGAACGCTCCCTGATGAGCGAGTCCATCAATGTTATTCTTCTGGACTCTGCCGTTGCCATTACCGCTGGTTTGATTATCTTCCCCGCTTGCTTCACCTATGATCTGGAAGTGGGCGCTGGCCCTGGCTTGCTCTTCAACACCATGGCTACCGTGTTCCGCAACATGGCGGGTGGTCGTGTGTGGGGTACCATCTTCTTCCTGTTCATGGTATTCGCTGCTATGTCCACTGTGCTGGCTGTGTTTGAAAACATTCTGGCCTGTGTGCGTGAAATGACTGGTTGGAGCCGTCCCAAGGGCTGCATCATCTGCGGCATCGGCCTGTTCATCACCTCCACCACCACCGCTCTGGGCTACAGCGTATTCGCCGGTTTCGTGCCCTTTGCGGAAGGCACTGCCTGGCTGGATCTGTGGGACTTCATCGTATCCTACAACCTGCTGCCCATCGGCTCCCTCATCTTCGCCATCTTCTGCTGCAGCAAGCGCTTCGGCTGGGGCTGGGATAACTTCCTTACTGAAGCCAATGCCGGTAAGGGCCTGAAGGTGAAGAACTGGATGAAGCCCATCTTCTGCTATCTGGTTCCCGTGGCCATCATCGTGATCTACATCGTTGGTCTGGTAACCTTCCCCTGGGCGTAATTTGCTTTGAGAAAAGCAAACGAAATATGATCTGAAACAAACGGACGGTTCCAATTCGGAATCGTCCGTTTGTTATGGGTTGATTTGAATAAAGAAAAAAACCAGTCTCTTGCGAAACTGGTTCTCTTGGCAGGGACAGAAGGATTCGAACCCTCGACAGAGGTTTAGTGAGCACACAACGGGCGTTTACGCACGCCAACGGCGATAGCAAACGCTACTTATATGCGAATGACACAGGTTCCTGACATGAAGAATGCCTGATATTCAATTATCGTATCCTCCGGCACTTCAATCTGCTTTAGCCTGTAGCAACGGGCAAAAGCATGTGTGCCGATATGGCGGAGACGGCCGGGCATGTGAATGCGCTCCAGATTAACGCAGCTGCGGAACGCATTCGCCCCAATCGTCTCAACGCTTGCGGGCAGATAAACCTCGCGAATAAACTCAAAACCATATAATTCTTCATGAGTTCCCACATTGGCCTCAGAGGTTTCCATGCCGTCCCATGAGCACATCGGCGGTGGACCGCCATAGCCTAAAAAGGTAACAGGCTTAGTGAATGCCCCTTCGCCAATGCGAACTACGCCATCCGGTACATGTACAACAGCTTGATTGCCATGATATTTTATCAATTCGCCGTTGCTGATTTCAAAGGGACTCTGATTCGGATTTGAAGACATATTCTGATCCCTCCCCATGGATTCCTCAATGTAATCTTCTTTATCGTATGCAGTATATCAAATTATACACTGTATATGTGTTTATTTCAAGAAGCCGCCTGAATGGGTATCCGGGGCAGGAATAGCAAAGTGAATAGAAAAAGAACCAGTCTCTTACGAAACTGGTTCTCTTGGCAGGGGCAGAAGGACTCGAACCCTCAACAAAGGTTTTGGAGACCCACGTGTTACCATTACACCATGCCCCTAAGCACTTTATGTATTATACACATAAGTGCTATGTCTGTCAAGCATAAAATTGTCGAATCATCAAATTTCGTAAACCATGATTCCTTCCTGCGCAGTGCAAGTGATCAAAGCAGGAATTCCTTTTTCACGAAGCGCATTCTGCGCTCCCCTTGCAGAAGCTTCATCCGCAAAGACACCGTACACAACCGATCCGCTGCCTGTCATCATCCCGCGAATGGCGCCAAGTTTTTCCAGCATTTGAACAGTCCCTGCAATGGCGGGGCGCTTGCTGATGCTGATCCCTTCCAGCACATTGTCCATAGCGCTGCCCAGTGCTGTCAAATCGTTACGCAGCAGCGCCTTTTGCGCATCCTCTGTGCGTGGATGGGCAATCGTCAAGCCGGAGTGGGGATTATCATAGGCAGTAAAGATTTCTTTGGTGCTGAGACCGTCACAGGGTTGGATCAGCACCAGCCAAACGGCGGGAGCAGGGGAGAGACGTTCGATTTTTTCGCCGATGCCCCCTACCCGTGCCAGACCGCCAGTGAGCATAAAGGGCACATCTGCACCCAGTTTCAGGCCGATAGCCAAAAGCTCCTGCATGGACAAGTTCAGCTGCCACATTTGGTTCAAACCCGCCAAAACAGCTGCTGCATCAGCACTGCCGCCGCCCATGCCCGCACCGGAGGGAATGTTTTTCTGTAAGGTGATGCTTGCTCCTTTGGTACAGCCGGTATACTGCTGCAAAGCAAGGGCCGCTTTATAAGCGATGTTTCGCTCATCAAAAGGAACAGCTTCGGCAGCTGCATCCTGGCTGGAAACAGCGGATGGGCCATTCAGACCGGCTTTGGTGCGCAGCTCAATATGGTCGCTTTCTTCCAGCGTGATCTCATCCGCCAGCATAACAGACTGCATCAGCATATCCATCAGATGGTAGCCATCCTCCCGGATTCCCAGAATATCCAGCGTCCAGTTGATTTTTGCCCGAGCTTCCAGCCGCAGCATTGCAACCGCTCCTTCGTTTGTGGTATAGTATGGATGAATTATACCATTATTTTGACGATTCGTTAAGGGGGAGACGCCAATGAACGAAATCCCTGTGCTTGTAACCATTCATTCCTGCGCCAGACGGGACGATGACAGCGAGGAACCCATTTCTCTGATGACTGCCGGCACGCTGATGCTGGATGAGGAAAAGGCAGTTGTCAGCTATCAGGAAACGCTTGATGAGAATCTGCCGCCCCAGACCGTTAGGGTGACCGTGAAGGATGATTCCGTCACCATGATCCGGGAAGGCAAATATGCCACCCAGATGGTGTTCGCCCGTGGCCAGCGGTATGAGGGGATTTATCATACACCCTTTGGCGAGATGGATATCGCCGTATTCTGCACCCGCCTCAGCTATGACCTGACGGAGGAGGGCGGCGAGGTATTTCTGGTGTACCAGATGGATATGAACGGGCAGTTTGCCGCTATGCATGAGCTGCATCTGGAAGTGATGGTGAAGAATGGTTGAGCTGCTCAAACGGCAGGAGTCGCTTTGGCAGTTGATTCAGAACATTTCCGGTCAGAAAGCCATGCTCCGATTGAGCCGCGAGGATGACTGCATCTGGGTTTGCGACTTGCCAAGACGGCTTTTGCACCATGAACGAACGCTGGCAGAAAGCCATCTTCGGGAAGCTGGTTTCCTTGTACGCTTTGACGAAACTACCAGCCTTTGGCAAATTGATCTGCCGCTGAATGACTCGCTTTTTGCTGCTGAAGGGAACCAACCTTTGCCCCTTCCCCGGAAGGAAATTCTTTATCCGGTGTATGCCCTATACCGGATGCTTGCAGCGCATCCATGCCCTGCTGAACAGCAACCAATCACGCTCCTTCGGGGCTTGCTGAAATGTACGGCTTGTTCCCCTGAGGAGAACAAGCCCAAACTTGCACAGCTGACAAGCCAATGTACGGCTTGCCTCAACCGAAAGCAACCGCTGCCCGCCGCAGCGTGCCACGCACTTCAACAATACATCTGTCAGGAGGATGCCAAATGATTCTTCGTTATTACGGACACGCCTTTTTTACCCTGACGCTGGAAAACGGCACAACGATTGCCATGGATCCCTATGATGAACTGTACCAATATCCCCGCCGCAGGATCGCTGCTGATGTGGTGACCATGAGCCATCATCATTACGATCATGACGGTATTGCTGCCATCACCACCGAGAACCGCAGCATTGACACGGCTGGTGTGCACGCCATTCATCCCAAAGGTGTGACCATTACCGGCATTCCTACTTTTCACGATCACCATCAGGGCGCTCATCGGGGGAACAACCTGTTCTTTGTGGTGGAAGCGGAAGGCCTGCGGATCGGTCATGCAGGCGACTTGGGACATCTGCCTACGGATGAACAGCTGAAAGCCATTGGCAAACTGGACATTCTTCTTTTGCCCGTGGGCGGCAAGTACACAGTGGATGCCAAGGAAGCACTGCAAGTGATGCAGATGATTCAGCCCACTGTATGCATTCCCATGCACTATCGAACCCAGTACAACCCGGAGATGCAGGTAACCACGCTGGAAGATTTCCTGCAAATTGCCAACTGTGATGCAACCACCATGCCTCTGATGCGGGCAACCGCCGGGGATATGAGCGAGCGCACACCTGTAGTGGTACTGGAGATTTAAAACGCCTGACGAAAAATCAAGAATAATGAAACACAGCCCGTCGCATGGCGATTACCTTGCGGTGGGCTGTGTTTGTGCGATCAAGGTTAATCCTCGGGATTCAATAAAGCAGCTGTGCTTTCCGTTTCCAGCGCTTCCACATTCCTCAGACGCTTTTCGATTTTCTTCGTACGCACAAATGCAGTATCGATGCTGTCTGTAGCCTGTTGCAGCTTTTCCTGGGTTTTGGCCAGCAGCTGGGCAAAGGTGCCGAACTCGGTTTTGACAGCGCCAAGGAGTTTCCATACCTCTGCGGAACGCTGCTCAATGGCAAGGGTGCGGAAGCCCATTTGCAGGCTGTTGAGCAAAGCAAGCAGTGTGCTTGGGCCGGCGATCAGGATACGCTGCTGCCGCTGCAAGGCTTCCACCACATCCGAGTGGCGCATCACTTCGGCATACAGCCCTTCCAAAGGCAGGAACATAACGGCAAAATCAGTGGTATAGGGGGGAGCGATGTATTTCCCAATGCGCTTTGCCTCCACACGGACGGCATTGATAAGTCCCTTCCGAGCTGCCTCTGTAGCAACGGCATCGCCGGTTTCGGCGGCTTCGGTCAGTCTGGCGTAATCCTCCTGGGGAAATTTGCTGTCAATGGGCAGGTACAAGCGGCTGTCCCCATCGCGTCCGGGCAGGCAGACAGCAAACTCCACCCGCTCGGATGCCCCCGGTACAACCGCCACATTGCGCTCGTACTGGCTGGCGGTCAGCGCCTGTTCCAGCAATGCACCCAGCTGCATCTCGCCCCAGATGCCACGGGTTTTCACATTGCCCAGCATTCGCTTCAAATCGCCAACGCCGCTGGCAAGGGTGTTCATCTCGCCCAATGAGCGGTAAACCTGCTCCAAGCGCTGGCTGACCTGTTCAAAACTGCCGGAAAGGCGCTTTTCCAATGTATCATTCAGCTTTTCATCCACCGTGCGGCGCATCTCTTCCAGCTTCTGCCCGTTTTCGGTACGCATCTGGGTAAGCCCAGTTTCGACAGCCAGCCGGAGCGCTTCCATGCGCTGATCGTTCTGGGTAATCAGGGAAGCAGCCTGCGTATCGGCAGTCAGCGCACGGTTTTCCATGCGGCGCAGGCTTTCCTCGGTAATCTGCTGCATGGTCTGCTGACGGCGGTCAAAGGCAAGGGAATTTTCATGGCTCTGTTTGAGCAGGGTGTTTACCTGTTCGGCTTGAAGCTTCATTACGCTGCTCATCATGTTCATGATGGACTCACTGGAACGGTGAAGACCGCTTTGCAATTCTTCCCGCTGGGCAACCGCTTGAGCGCTGATGTCATCCCGGAGATAATCGATACTTTCTGCATTTTGTTTTTGCAGAATATCCAGCAGTTGTTCGGTCTGGTGCCGGTGGGTGCCAAGGAAAATAAGCACTGTCACAAGCAGCAGGATGACCACTCCAAAAACCAGCAAAAGAAACCATGGTATCAAAGAAACAATGTCGATTTGCGGCATGAGGGGAACCTCCGTTCGGTTGTAATGGTCTGAAAAGGCGGCTTTGCTCCATTCCCATGGAGGGAGAGGGGCAAAAGCCGCCTGATGTGTTGATATTACATTTCCCGTCGGCCTTCGATGGCTTTGGCCAGGGTGATTTCGTCGGCATATTCCAAGTCGCTGCCCACCGGTACGCCGTGAGCAATGCGGGTTACCAGCAATCCCATGGGTTTGATCAGCCTGGCAATGTAGGATGCGGTGGCCTCGCCCTCAATATCGGGATTGGTAGCGATGATGACTTCCTTCACAGCGCCATCGGACAGCCTGCTCAGCAATTCCTTGATGCGAATATCCTCCGGGCCGATGCCATCCATGGGGGAAAGGGTGCCATGGAGCACATGATAGGTGCCCTGAAAATCCCGCATCCGTTCAATGGCGGCTACATCCCGGGGGTCACGCACCACGCAGATCTGACCATTGTGGCGGCGGGTGTTCTCACAAATGGAACACGTTTCGCCAGTTGCATAGTTGCCGCATACCTGGCAGTACTGGATGGCTTTCCGCCCCTGATAAACAGCAGAGGCCAACTCCCGCACATCCTCCAACGGCATACTGATAATGTGATAGGCAAGCCGCTGTGCGCTTTTCTGACCAATGCCGGGCAAACGGGACAATTGCGCCACCATTTTGGCAATGGGTTCCAGCTGTTGGGCCATGGGTTAGAACATACCGCCCATGCCGGGAGCCAGACGGCTCATTTCGGCGTTGCGGGTTTCTTCGGCAGTGCGCAGGGCTTCATTCACAGCGGCCATGATCATATCCTGCAGCATTTCCACATCGTCGGGATCCACGCAGTCAGGATTGATGGTGATATTGGTCAGTTCCTTCTTACCGCTGACAGTAACGGAAACCATGCCGCCGCCAGCCTGGGCAGTGAATTCACGGTTTTCGATATCTTCCTGGACCTTGGTCATCTGCTCCTGAAGCTTCTGTGCCTGACGCATCAGCTGCTGCATATTGGCGCCGCCGCCAAAACCGCCAAAGTGATTGTTTCTGGCCATTGTTCATTCCTCCATTGCGTTCATTCCTGCGATGCAGGAGAGTTGTCATATGCTGTGCTGCCGTATGGGAACATCCGTCCGGCTGCTCTTATCATCATACAATGTTTTTGGCAAAAAAGCAAGCTATACCGTAATTTGCGGAGGAATTTCCACATCGATCATCACAGGGTTAACCCCCAGCGCCGGCAGCACCCGTTGCCAGAAAGCCGCCTGGCTGAAGATGACGGTGGCATGATTGTCGCAGGGATGGAAAGCAATGCGTGGGGTATCCAGTATCGCTTTTTCTGCTGCCAGGGTAATGAGATGTTCTTTGTCGTAAAACAGCCCCAGGGGACTGACGCTGCCGCTGGTCAGGTGCAGCAGCTGTGGCAGCGCATCCTCCGGCGCAAAGCTGAGCCTGCTGGAACCCAATGCTTTGCTGACGATGGAAGTCCGAAAGGCAGTCAACGGGCGAAGCAACAGCAGATAAAACTGGCTCTGCTGACGGTTACACAGAAATAGATTGCGGCAGATGGTCACATCTGCGGTGATAAAGGGCATGGCGAGACAATCTTCGATGGTATGCGCCTTTTCATGCTCGTGATATTCATAGGGGATTTTTTGCTCATTGAGAAATGACAGTATTTCCTGACGGACTTCGTTGGTATTCAGCATCGTCTGACCCTCCTGTTTCCACGGTGATTATTGTATAAAATCCATTCGGTGCCGTCAATGCCCATGCGGTTTTGGCTGGAAAATAACGTTGTTTTGTGATAAGATAACAATGTTCATTTGCAACAGGAAAGGATGAGACGAACTTGGATATCAAAGCAACGCTTTGTCAGGAGTTCCATCTGGCAGCAGTACAGTGTGAGAATGTGCTGAAATTGATTGATGACGGCAATACCATTCCCTTTATTGCCCGTTACCGCAAGGAGTTGACCGGTTCGCTGGACGATCAGGTGCTCCGTGAAATTTTTGAACGTCTGCAGTATCTGCGCGGCTTGGAAAAACGCCGCAGCGAAATTGAAAACACCCTGACTGAACAGGGCAATCTGACGGATGAAATCAGTCAGAAGCTGGCTGCGGCTACCACGCTGGCTGAGTTGGAGGATATTTACCGCCCCTTCCGTCCCAAGCGGCGCACCCGTGCCACCATCGCCAAGGAAAAGGGGCTGGAACCGCTGGCTCTGCAACTGTTGATGCAGAATGTGAAAACCGGTACCCCGGAAGATTTGGCCAAGCCCTTTATCAACGAAGAGAAAGGTGTAGCTACCGCAGAGGAAGCCCTACAGGGCGCCCGGGATATTCTCTCCGAGCAGATGAGCGACGATGCGGATGCCCGCAAGGCTTTGCGTGCGCTGTGCTACCGTACGGGCGTGATCGAAAGCCGCAAGGCCAAGGATGAAGACAGTGTATACAGTATGTATTACGAGTTTTCGCAGGAGATCCGTTCGCTGCCCGGCCATCGGATTCTGGCCATCAATCGCGGCGAGCGGGAAGAATTCCTGAAAGTAGCCATCCGTATGGATGATGAAGCTTCCGTGGGTGTGCTGGATAAGGCCTTTGTCCGGGAAGGCAGCGTGACCACAGCGCAGGTGAAGCTGACCACTCAGGATGCCTGGGATCGCCTGATCAAGCCCAGCCTGGAGCGGGAAATCCGCAATGAACTGACCGAACGGGCAGGCACTGCTGCCATTCAGGTGTTTGGTAAGAATCTGCATCAGCTGTTGATGGCTCCCCCGGTAAAGGGCCGGATTACCCTGGGGGTTGACCCGGGCTTCCGTACCGGCTGCAAGCTGGCCGTGGTAGATGAAAACGGCAAGGTACTGGCTACCGGTGTGGGCCATTTCACCCTTCCCGGTCAGGAGGCTGCCAAAGCCCGTGCCCGTCAGGAAATCACCGCCATGTGCAAGAAGTTTGGCGTAACGGCCATTGCCATCGGCAACGGTACCGCCTCCCGGGAAGCGGAACAGTTTATTGCTTCTCTGCTGCCTGATCTGAATCCTGGCACTGCCTATATGATCGTCAGCGAAGCGGGCGCATCCGTGTACTCTGCCAGCAAGCTGGCAGCCGAGGAGTTTCCCCAGTTCGATGTATCCCTGCGCAGCGCTGTCAGCATTGCCCGCCGTATGCAGGATCCGCTGGCGGAGCTGGTGAAGATCGATCCCAAGGCCATCGGCGTTGGCCAGTATCAGCACGACCTGAAGGAAAGCCAGCTGGAGGAAACCCTGGATGGCGTTGTGGAGAGCTGCGTGAACAATGTGGGCGTGGAACTGAGCACCGCTTCGCCCTCGCTGCTTTCCCATGTGGCGGGCATTGGTCCGGCGCTGGCGAAAAACATTGTGGCTTACCGGGAGGAAAATGGTATTGAATCCCGTGCGCAGTTGAAGAAGGTGCCTAAACTGGGGCCGAAAGCCTTTGAACAGTGCGCTGGCTTCCTCCGTGTCCGGGACAGCAAGAATGCCTTGGATGCCACAGCCGTTCACCCGGAAAGCTATCCCGCTGCCAAAGCCCTGCTGGAAACGTTGGGCTATCAGCTCAGCGATATCAAGGGCGGCAAATTGGCTGATCTGAACCAGCGTGTGGAAGAGCGTGGTCTCAAGGCGCTGGCTGAGGAACTGAATGTGGGTGAACCCACATTGAAGGATATTGTCCGTGAACTTCAGAAACCCGGCCGTGACCCCCGTGATGACCTGCCCAAGCCCATTTTGCGCACCGATGTGCTGGATATCAAGGATCTGGCTCCCGGCATGGAATTGATGGGCACTGTCCGCAATGTGATTGACTTTGGCGCCTTTGTGGATATCGGCGTCCATCAGGATGGCCTTGTGCATATCAGCCGGATGTCTACCCGCTTTATCAAGCATCCCTCGGAAGTGGTCAAGGTGGGGGATGTGGTCAAGGTGTGGGTTGTGGATGTGGATGTGAAGAAGCAACGCATCGCTCTGACCATGCTTCCGCCCAAGGCAAAGGCATAAGGGATTTTCAAAAAAACCTTGCAATTGTAAGGAAGGTTTGCTATAATATCCATCGCTGGTTGAAAGATCGGCGATGTGGGGTATTAGCGCAGTTGGTAGCGCGCTACATTCGCATTGTAGAGGCCAGGGGTTCGACTCCCCTATACTCCACCACAGAGACCTTCTCGAATGAGAGGGTCTTTTGTATTAGGCATAGCAAGATTACCGCTAATTCACTTGAATAGTAGAGAATTCTGAAATTCCTCTGCTTTTTTGTGCTATTATGTGTTTGCAAATTTGAATCTGATGGAGGATCGCGATGGATATTTGGATTATTTCATCTTGGAAATCATAATAAACATATTGGAAGAACAATATGTTTATCAATGAAGAAGCATCGAAAACGACGATATGATCGACCGAAATGCTTCATATTTTGAATTGGAGTAATTGATATGGCGAAAAAGAAACGAGAACATATTGTTTTTGATCAAATGTTGAAACCCAAAAAGAGTATTCCTTTTGCTATGGTGAATAAGCAAAGCCCAATACGCAAAAAGAAAAAACAGTGCGACGGTGAAACCGTCATGATGGTGACTGTAAATACAAAGTAAGCGTACATAAAAAGCACAGTTCGTTTAGGACTGTGCTTTCAGACTGTCAAAGAAGCCACTTTGCGGCCATCGTTTCTATGATCGAAATTCACTTTTGCCCAAATGGCACCGACTTACCAATCGCTTGGCCTCCTATGACATTGAACTGATGCGGACAAAACAATCCAGAAAGGATATTGCTGTCGTTGTGAATGTTTCACCATCCACAATTGCAAGATGGCTCGCTTTACTGCATTTTGACAAACCCAAACGGTTACCAAGAGTGCTTTCAATAGATGAGTTTCGAGGGAATACTGAGTATGGCAAGTTTCAATGCATCATGACTGCTCCAACAGAAAAACGAATCTTCGATATTCTCCCCACTTACAAAGATAGTGATATTTACCGATACCTCAAGACTTTTCCCAACAGGCATGAGGTAGAATATTTCGTTTCCGATATGAAAAAGGAGTATATCTCACTTGCAAAACACTTATTTCCCAATGCCACTATTGTCATTGATCGTTTCCATGTTGTATGTTATTGCACTTGGGCCATTGAGAACGTACGAAAGCGAGTACAAAAGAAGCTGCTACCAGAGCAACGAAAATATTTCAAGCGAAGCCGCAAATTACTGCTTGCTCATATGGAAAAGCTTAAGCCTGAGGCTAAGGCAGCTGTCGAAAGAATGCTTCTCTTTGACAGAGATCTTCGTGAAGCTTACCTGCTCAAGGAAGCTTTTTATCAGTTTATGGCTTCAACAAGCAGCGCTCAAGCCAAGCAGAAGCTTTTGGAATTCAGGCTTCATGCAACGGTTGCTGATATTCCCGAATTCAGCTCATGTCTTTCTGTTCTTAAAAATTGAGAACCCTACATTCTCAATGCTTTTGACTGTCCTTACTCCAATGGTTTTACCGAAGGTTGCAATAATAAAATCAAAGTTCTCAAACGCATTGCCTTTGGCTACCGTTCCTTTCACAACTTCCGTTCTCGTATCCTTTTGACCTGTTAACGACTGGAAGCCCGTTGCTTCCGCAACGGGCTTCCTTTGATAGGCTGCTGGAGTTACCCCAACTATTGACATTGAACCAAATAATAGACCGTTGACGGACTTTGTCAACGGTCTGAGCCTTCCGGAAAACCGGAAGGCTCTTGATGAATATGCAGGATACTTACTTCTGCACTTCCTCGATGGCAACAGCCACGGCAACGGTGGCTCCGACCATGGGGTTGTTACCCATGCCGATGAGGCCCATCATTTCAACGTGAGCAGGCACAGAGGAGGAACCTGCGAACTGAGCGTCGGAGTGCATACGACCCATGGTATCGGTCATGCCGTAGCTGGCGGGACCAGCAGCCATGTTGTCGGGATGCAGGGTACGGCCGGTGCCGCCGCCGGAAGCGACGGAGAAGTACTTCTTGCCGTTTTCGATGGCCCACTTCTTGTAGGTGCCGGCAACGGGATGCTGGAAGCGGGTGGGGTTGGTGGAGTTACCGGTGATGGAAACGTCCACGTTTTCCATACGCATGATGGCAACGCCTTCGGTGACGTCGTCAGCGCCGTAGCAGCGAACCTTGGCCTTTTCGCCGTCGGAGTAAGCGGTCTCGTTGACGATCTTCACTTCGCCAGTGTAGTAGTCCATCTTGGTCTGCACATAGGTGAAGCCGTTGATGCGGCTGATGATGTAAGCAGCATCCTTGCCCAGACCGTTCAGGATAACACGCAGGGGCTCCTTGCGAACCTTGTTGGCAGTGCGGGCAATGCCGATAGCGCCTTCAGCGGCAGCAAAGCTCTCGTGGCCAGCCAGGAAAGCGAAGCACTTGGTTTCGTCACGCAGCAGCATGGCGGCCAGGTTGCCGTGGCCCAGACCAACAGCGCGCTGGTCGGCAACGGAACCGGGGATACAGAAAGCCTGCAGACCTACACCGATGGCCTCGGCGGCGTCAGCGGCGTTCTTGCAGCCCTTCTTGAAAGCGATGGCAGCGCCCAGGGTGTAAGCCCAAACGGCGTTTTCGAAAGCGATGGGCTGGGTGCCGCGAACGATAGCGTCCACATCCACGCCCTGATCCTTCACATACTGCGCCATCTGATCCAGATCGGTAAAGCCGTACTCCTTGAGGACGCCTTCGATCTTATTAATTCTTCTGTCGTATCCTTCAAAAGTAGCCATTTCTACTCACCTCTTATCAAATTCTGGTTACTGATGACGCGGGTCGATGAACTCCACAGCCTCGTTGAAGCGGCCGTAGGAGCCGATGTTCTTTTCGTAAGCTTCCTTGGGATCCATGCCCTTCTTGATGGCATCCATCATCTTGCCCAGATGCACGAACTGGTAGCCGATGACTTCGTGATCCTTATCCAGACCCAGCTTCAGCACGTAGCCTTCAGCCATTTCCAGATAGCGAACGCCCTTCTTCAGGGTGCCGTACATGGTACCGATCTGGCTGCGCAGACCCTTGCCCAGGTCTTCCAGACCAGCGCCGATGCTCAGACCGTCTTCGCTGAAGGCGCTCTGGGTGCGGCCGTAAACGATCTGCAGGAACAGCTCACGCATGGCGGTGTTGATAGCGTCGCAGACCAAGTCGGTGTTCAGGGCTTCCAGGATGGTCTTGCCGGGCAGAATCTCGGCGGCCATGGCGGCGGAGTGGGTCATGCCGGAGCAGCCCAGGGTTTCCACCAGCGCTTCCTGAATGATACCTTCTTTAACGTTCAGGCTCAGCTTGCAGGCACCCTGCTGAGGAGCGCACCAGCCTACACCATGGGTGAAACCGCTGATGTCCTTAATCTCGCGGCTCTGAACCCACTTGCCCTCTTCCGGGATGGGAGCGGGGCCATGGTTGGGGCCCTTCTTCACGCATACCATTTCTTCGATTTCTCTGGAATATTGCATCGATTGTATCCTCCTTGCCAACATAGTTGTGATGTGGGCACATACAAGCATAGTATAGCACACTTTTGCCCAGGTAAAAAGCATTTTTCCCCTTGTTGTGAAAATTTTGTTGTTTTTTTGTCAAAGATGGGGTGGATGGGAGAAAAGGAGGCAAGATTCCGCATTGTGGTTCAGATTGAACAAACCTTCTGCCTGTGGTATACTGCATGGGTGATTTGTGGAGAAGAAGGGATAGCGCAATGCAGAATCTGAAGGAACAAATTGAGGCATATAGCCCTCAAAATGAACAGGAGGCAGCGGATAAGCAACTGTTTCTCTCGTTTATGGACAGAAATCCAGACTGCCTTGATCGTAAAAATCTGGCGGCACATTTCAGCGCATCTGGTTGGATTGTGAACAGGAGAAGAGATCAAGTGCTGCTCTGTTATCACAATGTATATCGTTCTTGGAGCTGGACGGGCGGTCATGCGGATGGAGACAGCAATTTGGAAGCGGTTGCCATCCGTGAGGCCTATGAAGAAACCGGCGTTCACGCAACGCCCGTTTTTTCAGGCAAGATATTCTCTTTGGAATGCCTGTATGTGATGGGACATGAAAAACGAGGTGTCTATGTCCCATGTCATCTGCATCTGAATCTGACATATCTGCTGGAGGCGGATGAAAACGAAACGCTGGTTGTGAATCAGGATGAAAACGCCGGTGTTCGATGGTTTTCCACAGATGATGCTTTACGCAAGCCGACAGAACCATGGATGGTGGAGCGGGTTTATCGCAAGCTGATTCAACGGGTGAAAGCACTGTAACGATTTTGATATATGAAACAATAAGTTTCGGATAAAGGAGAATTCATCATGAGCCGATTGGGAGATTTGCTTCGCACAGAACGCCTTGCCAGAAAGATGACTCTGAAACAGGTGGCTAAACTGGGAGGTGTCAGCGAAGGGTATTTGAAAGACGTCGAAGAAGGAAAGAAAATCATTGCGGATGATCAGGCACGCAGAATCCTGAAAAAAATGGGCTTGAAGGAACAAACTGAGGCGGGCTTCTCGCTGGATGATATTGCAGCAACAGTTGACCTGCAAACCACGGTTACCGCCACGCCCAAAGCAGCCCCCAAAAAGGAACGGCATCTGGACAGTGAAACCGTCTACAGTTCCTCTGAGGAAAAGCAGGTAACCGGCGGCGTATGGCTGGAAGCACTCACCAGCGTACTGAAGCGTGTGCCTGTCTATAATGCTGTTCTGAAGGAAGTGGGACATCGTTTGCTTCCCATTATGGATGGTCGTATTGAAGGTGCCGCTCCGGATAAGGTGTTTTACTTCTCTGCGCCGGACGACAGTATGCGCGGCTTCCGCATCCTTAGGGATGATATCTGCCTTGTGGTGCCTGCTGCCAGCCCCATTGACGGCGCTGTCATGCTGGTGGAACAGAAGGGGCACCGCAGCCTGCGAAAAGTAAAGAAACTGGATGGCGTTACTATCCTTTTGCAGAATTACGACCGTGAATACAATGCGGAAACCTGCGCTATGCCGGATGTGAATTTCCTTGGACGTGTCGTGCGGGTGGAGTTTGATCTGTAATCCAATAGTGGAACTCTTTCACAACACCTATGGGAGCCGGTAACAAATGAAACCAAAAGCTTATGTACGGGATATGACGGAGGGTTCTCCCTTTCGATTGATCGTATCCTTTGCCGTTCCACTTTTGATCGGCAATCTGTTTCAGCAGCTGTATAGCCTGGTGGATACCATGGTGGTTGGGTATCGCCTTGGAGATCAGGCCATTGCGGCTATTGGCGCAACGGTTTCCCTTTATTCGCTGATCATTCACTTTGCCTGCGATCTGAACAATGGATACGGCATTGTAATTACGCAAAAATTCGGCGCTCACGAACCAAAGGTGATGCGTCAGGCTGTTGCGGGTATGATTGAGCTGAATACGCTGGTTGGCGTTGGCCTGATGGCGGCTTCTTTGGCGTTTTTGCGCCCGCTGCTGCACTTCATGAATACACCTTCGGAGATCTTCGAGCAATCCTATGCCTATATCTTTGCTATTTGCGCCGGAATCCCAGTAACGATTGCCTATAATATGTTTGCAGCGATTCTGCGGGCACTGGGCAACAGCCGTTCACCGCTGCTTTTTCTGATTTTATCCAGCATTTTGAATGTTGTATTGGATATTCTTTTGGTGTGGGTCTGGGATGCGGGAATAGCCGGGGCGGCGATTGCCACGGTTATTGCGCAGTTGGTATCGGCACTGTGCAGCGGCCTGTATGTATGGCGGAATTATCGTGAGTACTTACCACGAAAAGAAGATTTATACGTTCCCGGAAGTGTTCTGCTCACGCTGTTCACCACAGGATTTGCCATGGCGCTCACTTCCTGCGTGGTGGAGCTGGGAACGGTACTTTTCCAGCGGACGGCCAATTTGCTTGGTGAAATGTTCATTACTGCTCATTCTGCATCCCGCCGGATCGTGATCATGATGCTTCAGCCCATTATCAGCTTGGCCGTTGCTAATATGACCTATGTTGGGCAGAATTTTGGCGCACGAAAAATGGAGCGTATCCGCCCCGCTGTGCGCCTTGTAATGATGATGGAAATCATTTGGTGCCTGTTTGCAGCAGGAACGGTCTTCCTGTTTGGTGAGGAGATGATTCGTTTCACTACAGGTACCACCAATGCAGATGTGCTTGAAAATGCAGTATTCAGCCTGCGGATCCAGTTTGTGCTGTATCCGGTGCTTGGCGTACTGTTTTGTTACCGCAATGCCATGCAGGCGATGGGGCAGAAAGCGGTGCCGGTACTGTCCAGCTGCATTGAATTGGGCATGAAACTGTTGGCAGCCTATTGGCTGATTCCCAAATTGGGATTTTTGGGCGTGTGTATCACAGAACCTGTCACCTGGGTATTGATGGTTCTGTTCCTTGCTGTGGCATACCACATTTTTCAGAAAAAATGGTTTGCTTCATCAAATGCGTCGTCTGAGTGCTGATGAACAAAAGGAAAAGGATGTGCAACTTGAAGTGCACATCCTTTTATGGTGCCGAAGGTGGGACTTGAACCCACACGGTATCGCTACCAACGGATTTTGAGTCCGTCACGTCTGCCATTCCATCACTTCGGCGGAACAACATATATTATAGCACGCTCTTGGAAATGGTGCAAGTATTATTTTGCTCAAAATATAAAAATTCAATGTACGAGTGTCAAACATCGATAACATGCCGAGCCAAGCAGGGAGTCAAGGGAAGGGTGGAGATTTGCGGAGCAAATACAACCCGACCTTGACCGTGAGAAGCCAAATATACTATTGGGTAGTCAGTTGTGACATTCAGTCACAACTGACCCTAACCGCTACATAATCCCATGGTATAGAGCCAGAACCTGATTGGGCGATTTCATGCCCAGAAAAGTCATGATGATATTATTGGACAAACGTTGGTAACGTGCCAGCTGTTTGCGCCCATCCTCCAATGAAAACATACGCATACGCTTGTAGAAACGCATTTCATGCGCTTGAATCAGCTTCAGCGGCGGTCGGCTGCTTTCTCGGTGTTCTTTGTATACCCGCTGTCCCACATCGCTGAAATAACGGGTATACTGCCGCAGTTCGCTATCCATCTGCACTACACTTCCACGTGCAAGTTCGTTGTACAGCGTTGATCGTGCGATTCCTACCATACGGGCTATCTGGCTCTTGGGCATCTTCGTTCGCAGCAGTATCTCGATCTGCGCTCTCTTCTCAATCGTCAGATGTTGGAATTTCCGTTCTTTCGTGCTATACTTGTTCTGAGCCATGGCGAACCTCCTGGTCTATTGTTGTGTGGTGCTTCAATTTTACCACAGGTTCGCTTTGGTTCCTTTTCTTTATCTTCTGTCCTATTTC
>JAFVXE010000020.1 GCA_017501255.1 Clostridia bacterium | reverse complement strand
CCCGGGGCGAGAATGCGTGTGGCGCTGTCGGGTCTGACGATGGCGGAGTATTTCCGTGATGAAGAGAACCAGGACGTGCTGCTGTTCATCGACAACATTTTCCGTTTCACCCAGGCGGGTTCTGAAGTGTCCGCTCTGCTGGGCCGTATGCCCAGCGCCGTTGGTTACCAGCCCACGCTGGCCACCGAAATGGGCGCTTTGCAGGAGCGCATCACCTCCACCAAGCAGGGTTCCATCACCTCCGTACAGGCGGTTTACGTGCCTGCGGACGACCTGACCGACCCCGCTCCCGCCACCACCTTCGCTCACTTGGATGCTACCACGGTTCTCAGCCGCTCCATCGCCTCTCTGGGTATCTATCCCGCTGTTGATCCGCTGGATTCCACCAGCCGTATCCTCAGCCCCGAGGTTGTGGGCCATGAGCACTACGAAGTGGCCCGTCAGGTGCAGGGTATCCTTCAGCGCTACAAGGAATTGCAGGATATCATCGCCATCATGGGTATGGATGAACTCAGCGACGAAGATAAGCTGATCGTTTCCCGTGCACGTAAGGTACAGCGCTTCCTGAGCCAGCCCTTCAGCGTTGCCGAGCAGTTCACCGGCATGGAGGGTAAGTATGTGCCTCTGAAGGAAACCATCCGTGGTTTCCGGGAGATCATCGAAGGCAAACACGACGACCTGCCCGAGAGCGCCTTCCTGTTCGTGGGCACCATTGATGAAGCAGTCGCCAAAGCGCAGAAGGGTGAATAAGCATGGCAACCTTTCATTTGCAGATCGTAACGCCGGATCGTCTGCTGTTTGACGGTCAAGTGGAACGGGTTGTCGCCCGTACGGTTGGCGGCGATGTGTGCATTCTCGCCAAGCACATCGATTATGCAGCTCCGCTGGGAATCGGTGCAGCGCATATCGTGGATGAGAATGGCAAGGAACATTCAGCGGCCTGTAGCGGCGGTATGCTCACCGTTTACGGCGGCGAAGCCATTCTGATGGCGACCACCTTCGAATGGTCGGACGAGATTGATTTGGCCCGTGCCGAAAAGGCGCAGCAGCAAGCTGAAGAAATGCTGAAAACCTTGCAGCGGGACGACAAGGAGTTCCAGATTGCTTCCGCCAAGCTCAAGCGTGCGCTTGCCCGTATTGATGCGGCGAAGTAATTTTGAACCGGAAAAATGTATCTTTCAAACCATCAAACCGAGGGGAAGCGACCGTTTCGCTTCTCCCCGGTTTTCTTTTATGCTAAGATGATGCCATCCCAAATCTTCCATCGGGAAAAGCAACCAAGGAGGCACCCCATGATTACCTTTGAGAATGTTACCAAAACCTACGGCAACAAGCGTGCTGTTGATCATCTGTCCATGGCCATTGAAGATGGCCGGATTTTTTCGTTCCTCGGCCCAAACGGAGCTGGCAAGACCACTACCATCAAGCTGATGACCGGCATCGTTGCTCCGGATACCGGTGTGATCAAACTGGACGGCATCGACATTGCCAAGGAGCCTATCGAGGCCAAGCGCAGGTTTGGTTTTGTGCCGGATACCTTCGATATGTATGAACGCCTCACCGGCCGGGAATATCTGCGGTTTATGGGCGATATCTATTGTGTGGCCCAGGCGGAGCGCAAGGCGCATATTGAGAAGTATCTGCAATTGTTCTCTCTGGAGGATGCCTACGACCAGCAGATTCGGAGCTATTCCCACGGCATGAAGCAGAAGCTGGCCATCATCGGTGCGCTGATGCATGATCCCAGCATCTGGATTCTGGATGAGCCCATGGTGGGTCTGGATCCCCAGAGCGTGTACCTGCTCAAGGAAGAAATGCGTGCCCATGCGGACAAAGGCCATACGGTATTTTTCTCCACCCATGTGCTGGATGTGGCGGAGCGTTTGTGCGATGAGATCGGCATTATCAAGCAGGGGCAGCTGATTGCCAAAGGCACGCTGGAAGAACTGCGTGGCGAGGCCGGCGATGGCACGCTGGAAGAGCTGTTCTTAGAACTGGTGGAGAAAGGGGAGTAAACCATGGCGGCTTATCTTCGTTTGTTGATACAGAACCGCCTTGCCGCTTTCAAGCCCGGTAGCTATACAAAGGATGGAAAATCCAAACTGATCGCAGTGCTGAAGGTGATCGGGTTCGGGCTTCTGATGCTGCTTTTGTACGGTTCCATTGCATTCATGGAATATATGCTGTTTGATCTGCTGAACGGCATCGGGCAGGGCAAAGCAGTGGTTGGTCTGGCGCTGCTGGGTTGCACCATGGTAACGCTGTTCTATGGCTTTTTCCATGTGAATGGGTCGCTGTTTTTTAGCAAGGATACCTCCTTTCTGGCAGCGATGCCCCTTCGCTCCCGCACAGTGCTGACAGGGAAAATGCTGTCCATTGCCGCCGGTGAAGCGGGCGTTTCGCTGCTGTTCTGTGCGCCGCTGGTGATTGGCTATGGTATTGCCAGCCATGCCGGGATTGCCTATTATCTCAAGAACTTTTTGACTTTTGCGCTGCTACCGGTGCTGCCGCTGACGGTGGCGATGCTGCTCAGTTTTGTGCTCATTCGCATCAGTGCATTGTGGAAGCGCCGGGAGGGCGTAACCACCATTCTGGCATTCGTGGTGTTTGCCGGGATTATGGCGGCAGAATTCGGGCTGACGAAACTCAGCGATGAGGACATTACCAAGTGGCTGCTCTCCATGCTGGTGGGCAAAGAATCGCTGGCAGGCCTGCTTTTGCAAAAACTGCCGTGGCTGCAATGGGCCAATGACGGTATTCTGACTGCCGGTGTCAATGGCTGGGCGTTGCTGGGCTTGTTTGCACTGGTGTCGCTGGCGGTTGCAGCGGCAGCGGTTTTGCTGATGGGCGGTGGCTATATGAAGCTGGCCATCCGTCAATCGGAAGCCATTGGACAGGTGAACCGTGGCAGAAAGCGTGGCAAGGAAAGCATCGGTGAACGGAAGCCTGTGGTCGCCCTGATGTGGCAGGAAGTGCGGGATGTGCTGACCACACCGGTTTATGCCACCAACAGTCTCTTTGGCATGATTGTGACCCCGCTGATGATTTGTCTGGCCATGTTTTCCTCCGGGAAGGTCAGCGAGTTTGTTGAACTCAGGGAGGCGCTGAATCTGGTGCCCCGGGGCGCTTATCTGGCGGTTGCCACCGGCGTACTGGGACTGATGGGAACCATGTGTATGGCAGCCAGTTCCTCGGTTTCCCGTGAGGGCAAGTGTCACGAAATCCGGAAGACCTATCCGGTCAGCGGTGCCATGCAGCTTCGGGCAAAAGTGTATATGGGCATTGTGTTCCATGGAGCCGGTGTCATGGTGATGGCTGTGCTGCTGTGTGTGTTGCTGCCTGACTTCCTGATGGAAAACATCATGGCCGCTGTCTGTGCGCTGCCGCTTGCCTTTCTGTTCAGTATTGCCGGCGTGATTGTGGATGCGCATCATCCCAAGCTGAATTGGAAAACGGAAACCGAAGCCATTAAGCAGAACTTCAACACCATGATTGGTATGCTGCTGGGTTTGGTGCTGATGGCGCTGCTGGTAGGTGCGTTCGTGCTGCTGATGAAGTGGGGCATGGGCTGGTATAGTGCATTTATGGTTGTAATTGGATTGTCTCTGGTATTGAATGCACTGGCGTTTGGCTGGCTGAATAGCAGGAGCGGAAAAGCTTATCTGGCGCATTGATGTGTAAATTGTGAATAATTGTTACAAAAATGAGTGCAATTATTTCAAAAGTGTGTTATAATTCCTTTGCGTAAGAAACATGATGCAAAGGAGGTATGGGTCGATGATACGGGTTGAGAAAAACAATTGCCTGCAAAAGCAATGTATTCCTTCGCTGCCGTCTGTAAATAGGCTGGAAAAAGCCATGCTGACCCATGCCACCTTCAAGTCATCCGCCAGCGTGCTGGATGCCAATGTGCGAACGGGCGGGATGGCAGAATATCTGCTGAGCCGGACGGATTGTCAGGTATGCGGTATTTCCGACCGGATGGAGGAAATCCGTAAGATTCGCACAAAGCTTTCCAATGGTGATTTTGCCTATGCTGCCATTGGAGATATCCCCTGGCAGGATGCCAGCTTCGATGTGGTTCTTCTGCATCCTGCCTTGGGCGGGTTGGCTGCTCTTGAGGAACAGCTGAAAGAATGCAGTCGGGTTATCCGCACAGGCGGTCAGCTGGTGCTGGGGCTGAAAACGGTACCGGCATTTCTCATCCGGGCAGGGAGAATTTTGGAACTGCCCTCCATGGATGGGGACGGGATCATCGGTGTGGATGATGCTGAAAATGCGTTGAAATCCTTTGGTTTTATCCATATTACACGGCATCCCGTTGCGTTTGGCGGTTGTGTACTCATCGGTCAGCGCAGGGAGGATGAACAAAAGAACAGGCTTGAGTAAGGTACCCTCCTTTCTCGGGCCTGTTTTCTTTGATCGCTGTATTCAAACGGAAAATTTGTCAAAATGGTTAAGAATATATCAAAAAACTTGCAATTATGAAACAATTTTGATACACTGTGAGCAGTTGAAGGATTGCTTGGCAGGAGGACTGGAACCATGATTGATATTGCCATTATCGGAAAAGGCCCGGCCGGTTGGTCCTGCGCCATCACCGCCCGGATGCGTGGCCTCAGTGCAACGGTTATCGCTCCCCGGAACGATACCGGCTGGCTGCGCAGTGCGGAGCGCATTGATAATTATCCCGGGATGCCGCAGGTAAGCGGACGGGAAATGCTGGATGCCTTCCGGGAGCAGGCGTTGGCTATGGGCGCTGAGGAACACCACGGCCTTGTGCGGCAGATTATGCCCACGGGCGGACATTTTATGCTGCTGGTGGAAAACGATGTGATGGAAGCTGGAGCCGTTGTGCTGGCCATGGGCGCTGCCCGGCCTAAACTGCTGCCGGGCGAGGAAGAACATCTGGGGCGTGGTGTCAGCTACTGCGCCACCTGTGATGGAATGTTCTATCGTGGCAAACGCATCGCTGTGCTGTCATCCTCTATGCAGGGTGTGGAGGAAAGCGGATTTCTGGCAGGTCTGGTCAGCGAACTCGACTACTATTCCCTGAAACCGCACAACACAGATGATCTGCCGGATTTGGCAGTGCGCTGCGAGGCGAAACCCAACGCCATTTCCCGGGACGAACAGGGCATGGTTCTGGCCACCGATCAGGGCGACAGGCACTATGACGGTATCTTCGTTTTCCGGGCAGCCATGCCGCTGGGAATGCTGCTCAGTGATCTGAAAACCGAAGGCAGCTTCATTCCCGTGGACCGTGCGATGCAGACCAACATCCCCGGCGTTTTTGCAGCCGGTGACTGCACCGGCCAGCCATTGCAGATTGCAAAGGCAGTTGGGGAGGGGAATGTGGCCGCTATTTCTGCCGCAGGATTTCTTGCTAAAAAGGGATGAAACTGCCTGCCTGATTCGTTGCATCTATGAAGGAACACCTGGTTCATACACGAGCTTTAGGAGGAAACCAATATGAAGAAAAATCTGTTCCGTCGGGTATCTGCGCTGCTTTTGACCCTGTGTCTGCTGGTTTGCGGAATTTCTTTTGCTGAAGACCAGACCGGCGCTGATCTGGAAGCCCTCTATCCTTTGATGGATCTGGTATGCGCCGCCAGTTTTGATCCCACTGCCGCCAGCACGCTGATGGTGCCGGATTCGGAAGGCGTGCTGGAAATCAGCTTTGTGGATGCGTTCATTCGTCTGGGTCAGGTGCGTGGCGTGCTCGGCATCACCGGCGATACCATGGCTGATCCCGCTGCACAGACAGCCCTTTTGCAGACCATCTTTGCCGCCCAGCTGCCCAAAACCGAGCTGGTGGTAGCAGCCGATGTGGGCACCCAGTATGTTGGCTTCAAGCCTGTAACGGTGAACAACACGGGCGATGCGGGTTCTTTGCAGATTGTGGGCGAAATGTACATGGCGCCCAAGCCCATGGAACAGCTGAGCGAAAACGAATTCTCTCAGGTTTACTGGATTGATCGTGCCATCTTTACCTTTCAAAACGATGCGTCTGCGCTCAATGGTTTTCGGCTGATGAACTTCTCCACTGGTCTGGAACTGAGTGTAGAGGAGGAAATGCAGGCCTATTCCGAAAGTATTGTGGTGGAGTATGTGAACACCAATCTGGGTTTTATGGTGCTGTATCCTTCCGTGTTCACCGATGATCTGCTGGTGGAGGATGCCAATGGGGTATCCGCCGCTTTGCCGGACAACAGCGTTTCCTTCTTTGCCCGCCGCACCGAGAATGCCTCCGGCAGCCTGCTGGCTGATTATGTGGCGGAAGTATCCGCCCAGCTGCCCGGTGCTGTTTTGGATGTGAATGAAGAACTGAGCTACGGCACGGTTTCCTATACGGCAGACGGTTATGCGGTGTTCGATGTGTATGTAGTTACCCAGGGTTATGTCTATCAGGCGCAGCTGCGCTACCTGACCTCCCTGATGGGCGAGTACAGTATGTACAATGGTTATCTGCTCAACAGCTTTGGCGTGGACGAGCTGGCTGCGGGTTAAGGATTGACGGATTGTTTCGCTCAATAAAACAACACAAGGCTCTCCCGTAATCACGACATGGGAGGGCCTTGTGTTAGTGTAGTCCTTATCAATATGCAGAATCATTTGGAATGAGGAGAGAGATGAGGAATATGGCTTCTTTGCTGGCTTCTACCCTGAATACCCGTCCGCTGCCCACGGGCAGCCTGCGCTATGTCCGCAGTGATGTGCCGCTTTCTCTGACACCAGCAGAAATCCAGTGGCTTCTGGAACATCACATCACAACCTTGGTAGATCTCCGCTCGGAAGCCGAAGTACGGAAAGCCCCCTGCCCGTTGGCGGCGAATCCGTCCTTTTTCTATCATCACCTGCCGGTGACCGGAGGCGGAGATACCCCAGCTTCCCGTGAGGAGTTGCTTCGTGTATACCGGAATATGGTGGATGAACAGATGGAGCGGATTTTGCAGGTGCTGCTGAACGCCCCAGACAACGCAATGTATTTCTGCGCAGCTGGAAAGGATAGAACCGGTGTAGTTTCCGCATTGCTGCTCCGCCGATTGGGTTACTGTGAAAGTGTGATTGTGGATGACTATATGCAGTCTGCAGAGAATTTGCTGCCCATGCTGAAAGCCTATGTACAGCAGCATCCTGAAGTGGATTTGGATATCATTGTTCCTCAGCCGGAGAATATTCTGAATGTGTTGAACTTCTTCCAAACCTCGGAAAGCTGATGCTTATTTCCTGCTCCCCGGAGCGCCTTTCCGGGAACCGCTGCTGTGTTGTTCACTGCTGCGGCGACTGGTTTTGCTGGTATAGCCGGCGCTCCGGTTGCGTCCGCCCGCCGCATTGCGATTGGCATCCCGGTCGCTGTGCATTCCAGTACCTTGCCGGCGTGGTGTATAAGAACGATTCCCCTCTGCGCTCCGCTCCGGCGGTACCAACGCATGAGGGCCGAAACCAATCAAATCCTCCCGGCTGCACAGTCGGAGTGCCTCCCTGACCAGATCGTGGTTGCGGGGGTTTTTGTATTGCAAAAGGGCACGCTGCATGGCTTTTTCATGGGCGGTTTTGGGCACATACACAGGGGTCATATCCCGGGGATCCAGCCCGGTGTGGTACATACAGGTGCTCAGGGTGCCGGGGGTGGGGTAGAAGTCCTGCACCTGCTCCGGCTGATGGCCAATATCCCGGAGATACTCTGCCAGCTGAATGGCATCATTGAGCGTGCTGCCGGGATGGCTGCTCATCAGGTAGGGCACCAGATACTGCTTGAGCCCCAGATTTTTATTGATCTGCTCGTACCGCTGTACAAAACGGTCGTATACCTCCCGGTTGGGTTTGCCCATTTTGGCAAGCACGTTGGGGCTGATGTGCTCCGGAGCAACCTTCAGCTGTCCGCTGACGTGGTGCTGGCACAGCTGACGAAGGAAGGTGGTGTCCTTGTCTGCCATCACGTAGTCAAAGCGGATGCCGGAACGGATGAACACCTTTTTTACCTTTGGCAGTGTACGCATTTTCTCCAGCAGCTGACAAAGCTCTTTGTGGCTCACTTTCAGGTTTTTGCAGGGCGTGGGGTAGAGGCACTGCCGGTTTTTACAGGCACCGCTTTTCAGTTGCTTTTCGCAGGCAGGGGCACGGAAATTGGCAGTGGGGCCGCCCACGTCGTGGATGTATCCCTTGAAATCCGGGAAGGTGGTCAAAAGCCGGGCTTCTTTCAATAGGGACTTCTCGCTTCGGGCGGTTACGATGCGCCCCTGATGGAAGGTGAGGGCGCAGAAATTGCAAGCGCCATAGCAACCACGTACTGCGCTCAGGGAAAAACGGACTTCCTTGAGTGCGGGCACGCCGCCCAGCTTATCGTAGCTGGGATGGGCGCGGCGGGTAAAGGGCAGGTCATAGACAGAATCCAGCTCCTCGGTGCTCAGGGGCATGGCCGGTGGATTCTGCACCAGATACCGCTGGCTGTCCTGCATCTGACACAGCACGCCGCCCCGAACCGGGTCCTGCTCGCCGTATTCCAGCATAAAAGCCTTGGCATAGGCTTTGGGATCCTTGGCCACTTCATCGTGGGATGGCACCATGATGGCATCCTTGGGCGGCTGCTTGGCCATGTAACAGATGCCGCTGAGCTTCATCAGCTCATGGGCAGGCATTCCACGGCGCACCCAATCGCAGCAGTCGATGATGGTTTTTTCACCCATGCCATACATCAGCAGCGTGGCGGCGCTGTCTACCAGCACGCTGCGGCGCACTTTATCATCCCAGTAATCATAATGGGAAAAACGGCGCAGGGAAGCCTCCACGCCGCCAATCAATATCGGCATTCCCGGATAGGCTTCGTGGATGCGGTTGCAGTAGACGGTCACTGCCCGGTCAGGACGCATTCCGGCCTTGCCGCCGGGAGCATAGGCATCCTCGTTACGGCGCTTTTTGGCAGCTGTGTAATGGTTCACCATGCTGTCGATGACGCCGGAGGACACCAGAAATCCCAGCCTGGGCTTGCCGAAACGACGGAAATCCTCTGCGCTGTGGTATTCTGGCAGACACAGCATAGCGATGCGATAGCCTGCGTGTTCCAGCACACGGCTGATGATGGCATGGCCGAAAGAGGGATGATCCACATAGGCCTCGCCAACCACATACACAAAATCCGGCGCATCCCAGCCCCGCTGTTTCATATCTGCCATGGAAACCGGCAAGAAATCCATCGTCTTGTCCTCCTGTTTACAGACCAAAGTACGCCTGTATACTCCTGAAATATTATCTTTCAAACGCTGATGATTGTCAATGGTGCAGTTTTGCATGGGAAGATGGCGGAGACTTCGTTTGCCCATTGCCAAGAAAAGCGCAGAATGTTATAATCAGAATAACACAAAGGAGGTCATCCTTATGAAAAGAAAAATCGGTATTCTTACCAGCGGCGGAGATTGTCCCGGCTTGAATGCAGCCATTCGTGGCGTTGCCCGTGCAGCCTACGAGCTTTTTGATGCGGAAATCATCGGCATCCGCAATGGCTATGGCGGATTGATCGAGGGCGAATATCAGGAGATGAGCAAGAAGCAGTTCTCCGGTATCCTGACGCTGGGCGGCACCATTCTGGGCACCAGCCGTCGTCCTTTCCGTAATATGCGGGTTGTGGAGGAAGACGGCGTGGACAAGGTAGCCGCCATGAAAAAGACCTACAAGGATCTGAAACTGGATTGTCTGGTTACCCTGGGCGGCAACGGCACCCACAAAACCGCCAATCTGCTCAGCGAGGAAGGCCTGAATGTAATCGGCTTGCCCAAGACCATTGATAACGACATCTTCGGCACCGATTTCACCTTTGGCTTCCACACTGCTGTGGATATCGCCACCGAAGTCATCGACCGTATCCACACCACCGCTACCAGCCATGGCCGCTGCATGGTGATCGAGATCATGGGCAACAAGGCAGGCTGGCTGACACTGTATTCCGGCGTTGCCGGCGGTGCGGATGTCATTCTGCTGCCTGAAATCCCCTATGACATCAAGGAAGTGGCCAAGACGGTGGAAGCCCGTGCCAAGAGCAAGAAGGCCTTCTCCATTATTGCTGTGGCGGAAGGCGCTATGAGCCGTGAAGAAGCCAAGATGAAGAAGAAAGAACGGGAGGCCTACCGTGCCACCCTGCCCTACGATTGCATCAGCAAGCGCATTGCCGCTGAGTTGCAGGAAATGGTGGGCGTGGAAGCCCGTCACGTGGTGCCGGGCCATATCCAGCGCGGCGGCAGCCCCAGCGCCTATGACCGTGTGCTGTCCACCCAGTTCGGCGCTCATGCAGCTCAGCTGATCCGTGACGAGATCTACGGCGTGACGGTAGCCCTCAAGGGTAACCAGATCACCCACAACAAGCTCAGCGATATCGCTGGCGTGCCCAAGCCCGTGGAAAAGGACAACCCCGTGGTAGCCACTGCCCGTGACATGGGCATCTGCCTGGGCGATTGATGACACGATGCCAAACGCCCCCGCAACCCTTCTGATCGTGAAAGGCTGCGGGGGCGTTGCAGCTCGTCAAAAAACTCGCCTATGGCGACTTTTTTGACGACTTTTGCACCGTTTGCCTTTTCGCCTTCGGCTCTCCGGGCGGCAAACGGCGATAGGAACCCTTGCTGCGCAAGGGTTCCGAAACCACCGGAAGGGTGAGCAAAGCGAACCGAGGCGTGAGGACAGCGCAAAACGCTCCCGCAGCGCCGAAGCCCAAAACCGACCGAAGGTTGGGTTTGGGCCGCAATGCACGCCGCTGGTTTCGGAAAACAATCAGAGGGCTGCGGCCCTCCGATACCTCCGAGGGGTTCTTTGACAGTCTGAAACGCCCCCGCAACCCTTCTAATCATGAAAGGTTGCGGAGGCGTTGTTTTGCTCGGAAGGAAAGAATGATTATTCTGTATAGTTGATGCAGTAGCGGTTACCATGGGCCATCAGAACGGCATCGGTCAGGCGGATACGGAGGATAATGGTCTTGGGATCATCAAAGTTGTTGTGACCATTATTGATCCATTCAGCGAATACCTGCCGCATTTTGGCAGCCAGACGTGTGTTTTCTGCCGCCCCAAACCAGCCCAGGTTTTCGCCGGTGCCGTGGGCGGTAAACCATTCACCGCTAATGGCAACGGTGGGATTCTGCTCAATCTGCTTCATTTTGCCGGAATCGGCATAAGTGAGCACATAGAAACTGCCGTCTTCGTAGAAAGCGTCCACCGTTCGGACGGAGGGAATGCCATCCACTGCGGTGGCAAGGGCAATCAGACTATCCTTGTCAAAACGGCTCAGCATAATGGCTTCCGTTTCGGGAGTGGGTTTGTTCATAAGAATACCTCCTGTTATTCCAGCGCTGCAAACAACAAAAGCTCAAACAGCGGAAGGTTTTCGGTGGCAGCATCCTCGTTTTCATCACCGCTGACGCTGAGGGAAAGCCCGGCATAGGTACCGTACATCATAATGCGCTCCCCTTGAGCAAAGTTGGGCTGTTCGGGAGAGGAAACCAGAATGATATTCTTGAATTTTCCGTCTTCCTTGGCAAGCGCCATGCGCACCAGCCATTCGTCACCGTTCTGCGAAGCATCCAGCAGATAGGCTTTATAGCCGATCATTACACCGTCGTAATCCTCGGGTTTGCGAAGGAGGTTGGCATACGTGGGCTTGATGGCGTGCTTTTGCAGGTAGCTGAGCATATCGCCGTCCGTCCATTTGCGGTTGATGCTGTAGGTGAGCCGACGGTCTGCCAATCCTTTTTTGGAGAAAACCAATATCAGCTCATGGGGGCCCTCTTCGTCAATGTCCAGCGTCAGCTTGAAGCGGCCTTCGCTGGTCACTTTTTTGTTTTCCAGAGCCTCGCCATCCAGAAAGATCTGGATCTGGGAACCGGCGACGGAGTCGCCCAGCAGAACCAATTCGTCGCTGGTGATTTCCTTGGGCACGGGCACATCCATGTTCACCATCAGCAGCATACGCTGGTAGGTAACGGGATAGGCCAGCTCCAGCACTTCTTCTCCTTCGTATTCGGCAAAGAAGGTGATCAGGAAAACGCCTTCCTTTGGCAGTTCAATGGGAATATCAAACTTTCCGGATTTATCGGCAGTTTCCTCGTAGAGGATGGAGCCATCATAGCTCATGCCCATTACCACGGCGGTAAACTGGGTGCCGCTGGCAGCGGTACCCTTGATGTGGAATTCACGCTCGTTGGTTTCCTCGGGCGGAGTGGTGGTAATGTTGATCTTGGCGCTGGCAACCGCAGGCAGGGGAAGGGTTTCGACAAAGGAAAGGGTTTTCCATACCTTGTTGAGGGCGTTGTTATCCTTATCGGTGGCATTGCGGCCGTAAACCTGCATATCCAGCGTGATTTCGTAGCCGTTGTAGATGGTGCGGCGCATAAAGCCACGGTGGAGCACTTCGCCGCCATCCCTGCGCACATATTTCAGCGCCAGATAGCGGTCGCCTTCCAGCTTGGTCCAGCTGGAAGAGGAAAAATCGTACCCCTGAGCCAGATAGTCGTTGCGGGGATAGTGGCTCAACCGGTAACTGGCGCGCATATCCTCGCTTTGCTGGTTTACATCAAAGATGCCGATCGTCCGGTCATTCTGCACAGCAGTGATCTCAATGCAGCTTTTTTCATCCTCGGCCCAGCACTGCATCAGAACGCCACGCTGGGTCATATCAGCCCGCACGGCTTCCAGATCCTTGCCGCTATTTTCCAGCCAGGTGGCGAACACATCCAGATTTTTGGGAGTGATCACAATGGGATAGGTTTCCGGTATTTCGATGGTGCCGTAGATCTCGTCCAGCACGTAGACCTCTGCCTGTGCGCTGACGGTAAAGAGCAGCAAAAGCGCAACGGCGGCAGCAATCAGCCATTTTCGCATAGCGTACGAATCCTCCCCATGGATTGATCAGGCGATTTGTGTATGCAAATAAAAACCCGCCTGAATATTCACACTATTTTACCATAGGTAAGGCAGGATAATCAAGGAAAATAGCGGAATGTGTTGTAAACACCGGCTGGAAATCATTCTCAGCCGGTGTCTCCATTCTTATTTTTCATTCATCCAAAGCCTTTCCACCTGATAGCCCGCCTCTTCCAGTTCAAAGAGCACGCTGTCACCGGGCAAAACCAAGTGCAAAAGACCGATGGTAACAAAGAAACGATGACTTTCGTCCTCTTCCAGCATACGGATGAGTTCCTTTGCCATGTTCCGGTTACGGCTGACCACCAGCGTCTGATGGTATTCTTCCGCTAATTCCGCTGGAAGGCTTTCGTCCTGCTGATATTCGGCAATAAAGGATTCAATGTTGCCATCCCGCCACCAGATGGGCCACTGGGAAAGGGAGGTGTTTTCCTTGGAGTGCAGTACAGCTTCACAGGCCTGACGGAGCAAAGCGTCCTGCAATGCGGGGGTGAAACCGTCCATCAGGGAAAGTTGAAAAGCGGCAGTTTCCAGATAACGGATTTCCCGGCCATTCACGTGCTGTTCCACTTCCTGCTCCACACCTTGGGAAACGGCCTGCCTGCTGTTTCTTGCGCCCATTTCCTTGGCTGCGGCAGCAGTGGTGAGCATACTGGTGGCCGCCCAGGGTTTGAAGCAGTTCAAAGTATCCGGGGAAAGACGGGCCTCCTCGCAGGCGTCGGCAACCAGCTGCCATATTTCAGGAGAAAGCGTTTCCTGCAGCGTTCCACTTTCCAGCTGCATCATAGCAAGGCTTTGAGCAGCAACTTCCGGGGAGTCGCTGTCGCATTCAAACACGAAAACATCGGCAGCATCTATTTCCTGGAGGATATGCTGCCCGTAGGGCTCCATTTCCGGGCTGCCTACATGGATGGAACCCAGAATAATCATAGGATTTTTACCGCCGGAGATGCGGTAGCACACGCCCTGTACCGGCGTTTTTTCATCACAGCTGCACAGCATGGCAGGGGTGATCAGAGCAACCGCCATACAGGCGAAGCGTTTCCAGAGCGTTTTCATTGGTTTGGGTCCTTTCCGAAAGCACTTGGCTTCCCAGGATGTTGAATGACGGCTTCGCTGCATAGATGCCAATGGTCCGGCAGCAAATATCGATAGTTGGCTTCCCGGTACCGATCATCCACCAGCACCAGCACCCCTTGATCGGTTTCCGAGCGGATGACCCGCCCGCCAGCCTGCAATACCTTCTGCATACCGGGGATGCGGCAGGCATAGTGAAATCCGTCTCCCAACAGTTCCTGATACCGTTGACGGATAGCAGTTTGTTTCTGAGAAGGGGTGGGCAGTCCTACCCCGACAATCATGGCGCCGATGAGCTGCTCGCCGGGCAAATCGATGCCTTCGCTGAACAGGCCGCCCAATACGCACAATCCCAGATGGGGTTCATCGGTGCTGGAGAACGCCTGAAAGAAGGCTTCCCGGTCATTTTCGTCCATTTGCGGTGTCTGTACCCACAAAGGAGGCAGGGAGGCTTCGTCCAGCAGCAGGCGCACCATCCGCAGGTAGGCATAGCTGGGGAAAAACACGATGTAGTTGCCACGTTTGCTGGCGACCATTTCTGCGATCAGATGGGCAACCTGCTGGGCGGTATCGGCCCGGTGCTGGTAGCGGGTGGACAGGCTGCGTACATATACCCGCAAATTTTCCGGCGGGAAAGGAGAGGGCAGCGCAAAACAGGCATCTTCCTCCTCGCCGCCCAATAACTTCTTCATGCTCTCCAGTGGTGAAAGGGTGGCGGAGAAAAACACAGCGCCCCGCTGCTGGGCTGTAATGCGGGCAATCTCGCCGCCGGGAGAGAGGCAATAAAGGCAAAGGGAGCGTTCCTTGCCGTGAGCGTTCCACAGGATGGCATAGTCCTCGCCATCCAGTCGCTGGGCAGCATACAGGAAGGGCAGGCACAGCCGGATGATTGGAAACACATCCGGCAAAGGCATCCCCTGCGGGTGATTCACAAGAGCAGCCGCTTCTTCCTGTACCGTTTCCACCAGTGTGCACAGGCCGTCGGGCAACTCCTGAGCCTGCCACTGCGGCGCATCTTCCGGCGGCATTTCGTTTTGCAGGGCATGGATCAGCGCACTCAGAGCCTTGTAATAGGGGTGCCTGCGCCCCAAGGCTTTGCCAACAACCATTCGGTGTTCCCGGAAAACGCTGCTGTCCAATTCACCGGACAGGGATTCCCGTACCCGGTCAAGGGTATGGTGGGCTTCATCAATCAAAAGCGTCATGTCCCGATGCACCCGGAACATCCGCTTCAATTGTGCAAAGGGGTCGAAAGCGTAGTTCAGATCCATCAGGATCACGTCAGCCAGATTGGTCAGGGTCAGGGCCAGCTCAAAGGGGCAGAGATGATATTTTTCGGATGTGGAAAGGATCACTTCATCCGTCCACAGGCCGCCTTTTTCCACCAGTTCCGCTACCGCTTCCTTTTCCCGGAGATAATGCCCTTTGGCACGGCTGCAATCATCCGGGTGACAGCGGGCCGGGGCGGGACAGAGCTTTTCCTTGGCGGTAAGCACCGTGATACGTGCCCGCATTCCCTGTATTTGCATTCGTTCCAGCGCTTCCAGCGGGCTTTGACGGGCAGTGTTCCGGGCTGTCAAATACAGAAGCCGGCTTGTTTTGCCCTCTCCAAGAGCCTTCAGGGCCGGGAACAAAACAGCGGCGCTTTTGCCTGTGCCGGTGGGCAGACTGGCGAAAAGCCGCTTCTGGCGGCTGATGGCAGTGTACACTTGCCGGGCCAGTTCCCGCTGCCCGTTGCGATATGTGGGGTAGGGGAATCTCATGGCTTTCAGGGATGCATCCCGGGCTTCCCGGTGCGCTTCTTCCCGAAGGGCAAAGGCAAGGTAGGCTTCCAGCCAGCTTTCGGTCTGTCTGGACAGTTCTTCGGCGGACAAACATTCTTCAAACCTTGCCAGCAGTTCGCCTTCCAGGGACACATAGCTGACGCAGAAACGAACCTGCGGCTTTTCCCACAAAAGCGCCACCATGGCGGCATAGCACAGCGCCTGGGCCCGGTGTTCCGGCCATGGACTTTTAGGCGTAATGCGGCAGTGCTTCATTTCCTCCACCAATGGAATGGCGCCATCTGTGTAGGCATCCATACGCCCGAACAGCTCAATGCAGCAGCCCTGCAGATGGAAAACATGGTTCAGGCTTTTCTCAATTTCGCCTTCCCGGTTTTTCTGCGCTGCTCTGTGCGCTGTACCGCCAGCCAGCATATCGCCTACGCCTCCGCCGGGGGTAATATCCTCCAGGGGAAAACAAAAGGCCACCAGCTCGCGGACGGAAATGCGGAATGCTTTCTCCACGGCGGTGGCCTCCTTTCGTATGGGATCAGTCGTCCCGGGAACGGGCGATGAGAATCAGGCGCAAAAGCTGCAGCAGGCTGGATACCACAGCTGCCACATAGGTCATGGCAGCAGCGTTCAGTACCTTGCGGGCACCATCCAGCTCATCCTCCGCCAGATAGCCGCCGTTTCGCAGCATGGCGATGGCCCGCTTGCTGGCATCAAACTCCACCGGCAGCGTCACCAGCGAAAACACCAGCGACAGGGCAAAGCAGAGGATGCCCACATTCACCAGCGGTTCCCAGCTGAACAACAGCCCGGCCATGAAGATGGGAAAGTACAGACTGCTGCCAATGTTGACCACCGGCACGATGGCGGTGCGCAGCTTCAGGGGAGCATAACCATCGTGCTGCTGCATGGCGTGACCGCATTCGTGGGCAGCAACGCCAATGGCGGCAATGCTGGTATTGCCCAGCACATCCTGACTGAGCCGCAGGGTGTTGGTGGAAGGGTCGTAGTGGTCGGTCAAGGAGCCGGAAACGCCGGTGATGGTTACGTTCTGGTTGCCGCTGCGGTGCAGAAGATCGGCAGAAACATCCTCCGCCCGCACACCCCGGCGGCTGTATACCCGGCTGTACTGGGCAAACGAGGATTTGACCCGCATCTGTGCCCAAAGGCCCAAAATCAATCCCGGCAAAGCCAGCAGCATGGTCCAGTCAAAATAGAACAAAACGCTACCTCCTTCATCAAAACCAGACAGAAACTGCGGTAAAAAGTTCTCCGCTGTCTCTATCATACACCATTTTGGCGGCAATACAACCGGCAATGTTTGAATTGTCGCCGGGCGGGTTCCAACCATGCAAAGAGGGCTTGTATGGCATCAGCGCTGGATGAATGAAAGGCCTGCAAAGGAGCCATACTGACCTTCGGAGGGAAGGAACAGTATGAAGTGGATGGAGTCAATGAGAACAAGAAGCCGGGTGGCAGGCAGCTGGTTGTTATTGGTTGCAAGTGTGGCAGCGTTTCTCTGGGTATTGGTCATGCCGCTTTGCGCCCTCGGACTGACGGCTGAAGAAATGATCTTGCAGGAGGCTTACGAAAGCGGTCAGATTATCCGGCTGCATATTTTGGCGGAGGATGACAGCCCCTGTGCACAGAAAATCAAGCTGGCGGTGCGGGATGCGATCCTTGCTGCCTTCGGGAAAGAAATCAAGGCAGCGGGCGCAAAGGATGCGGATGCAGTCTATGCCCTGCTTGGGCAACGCAAGGAAGCGATGCTGGCAGTGGCTGAACAAACTGCACGGCAGTATGGATTTGATGGAGAGGTCTCCGCTCAGGTGGGTGTACTGACCTTGCCGGAAAAAGCCTACGGGGAAGTAACGCTTCCCCAGGGTGAATACCGGGCTTTGCGAATCACCCTTGGCAAAGGTCTGGGCCAGAACTGGTGGTGTGTACTGTTTCCTGAATTGTGCCTTGCGCTGGCTTCCGATGAGCCGTGGCAGGTTTCGCCGCAGCAGACGGCATCCATTGCAGATCTGAAGTGGTACAGCGCGGACATATTCCGCTGTTGGCTTTTACTGCCAGAACCTCAGAACTGACAGAATACAGGCAGAGAATATTGCAAGCAGTTAAGCTTTTTCCACCGGCAGATGCATCCAGTTGTCAGCTTCATCCCAGTTCACATAGAAACCAGCCCCATGGGAGCAGAACACGCTGCCCGTGGGGTTTTGCACATCTGCGCCGCAGTTGTAGCCGATGGCCGTAATCACTTCCTGCTGGTTGTGGCACAGGTCATAACCAGCAGGCTGGAACAGTATGCTGCCCTTGCCGTGGCTGTAGGCACGCACCTGCGTTGGATAATCCAGAAATGCGGCCACCGGCCCCCTGCCGCTGAGACGAACCGTATCACCCTGAATATCCGGCGCATCGTGGCTGCCGTGGCGGGAGAGGATATCGGTCATGGCCCGGCCCAGACAGTCGGCAGGCAGGGTCAGATCAAAGCGATAGAAAGGCTCCAGCAGCTGGCATTCGGCTTTCATCAGCCCTTGCCGGATGGCCCGGTAGGTGGACTCCCGGAAATCGCCGCCTTCGGTGTGCTTCAGATGGGCACGGCCGGAGAGCAGTTCCACGTGCAGATCCGTCAGGGGTGAGCCGGTCAGCACGCCGGGATGCACACGCTCAAACACATGAGAGCGTACCAGCGCCTGAAAGGAAATATGCAGATCGTCCACATGGCAGCGGCTTACGAAGGTGATGCCCTCCCCACGCTTGCCGGGGGAAAGCCGCAGATGCACCTCCGCATAGTGGCGGAGGGGTTCGTAATGGCCGCAGCCCACCACAGGGGCAGCAATGGTTTCCTTATACAATACCTGAGGCGGCAACAGCCTGACGGAAAGCCCGTAACGGTCTGCCAGCAGCTGAATGAGCACTTCCATCTGCACTTCGCCCATCACCTGCACCAGAGAAACGCCGTGGGCAGCATCCCATTGCACGTTCAGGGCAGGGTCTTCATCCTCCAGGATACGGAGCTTTTCCAACAGTGCGCTGGGTGCAACGCCATCCGGGGGCAGTACCTGCACAGCCAGTACCGGCTGAAAACGGCGTGCTTGAGCTGCGGTGGTTTCGTCCAGCGTATCGCCGGCGAGCAAGTCGCCGCAGCGGGGAATGGATAATCCGGTTACGCCCACCGCATCCCCGGGCAGGGCTTCATCGGCAGCGGTGTAGGCAGAACCCCGGTACTGACGAATCTGATGCACCTTTTCTGTGGTTCCATCAAATCGGAAGGCATCCCGAGGGTGCAGTTTCCCCGCCAGCACCCGCAGATAGGTGATCCGCTCGCCGTTTGTATCGTGGCGCACCTGATAGACACGGGCCCGGAAGGACGCCGTGGGATCGAATGCGGTATTCTCGGACTGGGAATCCAATCCCTGTGCTACCAGCGCCAACATATCCAGCAATTCGGAAACGCCTGTACCGGCAAGGGCTGCGCCCATCAGCACGGGGGAGACCTGACTGGTGAGTTTTCGCAGGGAAGCCCAAGCCATTTCAGGGGTGGCGCTGCCTTCCAGATAGCTTTCGCAGAACTGGTCATCCAGCACTGCCAGCGCTTCCAGGTCGGGCTGGCCTGCTTCCACGCAGACGATATTTTCCGTCAGCCGCCGGGTGATCTGGTTGAGAATTCGCTCCCGGTCAAAGCCGGTCAGGTCGGTTTTGTTGAGAAACAGGATCACCGGCAGATGATAATCCTGCGTCAAAAGGCGATAGAGTACCTCGGTGTGGGCGTCCAGTTCAGAGGAACCGTCGATCACCAGCACCGCCATGTCCAGCGCAGGCAGCACACGCTCTGCTTCGGCAGCAAAGTCGATGTGACCCGGTGTGTCGATCATGGTGTAGCGGCGGCCGCCATGCTCCAGCCATGCTTGATTGGAAAACACCGTAATGCCACGGCTACGCTCGATTTCATCCGTATCCAGCGCTGTGTTGCCATGATCCACCCGCCCCGGCGCACGCAAAGCGCCTGCCCGGTACAAAAGTTGCTCGGACAGGGTGGTTTTGCCGGCGTCAACATGGGCAAGGATGCCAAAGGTACGGGCGGTGGACATAAGCGTTCCTCCTTATTTGAACACTTGGAAAATTGCACATTTGAGATATTCGGTTTCGGGCGAGGAAAACAGGATGGGGTGATCCTTGCCCTGGGTGCGCCATTCCACCTGACGCAGCTGCACACGGGCGTCCTTCTGGGCGTCCAGCAGCATCTGGTGGAACAGCGGCGGGGTTACATGCTGGCTGCAGGAGCAGGTGACCAGATAGCCGCCATCCCGTACCAGCTTCATGCCCCGCAGATTGATTTCCTTGTAGCCACGAAGTGCGCCTTCCACAGCGGAACGGGTCTTGGTAAAAGCAGGGGGGTCGAGGATGACCACATCAAACTGCTCGTGGTTTTCCTGAGCGGTGCGCAGATAATCGAAAGCATTGGCGCATTCAAAGCGCACCCGGTCCTCCAAACCGTTCAGTTTGGCGTTTTCCGTGGCGCAGTCACAGGCATACTGGCTGATATCCACGCCGATTACCTCTTTGGCGCCGTAATGCCCGGCATGGAGCGCAAAGCTGCCGGTATGGGTAAAGCAGTCCAAAACCCGCATATCCTTCACAAAGGGAGCAATGGCGGCCCGGTTTTCCTTCTGGTCAAGGAAGAAACCGGTCTTCTGGCCTTCCTTTACATCCACCAGAAAACGCACGCCGTTTTCCTGCATTTCGATGCGATCCGGCACTTCGCCGTACAAAAGGCCGGTCTGCTGTTCCATACCTTCCAGCTCACGCACGGGCACATCGTTGCGCTCATAGATGCCGATAGGGTGAAGTTCCTCTACCAGTGCATCCACAATATCCTGCTTGAAGCGTTCCATCCCAAGGCACAGAACCTGCAAAACGATCACATCGCCGAAACTGTCGGCAATCACAGCGGGCAGGCCGTCGCTTTCGGCAAAAATCAGGCGGCAGCTGCTCAGATCCGCAAAGCGGCGGCGATAGTCGATGGCACGCTTCACCCGCCCCTTGATAAAAGCTGCATTGATGCTTTCGTCCCGGCGACTGAGCATACGCAGGCTGATCTGGGACTGGCTGTTGTAGATGGCCATGCCCAGAAACTTGTGGCGGTTTGACAATACCCGCACCACGCCGCCGTCGGCATGGTCGCCTTCCACCTTTTCAATATCGCTGCGGAAAATCCACGGATGTCCGTTCAAAACACGCTGTTCTTTATTCTTATGAAGATACACATTGGCCATGGGAGCGCCTCCTCGGTGCAGAATCCTAACTATTATAGCACAGGGCGGAGGTGGGGTAAATATTCCCATATGGCTTTGTGGCGATTTGTTTTGTTGATGGGATTTGTGCCTTCCGTACTTGCGCATGGGCTTCTCGCCATGCTACACTATCCCCACTCCCATTACGAAAGGAAGCCTGCCCATGTACCTTTGCAACCTCTGCCCCCGCCGCTGCAATGCGCCCCGTACCGACTTGGAGGGCTCTGGCTTTTGCGGTATGGGTCTTTTGCCGCTGGTCTCCCGGGCAGCTCCCCATCTGTGGGAGGAACCCTGCATCAGCGGCACCCGTGGCAGCGGAACGGTGTTTTTCAGCGGCTGCAGCCTTGGCTGTGTGTTCTGTCAGAATGAGCCCATCAGCCACCGGCGGAACGGACAAATGCTGAATGCACATCAGCTGAGCAATCTGTTTGAGCGGGTGGAGGAACTGGGCGTTCATAACATCAATCTGGTGAGCCCGACCCATTTTGCCCCGGCGGTTCTGGAAGCCCTCCACATCCGCAAACCGGGTATTCCCGTGGTATGGAATACCAGTGGATATGAGAATGTGGAGACGGTGCGGGAGGCCAAAGGTCTGGTGGATATCTGGCTGCCGGATTTCAAATACGCCACGGAAAAAACGGCTGCCCAGCTGGCGGATGCGCCGGATTATTATGAAAAGACGCTGGAAGCCATACAGACCATGTGCGAACAGACCGGTCTGCCGGTATATGATGAAGAGGGCATCATGCAATCCGGCACGCTGATCCGGCATTTGATTCTGCCGCTGCGAACGGCGGAAAGCATCGCCATACTGGATACCATTGCCGAAAAACTGCCCAAGGGTACGCCGGTCAGCCTGATGCGCCAGTACACCCCCATGAACGGCGTGGACTTGCCTGGCCTTGACCGCAGACTGACAGCCCGGGAATACGCCAAGGTACGGGATCATATGCTGATGCTGGATTTACCCGGCTATCTGCAACAGAAGGAAGCCGCCGACAGCGCCTATACCCCCGCTTTCATGGATGCGGAAAGCCTGCGCCTGCTGGAAAATCTGTGATGGACAGTCTCATTGTGTGCAAAATGCTGCATTTTTGCAGGGATTTCAGAAGAAATTTCAGCAATTTTTTCTTTGGGTTATGCCTGAAAGTGCTTGTATTTCCCAGAATAGTGTGGTATACTTTCCAATGTCCGCAGCAGTGCGGGCTGTTTCTGTGAACATTTTCGCCCCATAAGAAAGAAGGGTTTATCGAAAGAGTGGATATCGCCTGCTTCCATCAAACGCCGTGCATCATTCGGTGCACAACAGTTACGCATCTCTGGGTGCGCAGCTGTCTTTTGGCGACAGCCGAAGGCGTGCGGGGGAAGCTGGGGCGGTAGTGTACCACTCTTTTTGATTGCCGTTTTGCCTGCGGGCGTTTGGCAAAGGAGTTTGTATGGCAAAGAAAGGTAATGCGGGCAGCGCCAAGGCTACATCCGTTCATGCAGTCGAAGAACGGGCAGCCAAAGTGGCGGATGCGCTGTCCCTGGAGCTGGTAGAGGTTGTTTTGCAAAAGGAAAGCCGCGGCAAGTGCCTGTGCATTTATGTGGATAAGGAAGGCGGCCTTTCGCTGGACGATTGCGAGCGCTACCACAAGCAGCTTCAGCCTCTGATCGAGGATGTGGATTACGATTTTCTGGAAGTATCCAGCCCCGGGTTGGATCGTCCGGTGAAAACCCAGCGTGATTTTGAGAAAAACCGGGATGCGCTGGTGGAAGTCAAGCTGTTTGCGCCCCAGCAGGGCAGCAAGCTGCATCAGGGCTTTTTGAAAATGATGGATGATGATACCGTAACCATCGAAGTGGGCGGCGAAAACCTCACCTTCGAGCGCAAGACGGTTGCCATCATCAAGCCTGTCATCCTTCTGGATGATGAGGATTTTGCCGAGGATGCTGCGCTGGACGACAGCACCTTTACCGATGTAGAGTTTGAATAATGACGGATAGAGAAGGCAGGTAGATGAAACCATGAGAACCACCAAAAAGGCTCCGCAGAACTCCGGCAACGTTGCCATCATCGAAGCGGTGAAAGCGCTGGCGGCAGAAAAGGACATCCAGGAAGAACTGCTCTTCGGCGCCATTGAAGAAGCGCTGAAGGCAGCTTACAAGAAGAACACCGCCCGTGAAGAAACCATTCCCGCCAATCTGTCCGTTACACTGGACCGCAAGAGCGGCGATGCCCACGTATTCGCCCGCAAGACCATCGTGGAAGAGCTGGAGGACGAAGCCAACCAGATCACCCTGGACGAAGCCAAGGCTATCCGTGCCGATTACCGCATGGGCGACATCGCTGAAATCGAAGTGACCCCCACCGGCTTCCTGCGCACCGCTGCCCAGACCGCCAAGCAGGTGATCATGCAGCGCATCCGTGAAGCTGAGCAGGGCAAGATCTACGATCAGTATTCCGAAAAGGAAAACGAAGTGCTCACCGCCATCGTGCAGCGCACCGAAAACCGTGGCGTGGTGCTGGATCTGGGCCGTGCTGAAGGCATCATGGAAACCAGCGAGTTTGTGCCCGGTGAAGAATACCACATCGACGATCACATCAAGGTGTATGTGCTGGAAGTGAACCGCACCGGCCGGGAAATGCTCCGTGGCCCGCAGGTACACGTCAGCCGTATCCATCCCGGTCTGGTGAAGCGCCTGTTCGAGATGGAAGTGCCGGAAATCGCCGCTGGCGTTGTGCAGATCAAGTCCATTGCCCGTGAAGCCGGCAGCCGCACCAAGATGGCCGTGCATTCCACCGAAGTCTCCATCGACCCTGTGGGCGCCTGCGTAGGCCCCCGCGGCAACCGTGTGGAACGTGTGGTTACCGAGCTGAAGAATGAAAAGATCGACATCATCAAGTGGTCTGCCGATCCTGCCGAATTCATCGCCAACGCCCTGAATCCCGCTCATGTGCTGAGCGTATTCGTGGCGGAAAACGAAAAGGCCTGCCGTGTGGTGGTGCCGGATAACCAGCTGAGCCTGGCCATCGGCAAGGAAGGCCAGAACGCCCGTCTGGCTGCCAAGCTCACCGGCTGGCGCATCGATATCAAGAGCCAGAGCCAGGCTGCCCAGATGTTCGATATGCCTGCCGAAGAACTGCCTGAGGAGCCCATGGGCTATCAGGTGTACTACGAAAACGCCGATCAGCAGGGCGATACGGAATTCAGTCTGCCGGAACTCCGGGATATGGAGATCGCTTCCGGCGATGACGACGACGATACGCTCTGATCTTAACAAAAGGAGTGGCAGCCATGCCAGTGAAGCCTCGTAAGATTCCCATGCGTATGTGCGTGGGCTGCCGCGAGATGAAACCCAAGAAGGAACTGCTCCGGGTGGTGCGCTCTCCGGAAGGGGAGGTCAGTCTGGATGCCACAGGCAAAAAGGCGGGCCGGGGCGCATACTGTTGCTATCAGGCGGAATGCCTTGGCCGGGCTCTCAAGCAGGGCCAGCTGAGCCGCCAGCTGGAAGTGCAGCTGACCCCTGAAGTGGAGCAGAGCCTCCGGGATACCATGCAGCAGCTGCTGTCGCAGGAGAATCACCTATGAAGATCGAAACGGAGCAGCGGGTTACCGGATTTTTAGGATTGTGTATGCGCGCAGGACAGATGACCAGCGGTCAGGATGCCTGCGTGGAAGCCATTCGCAGCGGCCTGGCAGCCATCGTGCTGCTGGATGGGGAAGCATCGGAGAATACCTGCAAAAGGATCACCGATGCCTGCCACAGCCATTCCACACCGCTGTACAGTGTAAGCGAAGGCGCTCTGGGCCATGCCATTGGCAAAAAGGGGCGCATGGTTATCTGCCTCAGGGAAGGCGGCATGGCCGATAAGCTGCTTACCATGCTCAAGGACGAACCACGGCTGTAAACAGCCACAAAATACTTTGCGAAATTATGCGGGGGTGCAAGCGTTTCATGACCAAAGTTAAACTCAGAGATGCGACCAAAGAGCTTCTCAAGGACGCAGAAGCAGCGCTGACTCATGTGTCTGCCATGCGTAAAAATGCCAGCGAGCTGGCGCAGGCTGCCCGAAAGCTGGAAACCCAGTTTGTGCGTGAGGAGGAGCAGCAGCGCGCCAAAGCCGAACAGGCAGAACAGGAGCGTCTGGCACGCCAGCATACCAAGGCATTTACCATGCCTGACAATGATGAGCCCGAGGTTGCAAAAGAAGCGCCTAAGGCAGAAGCCAAGCCCGAAGTGAAGGCTGAAGCTGCGCCCAAGGCTGAAAAGAAGGTTGAGGAAAAGGTGGAAAAGAAGCCCGAAGCCAAGGTGGAAGCTCCCGTGGAGAAGAAGCCCGAAGGAAAGACTGAAGCGGAAAAGAAGCCCGAGCCCAAGACCGAGGCGAAGCCTGTGGAAGCCAAGGAGGCTCCCAAGGCCAAGCCTGCCCCCAAGGCAGAAGCCAAGCCTGTGGAAGCCAAGGCCGAAACTGCGCCCAAGGCGGAAGATAAGCCTGCTGCACAGGCGCAGCCTGCCCAGGCTGCCCGTCCGGCTGCCCAGAACAATCAGAATGCCCGTCCTGCGGCTGGCAACGCCCGCCCTGTGCAGGGTGGTGCGGCTCGTCCTGCCAATGGGCAGGGCCCCTATGGCCGCCCCGCCAATCCCCAGGGCCCCTACGGCCGTCCTGCCAATCCTCAGGGTCAGCAGGGCCCCTATGGTCGTCCTGTCAACCCGCAGGGTCCTTATGGCCGTCCCGCCAATCCCCAGGGCCCCTATGGCCGTCCTGCCAATCCTCAGGGTCAGCAGGGCCCCTATGGCCGTCCTGCCAACCCGCAGGGTCCCTATGGCCGCCCCGCCAATCCCCAGGGCCCCTATGGCCGTCCTGCCAATCCTCAGGGTCAGCAGGGTAACTTCGGCCGTCCAGCCAATGGTCAGCAGGGCGGTGCACGTCCCGCTGGCGGCAACTTTGGCCGTCCTGCCGGTGGCGCTGGCCGTCCCCCCATGGGTGGCCGTCCCAAGCCCGTGGATCTGGCTCCCGCTATGGAAAAGGAGCGCGTGAGCAACTACGATCCCAACAAGAAGAACTATGTGCGTCAGCATGACCCGGAGCGTGTGGCCAAGAACCGCAAGCAGCTGGCCCGTGACAACTACCATGGCGGCATGGATGACGAAGTGATCCGTGGCGGCCGCCGTGCCCGTGCCACCAAGAAGCCCAGCGCCCAGCAGATGATGGCGCCCATCGTCATCACCGAAGCCACCATGACCGCTGAGACCATCACTGTTAAGGATCTGACCGAGCGCATCGGTAAGCCCGCTGGCGAGATCCTCAAGAAGCTGCTCATGCTGGGCGTGATGGCCAACATCAACAGCGAGCTGGATTTCGATACCGCTTCTCTGGTCTGCAGCGACTTCGGCGTAACGCTGGAGCTGAAGCTGGACAAGACCGCCGAAGATAACCTGGCGGAAACCGACTTTGAGGATGCTGAGGAAGATCTGCAGCCCCGTCCCCCGGTGGTCACCATCATGGGCCACGTTGACCATGGTAAGACCTCCCTGCTGGACTACATCCGCAACGCCCATGTTACTGCGGGCGAAGCCGGCGGCATTACCCAGCATATCGGTGCCTACACCGTCACCGTCAACGACCAGATCATCACCTTCCTGGATACCCCCGGCCACGAAGCCTTCACCGCCATGCGTAAGCGCGGCGCCCAGTCCACGGACATCGCCGTGCTGGTGGTTGCCGCTGATGACGGCGTGATGCCCCAGACCGTGGAAGCCATCAACCATGCTAAGGCTGCCGAGGTGCCGATCATCGTTGCCATCAACAAGATGGACAAGGAATCTGCCAACCCCGAGCGCATCAAGCAGGATCTGACCGCTCACGAGCTGGTGCCCGAAGAGTGGGGCGGCGACACCATTATGTGCCCCGTCAGTGCTCACACCGGCATGGGTATCGACAACCTGCTGGAAATGATTCTGCTGCAGGCCGATATGTGCCAGCTGCGGGCCAACCCCAACCGTATGGCCAAGGGTATCATTGTGGAAGCCAAGCTGGATAAGGCCCGTGGCCCCGTTGCCACCGTTCTGCTCCAGAATGGTACCCTGCACGTGGGCGACAACATCGTTGCCGGTCTGGCTGCGGGCCGTGTCCGTGCCATGGTCAACGATAAGGGCGAGCGTGTGAAGGAGGCCGGCCCCTCCATGCCTGTGGAGATTGCTGGTTTCACCGATGTGCCCAGCGCTGGCGACGATATGATGGCTGTGGAAGATGATCGTCTGGGCCGTCAGGTTGTTGAAGAGCGCCGCAACAAGCTGAAGGCTGCCCGTGTGGCTGCCTCCACCAAGGTGTCTCTGGATAACCTGTTCAGCCGTATGGATGCCAACAAGATGACCACCCTGAACCTGATTGTCAAGGCTGACGTGCAGGGCAGCGTGGAAGCCGTGAAGCAGGCGCTGGAGAAGCTCTCCAACGACGAAGTGCGTGTCCGTGTGCTGCACAGCGCTGTTGGTGCCGTCACCAAGGACGACGTGAACCTGGCCTCCGCCTTTGACGCCATCATTATCGGCTTCAACATCCGTCCCGATAACACCGCCCGTGAGACCGCTGAACATGACGGCGTGGACATCCGTCTCTACCGTGTCATCTATCAGGCCATCGAGGATATCGAAAAGGCCATGAAGGGTCTGCTGGCTCCCGAATACAAGGAAGTGCTGCTGGGCCATGCCGAGGTGCGCAACACCTTCCGCATCACCGGCGCTGGCACCGTTGCCGGCTGCTATGTGCAGGATGGTAAGCTGCAGCGCAATGCTCAGGTTCGCCTGCTCCGTGACAATATCGTGGTGTTCGAAGGCAAGCTGTCCAGCCTCAAGCGCTTCAAGGACGATGCCAAGGAAGTGGCCACCGGCTACGAGTGCGGCGTCAGCTTCGATGCTTTCAACGATATCAAGGAAGGCGATATTGTTGAGTGCTTCATCATGGAGGAAATTGAACGCTAATGAGCTATCAACGCATTGATCGCATCAGCGAACAGGTACGCCGCGAGGTGGATCGGATCATCCGGGAGGATGTATCCGATCCCCGCGTGTGCGGTACTTTCAGCATCACCCGGGCCGATGTGACACGGGATCTGCGCTTTGCCAAGATCTACGTCAGCGTGCTGGAGGAGGACAAGCGTGAGCCGATGATGGCCGCCCTTCGCAAGGCTGCTGGCTTCATTCGCCGGGAATTGGGCCATAGCATGATTATTCGCTATGCGCCGGAGCTGATCTTTGAAGAGGATCAGAATATCGCCTATGGTATCCATATTGCATCTGTGCTCAGGCAGGTGCAGCCGGAGGATGATGAAACCAATGAAGACGATACGGAACAATGATACCATCGCTGGATTGCAGTCTGCCGTTTCTGCGGCGGACTGCGTCTTGCTGTTTGCTCATATCTCCCCGGACGGGGATGCACTGGGTTCCACGCTGGCGCTGTCCATGCTGATGGAGCAGATGGGCAAAACCCCTGTATTGGCGCTGGACGGAGCGGTGCCCCAGCAGCTGCGCTTTCTGCCTGGCTGGGAACGTTTCACCCGCCCGGAGGATGTAAAGGTCACCGGCAAAACGCTGGCCATCTCCGTGGATGTAAGTTGTCCTGAACGGATGGGGACAGGCTATCCGCTGTATCAGGCGGCGGATGTGCATATGGTCATCGACCATCATGCCACCAACGAGGGTTTTGGCGAGTTCAACTGGATCGATGGCAAAGCGCCCGCTTCTGCTGTGCTGATCTATCGGCTCTATCAGGCGCTGGAAATGCCCATCAGCAAGGATGCAGCCCTTTGCCTGTACACTGCCCTGTCCACCGACACCGGCAACTTTATCTACGACAGCGTCAACAGCGAGTGTTTTTCCATTATGGAAGGGCTGATGAACGCCGGACTGGATCTGTCCACTTACAGCCGCCTCTTGTTTCGTACCAAGGAAAAGAGTTTTGTGCGCATTTTAGCGGAAACGCTGCCCACTTTGCGGATTATCGCAGATGGCGAGATCGCCGGTTTGCAAACCACTATGGAGCAGATGAACCGTGCCGGCGCAGATCCCTACCATGTGGACGGTGTGGTGGACTATGCCATTGATCTGGAAGAGGTAAAGATGGCGTACTATGCCCACGAGAAGCCGGAGGGTGGTATCAAGTTCAGCCTGCGTTCCATCGCTCCCTACCGGATCGATGAAGTGGCGGCGAAATTCGGCGGCGGCGGGCATCATCAGGCATCCGGCTGCACGGTCAATCTGCCCATGGCAGAAGCTGTTGCGCAGGTGGAAGCCGCTCTGACTGCTGCTTTGGAAGGACAGAAATCTCTATGATGGAACCCAAGCCGCTGTGCGGTTTTCTCAACGTACTCAAGCCGCCGGGAATGTCCTCGGCGGCTGTCGTTGGTTTGGTTCGCCGCTTGTTTGGCGGTGCAAAGGTGGGTCATGCAGGCACGCTGGACCCGGAAGCAGCAGGTGTTTTGCCGCTGATGGTGGGGAAAGCAGCACGCTTGTTTGACTATATGCAGGACAAGGAAAAGGCTTATGTAGCCGAGATCGCCTTTGGCGCTTCCACCGATACCCAGGATGCCCAAGGGATTGTTTTGGAAACCGGCGATGCCTATCCGGATGAAACAACGCTCCGGGAAACCCTGAAAGCATTTGTAGGCACACAGATGCAGAAGCCGCCCATGTTCAGCGCTTTGAAGAAGGATGGACAATGCCTTTACGAATTGGCCCGGAAAGGGCAGACGGTGGAGATACCGGAGCGTCAGGTGACGGTGCATGACCTGCACCTGAGCGCTATGACGGAAAACCATGGTGCGTTGGTGGCTGTGCGATGCTCCAAGGGCTTTTATGTGCGCACCCTGTGTCAGGATGTTGGCCAGGCAGTGGGCTGCCCTGCCCATATGCGCTTTTTGCTGCGTACCCAGAGCGGTGTGTTCACATTGGCCACCGCTGCCACGCTGGAGCAGTTGCAAGCTGCCAAGGAAGCCGGTGAACTGGAAGCCCTTCTTCTGCCGCCGGAAGTGGCATTGGCCCATCTGCCGGTATGTGATCTGCCTCATGGGCTGGGCAAACCCCTGCGCAATGGGGGAATCCTGCCATGGAGCCGCTTTGCTGCGCTGCATAATACATCTGCCGCAGAGGGAAAACCTGCCTGCATCCGCATGGAAGGAAGGATACAGGCGATCGTTGAGCGCCATGGGGACCGGATGAAGGTGCGCACATGGCTTGGCGACTGAGTGTTGAATGATTTGGAGAGAAATGGGGGACAGGCTTTGCGGATCGTAACAGATGGAAAAGCTGCATACGAAAAAGCTGTTCTTGTGCTGGGGATGTTCGATGGCGTGCACATTGGTCATCGGGTGCTGCTGGATCGTGCCAGAGTGCTGGCAAAGCGCAGTAATGTACCGTTGGTAGCCTGCACCTTTACCACCCATCCGCTGGCGCTGATCGCTCCGGATCGCTGTCCGCCCATGCTGACCACCTTCGAGGAACGGGCAGCTCTTTTGGAAGAAGCAGGTGTGGATTTGCTTTTTGCCCAGCCCTTTACCGAGGAAATGCGCCAGATGCTCCCGGAGGTATATGTGGGCGAACTGGTTCGGCGGTTTCATCCGGTGGATGTGGTTTGCGGCTATAACCATACCTTTGGGAAAGACGGTGCCGGTACCTCTGCCTTTCTGGCTGCGCTGGGCGATGCGCTGGGGTTCCGGACCCAGGTGGTGCCCCAGGTAACGCTGGAAGGCGCAGAAGTCAGTTCCAGTATGATCCGTGCTGCCCTGAGCGAGGGAAAGGCTGCAAAAGCGGCTCAATTGCTGGGCAGACCCTACCAGCTGGGCGGCCAATGGCGTTATGCGGAAACGAAACAGGGAGTATTCCATCCCGAGAATACACGTAAGCAGCAGCTTGCCGCCGGGCAGTACCGCTGCCTGCTCAAGTGCGAAGCGATGCAGAAAACGCTGCCCTGTGTGGTGCGGGTGCAAAAGGACAAGCCATGGCAAATCAGGCTTGCGAAAGAGGTAGAACCGCAATCTGTCCAGCTGCTCTTTTTGCAAAAAGTTTGAGTTGTAGCGGTGTTTCAGAAAATGGGTTGAACACCAGCAAATCATTTTTGAAAAATTGGTTGAAAAATTCTTTGAAATTGAGAAAAAACCGTTTACAAACAATTGCTTGCGTGCTACAATATTCAAGTGTGCAAAAGCGCACATCGGAGAACCGTATCCGCAGTTGACTGAGAGCCAACGGCCAGCTATGAATACGGCGATTACCAACGGTACGGCATGGCCGTAACCAATCAAAGGAGGCAACCCCAAATGGAAAAGTGCGAAATCATCAAGACTTATGCCCGTCACGAGGGTGACACCGGTTCCCCCGAGGTTCAGATTGCTCTGCTCACCCAGCGCATCAACCACCTCAACGAGCACCTGAAGATCAACAAGAAGGACCATCACAGCCGTCGCGGCCTGCTGCTCATGGTTGGTAAGCGCCGTGGTCTGCTGGATTACCTGAAGAAGACCGACATCGAGGGTTATCGTACCCTGATCGCCCAGCTGGGTCTCAGAAAGTAATTGAGAATGGCCGCGCCCGAGCGGGTTCACCCATCGTGGCGCGGCTTTTTCTTGAGCGTATGTGCATGGTGTGCATACGAAGCACGCCGCCCTGTGCGGCATGAGGAGTTGCGGCAGGCAATGAGGCCTGTCTGCATGGAAGAAGAAGGAGAAGGAAATGGATTACAAGGTATTTTCTACTGAGCTGGCGGGTCGTCCGCTTTCCATCGAGTTTTGCAAGTATGCGCAGCAGGCGAATGGCTCCGCTTTCGTGCGCTACGGTGACACCGTGGTGATGGTGAACGCCACCATGAGTGAAAAGGCCCGTGAAGGTGTGGATTTCTTCCCCCTGAGCGTGGACTTCGAAGAAAAGCAGTATTCCGTGGGCAAGATCCCTGGCGGATTTATCAAGCGTGAAGGCCGTCCCACCGAGAAGGCCACCCTCACCTGCCGCCTGATCGACCGCCCTCTGCGCCCCTTGTTCCCCAAGGGTATGCGCAACGATGTGCAGGTTGTTGCTACCTGCCTCAGCGTGGATAAGGACATCCCCCCGGAAATCCCCGCTATGATCGGTTCTTCCGCTGCCCTGAGCGTCAGCGATATCCCGTGGGGCGGCCCCACCGGTACCGTTGTGGTGGGCTGCGTTGACGGCGAATTCGTCATCAACCCCAACGAAGAACAGCGCCAGAAGTCCAGTATGCACCTGACCGTCAGCGGTACCGCTGATGCCGTGCTGATGGTGGAAGCCGGCGCCAACGAGGTTTCCGAGGAAACCATGCTCAGCGCCATCCTGTATGGCCATGAGGAAATCAAGAAGATCGTTGCTTTCATCGAACAGATCAAGGCCGAAATCGGCAAGGAAAAGGCCGAGGTTCAGTTGGTGACCACCGGCGAGGACGTGAAGACTGCTGTTCGTGAGTTTGCTTACGATAAGTGCTGCTGGGTGTTCGAAACGCCCGACCGTCACGAGCGCAAGGAGCGTGAGGACCAGGTTCAGGCCGAGTGCAACGAACATTTTGCCGAGCAGTTTGAAGGCCGCATGAGCGAAGTGGCTGATGCGATCTACTACCTGAAGAAGGAAATCATGCGCAAGAAGATCCTGGAGCAGGGCATCCGTCCTGACGGCCGTGGTCTGACGGATGTGCGCCCCATCTGGTGCGAAGTGGGCGTTTTGCCCCGCACCCACGGCAGCGCCATCTTCACCCGTGGCGAAACTCAGGCTCTGACTGTCACCACTTTGGGTTCCATGAGCGACGTTCAGATTCTGGACGGTCTGGGCACCGAGGACAGCAAGCGCTACATTCATCACTACAATATGCCCCCCTATGCCACCGGCGAAGCTGGCCGCATGAAGAGCCCCGGCCGTCGTGAGATCGGTCACGGCGCTCTGGCTGAGCGTGCCCTGCTGCCCGTGGTTCCCGGTGAGGACGAGTTCCCCTACGCACTGCGTCTGGTGAGCGAAATCCTGTCCTCCAACGGCTCCAGCTCCATGGCTTCCGTATGCGGCAGCACCCTGAGCCTGATGGATGCCGGTGTGCCGATCAAGGCTCCTGTTGCCGGTGTGGCCATGGGTCTGATCAAGGATACCGAGAGCGACAATGTGGCCGTTCTGACCGACATTCAGGGTCTGGAAGACTTCCTGGGCGACATGGACTTCAAGGTTGCCGGTACCGTGAAGGGTATCACTGCCATCCAGATGGATATCAAGATTGCCGGTATCGACCGCAACATTCTGGAAAAGGCGCTGGGTCAGGCTCTGCAGGGCCGTCTGCATATCCTCAAGATCATGCTGGACACCCTTGGCCAGCCCCGTGAGCACCTGAGCAAGTATGCTCCCAAGATCATCCGCTTCACCATCAATCCCGAAAAGATCCGTGAGGTTATTGGACCCGGCGGAAAGATGATCAACAAGATCATTGCCGAGACCGGTGTGAAGATCGACATCGAGGATGATGGCCGCGTCTACATCGCCACCCCCGACGAAGCTGCCGCCACCAAGGCCCGCCGCATCATCGAGGGCATCGCCAAGGATGTGGAAGTGGGCGATGTATATCTGGGCAAGGTTGTGCGCATCATGAACTTTGGCGCATTCATCGAGCTGACCCCCGGTAAGGACGGTATGCTGCACATCAGCAAGATGGCCGACCACCGTGTGGAGAAGGTGGAAGATGTGATGAACATCGGCGATGAGATTGAAGTCAAGGTCAACGAGATCGACTCTCAGGGCCGTGTCAACCTGATCCGGAACGACATCACCTATCCCGCTGCTTCCGAAGGCAACCGTAACAACGGCGAACGCCGCAGCCGTCCCCCCCGTCGGGATGGTCGTCCCTTCGGCGGCAACGACCGCACCTGATCGGTAAACGATGAACCATAGCCGCCGCTGGCGGGGCATTGCGCCCCGTCCGGCGGCTTCTGCTTTCAATGCAGGAAAGGAACGATCAAGAATGTTTGATCAGATCATTTTACCAAACGGTCTCCGCGTGGTTGGCGAAAGACTTTCCCATGTGCGCAGCTGTACGGTGGGCGTGTGGGTGAAGGTAGGCAGCCGCAACGAATCCCTTGCGGAAAACGGTCTTTCCCATTTTATCGAGCATATGGTGTTCAAAGGCACGAAAAGCCGCAGCGCCCGGGATATCGCCGAGGAAATGGATATGGTGGGTGGTCAGCTGAATGCCTTTACCGGCAAGGAATGCACCTGCTACTACGCCAAGGTGATCGACGAGGATCTCAGGCTGGCGGTGGATATTCTTGCCGATCTTGCCCTGCGGCCCACCTTCGATGAGAAGGAACTGAACAAGGAGCGGGGCGTGATTCTGGAAGAGATCGCCATGGTGGAGGATACCCCGGAAGATCTGGTGCATGAGCTGTTGGCATCCGCTCAGTTTGAAGGGTCTCTCAGCCGTCCCATTCTGGGCCCGGGCAGCCAGATTCGTACCTACACCCGGGACGATCTGCTGGCTTACTGGCGCAAGCATTATGTAGCCAAAAACATGGTGCTGTCCATTGCCGGCAACTACGACTGGGAACAGTTTGTGGAGTTGGCCAAACAGTACTTTGATGTGTTTCCCAACCCGGATGGCGAGGAAGCCCCCCAGCAGGAGCAGGGATACATCCATCAGCGGCTTTTCAAAAAGAAGGATACCGAGCAGCTGCATCTCTGCCTTGGTTTCCCGGGCATCGGTGCGGATACGGATGATATCTATCCGCTGGCGGTGTTCAACAATGCCATTGGTGGCGGCATGAGCAGCCGTCTGTTTCAGCGCATCCGGGAAGAATTGGGCATGGCCTACAGCGTGTACACCTATTCCAGCTCCTACCAGAACGCCGGTGTGTTCAACATCTACGCCGGAACCACCCCTGCCAATGGTGCTGTGGTTCTCAAGGAGATTCAGGAACAGCTTCGTTTGCTCCTGAAGGAAGGCATCAGCGAGAAGGAGTTTGCCAGCGCCAAAGCCCAGCTGCGGGGCGGCTTTGTGCTGGGGCTGGAGAGTTCCAGCGGACGGATGCAGTCCATTGGCCGTGGAATGCTGCTGCATGGCCGTATGCGTACCCCTGAAGAAACGCTGGGAAAAATTGATGCCGTCACCCCGGAACGGGTGATGGAAGTAGCCTGCCGGATTCTGTCTGCTGAACCCAGCGCCGCTTTTGTGGGCAGCAATGCGGAGGAATACGTCAAGCTGGTGGAGGGTGCACCATGCACCGCTTCTGAACAGTGACCAACAATTGCATGATAATCAATCCCTCCTTGTGGGCAGCATAGCTTGCAAGGAGGGATTGACTATGTTTCGGAGAAAGATCGCCGCAGGTTTGCTGGTCTGCTTGTTGGTTGCTATCCTGCAAGGCTGCGCCAGTACCGCAGAAGGTACGGAACCTGCGCCAAAGCCAACCGGTGTTGCCATGAAAGCGGATGTGTCCTGGCCGGAAGAAAAATTGGAGCGTAACGAGGATGGCGTTCCGTTGCTTCGGGTATATGTGGTAGACGAGGAAAAGGTGGAAACCATCGATGTGGAAACCTATGTGGAGGGTGTGTTGGCTGGCGAAATGAAAAACGACTGGCCACTGGAAGCCCTAAAGGCGCAGGCTATTTTAGCCCGTACCTTCGTGCTCAGGTTTGTGGAGGAAAAGGAAAGCAAGTATCCTGATGCGGACATCTCCACGGATATTGAGGAAGCGCAGGCCTATGACCGGGAAGCTGTCAACGAACAAATCAAGGAGGCGGTTGCCGCTACCCGGGGACAGGTTCTCAGCGCAGATGGCAAGCTGCCCTACGCCTGGTTTCATGCACACAGCGGCGGCATGACCGAGCGGGCGGTGACCGGCTTGGGCTGGAATGAAGCCGAGCCTGCCTATACCGCAGTGGTTGAGGGCATGGAACCATCTGCTGCTGAGGGCGAAGCGGACCAGAAAAGCCTGAAGGAGGCACAGAAGTGGGAAGCCAGTTTCTCTGCAGATGCTTTTCAGGATGCCTGTGCCAAGGCGGGGGTAAATGTAAAAATCACAGCTGAAAGCCGACTGTCCGTGGGCGAGAGGGGAGAGGGCGGCAGGGCAAAGACCATCCATGTGAATGGTCAGCCGGTCAATGCCAGCGAACTGCGCATCGCCCTTGGTTCCACGGAGATGCGTTCCACATTGCTGACCTCCCTGAAAGTGCAGGATGGTCAGGTGGTCATGGCAGGAAAGGGCTATGGTCATGGCGTGGGCATGAGCCAATGGGGCGCTTACGGTATGGCGCAGGAAGGCAAGAATGCAGAGGAAATTGTCAGCCATTATTTCAAGGATGTGGCGGTAGAAAAACTGTGGTAAGCACGTGAGCTTCACCGCCATTTGACTGTCAAAGAAATAACAATGGCGGCTTTTGGCAGGAAAGCACACTCTTTGTGTAGAAGAATGTCAGGAATGCTCTACATAAGGAGGAAACGAGCCATGTATCAGCTCGGCGTGTACTTCGGCCGGTTTTTGCCGCCTCACCGTGGTCATCTGTATCAAATGATTGAGGCTTCCACCAAGTGTCATCATCTGGTGGTGGTCATTTCCGATAACGCCAACCAAACCCGTGACATCTGCAAGGAAGCCGGCATTCCGGAGGTTTCCTACCGGCTGCGTAAACAGTGGATCTCTCAGCAGTTGCAGGATATGGATCATATCAGCGTACGTGTGCTGGATGAAACGGATATTCCCGTTTATCCCGAAGGCTGGGATGCCTGGAGCAAGCGGATGCGGGAAGTGGTGCCGGAGCACATCGACGCTTTCTTCGTAGGCGACATGGAGTATGGAGATACCCTGGCCAAGTACTTCCCGGAAGCGGCAGTGGAGCTGTTTGACCCGGCCCGTACCCGCTATCCCATTTCTGCCACGGATATCCGCAGCAACATTCTGGGCAACTGGCATTACATTCTGGGCGCTGCCCGTCCCTTCTTCTCCAAGAAGGTGCTCATTGCCGGTACGGAAAGCTGCGGCAAAACCACGCTGACCAAGTGTCTGGCCAAGCTGTACAACACCTCCTGGTCAGAGGAAGTGGGCCGCTACTATGCCAAGGAATTCTTGGGCAACGATGAAACCATCTACACCGACGAGGATTTCAGCCGCATTGCCCATTTGCAGTATGAGCAGGACTATCATGCCCTGCGTGCTTGCAACAAGGTGTGTTTCTTCGATACCGATGCCACCTACACCGACTATTTCAGCGAACTGTACATGGGCCACCGCAACGAGCTGGTGCAGAAGTACATCGACCACACCCGCTACGACCGGCTCATCTATCTGCTGCCGGATGTAAAGTGGGTGGCGGATGGTCAGCGGCTCAACGGCGACCAGCGCAAGCGCATGGAGCTGAATGACAGGCTTTTGAATATGTATAAGGAACACGGCTTTGGCGATAAAATCGTCATCGTGGGCGGCGACTACAATCAGCGGCTTACCCAGGCCATCCAGCTGGTGGATGAACTGCTCACCGGCATCCGTCCCTGATGGTTGACAGCAATTTCCTTGTGCCATTTCCTCCGTCCCCCTCTTGACAGGCAGGGGCAGAAATTCTATAATACACTCATGGTTACCTGAAGTGTGCGCCAGTATCCCATTTTTACCCACATTTCACAAAACGGAGCTCGCGTTCGTTCATCGGATGCCATGCCCCCACGATTCCGTGCCAGGGGACGGCAGAAAATGGCGGTAGAGCACCGGCCTGCTTTACATAGCGGGTGAAAAAATGGGGTGCAGCGGCACTTTGGGGCTTGAGCAAGGCTTTCGGCTGTTAGCCGAAGGTCTTTTTTTGAAAGGAAGAGGGATACCATGCACATGACCATCGCAATGGACGGCCCCGTAGGAGCGGGCAAGAGCAGCGTAGCCGATGATGTGGCAAAAGCGCTGGGAATTCTGCATCTGGATACGGGAGCCATGTACCGCGCTTTTGCGTGGTATGCCCTTGAAAAAGGTATTTCGCCGGAGGACGAAGCCGCTCTGGTTGCGCTGACCAAGGAAATGATGCCCGAAGTGGCTTATGTGGATGGCGCACAGCGTACCTCCATCGCCGGTCAGGATGTGACCGGGCTGATCCGCACGCCGGAGATCAGCATGGCAACCAGCACCATTTCCCGCTATGCGGGCGTGCGCAAGGCCATGGTGGCCCGTCAGCAGGAGTTGGCCAAAACCCAGGATGTGCTGCTGGATGGCCGGGATATCGGTACTGTGGTGCTGCCGGACGCTACCCTGAAAATCTATCTGACCGCTGCGCCGGAAGCCCGTGCCCAGCGCCGTTATGATGAAATGATCCGCAAGGGTCAGGAGACCACCTTTGAAGAAGTGCTGGCGGATGTGATCGCCCGGGATGAGCAGGACATGAACCGGGAAGTGGATCCCCTGCGCCCGGCGGAGGATGCTCAGATCGTGGATTCCACCGATATGACCCAGCAGCAGGTGGTGGACAATATTCTGATGCGGGTCGATATGAAGAAGGGCAAGAAGCCCGCCAAAGCCGGCCAGTGGCTGCCCCTGTACCGGATTGGTCTTGCGGTGGTGCGCCCGCTGATGAAGGTGCTGTTCCCCGTAACGTACCACAATACGGAAAACTTGCAGCAGGACGCTCCTGCCATCATCATTTCCAATCATACCAGTATGCTGGATCCTGTGATCATGGCCATGGCCTGCCATCGCTACCACATCCGCTTTATGGGCAAGAAGGAGTTGGTTAGCAAACCCATCTTCAACTGGTTTTTCAAGAAGCTGGGCATGATCGCCGTGGATCGCCACAACACCGATATGGCGGCCATCCGTTCCTGCATGAAGGTGCTGGGCAGCGGTGAAATACTGGGCATTTTCCCCGAGGGTACCCGCCACAAGGAAGGCGTCATGGAGGATATCGAAAGCGGTATTGCTTTGATTGCACTGCGTGGCAAAGCGCCCCTCCTGCCCATCTATCTGACGGATAAGCCCCGCCTGTTCCGGCGCATCCATGCCTATTGCGGAACGGTGATTCCGGTTTCCCATATTGCCAAGGACGGTGTGAACAAGCAGAATTGCGACAGACTGCTGGAAACCATTACCACCCGCTATCGGGAAATGGTAGCGCACCACGAAGAACAGAAAAAGAACAAAGTCTGATTCCTTGCTGTATTTATCTTTTTTCCAATCTGACCGGATAGCTTCCAGAAATACCATTGATTTTTTGAAAAGTTATCAGAAAAAAAGAAGGAAAACAGGAAAGTACGGCGAATAATAATACTTGATATGCGTGAAAGGATGGTTCCATGCCAATCGAAATCGCCCGTCATGCCGGTTTCTGCATGGGTGTGCGCCGTGCTGTGGATGAAGCACAGAAAGCGGCGGACAGCGGAAAAACCATTGTTACCTTCGGGGAATTGGTGCACAATCCGCAGGTGATTGAACGAATGGAATCCATCGGCATCGTAGCCGTTCATGATGTGGAAGAAACCCGGGGAAAAACTGTGATTATCCGTAGCCACGGCATTTCACCCCAGATTTATGATCAACTCAGCCAGACTGCCAATGAAGTGATCGATTTGACCTGTCCCTTTGTGGCGAGGCTTCATCAGGTGGTGGCCCAGTACAGCGCCGATGGTTCGCCGGTGGTGCTGGTTGGGCAGGCGAATCATCCTGAAGTGATCGGTACCATCGGTTTCGCTCAGGGAGCCGTTTACACGGTGTACACCCCCGAGGAAGCGCTGGCCCTGCCCCAAATGGAGCGTGCGCTGGCGGTTTCTCAGACCACCTTTCCCCATGAACGCTGGGAGGAGATCCTTTCGGCACTGGAGACCCGTGTTGGCGACTTAACCGTCAAGGACACCATCTGCACCGCCACCGTTCTTCGCCAGACCGAGGCACGCCGCCTCAGCGGTCAGGTGGACGCCATGCTGGTGGTGGGCGGACGCACCAGCGCCAATACACGCAAACTGTACGAGACCTGCAAAAGCATTTGCAGCCGTACCCTCATGGTAGAGCGCGCGGCGGACATCCCGCCGGGCTTTGCAAATATCCATTCGGAATCCATTGGAATGACCGCCGGTGCAAGTACGCCGGACTGGTTACTTAAGGAGGTAGTCACACGTATGACTGACAAGGAACAATTGAACCAGCAGGTTTCCACCGAGGAGGCGGAAAAGAACAGCTTTATGGCTGATGTGGAAGCGACTCTGGTCAAAATCAGACCCGGACAGACCGTTACCGGCACCGTCGTGCTCGTTACTGAGGATGAAGTGTGCGTCAACATCGGCTACAAGTCTGACGGACTGATCAAGCGCGAGGATCTGGTGACCCAGGATGTCGGCATGGGCGACGAAATCGAAGTGGAGGTCGTCAAGGTGAATGACGGCGACGGCAACGTGTTGCTGTCCCAGCGCAACATCCTGAACCGCAAGGCCTTCGCCGAGCTTGTCGAGAAGTACGAAAACGGCGAGTATGTCGAAGCCAAGGGCGAAAAGGTTGTCAAGGGCGGCCTCACCTGCAGCATCAACGGCATCCGTGCCTTCGTGCCTGCTTCCCAGCTGGCCAATCGCTACGTTGAGAACATCAACGAGTTCGTGGGCCAGGATATGAAGCTGAAGATCATCGAACTGGATGAGCAGAAGAAGCGCGTTGTGGCCAGCCGCCGTGCTGTGATCCGCGAAGAAAGCGCTGCCAAGAAGGCCGAAGCTTGGGACAAGCTGGTTGCCGGCGAAGTGGTCAAGGGCACTGTCCGCCGCCTGACCGATTTCGGCGCCTTCGTTGACCTGGGCGGCGTGGATGGCCTGATCCACGTGACCGACCTGAGCTGGAGCCATGTGAAGCATCCTTCCGAGGTTGTTGCTCCCGATCAGGAAGTGGAAGTGAAGATCAAGTCCATCGACCGTGAGCGCGAGCGCATCCAGCTGAGCATCAAGGAACTGCAGCCCAAGCCCTGGGATGTGGCTCCCGAAAAGTACCCCGCTGACGCTGTTGTCACCGGTAAGGTCGTCCGCATCACCACCTTCGGCGCCTTCGTGGAGCTGGAGCCCGGTATCGACGGTCTGGTTCACATCAGCCAGTGCGCCACCACCCGCATCAATAAGGTCGAAGACGCTGTGAACGTCGGCGACGAAGTGCAGGTGAAGGTGCTGAGCATCGATCCCGCTGCCAAGCGCATCAGCCTGAGCATCCGTGCTCTGCTGGAGCCCGAAGTGACCGAAGAAGTCGCCCCCGTTGAAGAGGACGATGCCGAGGTCGTGGCTGTGGATATCGAAGCCATGGGCGCTGCTCTGGAAGCCGAAGCTGCTGCTGAGGAATCCGCTGAATAAGCATCAAACACAAAGACACTGTTCCGGTTTTGCCGGGCAGTGTCTTTTTCTGTTCCATTCTTTCTTTTTAGATTGTGTACAGTACATATCCGCTTTCCATATCTTGAGAAATGATTGCCAATGTGATATACTGTATTATCGCTGTACTTTTCATCGTGCGTTAGGCACGTTGTTTTGTTTTGATGATGGAGGGATAAACGATGGCTGGCTATGTATCGGATGCAGTGATCAGACGCTTGCCCGGTTACTACCGGCATTTGAAGGAGCTGGAGAGAGAGGGCGTATTGCAGATTTCCTCTCAGGGACTGGGCGAGCGTATGGGCCTGACTGCATCTCAGATTCGTCAGGATATTAACTGTTTCGGCGGTTTTGGCCGGCAGGGTTATGGTTATGCTGTGCCGGAACTTCGGGAACGGATTGGTCAGATTCTGGGCATCGATCGTACCCACAAGATGATCATTCTGGGCGCTGGCAACATCGGTCATGCAGTGGCCTGCGCTGATTCATTTCCTGCCAATGGCTTCGAAACAGTCGCTATTTTTGACAGCAACCCCGCCAAAGTAGGCAGCCGTGTGGATGCCCTCAGCGTGCAGGATATTTCCAGTCTGGAACGTTTTATTTCCGAGAACCCTGTGGATATCGCCGTTTTGGCTGTGCCTGCTGAAGCGGCGCAAGCGCTGACGGATCAGCTGTACCAATATGGAATCCGTGGCTTCTGGAATTTTGCTCCCTGCGATTTGAAGCTGTGCAGCGATGCTGCTGTGGTCAATGTGCATCTGGATGAAGGCTTGCAGGTGCTCAGCTTCCGGATGTTGCATCAGCAGGACTAACCACCCGGGAGGGGAAAACATGGCAAACGGGAATTCGAACCGTGAAAACAAGAATTCCAATATTCCATTCTATGAAAACGAGAATGGTTTGTTTGCCATGCCGGCGGATTTGTCTCAGGCAACACAGCACCGGCTGATTATCCCTCCGCCGGAGGCATCTTATGAAGAATCCTTTGTTTATGAAGATGAGGACCGCTGGCAAAAGCCGCTGCCTGCAGCCCGTCGACCAGTCCAGCAAGACAGGCGGCAGACCCAGTCAATGCAGCGCACAACGGATGCAAAGGGTTCTTGGAACAATCTGACACAGCGGGTGCGGGAGATCGGGCAGATGATGCGCACCGGAGGGAACAATTCTTCTGGGAACAATGCCGGACAATATTTCGGCAAGAAGCCCTACAAGAGCTGGCATGCCTATCTGTACGTGGGAATCATCACGGTCTGTTTTTTGTTCATGTCCATCATCGCCGTGATGATGATGCCGCAGATGGCGGGGTATTTCTGGAAGGACTTTGACAATTTTGCCTTTATCAACGGCGAATTACTGCCCTACGACCGGGAAAAAGTAGCTATGTTCCAGCAGTACCGTGATTATGCCGCCAGAGATGTGATTTATCCCGGTGTATTTATCGATGGAATCTCTGTGGGCGATATGACTATGGAGGAAGCCAAGGCTGCGCTTTCCGGCAGCGCTGCTGCCAATCAGCAGGTGAACACCACGCCATATTCGGTGACAGTTGCGATCGGCGATAAAACCTGGCAGGTGGATCAAACCAATGTGCCTGCGGTACGGAATCTGGGCAATGTGCTGGAGCGTGCCTACGCCATCGGGCGCACCAATACCATTGATATTCAGATTACTCAGCAGACGCCGTTCCGTCAGCGGGTGAATCAGTTGATGGATCTGCGGATGAACGGCATCAATCTGACCACGGATGTTACTTATGATACAGAGGCTGTTCGGAAAATCGTCAATGAGATCACCGCATATGTGAATCGTGATCCGATCAACGCACAGATTTTGTCCTTTGATTACAAAACCAGAACCTTCTCTTTCTCGGATGATTATCCGGGCATTCAGGTGGACAGCGAAATGCTGTATGAGCGTATTATTGCTGCGCTGGATGCGGGGCAGCAGGGTGCTATCGTCACCACCAATCTGGCTTTGACACCTGCTTCCATCACCAAAGATGATCTGACTTCGGATTTCTCCCTGATCGCCGCCTATACCACGGATACCACCAGCGAAAGCAACCGCAATACCAACATCAGCCTGGCCTGTCAGGCGATCAACGGCACAGCGCTTCTGCCAGGCGAGGTGTTCAGCTTCAATAAGGCTACCGGGGAGCGCACTACAGACAAGGGCTACAAGTCCGCCGGTGCTATTGCCGCCGGACAAAGCATTGAAGAAGTGGGCGGCGGTATCTGTCAGGTATCCTCCACACTGTTCAATGCAGCTGCCAGAGCAGATCTGGAGATCGTGGAGCGCAGTCCTCATGCGTGGCCCAGCACCTATGTGGATCGCGGCGAGGATGCAACGGTCAACTGGCCTAATCTGGATTTCAAGTTCAAGAACAATACCGAAGCGCCCATCTTCATCATCACCTATTACAATGACCGCAAGATGTCGGCGGAGATTTGGGGTCTTGCGCTGAAGGACGGCATGACCATTGATCTGGAATCCAAGGTGATCCGTACCATCGAACCCAGTATTGAGGTCAAGTATGTGCAGAATCCGGAATTGCCCTTCGGTACCAGCCAGACCAAGGTGAAATCCCGTACCGGTTATGTGGTGGAAACCTATAAGGTGTGGTATCAGAATGGGCAGGAAGTGAAGCGGGAACTGCTGCATACCAGCACCTACAACGCATACCAGCAGGTTGTGGAATATAATTGACAAAAAAGCGCACCTGCCGGTTTCAGCAGATGCGTTTCGGATCATCGAAAAACTCGCCTGTGGCGATTTTTTCGACGAGGCTTGCACCGTTTGCCTACGAGCCTACGGCTCGCCGGGCGGCAAACGGCGATAGGAATCCCTTGCTACGCAAGGGTTCCGAAACCACCGTACACGCCGCTGGTTTCGGATTGGCAATTGGAGGGGTGCGCCCCTCCAATACCACCCGGGGTTCTTTGACTGTCTGAAACGCACCTGCCGGTTTCAGCAGATGCGTTTTTGTTTATTCTATAGATGTCAACACAGGGAACGGACGAGTGTCAGAGCGGCGGTGGCGGCAGGAGGATCCGTGATCACGCCCATGATCTGCAGGATGATCACAACCACGCCCACAACAGCCACATACAGCGCAAAGCCGTTCAGGGTGGCGTTGGCGATCACTTTCAGGAAGAAGCGGATGGACAGGTAACCGACAATGGCGGCCACCACCATACCCACGATGATGGCGGGCAGGTCGTTGCCAAAAGAAATACCGGCTTCCAGAGCATCCTTGCCTTCCACCAACAGACCGCCCACAATGGCAGGGGCGCTCATCATGAAGCTGAACTTGGCAGCGGCTTCCCGGTTTACACGGGCGCATACGCCGCCGAAGATGGTGGAACCGCTGCGGCTGATACCGGGCAGCATACCAACAGCCTGCAGGCAGCCCATCACAATGGCTTCCACAAAGCCAACCTTTTCCTTGGCGATGCCGGCTTCTTCCTGACGGCGGGAAAAACGCTGGGTGAGTACCAGCATCAGCGCAGTAATCAGGAAGCAGATGCCCAGCAGGGTGTTGTGGGTCTCAGCATAATCCAGCGGCTTGTCAAAGATGATCTTGGCCACCAGCGCAGGCAGAGAGGCAATGAACAAAAGCAGCAGCGTACGGTTTTTGATGGGGTGGAGGAGCATATCCAGCCAATCCTTCCAGAAAACCACGGCAACGGCAACCAGCGTGCCTACGTGCAGAAGAATGTTGAACAGCAATTGATTGTCCAGCTGGGTATTCAGCAACGCCTGAAACAGATTCAGGTGACCGCTGGAGGAAATGGGGAGAAATTCAGCGAGGCCTTGCAGGAGACCAAGCAGAGCGCCTTCCAGAATGCTCATGCGATCATTCCTTTCATGTATGGATGAAAATCCCATTCAGTATACACCATTTTTCCGGGAATGTGAAGTGGATAAACGGGAACAATCACTCGAAGACAGTCGAAGGAGGGGAGACGAATGAGTTCATTCAAAGCGGGAATTTTTGGGCTTTTGCTGTTGATGCTGGCGGGCGTTATGGTTTTTCCGGGGCAGGCAGCACAGGCGGAAAGCGATGTAAAGGCGTTGTTTATCAATGTGCGCAAAGCGGATGCCATTCTCCTGATGCTGGATGATCAGCGTATTTTGGTGGATACAGGCCATAAGGACAGCTATGAGGCGCTGGAGAAGGCGCTGACGGCCTATGGAGTTACCCATCTGGATGCGGTCATCATCACCCATACGGACAAGGATCATGTGGGTGGCCTGAACAAGCTGCTCAAGAGCGATATTCAGGTGGATCAGCTGTATGCGGGTACGCTGCACAGCGAAGGCAGTGCGGAGGAACATCCTGTGTACGAGACCGCCCAGAAAAGGAAGGTTCCTCTCCGCTGGCTTCGGGCCGGGAATGTGATCGAAGCAGGGGAGAGCACGCTGCACGTACTGGGCCCGCTCAGCCGGGATAGCCAGGATGAAGATAACAATTCGCTGGTCATTGATGTGCGCACGCCGGAAGGCAATTTCCTGCTGACAGGCGATATGAAGCGGGAAGAAGAAGCGGAACTGTTGCGTGCCGGGGCGATTCCGCAGGCAACGGTTCTGAAGGTGGCGCATCATGGCGAGGACGATTCCACTTCCTCCAGCTTTGTCAAAACAGTTCAGCCCCAATGGGCGGTTATCTCTACCAATAAGGATGATGAGCCGGATACCGCAGCCGATGTGGTGCTCACACGCCTGTGGGAGGTAAAGAGCGGTGTTGCCATTACGCAGAATGCTTCTCTGGGGATTCTGGTGACGCTGCAGGATAGCGTGGCAACGGCCGAACAGATGGATTATCAATAAGCACCGAACCTGCCTTTCAGGCATAGGATGACCTGACGGTTGCTATGACCGTCAGGTCATTTTGTCTATCAGGAGGTCAACCATGTCCTATTACAAGCATAGCCATCATCCGCACTGCCACGCAATGTGCGGCATCACGGCGCCTTATTGCCCGCCACCAGCCTGCCCCCCTGCGCAGCCCATGCCCTGTATGGATTGTTGTCCGCCGGCTTCCGGTTCCAGCTGCGCTGAACCGCCGCTGCACAAGGCATCCCCATGGCCCCAACCCATCAAGCCCTGCCCGCCGCCCCATCAGAGCGGGGTGGTCTGCCCAAAGCCGCCTATGAAACCTGTGAAGCACAAGTGTGAAAGCGTACTTCTGCAAAAGATCGTAAGCTGCGAGAAACGGTATATTCCGCAACTGTGTGCGAAGCTGGAACTGGCGTGTTTGCAGGGTTGCCCACCCTACCGTTTGCTGGCTGTTCATCAGAGCGGCGCACAACCCTGGTGGACCCCCGTGGAGTGTCAGACACCCGATGCACGCCAGCATATCCGGGTATCCATTCCGGTTTGCTGTCAGGTTTGCGATGGGGAAGGACGAACTCATCAGGTAACTTCCGTGGTGGAAGCGGAAGTCAGCTATCGTTCCTGTGAGAATAAGCGCAGCAGTCTGTTCATTGTGCCCTGCGTGCGTCTTGCGGGCGGTGATGTGTGCTCGGATGATGCCTGCTTCTGTGTACAGTTGGAAATCGAACTGGAAATCTATCTGCTGCGGCCGGAACCCTGCGCCATGCACCGTCCGGAACCGGCGTGCCCGGAACTGCCGCTGTATCCGATTCCGCCCCAGTGGCATCGCCATGGCGGTTGGGAAACTGGCGGATGGCTTTACCATGACTGATGAAAGAACAATGACAAACCATTGACTCCTTGCCGCCGTCTTCTTCGCAATACGCAGGAAGACGGCATTTTTCGTTGAAATATAAGGGATTCAGAAAGAATGATAGATATTCAACAAAATTTTTGATTTCTGGCAGGAAAAACAATGATAAGGGAGAATAATTGAATTAGGGTAAAGTTGGGACTTTGCCCAAAGATAAGTGTACCGGCACATTGCTGCCATACCACATCATATAAGGAGGAACCCCAAAATGAGTCTGGATCTCTCTTACCTTGGCATCGTGGCTACCAAGGCCGTCTACCGCAACCTGCCCGTCAGCGTGCTGACCGAAAAGGCTGTTGCCCGCGGCGAAGGCACTCTGAGCAACACCGGCGCTCTGGTTGTCAAGACTGGCAAGTACACCGGCCGCTCTGCCAACGACAAGTTCATCGTTGACACCCCCGCTGTGCATGACGAGATCGCTTGGGGCAAGGTGAACCGTCCCATCGAAAAGGAAAAGTACGACGCTATCCTGGCCAAGGTGAAGGCTTACCTGCAGAACCGTGAAATCTTTGTGTTCGACGGTTTCGCCGGTGCTGATCCCCAGTACACCAAGGGCTTCCGTATCATTAACGAGCTGGCCAGCCAGAACCTGTTCATCCATCAGCTGCTGATCCGGCCCACCGCCGAGCAGCTGGAAGGCTTCACCCCCGATTTCACCATCATCGCTGCCCCCGGCTTCAAGTGCATCCCCGAAATCGACGGCGTGCGCTCCGAGGCTGCCATTCTGGTGAACTACGAAGAAAAGATGGTCGTGATCTGCGGCAGCCAGTATGCCGGCGAAATCAAGAAGTCCGTCTTCTCCGTGATGAACTACATCCTGCCCAAGCAGGGCGTGTTCCCCATGCACTGCTCCGCCAACATCGGCAAGGATGGCGACAGCGCTGTGTTCTTCGGCCTCTCCGGCACCGGCAAGACCACCCTGTCCGCTGACCCCAACCGCAAGCTGATCGGCGATGACGAGCACGGCTGGGCTGACAACTCCGTGTTCAACTTCGAAGGCGGCTGCTATGCCAAGTGCATCAACCTGTCTGCTGAGAAGGAACCCGATATCTACAACGCCATCAAGTTCGGCGCTCTGGTGGAGAACGTTGTGATGGATCCCGAAACCCGCGAGTTCGACTTTGACGACGACTCTCTGGCTGAGAACAGCCGCGTGGGCTATCCTGTGGATTACATCCCCAACGCTGAGCTGAGCGGCATGGCCACCAGCGCTCCCAAGACCGTTATCTTCCTAACCGCTGATGCCTACGGCGTGCTGCCCCCCATCTCCAAGCTGGATAAGAACCAGGCCATGTACTACTTCGTGTCTGGTTTCACCTCCAAGCTGGCTGGCACCGAGATCGGCATCACCGAGCCCGTGCCCACCTTCTCCACCTGCTTCGGCGAGCCCTTCCTGCCCCTGGATCCTTCTGTTTATGCCAATATGCTGGCTGAGAAGGTCGAAAAGTCCGGCGCTAACGTGTACCTGGTCAACACCGGCTGGAACGGCACCGGCAAGCGCATGAAGCTGGCTTACACCCGCGCTATGATCACCGCTGCCCTGAACGGCACTCTGGAGAATTCCGAGTTCGTGACCGATCCCATCTTCGGTGTTTCTGTGCCCACCACCTGTGAGGGCGTGCCTTCCGAGCTGATGATCCCCATCAACACCTGGGAAGACAAGGCTGCTTATGAAGCCAAGGCTAAGGAACTGGCCAAGAGCTTTGTGGAGAACTTCAAGAAGTACACCCACATGAGCGACGAAGTCGTGGCTGCTGGCCCCAAGGCTTAATCAATCCACAAAAGACCGCTGTGCATTGCATGGCGGTCTTTTCCTGTCTGTTCAGAAAATAAAGAAAAGCCTCTGCAAATACTTCACAGAGACTAATGAGACATGGGATCAACCATTGAATCCGGGCTCAACGACTTCGTTATTGGGTTCGGGCGTGGGCGTAACGATGGGGGTAAAGCTGTCGGGGGTATCGGTGGCAGCAGGTGCCTCTGTTACGTCCACCGCAGGGATGGGGCTTGCGGTTACCGTGGGTTCCTGACTGGCTGATGGGGGATCTGTTGTAACCTGCGGGCTGGCAGGCCATGGGTCAGTGTCGATATGAATATGGCAAGCGCTGAAGAGTAGCATCACCGCAAGGCACAAGAGAAACAGCATCGCTTTTTTCATGGTTTTCCCTCCTTTGGAAAAGCTCCTTAACAGTATATCACATTTCCAACAAATGTGGCTTTACAAATCACGTCATCATTGTTACAATAATACCCCTAATGCAAAGGAGGAAGCATGATGAGCAATATCTGGCATGATATCTCCCCTTCCCGCATCACTAAAAACGACTTTATTGCCGTCATTGAGATTGAGAAGGGCAGCAAGAAAAAATATGAGCTGGATAAGGAGACCGGTCATTTGATTTTGGATCGGATTCTTTACACCTCCACTCACTATCCCGCCAATTATGGTCTGATTCCCCGCACCTATGCGGATGACGGCGATCCGCTGGATGTTCTGCTGCTGTGCAGCGAGGTCATACAGCCTTTGAGCCTTGTCAGGTGCTATCCCATTGGCGTTATCACCATGAAGGACCAGGGACGTCTGGATGAAAAGATCATCGCCATCCCTTTCCACGACCCCACCTATAACACGTACCACGATGTAAGCGAACTGCCAGCACATATTTTTACTGAAATGTCTCACTTTTTTACCGTATACAAAAACCTGGAAGGGAAGGAAACCGTGGTGGATGAACTGGCTGGTGCCGAAACGGCCAGGCAGGTTATTCAGAAGTGTCTGGATGCCTATATTGAAAAATTTTGTCGTTGAGATGAAAAATTGTTCTTTTCGTAAAGAAAAAGAAACATTTCAGGCAAAAAATAATTGCAAAATCTTTCCTGATGCAACCATAATGTAACCAAACGGAACTATAATAGGACTATCCTTAGAATATTTATTGGGGGTATGAAGCGTGCATTGCAATAGAAAGCTTCTGAGCTTGGTGCTCTCTATCGTGCTTGTAATGAGCGTCTGCCTGCCGTGCTTTGCTGAGGGCGAAGTTATCGAGGGTGAATCGATTGTTGTAGATGTTGTGGTCACTCCGGAACCCACACCCGAACCTACTCCGGAACCCACGCCTGAGCCCACTCCGGAACCTACGCCTGAACCTACTCCGGAACCCACGCCTGAGCCCACTCCGGAACCTACACCTGAACCTACTCCGGAACCCACGCCTGAGCCCACTCCGGAACCTACGCCTGAACCTACTCCGGAACCTACGCCCGAGCCCACTCCGGAACCTACGCCTGAACCTACGCCTGAACCTACTCCGGAACCTACGGCAGCGCCCACCGCTGAGCCTACCGCCACTCCGGAACCCACTGCAACTCCGGCTCCTACCGCCGAACCCACTCCTGTTCCCGTTAACTGCGATGTGGAAATCGAAATCGTTAACGAGAAGGATAAGTATTATTACGGCGACGAAATCACCTTCCGTGCCAATGTCACCGGTTGCGAAGGCGTTAGCTACCAGATCAACTGGGAGTATAACGACAACGACATGAAGGATGAGATCGAATGGGAATACGCCGGCAGCGGTGATACCTTTACCTTTGTCATCACCGAAGAGAATGCCGAATGGCAGTGGCGTGCAGCGGTCGTTATCGCTCAGTAATTTGATTATCAAACCCGCTCTGATTACACAGAGCGGGTTTTCTCATAGAAAAATGTGTCATAAGAAATGCCCGGGCTGTCTCCATACAGCTCGGGCAATTTCGTTTCTTCCATTATTGATGGTTTCTGTTGGGGCCTCTCAGCAAGTCTCCAGCTCCAACAGCAAACGGGAAGTTCATACGGAGAAGCGTACCGGCTACACTGGCCGTTTTCACCGCTTCGCCGGTTGCATCCAGAATCATAGAAGTCACCTGAAAAGGCAGGCTTCCCTGAGGCGTCAGCGCTTCCAGTGTATCGCCCACATAGAAGCGGTTTTTCAGCCGCACCAGTGCGGTTTCTCCCGGTTTCGTATCGGTGAGAATGTCGCCTACATACTCCATGCTCTGGCTGAAGCCGGCAGCACCTGCAGGGGGCTGTGGTGCGCCAAAATAGAAGCCGGTATTGGAGGAACGATGGCTCGCCTTATTCAACTCTGCCATTAGGTGGGGAAGTTCCTTCTGGAAGGCCTCCTCACCCTGCTTCTCCAGCACATCGAGGGCCTGCCTGTAAGCGGAAACCACTGTCGCCACATAGTAGGCTGTCTTCATGCGGCCTTCGATTTTCAGACTGGCAATTCCGGCCTGCTGTAACTGCGGCAGATAGGGGAGCATACACAGGTCGTTGGAAGAGAACAGATAAGTGCCATGCTCATCTTCGCAAATCGGCAGGTATTCACCGGGGCGCTTTTCTTCCACCACATGGTACTGCCAGCGGCAGGGTTGAGCACAGGCTCCCTTGTTTCCGCTTCTGCCCAGCAATGCAGCACTGAGCAAGCAGCGCCCGCTGTAGGCGACGCACATGGCACCGTGTACAAAGGCTTCCAGTTCCAATTCTTCCGGTAATGCGGAGCGCATGGCGGCAATTTGCTCCATACGCAGTTCTCGGGAAAGGACAATGCGCTCCACACCCGCTACCTGCTGCCAGATCCGGGCAGTTGTTGCATTGGTGATGTTGGCCTGTGTGCTTACATGGATGGGCAGTGCAGGCACCTGCTGGTGCAGCAGGGCAGCTGCGCCCAGATCGCTGACGATAGCAGCATCCACACCGCAGGCAAGCGCTTCTCTGGCGGCTTCCACCATACCTGCCAGCTGATCATCTTCTGCCAGAATGTTCATGGTTACATAGAATTTCGCCTGATGTTCATGGGCAAGGGCAACGGCTTCTTTCAATTCATCGGTATCAAAATTACCGGCAAAAGCACGAAGGCCGTAGCGCTTCATGCCGCCATAAACCGCATCTGCGCCAAACCGAACAGCAGCACGCAGTTGTTCCATGCCGCCTACCGGAGCCAACAATTCCATCTTTCGCATAACAGGATTCACTCCCAAGGTTCGATTTACAGTCCGCGCTCCTGATCGTATGCCTGCCACAAGGGCGCATAAATCTCCGTGGCGCGCTCATGCTCTTCCAGTGTCCGGCTGAAATACAATTCACCGGTGTCCGGGTCCTTGCTGCAGAAGTACAGGTACTTTTCAGCAAGATAGCTCTCATCCGGGTACAGGGCAGCATTGATGGCTTCCGGGGAAGGATTGCAAATAGGGCCGATGGGCAGACCGGCATACTTGTAGGTGTTATAGGGCGAGTCAATGGCCAGGTCGCTGGAACGCAGTGACATACGCCGCTCTTCGGTTACATAGTGAATGGTAACGTCGCTTTGCAGTTTCATATTGCTGTTCAAACGGTTGTGGAACACAGCGGATACCTTGGCAAAATCGCTCTTTTTCGCTTCCTTTTCAATCATGGAAGCCAGCGTGAGCACTTCATCCATGGTCATACCCAGCTCCGCAGCCCGGGCCTGCCATTCGGAGTGAAAGATGTAGTCCGTCTGATCCAGCAACTTTTTGATAATGGACAAAGGAGTTGCGTCAGTATAGATTTCATAGGTGTTGGGTGCCAGATAGCCTTCCAGCAGATACCGGCGATTCTGGGCGTTGCCATCGCTTAACGCATCTTTCAGGAAATAATAGTCTGTGACCCCTTCGCCGGTACGGCACAGGTCAAGGAATTCGCTTTCTGCTTTAATAACGCCTTTTTCCTTCAGGTAAGCGGCAAAATCCTCCAGGGTGTGACCAGGAATCAGCGTAATATCCATGGTGATGGGCTGTCCATCGCCGGTGGTCAGCAAGTCGGCAATCTCAAAGATGTTCATGCCACGGGTCATCATATAGTCGCCCGCCTGAATTTTTTGGCCCAGACCGGCAAAATCGCAGTAGTATTTGAAGAAAGAACTGTTTTTGATCAACCCTTGCTCCTCCAGATTGCGGGAAACACGGGAAAGGCTGTTGCCGCTGGCAACCGTAAAGGCGATTTCCATGGTATCGCCGGGAAGAACAGGGCTGATAAAGGCCTCATTTATTGCGCTCCATGCCGAGGAAATGAGACCGAATACCAGCAGAAGAGCGCCTGCACCGATCAAAATGGGGCGCAGGATGTTCCACAGTCCGCTGTACCAATAGAGTCCGTATTCCCGCTCGTCACGCAGGTCTTCATAGTCATAGTCCCGGATGGGATGACGGTTTTTAGCCATGGGGTACCTCCTGTGAACCGTTCTGAATCAAAGTTCCGGCAGCGTTTCATCAAGACCGGCAGCAGCGGTCAGCCGCTGCATAATCTGTGCTATCAGCTGCTGCATCCGCATTTGCAACAGCAGATAATCTGCTGTATCCGGATTGGCATAGAGCATTCCGCTGAGCCCTTCAAAGGCGGCAGCGTCCTCGTCGTTGGGTTCTTTGCCAGCCAGCGCAGCCAATTGCAGCGCAGTCTGCGCACTCTGAAAACGTCTGAGCAGTGCGCAGGAAGCCTCATCCGCCATCACGGCTGTGCGCAGTTCCTGATATTGCTGATATTCATCGGTTGCTTTCAGCGCATCCACCAGCGTTGCAATGGCTTCATCCAGCATGGCCATAGTATGCCCTCCTTCGGCGGGACAAACTCATCCCGTAAAACTCCAGTTAACAGTATAACGCAAAACCGATGAAATTGCATCCATCATTTCTCAAAGAAATGCTGCATATGCTTTGCCAAGCGAATACAAGGAGGGTCAGCAAGGTGAAAGAACAGGTATTCAACCTCTACAGGGATATTGCGGAGCGAACGGACGGGGATGTATACATCGGTGTGGTGGGGCCCGTGCGCACGGGGAAAAGCACCATGATCAGCCGCCTGATGGAGGAACTGGTCATCGCAGATATGGCGGATACCCCCAAAAAGGAGCGGATTATGGATGAACTGCCCCAAAGCGGCAGCGGCAGGACGATCATGACCACCCAGCCCAAATTTGTTCCTGGGGAAGCCGTTACCGTTTCGCTGGGGGATCAGATGCCGGTTCGGGTGCGAATGGTGGACAGCGTGGGCTATCTGGTGGATGGCGCTCTGGGAACCGACGAGGACGGCGCAACACGCATGGTGCATACGCCGTGGTTTGACCACGACATTCCCTTCGAGCAGGCGGCAGAGATCGGCACCCGGAAAGTGATTGCCGATCATGCCACCATTGGCCTGGTGGTAACCACCGATGGCAGCATCTGCGATATTCCCCGGAGCGCCTATCTGGATGCGGAGGAACGGGTGGTGCAGGAACTGCGCCAATTGGGCAAGCCCTTTGTGGTAGTGCTGAATTCGAGACATCCGGGGGACAGCGATACGCTGGAATTGCAGCATCAGCTGGAGCAGCGCTACAGCGTGCCGGTGCTGAGTATGAATGTGAAGGAAATGGATGGCCAGGACATCAACCGGATGTTTGAGGAAATGCTGTACCAGTTTCCGCTGCGGGAGATCGCCATCAACGTGCCGGGATGGCTCAATGCGCTGGATGAGAATCACTGGCTGATCCGCCATGTGCTGGAAGGTCTCCGCTGCGGCGCTGAACAGGCTGTCTGTATGCGGGATCACGAGCAATTTGGCAGAACCTTTCAGCAGTCGGAGTATTCCGACGGGCTGAAAAATGACGGCGTGGAGCTTGGTGCAGGCAGGCTCCGCTATACATTGCCCCTGACGGAAAATCTTTTCAATCGGGTATTGGGCGAGGAGTGCGGCACGGTGATTGAAGGCAACGCTCATCTTCTGCGCTTGATGAAGGAACTGGTGGCTGCCAAAGCGGAGTACGATCATGTGGCAGAAGCCCTCCGCAGCGTCAGGGAAACCGGCTATGGACTGGTAACGCCGTCCATGAGCGAACTGCGCTTGCAGGAACCGGAAATCGTCCAGCAGGGCAGCCGTTTCGGCGTCCGTCTCAAGGCCAATGCGCCCAGCCTGCATCTGATTCGGGTGGATATCGAAACCGAAGTATCCCCGGTGGTGGGCACCGAAAAGCAGAGCGAGGAATTGGTTCGGTATCTGCTGGAAGAGTTTGAGAATGACCCGCAGCGGATCTGGAACACCAATTTCTTTGGGAAAAGTCTTCATGAACTGGTCCGGGAAGGTCTCAGCAATAAGTTGATGCGTATGCCTGTGGATGCGCAGGAAAAGGTACAGGAAACCCTTTCCAAGATCATCAATGAAGGCAATGGGGGAATGATCTGCATTCTCCTTTGATCAAAAGAGGCCATCAACAGGGCTGGCAGGCCCTGTTTTTTCTATGGAAAAGATGTAAATAATCCACGGGAGAAGTTAACAAAACCGAAAGAATGTGGTACGATATACGGGGGCCTTTACATCTATGCCCCAATGGAGGTACATATGGAACGCAAGAAAATGCGGAATGTATTGATAACAGGAACGATTTTGATTTTTATCTTCGCAGTTTCACAGCATTTGGACTGGTTTGGACAGTTGTTTTTGAAAACGTTGGGGATTCTTGTGCCGTTCCTTGTTGGCGGTCTTTTGGCCCTGTTTTTGAATGTGCCCATGCGCTTTTTCGAAAACAAAGTGTTTCGTTTTCCGGCACGCTTCAAATTTGGCGAAAAACTGAAGCGCCCCTTGGCTGTTCTGGTGGTTTTCGCCATTTTGATTCTGATTGTCTGTCTGGTGGTTCCCTATCTGGTTACAGAGGTGGGCAAAACCTTTGACAGCATCATGAAGCAGCTGCCTGCGGCCTATGCCAAGCTGAATGAATGGCTGTTGAGCAAGGATTTTGACCTGAGCGGTTATCTTTCCACTGCATTGGTGCCGCCTACGGAGGATCAGCTGAACGCCCAACTGGAGCAGATCCTCAAGTTTGCCCTGAGCGGCGTTGCTTTCTCCACCGGCGTGATCGGCGGGCTGTATCAGAGCATCCTGAGCCTGTTTTTCACCATTATGTTCACGGTGTATTTCCTGTTTTCCAAGGAAAAACTGGCCAGCCAGTTCAAGCGCCTGGGCTATGCTTATCTGCCCAAGGATAAAATGGACTGGCTGGTGGATGTGTGCCGCCGTACCCAGCACACTTTCGCTTCCTTTATGACGGGCCAGTGCACCGAAGCGCTGATTCTGGGCGTGATGTTCTTCATTGCCATGTCCATCTTCAAGCTGCCCTATGTGCTGCTGGTCAGCGTGTTCATTGCCATTATGGCTTTGATTCCCGTCATCGGTGCCTGGATTGGCTGCATTGTAGGCGCATTCCTGATTCTGGTTGCCAATCCCATGCAGGCATTGTACTTTGTCATTCTGTTCCTTGTACTGCAACAGATCGAAGGCAACCTGATTTATCCCCACGTGATGGGAAATGCCATTGGTCTGCCCTCCATCTGGGTGCTGTTTGCCGTGGTGGTTGGCGAAGGTTTGATGGGAATCGTGGGTATGCTGTTGTTCATCCCGCTGACCTCCGTGGTCTACGGCCTTGTGCGGGACAGCGTTGACCGCAGGGAGGCAGCTTTGGCTGAATCCGGCGGCCCGGATTGACTTACCACCAGCGAAAACGTATAATAAAGGTTAGCCTTTTGGCAATAGATCAATCGGATAAGGAGGCACGGTATGCAGGCTGTTTCCCTTCGCCCTCAGCAGCGGTTGCTGGTGAGTAAGCGGATTGCGCTGTATGCGCTGGTTGTGCTGATCGGGCTTGTTCCTGCACTGAGCCTGCCGCTGACCATGCTGATGCCGCTGTTCATCTGCCCTCTGATCAAAGGAAAGAAGAACTGGATTGCATGGATCACTGTTCCGCTTCCTTCGGTGATCGTACTGCTGTATGGCTATCATCCCGCATATGCTGCCAGTTTGCTGTTGTTGACGGGTTTGCCTGCGCTGGTGACCTGGCGCATGAACCCGGTGCAATCCAGCAAGCCGGAAAGTATTCTGATGTATGTTGCTGCCATGGCGATAGCGCTTGCATTTGCCCTGTGGGCGCTGTATCTGGACGCATGGCAGCAAGGCATCAGTCTGGCGGAATTTCTGTCAGAGAAGGTTGAGCAATGGGTGATGTCCCATCCTCAGCGCACGTCGCTTCTGTACAGGGCAATGTCCGCTGGTCTTTTACCGGTTCCGGATGGGTATCAGCAGGTTACCCTGCTGAACCTGACGATAGACCCAGTCTTTCTGGGGGAAGTGCGGCTGATGCTGAAAACCCGTGTGGCGCAGTTGGTGGAAACCAAAGTGCCCGTCCTGCTTGTTCAGGCAAGCATCCTTCTGGGTGTGTTTACCGATCTGCGCATTTTGCGGATGTGGGGCTCCTACCTGCTGCTGAACAAGACGGAACCCAATAAGGTGAGCATCGCACTGGCACCGTCTTTTTCCCGGCTCCGGATGCCCCGTCGCTGGCATGTGGTTTTGCTGATTTGCTGCGTAAGCTATTTCCTGATGATCGGCACCCAAGGATTTGTCTACCGGATTGCCCAGCTGGCATATGCCACGTTTGAAACGGCTTATCAATTGCAGGGCGCAGCGGTCGTCTGCTCGCTGATTATGGGTGAGAAGCAGGAAAGACGGGTGCTGGCAGGTATTGCCGCCGGGCTTCTGTTTGTCATGATGCCCTTTGCAGCGTTCGTGGCAGGCTGCTTCGAAAATATGTTTTCCTTCCGTCTCCGGGCGGGAGATGACAAGAATGAACGAGAGAAGAATGAGGAGGAAGAACCATGAAAGTGATTTTGCTTTGTGATGTGAAAGGTACCGGCAAGAAGGATGATGTGCTGAACGTATCTGATGGATATGCCCGTAATTTCCTGTTCCCCAAGAAGTGGGCTGTGGAAGCCACTCCCGGCGCTGTGAAGGAGATTGAGCGCAAGCGTGCTGCCGAAGCCCGTCTGGAAGCCGAACGCCGTGCGGAAGCACAGAAGATCGCCGACTCCATCAAGGGCAAGGTTGTTAATCTGCAGGTGAAGTGCGGCGATAAGGGCCGCCTCTACGGCAGCATCACCACCCAGGAAATCGCCGACCAGCTGAAAGCCCAGCACGGCGTTGAGGTTGACAAGCGCAAGATTGACTGCGAAAAGGTCGCGCAGGTGGGCGAGTATCCCATCACCGTAACCATCTATACCGGCATCAAGGCTGCCATGAAGCTGAACGTGGTGCCTGCCGCCAAATAATCGAACTCTGATCACGAAAGGGGAGAGCAGCCCATGGAAATGCGGGATATGGCGGCGGTTTTGCCGCCCAGCAGCATCGATGCGGAACGGTCCGTTATCGGCGCCATGCTGCAGGATAACGGCGCGGCTTCTCTCGCCTTTGAAAATCTTGTGCCAGAAGATTTTTACAGCCCCGAGCACAAGGAGATCTTCTCAGGAATGCAGGCGCTGCATATTGCTGGCAGCCCCATCGACCTGATGACCGTTGGCAATGAACTGACCCGCCGGGGTACGCTGGAGAGCATCGGCGGGCTTGCGTACCTGTTGCAGGCGCTGCGCTTTGTGCCTACCACGGCCAATACCCGCACCTACATTGAAATCGTGCTGGAAAAGGCCACCCTGCGCAAACTGATCGATGCCAGTCAGCGCATCAGCGAGCAGTGCTATGCGCAGACCGATTCCCTTGGCGATGTGCTGAAATCGGCGGAAAAGCGGATTTTCGATATCGTGATGCGGCGCACCGGCGCTCAGTCCCTGATGCCTTTGCAGAAGGTGCTGATGAGCACCTTCGATACCATTGAGGAATTGAGCCGCCTGAAAGGCAAGCTCTCCGGCGTTCCCACCGGACTGTACGATCTGGACCGTATGCTGACGGGCCTCCATGGAGGCGAATTGATCCTGGTGGGCGCCCGTCCTGCCATGGGTAAAACCTCCATGGCGCTTGGTGTTGCCCAGTTTGCCGGTGTGAAGGCTCACAAGAGCGTGGCCATTTTCAGTCTGGAAATGCCTGCGGAGCAGATCGGTATGCGTCTGTTGTGCTCTGCTGCCAACATCAATATGCAGCGTGTCCGCAGCGGTATGCTCAGCGATGACGAGTGGATCAAGCTGGGCGACTGTATCAATGATCTGAGCAATTGCCGCATTTACATCGACGACACCTCCTCCCTGACCCCCTCCCAGCTGCGCAGCCGTTGCCGCCGGTTGATGATGGAACAGGGACTGGATTTGGTGGTCATCGACTATCTGGGCCTGATGACCACGGACAGCCGTGCGGAGAACCGTCAGCTGGAGGTCAGCGAAATCAGCCGTCAGCTCAAATCCATCGCACTGGAACTGAAGATTCCCGTGCTGGCCTGTGCTCAGCTGAGCCGTGCTCCCGCCGCCCGTAATGATAAGCGCCCCATGCTCAGCGACCTGCGTGACTCCGGTAGTATCGAGCAGGACGCCGACGTGGTGATGTTCCTGCATCGTGAGGGCTATTATGCCAGTGCAAACAGCACCGAGGAAAATGCGCCCAAGCCGGATGACAACGCCGGCGAAGTGATTGTGGCCAAACAGCGTAACGGCCCTGTAGGCACTGTCAATGTGGAATGGCAGGCAGAATTTGCCCGCTATACCAACCTGCCCGGTACCCGGGTGGCTGTGTATGCCGAATAAACCAAGTAGTAAAGGAAGATGACTATGGCTCAACTGCCGCTTTGCGAGCTTACCAAGGATCAGCGCTTTGAAGGGTTTCTGCTGGTGCGTTCCGCCGACCAGCGAACCGGCGGCAATGGCGCCAAATATCTGGATATGAACCTGGCAGACCGCACCGGTGAAGTGAATGCCAAGGTGTGGGATGGCAATGTGCCACCGCCCACGCCCGGTTCGGTGATCAAGGTACGGGGCGGTACGCTGGAATACAACGGCCGCTTACAGCTGCGTGTGGAACGTATCCGCAATGCAACGCCGGAAGATAATGTGGATCTGTCCAATCTGGCTCCCTGCGCTCCCGAACCGGCAGCTGATATGCTGGCAGAGCTGACGCAGACCGCTGGTAACTTCCGGAATGACGACTTGAAACGCTTGACGCTTCATCTGCTCAAGCGTTTTGAGGAAAAACTCAGTTATTATCCCGCCGCTCAGCGCATTCACCATGCGGAGCGCAGTGGCCTGTTGCACCACACCACCGGTATGCTCCGGCTGGCGAAGAAGGTTGCGGAGCAGTATCCGTGGCTGAATGCGGATTTGCTCTTTGCCGGTGTGATTCTTCATGACCTTTGCAAAACCGAGGAAATGGACAGCGACCAGATGGGCGTGGTGCGGGATTACAGCCGGGAAGGTCTGCTTTTGGGCCATCTGGTGCTGGGCGTCACCCGCATTCAGGAGGCTGCCAACGAGCTGGACATTCACAGCGAGGAAGTGCTCCTGCTCCAGCATATGATGCTCAGCCATCATGGGGAAGCGGAATTTGGCAGCCCCCGCAAGCCCATGTTCCCTGAGGCGGAAGCCCTGCATTGGGTGGACTTGCTGGATGCCCGCATGAATGAGATGCAGACTGCCATCGCCAAGCTGAAGCCCGGTGTGTTCAGTGAAAAGATCTGGTCGCTGGATCGCAGGCTGTACCGCCCTCTGGATGAGGATAACGGGGATGCTTGACGCAAAAACCACGCAATGCTACAATAACCTCATTCAAGGGAGGGAACAGAGATGAAACGTCAATGGAAACTGGCGCTGTGCCTGATGATGACCGCTGTTTTGCTCAGCTCCTGCGCTGGCGGCAATGCGCCCAATCAGACGGTTTTTCCGGAAATCACCCAGAATTTGGGCTTGCCTACGGTGACTGATGCGCCTACGCCCGAGCCCACTGCCGTGCCTGTGGAAGAGGATAGCGGGGTTTCCGATATCCCCGATGACACAACGGAGGATTATTCTGATTTTTCCGAGGCTGATCCCATCACCGAGGAAAGCTATCAGGAGCCTGTCAGCCTTTCCGACAGCCTCAGCGGCAACTATACCGTGGTTGAAGAAACCGAGTACAAGTATGCCGGCAGCACGCCCATTCCGCTGGATCCGGTGGATATGCCCACGCCTACGCCCCGTGCGCCTGTGAACTATACCTATGTATCCTACACGGCGGGTTCTCTGGGCCTCACCTTTGAAGCCCCCAGCGGCTGGATTGCGGATGATTCCCTCACCGAAGTCTATTCTGTTATTGAGCCTCAGGAACAGATGGTGGGCGGACAGCAGTGCGTGATCACCATCGTGGCTGTACCGGTCAACACCAATTATGATCAGCGGGATCTGGAAAAGGAAGTCAAAGCCCGTTTGAATGATATTGGTGCTACCAACTTTGCCAAGTGGGAACCCAGTCTCACCGCCACCCGTCACCTGATGGGCGGCAAGGGTGTATATGCCAATTATTCCGGCGAACTGGTCAACGGCGTCAAGCTGGGCGGTCGTATCCACTATGTATGTATCAACAATATGCTTTACGGCGTGGAAATCATGTATCCCCGCGAGTACCGGGATGATTACATGAATATCTTTGATAAGATCAAGGACACGCTGAAAACGATCTGACGAAATCCAATGATTGAGCCCCTGTGCCAAGCAAGGCACGGGGGCTTTTGCTGTGTTTGTCCCATATTGTTACATTTGCTACAGCCTGAACCCTTGACACAATACGGTGGACAAATGTACAATATCAATGGTTGACAATTGTCCAACACCAAGCCAAAGGAGGTATGACCGTGCGGGAAAAAGCTGCATTGACGGATGCGGAGATGAAGATCATGCTCCGTTTGTGGGATCATCATCCCCAGACCATGATGGAACTGACCCGGGATTTGGAGCAGGAGACCCATTGGAGCAAATATACGGTCATCACGTTGCTCAAGCGGATGGAAGCCAAGGGAACTGTGACTGTAGATGAAACCGGCCCGGTGAAAACATATGCGCCTGCGGTACAGAAAGCGGATTTTGCCAGAGAACAAACCCATTCTCTGGTGCGGGATCTGTATGGCGGCAGTGCTGCGTTGCTGGTAAGCGGACTGGTGGAGAACGGTTCTATTTCTCCCAAAGAAGTGGAAGAACTGATGGAAATGCTCCGTAAGGCCAAGCCCTGAGATACCTATACCATAGACAACCACGCCAAAGGAGGCGAAAACATGAATCTGAGCAATCGGCTCTTTACATTCTTTCAGCAAAACCGTGGTTTGCCCTTTCGAACCATGACAGTCTTTAATTTTCTGCTTGAAGCTGCGCTGCTTGGCAGTTTGCTGATTGTACTGGTGATGTTGGTGCGCAAGTTTTTGCGGGGGAAGATCGGAAACCGGGCGGTGTATATGCTCTGGCTGCTGGTAGCCATCAGGCTGCTTGTGCCGTTGGCTCTGCCCAATCCCCTGATGAACGATCTGCGCCCAACCTGGTCCACGGATGAGGCTGCCCGCCCGGTGGCGGATCAGATTCGGGTACGGACACAGGACTTTCTGCTTGATCTGTCCAATCAGATGAAGGAGACACAGTCCGCTGACGAGAGCAGCGGCATCAGCCTCAACGATCTGGATGTGGACAACTATGCGCCATCCGATTTGCTATTTGATCTGGCAGTGTATTCCTCCTACGGCTGGATGGGCAAGTGGGTTTTCTTTGCCTATCTGGCGGCGAGTGGGGGCGTGCTTCTGTACATGATTATTCAGAATGTGCGGTTCCGACGCAAACTCCGGCGCAATCGAATTTCGTCCATGGAAGGTGAGCAATGGGAGCAATATCTGTCCCTGTGTACCCAGCGAAAAGTCAAACCCGTGCCAGTGTATTATGTGGATCCACTGCCCAGCGCCTGTCTGGTGGGCGTGCTCCGTCCCTATATTGCGCTGCCACTGAACCTGTCCGATGAGGAACTGCCCCAGGTGCTCACGCATGAGATCTGCCATTTGAAATCCGGCGATCCTTGGTGGGCGGTTTTGCGGAATCTGTGCTGCATTGTGCATTGGTTCAATCCGCTGGTATGGATTGCTGCCCGCTGTGTCCGAACCGATTGCGAACTGGCCTGCGATGAACGGGTCACAGCCCGGATGAATGCCGAGGAACGGGTGGCGTATGCCGGCACGTTGGTGCTGGCTGCTGCCAAGCGCAATGCGCCCCGCATGAGCGTATTGGCCACCGGGATGACCATGACCGGCAAACGACTGAAGCAGCGTGTATCAGCCATCGTGGAAAATAAGAAGAAACTGATCTGGCTGGTTGCGGTGATGGCGATGGTGCTGGTAGCAGCGACGGTCCTTGCCTTCTTTACTGCCGAGAAAAGGGAACCCAGTTACGATCATCAGATGGCAAAGGCCATTCATCGGTACAGCTTTGATGGGGAATTGCCTGTTCGGGTGCCACGGGGGGTACAGTTTCAACAGTGTGCCATTGCCACCGAGGAAGAAGCTCTGGCATATGCCCGAATGCTCCTTGATACCCCCTATCTGCAAGGTATCGATTACCCCAGGGACCGTTATGGCACATTGCAGGCTTCCCGGTTTGAGGACGAATGGCGTGTGACGGCCCATGATGCGCCGAATGGTTTTGAGCTGTACTTTGACAGTCAGGGTCACCTGCTGTACTGGGATGAGTGCTATCCGCTGGCCAGCAATACCTATCCCTACGAATATGAGTTGGTGCAGCAACCTGTTGAGGCAGTGGTGCGCCAGTTTGCCAAGGACTGTCTGGGAATCCAGCAGGTGGGGGAGGTGCGCATCGATGAGCAGCGCTATACCCTGGAGGAACGTGTTGTCCTTGGGCGGGCCATGGATCCGGAGGGGAACAGCCTGTTCTTCTTCGTCATTGAGCCAAGCTGGATGCGGATGGTTGCTTACATGGATTATCAGCGCAGTACGTTTGGCGACGGCACCTTTTTCAGCCATGCAGTGAAGAATCTGCGGGAACGCCTGTTTTCTCTGAGTGACATCACTTCTGCTGAAATGGAAGCAGGGCAGTTTTTTGTGGAGCGATTGGATGAAGAAGTGCTTCTATCCACTTTCACAATCAACGAAAGCGCACTGTCTTCTGAAATGCGGCAGTACATGGCCACTTTGTATGGCGATCAGGAGGTTTATGATTATCAGTACCTGACCAATCCCTATGGGATCGCACTTCCCTACAAAACCAAAGAAGCCTATCTGCGCCGCAGTGACCCGATCATTTCTTTGGAAGCTGCAAGGCAGATTGCAGTCACTGCCGCTGCCCATCTGATTGGTACAGAGGAAGCAAATATCCGTTGCAACACCATTGATGAATATCTTGAATACGGCTGGTATGAGGCCTATTGCAGCTATGAAACGGAGCAGGGCAAGTATCTGCTGGTCATTCGGATCGATATGCACCAGGGTACGATTCTGCAGGTGGATCGTGCCATTACACCGGAAAATGCACCATTGGCAACCACTGCTTTGGATGCGATTCCCACACCTGCGGCTGCGCCGGAGATGGTTTCTCCCAAGCCATTGCCTACCAATACGCCGATGCCGTTGCCTGTATCGCCTACCATTCAGCCGCATCTGTTGATATTTGAAGAAAACGGAGCAAGGTACCCGTTGTCGGTATCATATACGGAAACCAATCCTCAACTGAATACCCCGCTAACAGATAACGATCTGACCATTGATGAAGCGGGCAGGATTGCCGTTGTGGCAGTCTGTGAGGAGTTCGGCCTTTCCTACAAGGATTTACCCAACTATACGCTGGTGGGCAGTTTTCTCACCGAACCCGGGGTGGAGAATAACCCCAAGTGGTGGTTTAACCTGCATATAGAGAGCACGGGTGAATGCCGCTATACCATCGGTATTTCTTCTCCTGATGGAGAAGTGGTGGATCTGGCGGGCCCCGGTGAAGGCAACGGTTGATGAACAAATCAGCAGACACCCTTTTGTTAGCACTCACCCAAAACGAGTGCTAACTTTTTGTTGCATTTCTCACTTTTCTCTGCTACAATACCCATTGAGGCCTGGTGTGTTTTTCCATACCGGCCCCATCATTATGTTTTGAGCCAACAGGGCTTTACAGGAGGCGTAACCATGGCTTTGCAACAAGGCAACATTTCCATCCATGCGCAGAACATCATGCCCATTATCAAGCGCTGGCTGTATTCTGACAAGGATATTTTCATTCGTGAGCTGGTTTCCAATGGCTGCGATGCCATCACCAAGCAGAAGATGCTCACCCCCGGTGGCGAGGAAGAATACAAGGTCACCGTCACGGTGGATGAGAAGGCCGGTGAGATCCGTTTCAGCGATAACGGCATCGGCATGACCGCTGACGAAGTGGAGAAGTACATCAATCAAGTGGCTTTCTCCGGCGCTGAGGAATTCCTCAAGAACTACGAAGGCGATGACAAGGGCGGCATTATCGGCCATTTCGGTCTGGGCTTCTACTCTGCCTTTATGGTGGCTGATCAGGTGACCATCGAGACCCTGTCCGGCAGCGAGGGCGCAGCCCCTGTGCGCTGGGTGTCTGAGGACGGCATGGCCTTTACCATGACCGAAGGCAGCCGTACCGCCCGTGGCACGGATATCATCCTGCACATTTCGGAAGAAGAGAAGGAATTCGCCGATGAATTCCGTGTCCGTCAGGTGCTGAACCGCTACTGCGGCTTTATGAACACCCCCGTCTATCTGGAAGTGGTCAAGGAAGAAGCCCCCAAGGCCGAAGTTGCTGATGGCGAGGAAGCTCCCACTATCGAGGTGAAGGAGCCGGAGCGGATCAATCCCAATGCAGCCCTGTGGCTGAAAGCCCCCAAGGATTGCACCGAGGACGAGTACAAGCAGTTCTACCGGGATGTGTTCCACACCTACGAGGATCCGTTGTTCTATGTGCACCTGAATGTGGACTATCCCTTCAACCTGAAGGGCATCCTGTATTTCCCCAAGCTGACCAACGATTTCGGCACCCGGGAAGGCGAGATCAAGCTGTTCAGCGGTCAGGTATTTGTGGCGGATAACATCAAGGAAGTCATCCCCGAGTTCCTGATGCTGCTCAAGGGCGTTATCGACTGCCCCGACCTGCCCCTGAACGTAAGCCGCAGCTTCCTGCAGAACGACGGCTATGTGAAGAAGCTGTCTGCCTATATCACCCGCAAGGTGGCGGATAAGCTTACCGGTCTGTTCAATACCGAACGGGAGAAGTACGAAGGCTACTGGGAGGATATCCATCCCTTTGTCAAGTATGGCTGTATGCGGGATAATAAGTTCTTCGAACAGGTGAAGGACACCCTGCTGTACAAGACCACCGGCGGCGCCCACGTGACCCTCAGCGAGTACCTGAGCAAGAACGAAGGCAAGCTCAACGGCAAAAAGGTGATCTATACCAGCGATCCTACCCGCCAGAGCGCCAACATCGCCCAGTATGAGGCGGAGGGTGTGGATGTGGCCGTGATGGATGCCCTCATCGACCTGAACTTCGTCAGTTTCATGGAATATTCTGCTGGTGTGGAGGGCCTCAGCTTTGCCCGCGTGGATGCGGATGCCGCCACCTTCCAGAAGGAAGTTAGCGAGGACGAAAAGCAGCAGCATCAGGCCGATGAAAAGGTGCTGGCGGATCTGTTCACCGCCGCCACCGGCAACAACGACCTGACCGTGCAGCTCACCGCTCTCAAGGATACCTCCATGCCTGGTATGCTGGTGCAGGATGAGCAGGGACGCCGCTTCAGCGAAATGGGCCGCATCTATGGTCAGGATTTCAAGCTGCCCGAGCGCTACACCTTGGTGCTCAATGCGGAGAATGCCGTGGTCAAGAGCCTGATCAAGCAGGAGGAAGGCGAGCAGCGGGATCTGCTGGCTGCTCAGTTGTACGATCTGGCCCGGATGTCCACCCGTCCTTTGGAGAAGGAAGAGATCACCGCTTTCCTCAGCCGCTCCAACAAGCTGCTGGAAATGCTCTGCAAATAAGTTACACAAGTAACAAATTTGACCATCGGCAGGGTTTTGCCCGCCCGGTGGCGTAAATAAGAATGCATGGCTGAAACAGCGCCATGCATTCTGTTTTCATGATACGAAAGGAGCACACCATGCTCAAACGAACTCTTGCTGCATTGCTGTTGCTTTGCCTTACCGTCACCGCCGCCGTACCGGCATTCGCCGATACCCCCCGGCCTGTTTCCGTTCTGGATTACGATGCACTGCCTGAGCCGCCTGCGGGGCAGCATCATTTCCTGCTGACCTGCGTGGACAGCTGGGATGGCACCGCCCAGAATATGAGCAATACCGACGGCACCATTCTGGTTACCATGGATACGGCTGCCAACCGGCTCATTTTCACTACCCTTTCCCGGGAAATGCTGATTCAGCGTCCTGATGGAGAAATTGGTCGCTTTACCTATATCGCCAAGAATTATGGCATGGATGCCATGTGCCGCACCGTATCCACTCATTTTGGCGTGAAGGTGGACAAGTATATCGTCTTTAACATGGATAATGTTCAGAACATTATTGATGCCATGGGCGGCGTGTACATCACTGTTACCGATGCAGAGGCTGATTATCTCAATCGCTATCGCATCAGCCGGGACAGCACCACTCCCAGCATGGGCAAGGGCGGTACCTATCTGTTCGGCGGTCATGCAGCAGTGATTTATATGCGCATCCGCAAGGTGGGCGGCGATGGGGATAATGGTCGGATGCGCCGTATGCGCACGGTGCTGTCCACCTTGGCGCAGAAGTATGCGGATGTGGATCTGGGCACTGCCATGCAGCTTCTCAATGCTGTGCGTGGGTGCATCGTGCAGACCAATATGGGCCCCCAGGATATGATGGAAGCACTGAACTATGCTTTCGAGCTTCGTGGCGTTACGCCGGAAGGATTGCAAATGCCGCCGGTGGAGGCGATGGAAGATATCACCTATGCCGGTATGGCCACCCGGCAGGTGGATTTTGAATATGCCCGTCAGGTGCTGGCAGATTTTTTGGAGCAGGGCTATGCAGTGATGGAGGACTGAGCGCTGCATTGCAGGAACAACGAAAGAAGGTTTGCCATGTTGGTATCACAGTTGACAGAGGAGCAACTGACGGACGAACAGATTCAGCGGTTGTTGTTTGACGGCATCGTGGATGGCGGTCAGCAAGCGGACTGTATCCTTGTGCTGGGCAGCCGGAAGGCAGTGGAGTACCGGGTGCCGGTGGCTGTGACAGCATACCGTGCAGGTCGTGCGCCCAGGCTGTTGATGAGCGGCGGAGCAATGGAACCCATTCCCGAAGCGGAATGGATGCGCCAAAAAGCAGTGGAGCTTGGGGTTCCCGATGAGAACATCCTCGTGGAAAGCCAGTCCCGGAATACCGTGGAAAATATGCTGTATTCCCTTGTTACGCTGCAACGTGCCTTCTGGCTCAACCGGGTACACAGCATTCTGCTGGTGACCACCGCCTGCCATATGCGGCGCAGCCTGCATATCGCCCGGTATCTGTTTCCGGCGCATATTAAGGTGTATCCCTGTCCTGCACTGGATAGAAACACCCGCCCGGACAACTGGATGCTGACGGAGAAAGGCAGACAGCGGGCTACCGCCGAGGCGCAGAATATCATTCGTTGTGTGAAAAATGGCGTGTTTCCTGATTTTGCTATTTGAGAAAAGAGGTGTGAACTGTGCCATACTGGGTGACCCACCTGATGGTTGCCGACCGGGTGATGGATGCGGTGCCACAACTTTCCCGGCATGAATACTGTGTGGGGAACATCGCTCCTGATTGCAATGTGGAGAATGAGGATTGGAGCGGTTTCACACCGCCCCGGGAGATGACCCATTGGATGGGAACAGGCCGCAAAAATGCAGCGGATTGCCAGCGGTTCGTTGAGGAATACCTGTTGCCCAGAAATCCGCAAACCATCCAGGAGGCCTCTTTTCTATGGGGCTATTACACCCATCTGGTTACCGATGCGGAGTTTCAGCGTACCATCCGGGATGAAAAGCGGATACAGGCCGCATGGAAGCGGATCAAAGCGATTCCGGAACTGGCCATCGCCGGTGAAGGAATGCCCGAAACCTGGGATTCCGTCAAGCAGTTGCTTCCCCGCAGCGAGCGCTACAAGGAGATCAGCACCATTGAGCGGGAATATCTGGACGAGCATCCAACCAGCGGTTTCCTCACAGAGATCGTGAACCTAACCTCTTTCCCGGATTGGCTGGCATTTTTGCCAAAGGGTGCTATCGTCCGCAAGGTTGGCGTATTGGGAAACATTCCGGAAAAAGGGGAATCGAAATATCCCTTTACCGCCATGACCCGGACAGAATATGCGGCTTTTGTTGACCGGGCTGTTGCGCTGGCTGTGGAAACCATCAGCCGGTATCTGCGTTGCTGAATACACAAACACACCTGCCCTCGTTGTGAAGGCAGGTGTGTTTGTGTATTCGGAATTTGCGGAAGGATCAGTCTTCCTCTTCTTCCTCGGGCAGTTCGGCGTTGTGCCATACATTCTGCACATCGTCGTTTTCTTCCAGCATATCCAGCAGCTTGAGGATCTTGTTCAGGGTATCCTCATCGGCGGGAACCACGGTGTTCTGGGGAACCATCTGCACTTCGGCGCTCAGGAAGGTGATGCCCTGGTTTTCCAGGGTTTCACGCACGGCGGAGAAATCGGCGGGAGCGGTGGTCACTTCGAACACATCGTCCTGCACATCCATGTCCTCGGCACCGGCGTCCAGCACGGTCATCATCATTTCGTCCTCATCCATATCGGCGGTACGCTCGATGACCAGCACGCCCTTCTTGTCAAACATGAAGCCCACGCTGCCGGTAACGCCCAGAGAACCATCGTTCTTGGCAAAGCAATGGCGCACATCGCTGGCGGTACGGTTGCGGCTGTCGGTGATGGCTTCCACGATCACGGCCACGCCGCCGGGGGCATAGCCTTCGTAGGTGATCTCTTCGTAATCCACATTGCCCAGCTCGCCGGAAGCCTTCATGATGGAACGCTTGATGTTATCGTTGGGCATATTGTTGCTCTTTGCCTTGGCGATAACGTCGCGCAGCTTGGAGTTGCTTTCGGGGTTGCTGCCGCCTTCGCGCACGGCGATGGCGATCTCACGGCCGATCTTGGTAAAAATCTTACCGCGGGCAGCGTCGGTCTTGCCCTTCTTGGCCTGAATGTTATGCCATTTGCTATGTCCGGACATGGTATCAGCCTCTCTCTAATTCTGTATGTTCAGGTTGGCCTTTGCCAATCATGCCTGTTTCGGCAAAATATTATAGCACACTTGCACGCTGTGGTCAAATAATCGAAGGGGGTTTCTGTCAATGGGCAAACTGGCTGTTGTACAGGTTGGCATAGAAGCCGCCCTTGGCCAGCAGTTCTTCGTGGTTTCCCTGCTCAATCACGTTGCCGTCCTTCATCACCAGAATGGTGTTGGCATTCTGGATGGTGGACAGGCGGTGGGCTACGATAAAGCTGGTACGGCCTGTCATCAGGGTTTCAAAAGCACGCTGAATGTGCTGCTCCGTGCGGGTATCGATGGAGGATGTGGCTTCGTCCAGAATCAGCATGGGGGGCAGGCACAGCATGACACGGGTGATGCAAAGCAGCTGCTTTTCGCCCTGGGACAGGCTGCCTCCGTCCTCGGTGATAACGGTATCGTATCCCTTGGGAAGACGGCGGATGAAGCTGTGGGCATGGGTGGCCTTGGCAGCGGCGATGATTTCTTCCTCGGTGGCATCCGGCTTGCCCATGGTGATATTCTCCCGGATGGTGCCGCTTTTCAGCCATGTTTCCTGAAGCACCATACCGTAGCCTTCCCGCAGGCTGTGGCGGGTGATATCCACGATGTTGTGTCCGTCCAGCGTGATTTTGCCATCGTTCACGTCATAGAAGCGCATCAGCAGGTTGATCAGCGTGGTTTTGCCGCAGCCGGTGGGGCCAACGATGGCAACACGCTCGCCGGGCTGTACCTTCAGGTTCAGGTGCTGGATCAGTTTGCGCTCCGGCACATAAGAGAAGCTCACGTCGCTGAGTTCCACGGCGCCGGTGGGTTCGGCCAGTTCCAGCGCAGGCTCTGCATCCGGGGTTTCCGCAGGCTGATCGATCAGCGCAAACACACGCTCGGCACAGGCAAGGGCTGCCTGCAATTCCGTCACCACGCCGGAAATCTCGTTGAAGGGCTTGGTGTACTGGTTGGCATAGCTCAGGAAAGCGGATAACTGGCCCACGGTCAGCGTGGACGGGCCGCCCAGAATGCACACCAGCGCACCGGCAACGCCAACGCAGGCATAAACCAGCGAATTGACGAAACGGGTGGCGGGGTTGGTCAGAGAGGAGAAGAAGGTAGCCCGGAGGCTGGCACCTTGCAGTCGTCCGTTGATCTCATCAAAACGTTCCTGCACTTCGTCCTCCATGCCGAAGGCACGCACCACCTTCTGGCCGGTGAGCATCTCATCAATGAGGGCGGTCTGCTCGCCACGGGTTTTGGATTGCAGGGCGAACATATCATACGTGCGCTTGGCAATAAAGGAAGCCACCACCAACGACAGGGGCGTGATGACCACAACGGCAGTGGCGATCATCCAGTTGACGGAATACATGAAACCAAGCGTACCGATGATGGTAAGCACACCGCTGAACAGCTGGGTAAAGCCCATCAGCAGGCCATCGGCAAACTGATCCACATCGGTAATGATGCGGCTGACCACATCGCCAGTGGGGTGCCTGTCCAGATAGGAAAGGGGCAAGTGCTGCAAATGCTGAAAGGCGTCCCGGCGGATATCCCGCACGGTGGCGTAGGTAAGCCGGTTGTTGCAAAGGCCCATCAGCCACTGGGCCAAAGCAGTGAAACCGATCATCAGGCCAATCTGGATCAGCAACGGAAGGATACCGTCAAATTGCACCTGCATAGCAGCGGGAATCAGGTCGATGACCTGACCGGTGAGAATGGGAATATACAGGGTAAAGGCGACGGTTACAATACACAGAAGCGGCGAAAGCGCCAAATAACCCCAATTGCGTTTCACATAGCCCAGTACCGTGCGAAGGGTCTGGGTCTTGCTGGTTGCCACCTTCATCAGACCGCCTCCTTTGGATACTGAGAATAGTAGATTTCCTGATAGACGGAACAGTTCTCAAGCAGTTCATCATGGGTGCCGATGCCCGCCAGTTCGCCGTCATCCAGCACCAGAATCTGATCGGCAAAGCGGATGGAGCTGGCACGCTGGGAGACGATGAATACGGTTGCCGAGGTATCCATTTCCCGAAGCGCCTTGCGAAGGGCTGCATCGGTGGCATAGTCCAGCGCAGAGGCGCTGTCATCCAGAATGAGGATCTCCGGGTTGCGCACAAGCGCCCGGACGATGGTCAGCCGCTGCCGCTGTCCGCCGGACAGGTTGCGGCCGTTCTGCTCGATCATCTCATCCAGCTGGCCGGGTTTGCCACGCACCACTTCTGCACCCTGAGCAATCTCCAGAGCCTGCCAGAGTTCCTTATCGGTGGCATCCTGCTTGCCCCAGCGCAGGTTATCCCGGATGGTACCTTTGAACAGCATGGCTTTCTGAGGTACTACCGCCACCTTGTCCCGCAGACTTTCCTGAGACTGCTGGCGAACATCCACACCGTCCACCAGCACGGTGCCGCTGCTGGCATCGTAGAAGCGGGGAATCAGGTTCACCAGCGTACTTTTGCCCGAGCCGGTGCCGCCGATCACGCCGATGGTCTGGCCTCGGAGCGCAGTAAAGCTGATGCCGGTCAGGCTTTCCTCGCCAGCGCCTGCATAGCGGGTGGAAACATTGTCAAAGCGGACGCATTCTTCACTGGTAACAGGGGCGGCGGTGGGGGAGGCGGGATCCTTCATGGAGGATTCCTGCTCCAGTATGGTCTCGATACGTCCGGCACTGGCCAGCGCTTTGGTGATGGTGATGATCAGATTGGCCAGCTTGATCAGCTCCACCAGAATCTGGGACAGATAATTCACCAGCGCCACCACGGCACCCTGGGTCAGAATGCCGCCTTCCACCTGCCAGGCGCCGCTCCACAAAAGCACGATCAGCGCACCGTTTACAAGCACATAGGTCAGCGGGTTCATCAGGGAGGACAGACGGCCAACACCCTGCTGCAGGCTGAACAGCAGACCCGTCTCGTCGCTATAGGCTGCTTCTTCGCTTTCCTGCTTGTTGAAGGCCCGGATCACACGCACGCCGGTCAGGTTTTCACGGGTGCGCAAAAGCACATTGTCTAGCTGGCCCTGCACCTGCTTGTGCCGGGGCAGCGTCAGCGCCATGATGCCTGCTACCACAAGGGTCAGAAGGGGCAGCAGAGCCAGAAAGATCAAAGCGGTTTTGGCATCCACCGTGAAAGCCATGATGGTCGCGCCCAGTACCACGAAGGGGGAGCGCAACAGCAGGCGCAGCGTCATGTTCACGCCGGTCTGCACCTGATTCATATCGGTGGTCATGCGGTTGATCAGCGTAGGGGTGCCAATCTGATCCAGCTCCGTATGGGAGAGTTTCTGAATGTGGGCAAACAGCACGGACTTCACCTTTGCGGTAAAGCCAACGGCAGCTTTGGCTGCAAAGAACTGGGCGGTCACAGAGCAACCGAATCCCAGCAGGCCAAGGCCCACCAACCCCAGACCCATCCGGAGCACATAGGGTGCATTTTCAGCCAGAATACCCTTGTCAATGATGGCTGCCATCATCAGCGGCACAAACAGTTCCAGAAGCGCTTCCAGCAGCTTGAACAGCGGTGCGATCACGCATTCCTTGCGGAATGGTTTCATGTAGGGGAGCAGAGTTCGCATGGGTCATTCTCCTTATCTTGATCGTAAAGCCTTTGCTGGCATCGCTGCGGCAGAAAGGCAGAAAAATGCCCCGGCGTGAACCGGGGATGGACTCAGTACCAAAGGGCGCTTGCAATGACGGAAAAAATCATCAGAGCAGCGAGCGTCAGGCAGACGATGCGCACTATGGTGGTGGTTGCTTTGTTCTTGCTACGGCCGGACATTGAACATCCCTCCTGAGTAATGTCATTCAACTGTCAGTATACCATTTTTTGAATAGGAAAACAATGCTGCATTTTCACTGTTTGCAGCAGGGAAGGGGTCGGTTTGTGTCAAATATTGTAGGGGATACAAATGGAGGAGGATGATTCTGTGAAGCGGATTGTGGCGCTGGTTCTGGTTTGGATGCTGCTTGGAAGCACGGCTTCGGCCTTGGTGGTGGAGCCTCAGGAGTACAATACCAGCTTTGCGGAAAAGACCGGCATCTACGCCTACGATGCCTATGTGCTCTGCGACAGCCTGACCCTCCGGGCAAAGCCGGATATCAATTCCAAATCCCTGCGCAGCCTTTCCCATGGGCAGAAACTGCTGGTGAGTATGCGGGAGGGCGAGTGGTATCATGTGTATGCCAGCGAGCACGTGGAAGGCTGGGTCAAGTCCGAATATGTGCTGGTGAATCCGCCGCTGTATGTGACCGAGGGGGAGACCCCCGCCTATGCCTACGGCAGCCGGTATGCCCCCCGGGTGGCGCTGCTGTCCAAGAATGAAACGCTGCCCATCATTCACACCACGGAGGATTACTATATCATCAGCCTCCGGGGCGCTTCCGCGTGGGTGGAAAAGCCCGAGGCGCGCATGGTCAAGCAGTTCAACCCCAGCCAGCTGCTCACCATTACCTCCGCTGCGCTTTTGTGCACGGATGTGGAAACCGGCACCACCAAGTATCACAATGAAATCCGGGATCCTGCCGTGCTGGCTGAGATCGGCAATCTGCTGGCGGATGTGGAGGATAAAGGCCCGTCTGTCTCCGGGTGCCCCTTTGGCATCGCCATGCTGACGGTGACCTTTGCTGATGGTTCCACCGCACTGCTGGATCTGGCCATGGATGATTGCTGCATCTACCGCGTGGATGGCCGCGATTATGCCTATGCCCGTTCCCGCTGGAATGGTGATACAGGTCTTCAGAATGATGTGCTGTTCTCGCTGTTCCCGGGGTTGATGGATTCGCTGGGCAGAGGGAATGCTGCCACGCAGGAATAAACAAACGCTCCCGATTCTGCAATGAATCGGGAGCGTTGTTCATGTTATTTGGTGCTGTGCCACTGGTAGAAGCCATCGGAGTACAGGCAGGAGTTGTACTGCTCGCCCCGGTTGTTGTAGAGGAAGGCGGAGGATTCCCATCCGGCGACAGCGATGCTCTTGCCGGAAAGATCAACGGTCATCTCGCCGCTGACAGCGCCGGGGGCTATCTCCGCAGGCAACAAGGCGGTTACGCCCTCGTCCTCCACAGCAAAGCGCACGCCGGTGATGGGAATGTTGCTGTGATTGCGCAAGGTAACGATGATCTGACCGCCGCGCTTTTTGACCGTTTCGATGGTGAGCGCCTTGTAGGGCGTGCCCACATGGACGTTCAGGGTAATGGTGTGTCCGCCGTCGGCAGTGGTACCAATCAGCTCACAATCGCCCCACTGATGTCCCGCGATCCGGGGACGGGTGGTGGTGTTGCTGACCGTTGCGATGGAGGGGTCGCTGCTCTCCCAGTAGATTTCCTTGTTGCTGGCGTTACCGGGAAGCAATTGCACTCTGGCAAAGCCGTGCTCATTCGCGCCCACACGCACATGGGTCTGGTAAGCGCGGATGCCCTTTACGGGAGCAAACACGTGAATGGTGACGCTGGCCTTGCGGGAACTGTTGGCAATGGAGGTAACAGTGATAGTGGATTTGCCGCCGCCAATGGCCGTTACCAAACCGGTGTTATCCACCGTGCACACATTGCGCGCGCTGGAGGTATACGTTACGGCGGAGGTGGTGGCGTCGGCAGGTGCGTAGATGGGGGAAAGCTGGAGGGTATCGCCCGCCGTCATCTGATAGGAAGTGGTATCAAACTTGATGGATTTGATGGGCTGTACACATTGCAAGGTTACGCTGGCCTTGACGGAGGAATCCGCTTTGCAGGTGGCGGTGATGGTAACGGTACCGGCAGCTTTTGCTTTGATGGAGCCGGTATTGCTTACCGTGGCAATGCTTTCGTCAGAGGAAGTCCAGATCAGTTCTTTGTTATCAGCGCCCTTGGGCAGCACGGTGGCTTTGAGCTTGAGAGATTTCCCCAGCGCCAGAGCGTATTCATCCTTCTGAAAGGTAATATCGGTGGGTAGCATCTGCACGGTGATTTTGATGGTGTTGCGGGCAGCGCCGTCCACACTGGTTACGCTGATGGTGGCGGTTCCCCGGCCCACGGCGGTGATGGTGCCATCGTCAGCAATGGTTGCCACGTTGTCATTGCTGCTGGCGAAGGTGGCTTCCTTTATAGAAGCGTTTTCCGGCCCGCACTCGTAGGTGAGGGTTGTGGTCTGGCCGATGCAGAGCTTGGTTTCCGGAACGGAAAGGCTGATCTGCTGTACCGGCTGAATGACCTCAACCGGCAGTACCGCCACAATAGACGGATCCTTGACGCTGGTGATGGTTACCGTGTATTCGCCAAGCTTCAGACCTTTTGCCTGACCGGTATAGCTGACATACAGTCCATCCGGGTCGTTGGCTTCGAAGGTAAAGCCCATGGTTTCCAGCGAAGGGCTGGCATCGTAGCGGATTTTCTTGAATTCCCCTACAGGAATCAGCAGACGATCCTGCTGGAGCGTAAGGCTGCCTTGGGTTTCACACAGGGCGCACCCGAGGAAGCAAAGCATCAGAAGGGTTACCAGAAGGGCCAGAAAGCGTTTCATATCATCTCATCCTTTGGCGGTGTTGGTATCAGCAAATGGAATAATTCTACATTTGTTTGCTATTTCCTGCAAAGCGTACCATTGGCAGGTGGCACTTGCCAAAAACATAATCAAAAACCCCCAAACCATTACGGATCAGGGGTTTTTACGTGGTACGCCCGGTGCGATTCGAACGCATGACCTTCAGAGTCGGAGTCTGACACTCTATCCAACTGAGCTACGGGCGCATACAAGATTATTTTAATCACCTTGCTGCGGTTTGTCAAGAGTTTTCCTTCGACAGGAATCGGGCGGTTTGTTGCAAATTTCACAAGCAGAATTCCCAAATGAGCCGAAATTTTCATTGAACTGCCGCCTGTCAGATGATATAATGTCAGGGAATGAAAATCCGGAAATAATGTGCGCGGGTAGTGCTGTATCCTTCCGGATGATCTGTTTGAGCGTTCCAAATACTGAGGATGGAGTGAGCAATCTTGAAGAAAAAACAGGACTGGCTGATTCTCGGAGTCATCGCAATCGTTGCCGCGCTGCTTTTGGCGGGCACCAACATGATCACCAAAGACCGCATTGCGGAGCAGGCCTTGCAGGCTCAGCATGCGTCCCGTATTGCCGCCCTGCCCGGCGTGACTGGTTTTGAAGAAATGACGGGCGAGAGCGCCGAAGGCATTGACAACTGCTACGCCGGTCTGGCTGCGGATGGTTCCGTCATTGGTTATGTGGTGCAGACCACTGCGAAAGGCTACGGCGGCGACATCGAAGTGATGGTTGGTGTGGATACCACCGGCACGATCACCGGTTTGAGCGCTGGCGGCAGCAATTTTGCTGAAACTGCGGGCGTTGGTTCCCGTGTACAGGAAGAAAGTTTCACCAGCACTTTCGTTGGCCTGACGGCAACTCCCGTGGCAGGTGATAATGTGGAGACCCTTTCCGGTGCCACTGTTTCCTCCAAGGCTGTTATCGGCGGCGCAGCCATTGCCTACGATCATGCTGCCAGCCATTTGGCAGAAGAGTAATTAGATGATTCAATCGCACGCTTTGTTTGCGCAAGGCGTGCGATTTTTATGTTTGATACGCTTTTTCATGATTCAGACAATTTTTTTGTTTTTTCCTATTGACAAAACAGGGGTTGTTGCATATAATACATTTTGTTGCGGATAAGCAACGGCTATAGGCTGATGGAGAGTTGGCTGAGTGGTCGAAGGCGCACGACTGGAAATCGTGTTTACGTTGATAGCGTAACTAGGGTTCAAATCCCTAACTCTCCGCCAAAAACCCTGTATCATCACTGATACAGGGTTTTATCATTTGATTCAGAAAATCGATGAGGACAGAACGTAATTCTATGAAAAATGGAAAGACCTACCGCACACTATTTTCTTCTATGCTCTTTATCAGCGCTTTCACCTTTGGCGGAGGTTCCGTTATTATTCCGCTGATGCGCAAGAAAATGGTGAAGGAACTGGGCTGGCTCAGTGAAGAGGAAATGCTGGATATCGTTGCGATTGCACAATCGTCACCCGGGGCAGTTTCGGTGAATGTGGCTGCACAGATTGGATATCGCACTGCCGGGAAAATCGGTATGCTGCTGGCAGCAATCGCGACAATTCTGCCGCCTTTTCTCTGGATTGTGATCATATCGCTGTTTTACGATGCCTTTCGTACCTCACCTGTCGTGGATGCCGTTCTGCGCAGTATGCAGCCAGTGGTTGCTGCGGTCATTCTTTGTGCGGCATGGGATATGATTCAGTCTATCCGTCAAAAGCAGGCAACCACCGGCTGGTTGCTTTTTGCTGCGGCGCTGGCACTGGGGCTTTCCGGTGTCAATGTGATTTGGATTCTGCTCGGCGGCGGATTGCTTGGCGCCGTCATCTCAATCACAGGAGGAAAACGCCGTGCTGATTGAACTGTTCTGGGTGTTTTTGCAGCTTGGCTTGTTTGGCATTGGGGGCGGTCTGGTCAGTGTTTCGCTTTTGATGCAGCAAGTGGTTATGGAGCGCCAATGGCTGACAGCCTCAGCTTTCAATGATCTGATCGCAATTGCTGAATCCACACCGGGCCCATTGGTGGTGAACTGTGCCACCTTTGTTGGTATGCAGTTGGGGGGCCTGCCGGGAGCTGTGATATCGACGGTAGCATCGGTAGTTCCCGGTTTCTCGATTGCGTTTGTTCTGTCTTTACTTTATCAGCGTTATCGGACCATTTCACCAATTCAGGGGGCCATGGATGGACTCAGACCAATTGTTGTTGCGCTGATTTTTGTTGGCGGCATCAAGGTGATGCTGAATGCGTTGTTCTCCGGAAACGCCATTTTCGGACTGGACTGGTTTTCTGTGATTTTGTTTGTCGTTAGCCTCCTGATCATATGGAAATGGAAGCCCAATCCTGTGATCGTTATTCTTGGGGGAGGCCTGGCAGGCGGTATCATCCGCTTGATTCTTCATTTGTAAAGGAAGAAAGACAAACTTGAGCCATCGTTTTCAATGATGCTTCTTCACAAGGACATTTCTTCAATTTTTGCCCTTCAATTTTTGCGGTTGACTGTAAAATGAAATAGGACAGAAGATAAAGAAAAGGAACCAAAGCGAACCTGTGGTAAAATTGAAGCACCACACAACAATAGACCAGGAGGTTCGCCATGGCTCAGAACAAGTATAGCACGAAAGAACGGAAATTCCAACATCTGACGAT
>JAFVXE010000019.1 GCA_017501255.1 Clostridia bacterium | reverse complement strand
TTTGGCTCGCCGGGCGGCAAACGGCGATAGGAAGCCCTTGCTGCGCAAGGGTTCCGAAACCGCCGGAAGGGTGAGCAAAGCGAACCGAGGCGTGAGGACAGCGCAAAGCGCTCCCGCAACGCCGAAGCCCAAAACCGACCGTAGGTTGGGTTTGGGCCGCAATGCACGCCGCCGGTTTCGGAAGACCATCGGAGGGGTGCGCCCCTCCGATACCTCCTGGGGTTTGTCAACAGTCTGAATCCCGGCTGATGTTCTTCAGCCGGGATTCTGCTCCATTGTGCTTATTCCTTTTCTGCCACTACCTGCTGCCCATCCACAAACTGTCCCGTGGAAATGCCCTGCTTCACCGCTTCCAAAATGGTGGCTTCCTGTTCTTTCAGCGGCAGTTCCGGCTGATAGGCCACCGGTCTGGCTACGGTGATACGTCGCTGTTTCAGGTCGATATGCACCGGATAGAATTTCAGCGCAACCTTCAGTGTACGCCATGCCATGGGGCCGATTTGCAGCCACCCTTTGTTCAGTTCTGCCGCACTCATGCCATGGCCTGCGGGCTGTTCGGTAAAAATGATCAGGTTCTTGCCTTCCTTGAGCAGTTCAATGCTGCGCCGGAAGGTTTTGATCACCCGGCTGTCGTGATAGACCGGCACGCCCGGCGCACTGCGCAGGATCGGCGGAATAATCGCCGCCGCGATGTAGGGAATGGTGGCGCTGTACAAAGGTTCCATTTTGCAGCCCGGTTCCCACCAAAAATCCTGACGCACATAGGCAGGCACCTCTTTGGCGCTCATCATGCCGCTGTTCATCCAGGAATAGCAGCTGTCCGTCAGTTCAAAATGGGCGCACATACTGATGGGCCCCATGGCGCCTGCATGGTTGGGGCAGAACACGGCCAGCGAACCGTCATAGGGTTCCTCCCAGACCGTTTCCCATTTCCGGCTGAACAGCCGCACGGCTCCCCGAATTGCTTGATACAGCATACCCATTGCACTTCACCTCACGATCCAAAGCCGATGCCATGCAGCATCAGCCTTTCGGTTATAGCACAACCGGCAGCCCACTGCAAGAAAAACGCCGTATTATCAACAATATTTGAGGTTTCTCATCCCAAAGCAGCCCCATCCGGCACGCAGGCCGAACGGGGCTGTTTGGGATGAATTTTGGTGTCACTCAGTCCGCTGAAATCAGTCCTTGTTGAGAATCTCCAGCAATTTCAGCAGTTCCGCCCGCATGGCAGCGCCGCCGCCGAAGCTGATGCTGGAACGCAGGGGCGAGTTCTGCATCATCGCCATGGCCATTTCAGGGGTGATGGCCTCCTTGGCGGTTTCGCTTTCCGTCTCACAGCCAAAATCAGGCTGCTGGGCGTCCAGCATGGGCTGGATAATCGCCATGGCCTTGGGATCCTTGGCGATATCCATAAACAGGGTATCCAGCGTATAATGGGTGGGCAGCTGCACGGTGCTTTCCACGGTCACTTCCTTGCTCAGCGTCACATCCCGGCTGGAACGGCAGATCTGGATATCGAATGCGCCGGTTTCCACGTGCCAGTCATTGATCTCCACATTCCAGTAAGCAAAAGCCCGCTTGCCGAGGGTGAAGGTCACCGTTTTGGTTTCGCCGGGCAGGAGGGCGATCTTCTCAAAGCCTTTCAACTCCCGCACAGGGCGGAACACGGTGCTTTCCCTGTCGCTCACATACAGCTGCACAACCTCTTTGCCCGCCACCTTGCCGGTGTTGGTCACATCCACGGTAACGGTCAGGGTGTCGGTATCCTTGATGGTATTGGCGCTGAGGGTCAGGTTGCTGTACTGGAAGCTGGTATAGCTGAGGCCATAGCCGAAGGGGAAGAGCACATCCATCTTCTTGCGGTCGTAGTAGCGATAGCCAACGAACACGCCCTCATTGTACACAGCGGTATTGCCCTCGCCGCCGTAGGTCAGGTAGGAGGGATTGTCCTCCAGCTTGATCGGGAAGCTCTCCGGCAGTCTGCCGCAGGGGTTCACATCGCCAAACAGCACCAGCTTGGTGGCGCCGCCCACGGCCTGACCGCCCAGATAGGCTTCCACAACCGCCTTGGCGCTGCCAAGCCACGGCATTTCCACGGGAGAGCCATTGTACAGCACCACGATGGTGTTGGGGTTCACATCCGCCACCCGCTGAATCAGTTCCACCTGGCACTTGGGCATCCGCATATGGCTTCGGTCATAGCCTTCGCTTTCAAAACTGTCCGGCAGACCGGCAACGATAACCGCCTTCTTGGCCTTGCGGGCAGTCTCCACCGCTTCGGCGATGAGGGCCTCGTCGGGTTCTTCCGTTACGATGTCATAGCCCTGGGCGTAGGTGATGCCGGGCATACCAGCCAGTGCATCCATCAGGCTTTCGGTCTTGAAGGAATTGATGTGGCTGCTGCCGCCGCCCTGGAAGCGGGGCTTGACTGCAAACTTACCAATCACAGCGATGTCCTCACCGGCGCTGAGCGGCAGCACATTGTCCTCATTTTTCAGAAGCACCATGCACTCGGCAGCCAGCTGACGGGCCTGCTCATGCTGGGCATCCTTGTCCCACTGGGTTTCGGGTCTGGCGTTTTCCAGATACCGCTGATGCACCGTCAGGATGCGCTCCACAGCCAGATCCACATCCGCTTCATCCAGCTGACCATTTTTCACGGCTTCCACCACCAGCTGATCGTTCACGCCGCCGGAGGAGGGCATTTCCAGATCCAGACCGGCGTGCACGCCCTTGGCACGGTCGCTGACAGCGCCCCAGTCGCTGACCACATAGCCGTCAAAGCCCCACTCGCCCCGGAGCAGGTCGGTCAGCAAGCCCCGGTGCTGGGAGGCATATTCGCCGTTGAGCCGGTTGTAGGAGCACATCACTGTCCAGGCCTTGCCTTCCTTCACGGCGCTTTCAAAGGCGGGGTAGTAGATCTCCCGCAGGGTGCGTTCATCCACCACGCTGTTGGAAGCCATGCGGCGGTGCTCCTGAGAGTTGGCGGCAAAGTGCTTCACGCTCACGCCGATATTCTTCTCCTGAACCGCTTTGATAAAGCTGGTGGACAGCTCGGCTGCCAGGTATGGATCCTCGCTGAAATACTCGAAGTTGCGGCCGCACAGGGGGCTGCGCTTGATGTTGACGGCCGGACCCAGAACCACTGCCACCTGTTCATGCTGGCAGGCGTCGCCAATGCCTTCGCCCACCTGACGGAGCACATCCCGGTCAAAGCTGGCGGCGGTGGCGCTGGCAGTGGGATAGCACACCGCCTTGATGCTCTCGTTGATGCCCAGATGATCGGCGTTCAGATCCTGTTTGCGCAGGCCGTGGGGGCCGTCGCTGACCATCACGCCGGGCACGCCCAGCCGCTCCACGCTCTTGGTATGCCAAAAATCTTCGCCGGACAGCAGGGAAGCCTTTTCTTCCAAGGTCATTTGAGAGATGATCTGCTTGATATCCATTTGTATTTGTCTCCTTGTTTTGTTGTTCAACACATTGCCGCCTTGAAGCGGCGATTGGATAGGCTCATTATATAAGGTGAAAACTCATCTGTCAATTCAACAAAGCAAAGCGCCTGAAAGGCTTTTTCGCCAAAAGAAAAAAGTGTCAAATCCGGGCGAATTTTCGCCACCATTTGGATTGACAAATTCCCCTTCCTTTGTTACTATTATCGGGAACGATTTTTAAGCCGGTACCGCGTGATCGGCAAGGTCGATTCAGCGCACGAGATGCTGCGGTTTTTTCTGTGTGTCTGTACCGTCTTGCCATCCCGGCAGGACGTTTTTTCTTGGCGGAAAGGAGCTTGCAAATGTCTGCTACCATGGTAAACCAATCCGCATTGGCTGCGTGGCGCAGTGGCCTTCAAATCGAAGGGGATACTGTTTCTTCTTCCAAATATGCTATTTTTCCCGGTTTCTGTGATGTGCACGTGCATTTCAGAGAGCCGGGTTTTTTGTTGAAGGAAACCATACGGACCGGCAGCGCATCGGCAGCCGCCGGCGGCTATACCGCCGTGTGCACCATGCCCAACTTAAGTCCGGTGCCGGACAGCCCGGAACATATGCAGCTTCAGCTGGATGCCATCCAGAAAGATGCCTCCATCGCTGTCTACCCCTACGCCGCCATCACCGAGGGCGAGAAGGGCGAGCAGCTTGTGGATATGGAAGCCCTTGCCGGGAACGCCATCGCCTACTCCGATGACGGCAAAGGCGTACAGAGCCGGGAGATGATGAAGGAAGCCATGCTCCGGGCCAAAAAGCTGGGCAAGCTCATCGCCGCCCACTGCGAGGACAACAGCCTGCTCCACGGCGGCTACATCCACGACGGCGAATACGCCAAAGCTCATGGGCACAAGGGCATCTGCTCCGAAAGCGAATGGGGCCCCATCGCCCGGGACCTGGAGCTGGTGCGGGAAACCGGATGCAGCTACCATGTCTGCCACATTTCCACCAAGGAAAGCGTGGAGCTGATCCGCAAGGCCAAACAGGAAGGGCTGGATGTAACCTGTGAAACCGGCCCCCACTACCTGGTGATGGACGATCGTATGCTCAAGGAGGACGGACGGTTCAAGATGAACCCGCCCCTGCGCAGCGCAGAGGATCGGGAAGCGCTGGTTGCCGGTCTGCTGGACGGCACCATCGACATGATCGCCACCGACCATGCCCCCCACACCGCCGAGGAAAAAGCCAAGGGCCTCTCCGGCAGCGCCTTTGGCGTGGTGGGTCTGGAAACCGCCTTTGCGGTCATGTACACCCACTTCGTCAAGCCCGGCATCCTCACCATGGACAGACTGATGGATCTGATGGTCTTCGCCCCCCGCAAACGGTTCGGCATCCCGCTGGAAGATGGCGACTATACCCTGTGGGATCTGGATGCAGAAGTCACCGTTGACCCGGAAACCTTTCTCAGCAAAGGCCGGGCCACCCCCTTCGCCGGCGAAATGCTCCACGGCCGCTGCGTGGCCACCTATAAAAACGGCAGGCCCGTTTACGAAACCCGCTGAATCCCCCCTTCCCTACACCAACCCAACATTGCACATAGATTAACAGGAGGCGGTACATATGCCAAAGCGTACAGACATCAAAAAAATCCTTATCATCGGTTCCGGCCCCATCGTCATCGGTCAGGCGGCAGAGTTCGACTATGCCGGTACTCAGGCCTGTCTGGCCCCGAAAGAAGAAGGCTACGAAGTGGTGCTGGCCAACTCCAACCCGGCCACCATCATGACCGATACCTCCATTGCCGATAAGGTGTACATGGAGCCCCTGACGCTGGAATTTGTAGCCCGCATCCTGCGCTACGAACGCCCCGACGCCATCGTACCCGGCATCGGCGGTCAGACCGGCCTGAACCTGGCTATGCAGCTGGAAAAGAAAGGCGTGCTCAAGGAGTGCCATGTGGAACTGCTGGGCACCAGCAGCGCCAGCATCGAGCGGGCTGAGGACCGTGAGCTGTTCAAGGAGCTGTGCCAGTCCATCGGCGAGCCCACCATCCCCTCTGAAATCACCTACAATCTGGACGAAGCCAAGGCCGCAGCCGAGCGTATCGGCTACCCGGTGGTGCTGCGTCCCGCCTTCACGCTGGGCGGCACCGGCGGCGGCTTTGCTGACAACGAGGAAGAACTGATCGAGATCGGCAACAACGCCTTCAAGCTGTCCCCTGTGCATCAGGTGCTCATCGAGAAGAGCGTGAAGGGCTACAAGGAGATCGAGTTCGAGGTCATGCGCGACTCCACCGACCATGCCATCACCATCTGCGGCATGGAGAACATCGACCCCGTGGGCGTGCACACCGGCGACTCCGCCGTGGTGGCTCCCATCCTGAGCCTGAACGACCACGACCTGAAGATGCTGGGCGACAGCGCCCTCAAGATCATCCGGGAGCTGAAGATCGAAGGCGGCTGCAATGTGCAGTTTGCCCTGAACCCCGAAAGCAGCGAGTACTACCTCATCGAGGTCAACCCCCGTGTGAGCCGCTCCTCCGCCCTTGCCTCCAAGGCCAGCGGCTACCCCATCGCCCGGGTGACCGCCAAGATCGCCGTGGGCATGACGCTGGAAGAGATCGAAATCGCCAACACCAACGCCGCTTTCGAGCCCAGCCTTGACTATGTGGTTGCTAAGCTGCCCCGCTTCCCCTTTGACAAGTTCACCAGCGCCTCCAACCAGCTGGGCACCCAGATGAAGGCCACCGGCGAGGTGATGGGCATCGGCTCCAACCTGGAAGAGAGCCTGCTCAAGAGCGTCCGCTGCCTGGAGATCGGCGTCAACCACCTGTATATGCCCAAGTTTGACAGCATGAGCGAAAGTGAGCTGCTGGACTACCTGAAGACCTTCAAGAGCGACAACCTGTTCGCCATCATGCAGCTGATTCGTCTTGGCGTGAGTCTGGACAAGATCCACGAGGTAACCAAGATCACCATGTTGTTCCTGAACGCCTTCCAGAATATCGTGGACATGGAGATTTTGCTCAAGGCCAACCGGCTGGATGCCCGCATCCTTGCCGACGCCAAGAAGATGGGCTTCTCCGATCCCTACATCGCCAAGCTGTGGAATGTGAACGAGCTGGATGTGTGGAACCTGCGCAAGCAGGAGGCCATGATGCCCGTCTACCGCATGGTGGACACCTGCCACACGGGTGCCTACATCCCCTACTTCTACTCCTCCTACACCGGCGAAAACAACAGCCGTCTGGGCGACAAGAAGAAGATCATCGTGCTGGGCGCAGGCCCCATCCGCATCGGTCAGGGCGTGGAATTCGACTACTCCACCGTCCATGCGGTCACCACCATCAAGAAGTCCGGCTATGAAGCCATCATCATCAACAATAACCCGGAGACCGTCTCCACCGACTACACCACCGCCGATAAGCTCTATTTCGAGCCTCTGACCCCCGAAGATGTGATGAACATCATCGAGTTTGAAAAGCCCGAAGGCGTTATTGCTTCTCTGGGCGGACAGACCGCCATCAACCTGGCGGAGCCGCTGATGAAGCGGGGCGTGAAGATCATCGGTACCGACTGCGACGCCATCGAGCGTGCCGAGAACCGTGATTCCTTCGAGAAGATTCTGGAAGAACTGGGCATTCCCCAGCCCGAAGGCCATGCCGTCACCAACATTGAGGACGGCGTGAAGGCCGCCGCTCAGGTGGGATATCCCGTGCTGGTACGCCCCAGCTTCGTGCTGGGCGGCCGCGCCATGCAGATCGTGGGCAACGAGGAACAGCTGCGCCACTACCTGAAGACTGCCGTGGAAATTGACGAGGACAAGCCCGTGCTGGTGGACCACTACATCGTGGGCAAGGAAGTGGAAGTGGACGCCATCTGCGACGGCCGGGATGTGTTCGTGCCCGGCATCATGGAACTGGTGGAACGCACCGGTATCCACTCCGGCGACTCCATCAGCGTCTACCCCGCCTTCTCCATCTCCAACAAGGTCAAGGGCACCATTCTCCAGTATGCCAAGCAGCTGGGTCTGGGCATCGGCATCGTGGGTCTGTACAACATCCAGTTCATCGTGGATAAGAACGAGAACGTGTACATCATCGAGGTCAACCCCCGTTCCTCCCGCACCGTGCCCTTCCTCTCCAAGGCCACCGGCTACAGCCTTGCCGACATCGCCACCGAGGTCATCCTTGGCAAGAGCCTGAAGGAGCAGGGCTACTTCGACCTGTATCCCGAAGAGAAGAAGCGCTGGTACGTGAAGGTGCCCGTGTTCTCCTTCAGCAAGATCCGCGGTCTGGATGCTTACCTCAGCCCCGAAATGAAGTCCACCGGCGAAGCCATCGGCTACGACGACAAGCTGAATCGTGCCCTCTACAAGGCGCTGGAAGCCTCCGGTATGCACCTGCAGAACTACGGCACCGTGTTCTGCACCATCGCCGATAAGGACAAGGAAGAAGCCCTGCCCCTGATCCGCCGCTTCTACAACCTGGGCTTCAACATCGAAGCCACCAGCGGCACCGCCACCTTCCTCAAGCAGAACGGCATCCGCACCCACGAGCGCAAGAAGCTCCGTGACGGCAGCGAAGAGATTCTGGATGCCATCCGTCAGGGTCACTTGGCCTACGTGCTCAACACCCGGGATATCGGCTCTGCCGACCAGATGAGCGACGGCTATAAGATCCGCTGCTGCGCCACGGAGAACAACGTCAGCGTGTTCACCGCTTTGGACACCGTCCGGGTGCTGCTGGACGTGCTGGAAGAGACCACCATGTGCATCTCCACCATCGACGCATAAGGAGCGCTTATGAAACAGGCATTTTTCCAAGTGATTGAAAACACCGCCCTCACCGAAAGCGTATACCGCATGAAGCTTTGCGGCGATACCGAGGGCATCCGCACAGGCCAGTTTGTAAACATCAAGCTGGACGGGCTGTTCCTGCGCCGCCCCATCTCCGTGTGCGATGTGGAGGGCGATACCCTGACCCTCATCTACAAAGTGGTGGGCAAGGGCACCCAGCAGATGAGCCAGATGACCGGCGGCACGCTGGATGTGCTCACCGGCCTTGGCAACGGCTACGACCTGACCACCTCCGGCGACCACCCGCTGCTCATCGGCGGCGGCGTGGGCGTGCCGCCCCTGTATCTGGCAGCAAAGCTGCTGCGGGCCGAGGGCAAGCAGGTATCCGTGATTCTGGGCTTCAACACCAAGGACGAAATCTTCTACGAGCAAGAGTTCGCCGCCCTGGGCTGCGATGTGACCGTCACCACCGTGGATGGTTCCTACGGCGTGAAGGGCTTTGTCACCAATGCCATGAAACCCGGCTATACCCACATCTACACCTGCGGCCCGGAACCCATGCTGAAGGCTGTATACAACGCCTCCGAAACCAGCGGACAGTTCTCCTTTGAGGAGCGCATGGGCTGCGGCTTCGGTGCGTGCATGGGGTGCAGCTGCAAAACCAAGTACGGCAACAAGCGCATCTGCAAGGATGGCCCCGTGCTGGTAAAGGAGGAGATCGTATGGTAAATACCGCTGTGAATCTGTCCGGTATGCAGATGGATAACCCGGTGATCCCCGCCAGCGGCACCTTTGGCTACGGCTACGAGTTCACCGAGTGGTACGATATCAACGTGCTGGGTTCCTTCTCCTTCAAGGGGACCACCCGGGATCCCCGCTTCGGCAACCCCACGCCCCGCATTGCGGAATGCCCCGCTGGCATGATCAACGCCGTAGGCCTGCAGAACCCCGGCGTGGACAAGGTGATCGCCGAGGAACTGCCCAAGCTGAAAAAATTCTTCCACAAGCCGGTGATTGCCAACATCAGCGGCTTTTCCGTGGAAGAATACGTGGACTGCGCCCGCAAGCTGGACAAGGAAGAACAGGTGGGCCTCATCGAGGTGAACGTGTCCTGCCCCAACGTCCACGGCGGCGGCATGAGCTTCGGCACCTCCCCGGAGGCGGCTGCGGAAGTGACCAAGGCAGTGAAAGCCGTCTGCCACAAGCCTGTCTACATCAAGCTCAGCCCCAACGTGACGGACATCGTGTCCATCGCCAAAGCCTGCGAAGAAGCCGGTGCAGACGGTCTGAGCCTGATCAATACCCTGTTGGGGATGCGTATCGACCTGAACCGCAAAAAGCCCGTCATTGCCAACAAGATGGGCGGTTTCAGCGGCAGCGCCATCTTCCCGGTGGCGGTGCGCATGGTGTATCAGGTGTACGATGCTGTCAAGATTCCCATCATCGGCATGGGCGGCGTGTCCACCGCCGAGGATGTGATCGAAATGATGCTGGCGGGCGCCACTGCAGTGCAGGTGGGCGCCGCCAACCTGATCGATCCCTGCGCCTGCAAGCAGATTATCGACGATCTCCCCGCCGTCATGGCGAAATACCATATCACCAACCTGACTGACATCATAGGAGGAGCACACGCATGAACAGAGACGTCATCATTGCCTGCGACTTCGCCAGCCGCGAAGCCACCCTTGCCTTTCTGGACAAGTTTACCGATGTGAAGCCCTTTGTGAAGATCGGTATGGAGCTGTTCTATGCCGAGGGCCCCGAAATCGTGCGTGAAATCAAGCGCCGTGGCCACAAGATCTTCCTGGATCTGAAGCTGCACGACATCCCCAACACCGTCAAGAAGGCCATGGCGGTGCTGCGCAATCTGGATGTGGACGTGACCAACCTGCACGCCGCCGGTACCACCGCCATGATGCAGGCTGCCATCGAGGGCCTGACCCGTGAGGATGGCACCCGTCCCCTGCTGATCGCCGTCACCCAGCTCACCTCCACCGATCAGGAGGCCATGGAGCGGGATCTGCTCATCAAGGAGCCCATTGACGAAGTGGTGATGCACTACGCCGAAACCGCCAAGAATGCAGGTCTGGACGGCGTTGTCTGCTCTCCCCTGGAGGCTGGCAAGGTGCACGACCGCTGCGGCAAGCAGTTCCTGACCGTGACCCCCGGCGTGCGCTTCGCCGATGGCGATGTGGGCGACCAGAAGCGGGTCATGACCCCCGCCGCTGCCCGGGAAATCGGCTCCGACTTCATCGTGGTAGGCCGTCCCATCACCGCCGCCGAGGATCCCGTGGCTGCCTATAAGCGTTGCGTGCGGGAGTTCGTGGGCGAATAAGGCTGCCTGAGATTTTCCGAAGGGAGGCTGCATCATGGCCGCAGAGATTCTGGAAATCAAGAAGGAGCCCTGCCCCGCTGCCCGGCTCATCGGCAAGCGCTACGAAGGTGCACCCAACTGGGGAGAGTGGTGGGCAAACGGCTGGTTTGACCAGCTGGAAACCCATCCCCGCCTGCCCTTCAACGGGGATGCCTGCATCGGTGCGGTGCGCATCATAAGCGGCAAGGCGGAACGCTGGATCGGTATGTTTTTCCCGGAGGGCACGCCCGTGCCGGACGGCTTTGATGCCGTGGACATCCCGCCTGTGGACTATGCGGTGTGTTACCTGCGGGCCCAAGAAGGCAGCCCCGACTTCTATACTCCCGAAACCCACAGCCAGTGTCTGGAAGCCATCCAAGCCAAAGGCATGACCCGCTTTGAGGACAACTGGTGCTTGGAACGCTGCCAGTGCCCCCGGTTCACCACCCCGGACGAAAACGGCAACGTGATTCTGGACTACGGTATCTCGATTCTGTAACGATTTACGGATTCTGTTTTGCAACTTATCCCACTCCTTGCGCCATGAAATGGCGCAAAATGCGGGGTGCAGGGGCCTCAGGCCCCTGCCGGGTTCCCCAAGGGCAGAGCCCTTGGGCCCCTGCGGAGCAGAAATAAACAACCGAAAGGAGCCACATCACCATGGAAGCTTACAAGAGAGAGTTTATTCAGTTTCTGGAAGGCGCTGGCGTGCTGAAGTTCGGCGACTTCACTGCCAAGAGCGGCCGCAAGATTCCTTACTTCATCAACGCCGGCGACATCAAGACCGGCGACCAGATCGCCAAGCTGGGCGAATTCTATGCCAAGTCCTATCTGGAGAAGGTGGGCAACCGCCGCACCGTGCTCTACGGCCCCGCCTACAAGGGCATTTCCATCTCCGTGTCCGCTGCCATCGCCCTTTCCAAGGAAGGCCTGGATGTACCCTTCTTCTTCAACCGCAAGGAAGCCAAGGATCATGGCGAGGGCGGCGTGTTCGTGGGCTACGTGCCCAAGGCCGGTGAAGAAATCGTCATCACCGAGGACGTCATCACCGCCGGTACCGCCATCCGGGAGAGCGTCAACATCCTCAGCCCCCTGGAAGGCACCAAAATCGCCGCTGCCTTCATCATGGTGGACCGCAAGGAAAAGGGCAAGACCGACAAGAGCGCCCTGAGCGAAGTGGCGGAAGAGTTCGGCTTCCCGGTATACGCCGTGGTGGATGTGTACGACATCATCGAATATCTGGAAGAGGATCCCAAGAACGCCGAGAATGTGGAGCGTATCAAGAACTATCTGGCTGTGAACGGAGCAAAGGCATGAGACATCTCATCGACATTCTGGACTTGACCACGCAGGAGATCGATGAACTGATCGAAACCGCCAACGATATCATCGCCAATCCTGCCGCCTACGCCCACAAGTGCGAAGGCAAAAAGTTGGCTGCGCTGTTTTTCGAGCCTTCCACCCGTACCCGCCTCAGCTTCGAGGCGGCCATGTACGAGCTGGGCGGCCATGTGATCGGCTTTTCCGATGCGGGCAACTCCTCCTCGGCCAAGGGCGAGAGCGTGGCCGACACCATCAAGATGATCGGCTGCTATGCAGATATCGCCGCCATGCGCCACTTCAAGGAGGGCGCACCGCTGGTGGCCGCCATGCGCAGCGAGATTCCCGTCATCAATGCCGGCGACGGCGGTCACAACCATCCCACCCAGACCCTCACCGACCTTTTGACCATCAAGCGGGAAAAAGGCCATTTTGACGGCCTGACCGTGGGCTTCTGCGGCGACCTGAAATTCGGCCGCACCGTCCACAGCCTCATCACTGCCCTCTCCCGCTACGAGAACGTGAAATTCATCCTCATCTCCCCGCAGGAGCTGAAGGTGCCCAGTTACGTCAAGGACATGATCAAGGAAAAGAGCCTTGCCTACAAGCAGACCACCGACCTGGACAGCGTGATGCCTGAGCTGGACATTCTCTACATGACCCGTGTGCAGCGGGAGCGCTTCTTCAACGAGGAAGAGTACCTGCGCCTGAAGGACAGCTACATCCTCACCCCCGAGAAGCTGAAAACCGCCAAGGATACCCTGAGCATCCTGCATCCCCTGCCCCGTGTGAACGAAATCGCCGTTGCCGTGGACGATGATCCCCGCGCCTGCTACTTCCGTCAAGCCCTCAACGGCAAGTTCATCCGCATGGCCCTGATTCTGAAACTCTTGGAGGAGGCGGGCAAATGACCATTGATTCCATCAAAAACGGCATTGTTATTGACCATATCCCCGCCGGCAAGGCCATGCTGCTCTACCAGTACCTGAAGCTGGACCGGCTGGAATGCTCCGTTGCCCTGCTCAAGAATGTATCCAGCCGCAAGATGGGCCGTAAGGACATCATCAAGCTGGACGAGGTCATCGACCTGAACTGGGATGTGCTGGGCTATCTGGCCCCGGACTGCACCGTGAACATCATCCGGGAAGGCGAGGAAGTGGAAAAACGCCACCCCGAGCTGCCCGAAAAGCTGGTGGGCGTGATTCACTGCAAAAACCCCCGCTGCATCACCACCATCGAGCAGGAGCTGCCCCATATCTTCAAGCTCACCAACCGCCAGAAGGGCGTGTACCGGTGTTTGTATTGCGAGAGCAAGGCGTAAGGGCAGGGGCGGTAGAGCAGGGGCGCTGCCCCTGCACCCTGCCAAGGGCGCTGCCCTTGGATCCTGCTTAAGGGCCTGAGGCCCTTAAGAATCCCGCTCTTTGTGCCCATTTCATGGGCACAGGGGGTGGGGTTTTTGTCTTTATGATGGATGTGTGGTATAGTATACAAGGTCGCATAACACCAATACAAACGAAGAGAGATGTAGAATTTGAAAAAGATTTACGCATGGGAACCTTGGTTCTTCATATTTTTCGGACTGTTCCACATACACCGGATCTGGGGGCTGATCGACCGGCAGAGCTACGCGGATTTCTGGCTGGGCATTCTGGCAGAGAAAGGCGTCCTCTACTTTGCCCTGATGGGGCTGCTGGCGGTGCTGTGCGTATGCGGCATGGTCGTCTTCTTCCGGCATCTGAAAAGCAACTACTGGTGGCGCTGGATTTACCTCTTTGGTGGCGGTTACTTGCTGTTTGACCTGTTTGCCATTGCCATCGATTTAAAGATATGGAGCAACCTGCTTGCGATGATGTTCGATGTGCATTCGCCTTGGTGGAATTTGATTTGGGGCTTTTTCATCCTGCTGGGGGCTTTTGTGCTGGGGCTGGGGTGTGTGTTGCTCTGTCAGCGCAAGGCGGAAAACCAAATGCTGCATCAGAGCAAGAATTCCTAATGCGATTTCATCTGTGAAAACCAGACTGCTCAGGCGGTCTGGCTTTTCTTTTTCAAAATCTCAGGATCAACTATTGACTCTTACGTTACGTCATAGTTTATGCTATGCTTGTACCACAAAGGAGGAATGCGCCATGCACACCGTTCATCAGATCAGCCAGATCACAGGGGTCAGCGTGCGCACGCTGCACCATTACGATCAGCTGGGGCTGCTCGTGCCCACGCAGGTCACAGAGGCCGGGTACCGCCTCTATGACGATGCCGCCCTCCAGCGGCTGCAAAGCATCCTGATCTATCGGGAGCTGGGCTTCCCCCTCAAGGAGATCAAAGCCATTCTGGATGATCCCGGCTACGATCCCAAGGAAGCGTTATCCCGGCAAATCACCCTGCTGGAAAGCCAGCAGAAGCGGCTTTCGGGGATCATCGCCTTTGCCCGGGACATGGAAAAACAAGGAGAGATACGTATGGATTTTCAGGTATTTGACAAGAGCGAACAAGAAAAACTACAGGCAGAAGCCAAGGCCAAATGGGGCCAGACCGACACTTGGCAGGCATGGGAACAGCAAAGCGGCAAGCAGTCCTATCAGCAACAGGTGCAGGACGGCAACCGCCTGATGGCAAAGCTGGCTGCCATCGGCGCACTGCGGGAGAAGGGCGCAGGCAGCCCGGAGGTGCAGCAGGAGGTGGCGGCATTGCAACAGCTGATCACCGACTGTTTTTATCCCTGCAACAACGAAACCTTGCGTGGGCTTGGGCAGATGTATGTAGCGGACGAACGGTTCATGCGGAACATCGACAAGGCCGGCGGCGAGGGAACGGCACAGTTTGTCAGCAAGGCCATTGAGGTGTATTGCCGGTAAGCAGACCGTTGACCATACCCGTTTGCCCATAACACAACAACAGCCGCGGCGCATTTTACTGCTGCGGCTGTTGTTTGTCCTGTTCTTTTCCCAAGCGTTTTTCCAGTGCCGGATTGTCAGCTATCCCAGGAGGGTTTCTGCGAAAATCCGTTTCAGAATCTCTTTTGGAATTTCCTGCTTTGAAAAAATCTGCACCATTCCTTTAGGGGTCATTTTGTAGCCGGTCAAATCCTCCCTATGACCCAAGGCGGCCTGCGCTTCGATGTTGATATGATCTTTGAACGGAATAAGCCTTACGAAAGCTTCACCGACTGAATAGCTGGGCAGTTTCGCCCACATGGTTTCTGTCAGCGGACAGGAAACGCTATCGTAGATCAACTGGCGCAATGTTCTGAACATATCAGCGATCTCCGGCGGATACTTCTCTATATATGCTGCAATCTGCTCGTTCATCCGGCAAACCCTCCCTACTCTGAATACCTGATATAATCCAGCCTGACCAGCTTCTTACCATTGGGCAAACCGTGTTCAGCGGTTCCGCTCAACCGGTATCCGATGCCGGTCATACAGGCCGTCAGTCCGTCTTCCGACATCTGATGATGGATTTTCTTCAGGCCGTCAAAGGCATGAAGATACGGCGAATCGGACACAAAGGAATCATCCGTATTGATCTGGATGATACAGGAGACAACCTGCGGCGCAACCTTGCCAACCACCTTCCGGAAGCATTCGTAGCCAATATACTCCACCAGCAGGTCTGCCATCAGCAATTTGGCTGGCGGCAGCTGCAAATGCTCATCCAGCAGATCGACACAGATGGTCTCCAGCGTATCGCCAAGGGCTGCATACCGTTTGCGGCACTGGGCAAGGTACGCAGGATTCACATCGACACCGTACACCCTGCTGATTTTCTCTTTATTGATGTGTTCCAGTCCATTGCCACCGGCAATGCCCAAAATCATCACCGTATCGGCATCGTAATCCGCAAGCTGCTCCCCCATCATCCGGTTGAGCACCTGCAGCTGAGAAACGCTCTCAAGGCTCATGTGATTTTCGTAATCGCTCAGGGCGATGGTTTCCCAAGGATTGTTCATGGATTACCTCCTTGCGGAGTGCTTTCATGGTGGTTCAGTTTACCATGCAGCCTTTTTCATTGCAATGCAGAGCGGAGCTTCTGTGAACAGGCACACAGGACGAAGCCTGTTACTCCTGCACCAGCGCACATTCCATCATTTCATTCTCCTGCAAAAAACCATTCCGCTCATACCATGGCACGGAGCGTTCGCTGGGCCAGACGAAGATCAACTCGCACTTCTCCTCCGTCAGCTGCTGCTGAATATGGGTCAGCAACGCCGTGCCGATCTTTTGGTTGCGGTATTCCTTTCTTGTATACACATTGGTCAGGTAGGCAATATACTTTGCCGTGCCATTGGGCTTGGGCACCTTGGGAATCAGGGCGGCAAACATGGCAGATGCGATCACATCGCCGTCACAGGCGCAATAAATCCTGTAGGTGTCGTTCTTTTGCAGAAACGCTTCAAACACTTCATAAAAGGCCGTCTGCTCCACATTGGCCAGATTGCTCTCGCCATAGTCTGCGTCATCCTCCTGACAATGCAGCCACTTCATCTCTGCCAGCTGGGGATAATCCTGCGCCTGTGCTTCCCGGAATATCATCTGTCAACCCTCCCGTATTTCTTCTTATGAATCGTATCTTATCACAGAATTGGTTCGTAGACAAACATACCTGCTGATCGGCTGAAATCAACCCCACAATGGCAGCCGACATTTCAGCCAGTTTTCATGACATCCTGACCCAGCCGCCCTTGTATGGCCTGCCAGCTTTTGCTATACTGTATCCAATCCACCCGAAAGGATTGATTTCATGCTGTACAATTTCCGCAACGGAAAGCTGACGCTGGACGGTGCCACCATCCACTATTTGCAGTTTGGCAAGGGCGGCCGCCACCTGATCATGATTCCCGGCCTTGGCGACGGCCTGAAAACTGCTGAGGGTATGGCCTTGCCTGTGGCTTATCAGTACCGTGCCTTTGCCAAGGCTGGCTATACCGTTACCCTTATCAGCCGTCGGGAGCCTTTGCAGGAGGGCTGCACCACCCGGGATATGGCTGCCGATCTGGCAGCCTGTATGGATTTGCTGGGCATCTCCCAGGCGGATGTGCTGGGCGTTTCTCAGGGCGGCATGATCGCCCAGTGGCTCAGTATCGATCACCCGGAAAAAGTGCGGCGGCTGGTGCTGGCCGTCACTGCGCCAAAGAGCAATCAAACCGTGCAGACAGTGGTTTCTGCGTGGATGGATATGGCCCGGCAGGACGACTATGCCGCCATCATGATGGATACCGCCTTGAAAAGCTATTCGGAGGGGTATCTGAAGAAAAACAGGCTGTTTCTGCCCCTGCTTGGCAAGGTGGGCAAGCCCAAGGATTTCACCCGTTTTCTGCGCATGGCAGAAGCCTGCCTGACCCATGATGCTTCTGCGCACCTTGGCAGCATTGCCGCCCCTACGATGGTGATTGGCGGCGAGAAGGATCAGATTGTGGGCAGCGAGGCCTCCCGGGAGCTGCATCAGGCGATTGCGGGAAGCCAGCTGTATCTGTATCCGGAGTATGGTCATGCGGCGTATGAGGAGGGGAAGGATTTTGGCGCAAGGGTGTTGGGGTTTTTGCTGGACATTTGAGCCTATCACCTGTAATCCTCCCATCATTGCAGAATAATCAACAACCGGAGAGCTGACGAAATAATGCGTTTTCTCAGAACCAAAGAATATCTCAAAACAGCATATGGAAAAGTACCTGATGTGGAATACTTCACAGGCGATATGGAATACATCAGCACCTACTACGAACAATGCAAAGCAGAACAGCAGGATGACTTCTATATCGACGAAACAACATGGAACGACCTGAACATAGACGCTGTCTATCAGCGAATCAACACCGGGCTTTCCACCGCCGGTGAGCAATATCTCTACTATATGCTTCACCGTCACATGAACCGCCATCAATTTGAGCAGCAAAACGAGCTCGTCAGCTTGGTGGAAAACGAGCCAGATACCCGACAGAAGCTGCAAGACATTCTCTATAAGGTTGGCAGCTACCGAAAAGTGGATATTACCGGTGTATTGCGCACACAGCACACCTCACCTTTCTGGTTGTCCCTTTACCTTCTACTTGTGCTGATGTTACCGGTATCCATTCTGCTCATTGTTTTCTGCGGGGTATACGGAGCAATCATGATGCTTGTCTGCCTTACTGTAAACGGCATTGTACACGAAGTCCGTATGCATCAATGCGATTTGGAAATTCGAACCATCAACTATTGTGTCGGGCTGGCCTGTGCCCTGCGTAAAATCCAAAAAAAGCAGCATCCTTTGATTGATCCTCTTTTGGAAGACAGTTATTTGCATCTGAACGAACTGCATTCTGTGCTGAATATCGGGCCAGTGGTCATCACATCGAAAAACGATATGATGTCCATTATGATGACAACCCTGCTTTTGGATCTCATTACCTTTGAACTGCTGAAAAACCGACTTGCCAAACACCACAAAGACTTTTTCGTTATCCATGAAGCTGTCGGACAGGTGGATGCAGCTATTGCCATTGCCTCATTTCGCAAAAGTATGGCTTCATGGTGCATTCCTCAGATTGATTTTGAAACAAGCAAAGCCTTTATCCATGCTAAGCAAGTCATTCATCCATTGGTTGACAACCCAGTGCCAAACGATATTGCGCTGGATCGTCCACTGCTGATTACCGGTGCGAATGCCTCGGGAAAGTCCACCTATTTGAAGGCTTCTATCTTATGCGCTCTGCTGGCACAGACCATCTGCACAGCTCCATGTGCCACTTACCATGCCAGTCATTTCCGTTTGTATACCTCAATGGCTATATCAGATAACATTCGCTCCGGTGAAAGCTACTATATTGCAGAAATCAAATCTCTCAAACGAATTCTCGATGAAACAGGAACCAGAATTCCTGTCCTCTGTGCCATAGACGAAGTTCTGCGTGGAACCAACACCATCGAACGCATTGCGGCCTCCACGGAGCTGCTGAAAGCCCTTGCCAACAAAGGCATCCTGTGCATCGCTGCAACGCACGATGCCGAGTTGTGCAACCTTGTGGATGCAGAATACGAACAGGCGCACTTTCAGGAAACACTCACCGAAGATACTGTGCTGTTTGACTATCAAATCAAACCTGGTATGGCAACCACCCGTAATGCGATTGATCTGCTCAAACTGATCGGATTTGACGCAGATATCGTAGCTGCTGCGCACAATCGTGCCAATAGCTATATCCAGACAGGTCAATGGAGCATCAACTGAACCAATCAAACACATAAAGACCCCGGCACATCCCATAGCAGGGATGTACCGGGGCTTATTTGTTTTCAGAAATTCATCAGAACAACCCGGTAATCACGCCATTGTCATCCACATCAATCCGCTCGGCGGCGGGCACCTTGGGCAGGCCGGGCATGGTCATGATATCGCCGGTCAGCACCACGATGAAGCCAGCGCCAGCGGATACCTTCACGTTCTTTACCGTCACGGTGAAGCCTTCCGGCGCACCCAGCTTGGTGGGATCGTCGGAGAAGGAATACTGGGTCTTGGCAACGCAGATGGGCATCTTGTCGTAGCCCAGCTTGGTGAGCATATCCACCTGCTTCTTGGCATTGGGGGTGAGCACCACACCGTCGCCGCCGTAGACCTTCTTCACCACGGCTTCGATCTTCTCTTCGATAGAGCAGTCCAGATCGTAGGAGAAGGTGAAATCGCCCTTTTCCTCTTCGCAGAGACGGACAACTTCCTTGGCGAGGGCTTCGCCGCCCTTGCCGCCATCAGCCCACACAGTGGACAGAACAGTGTTCACGCCCAGCTCGCGGCACTTCTGGATGATGAAGTCGATTTCCGCATCGGTATCGGTGGGGAAACGGTTCACAGCCACTACGCAGGGCAGCTTGTACACGTTCTTCATGTTGCTCACGTGGCGCAGCAGGTTGGGAATACCCTTTTCCAGAGCCTCCAGATCCTCGGTAGCCAGCGCGGTCTTGGGCAGGCCGCCGTGCATCTTGAGGGCGCGGACGGTAGCCACCACCACAACGGCATCGGGGGTCAGGCCTGCCATGCGGCACTTGATGTCCAGGAACTTCTCAGCGCCCAGATCTGCGCCGAAACCAGCCTCGGTCACGGTATAGTCGCCCATCTTGAGAGCCAGACGGGTCGCCATGACGGAGTTGCAGCCATGGGCGATATTGGCGAAGGGGCCGCCGTGCACAAAGGCAGGGGTGCCTTCCAGCGTCTGCACCAGATTGGGCTTGAGAGCGTCTTTCAAAAGCGCAGCCATAGCGCCGGCAGCGTTCAGCTGACCGCAGGTGACGGGGGTATCATCGGCGGTATAGCCAACGATGATGCGGCTCAGGCGGGCCTTCAAATCAGCGATGGAGCTGGAGAGGCACAGCACCGCCATGATCTCGCTGGCAACGGTGATATCGAAGCCATCCTCACGGGGCACGCCGTTGATGCGACCGCCCAAACCGCCCACGATGTTGCGCAACTGGCGGTCGTTCATGTCCACGCAGCGCTTCCAGGTGATCTTGCGCACGTCGATGCCCAGCGCGTTGCCCTGCTGAATGTGATTATCCAGCATGGCAGCCAGCAGGTTGTTGGCTGCGCCGATGGCGTGGAAGTCGCCGGTGAAGTGCAGGTTGATGTCCTCCATGGGCACCACCTGAGCGTAGCCGCCGCCGGCAGCGCCGCCCTTGATGCCGAAAACCGGACCAAGGGAGGGCTCACGCAGGGCGACTACCACATCCTTGCCGATGCGCTTCAGACCATCGGCAAGACCGATGGTGGTGGTGGTCTTGCCTTCGCCGGCAGGGGTGGGAGTGATGGCGGTCACCAGAATCAGCTTGCCGTCGGGACGGTCGGTCTCACTCAGCAGGCTCAGATCCACCTTGGCCTTGTAGCGACCGTAGTGCTCGATGTACTTGTCATCCACATGAGCACGGCGGGCGATCTCGTCAATATGCAGCATTTCGCACTCCTGTGCGATCTGAATATCAGACTTATATTCCATGTTGATCCTCCTCAGAATCACTTGAAGTACTTCACAGCAGCTTCAAACATGCGGATGTCGTAGTTGCCGGGCACGTTCTTGTACAGGCCGTTGCCCACGCGCTCACTGTGGCCCATCTTACCCAGCACGCGACCATCGGGAGAAGTGATGCCCTCGATGGCGTACAGGGAATCGTTGGGGTTGAAGTGCACATCGCCGGTGGCATTGCCGCTGAGATCCACGTACTGGGTGGCGATCTGTCCACTCTGCGCCAGCTGACGGATCAGCTCTTCACTGGCAAGGAAGCGGCCTTCGCCGTGGGAGATGGGCACGTTGACCACATCGCCCACATTCATCAGGCTCAGCCAGGGAGACTTGTTGGAAGCGATACGGGTGCGCACGATGCGGCTCTGGTGGCGGGCGATGGTATTGAAGGTCAGGGTGGGGCAGTTTTCATCGGTATCGATGATCTTGCCGTAGGGCACCAGACCCAGCTTGATCAGCGCCTGGAAGCCGTTGCAGATACCGCACATGAGGCCGTCGCGGTTTTCCAGCAGGTCGGTAACGCCTTCCCGGATAGCAGCGTTACGGAAGAACGCGGTGATGAACTTACCGCTGCCGTCGGGCTCGTCGCCGCCGGAGAAGCCGCCGGGGATGAACACCATCTGAGCGGTTTTCAGCTCGTTGGCGAAGTCCTCCACGCTCTGGGCGATGGCGGAAGCGGTCAGGTTGCGGATGACCATGATCTTGGCCTCGGCACCGGCATCCTCCACAGCCTTTGCGCTGTCAAATTCGCAGTTGGTGCCGGGGAAAGCGGGAATCAGCACCTTGGGACGGGCGGTTTTCACAGCGGGCTTGGGCCAGCTGGTGGCAACATGGGAGAAATTCTCCATCTTGGAGCCGCTGTCGGGGATGTTGCAGCTGTAGACCTTTTCCAGCTTGTTCTCGTAGGTATTCAGCAGGTCGTCCATGGAGAGGCTTTCGCCCTTCAGGGTCAGCTTGCCATCGGCGGTGACACTGCCCAGCAGGCGGGCGCCGTCCACATCGCCGGTCACTTCCAGAACGAAGGCAGCGTAGCTGTAGCCGAACAGCTCGTCCACGGTCACATCATCGGCAAACTGGAAGCCCAGACCGTTGCCGAAGCCCATCTTCATCACGGCCTCGGCGATGCCGCCCATGCCGGGAGTGTAGCAGGCAACAGCCTTGCCGGACTGCATCAGGCCGTGCACGGTGTCAAACAGCTTCAGCAGGCTGTCGGTGGTGGGCAGGCCCTCGGCATCGTATTCAGGCTTCAGCACAACCACGTTGTTGCCAGCCTGCTTGAATTCGGGGGACACCACATCGGTCACCTTGCCGGTGGTTACGGCGAAGGACACCAGCGTGGGAGGCACATCCAGGCTCTCGAAGGAGCCGCTCATGGAGTCCTTGCCGCCGATGGAGCCGATGCCCAGTTCCTTCTGGGCCTTGAAAGCGCCCAGCAGCGCAGCCAGAGGCTGGCCCCAGCGGGTGGAATCCTTGCCGGGACGCTGGAAGTACTCCTGGAAGGTGAGATACACATCCTCAAAGGAAGCGCCGGTGGCAATCAGCTTGCACACGCTCTCCACCACAGCCAGATACGCGCCGTGGTAGGGGCTCTTTTCGGTGAGGAAGGGGTTGTAGCCCCAGGACATGAAGGAGCAGTCGTTGGTGTGCTTCTTTTCCACAGAAATCTTCTGCACCATGGCCTGAATGGGGGTCAGCTGGTTCTTGCCTCCAAAGGGCATCAGCACGGTGCCGGCACCGATGGTGGAGTCAAAACGCTCGCTGAGGCCGCGCTTGGAGCAGATGTTCAGATCGCCAGCCAACGCGGTATAGTTCTCGGTGAAGGAGCCCTTCACTTCCTTGCGGAAGTCCTTGGCAGCCTCCACATCGATGGAGATGTGCTTTTCAGCGCCGTTGGAATTCAGGAACTCGCGGCTCAGATCCACGATGGTCTTGCCGTTCCAGTTCATGCGCAGGCGGGGCTCAGCCTTCACCTCAGCAACGGGGCAAGCCTGCAGGTTTTCCTTGGCAGCCAGCGCCAGGAAAGCGTCCACATCCTTGGCTTCCACCACAACCGCCATACGCTCCTGAGACTCGGAGATGGCAAGCTCGGTGCCATCCAGACCATCGTACTTCTTGGGCACGGCGTTCAGGTCGATTTCCAGACCATCCGCCAGCTCACCGATGGCAACGGACACGCCGCCAGCGCCAAAGTCGTTGCAGCGCTTGATCATACGGCAGGCATCGCCGTTGCGGAACAGGCGCTGGAGCTTGCGCTCCTCAGGAGCGTTACCCTTCTGCACCTCTGCGCCGCAGGTTTCCAGAGACTGCTCGGTGTGGGCCTTGGAGGAGCCGGTAGCGCCGCCGCAGCCATCGCGGCCCGTGCTGCCGCCCAGCAGAATGACGATATCGCCGGGGGCGGGCACTTCGCGGCGTACATTCTCCGCGGGCGTGGCAGCGATCACCGCGCCAATCTCCATGCGCTTGGCAGCGTAACCATCGTGGTACAGCTCATCCACGATGCCGGTGGCAAGGCCAATCTGGTTGCCGTAGCTGGAATAGCCAGCGGCAGCTGTGGTGACCAGCTTGCGCTGGGGCAGCTTGCCCTTGATGGTCTCGCTGACGGGACGGGTGGGGTCGGCAGCGCCGGTGACGCGCATGGCGCCGTACACATAGCTTCGACCGGACAGGGGATCACGGATGGCGCCGCCGATACAGGTGGCAGCGCCGCCGAAAGGTTCGATCTCAGTGGGATGGTTGTGGGTCTCGTTCTTGAACAGCAGCAGCCAGGGCTCGGTCACGCCGTCCACTTCCACATCGATCTTCACCGTGCAGGCGTTGATCTCCTCGGACTCATCCAGCTTATCCAGCTTGCCTTCCTTCTTGAGGTAGCGCACAGCGATGGTCGCCAGATCCATCAGGCAGACGGGCTTGGTGCGGTTCAGATCCTTGCGGGTCTGCATGTACTCTTCGTAGGCCTTCTGCAAAAGCTCATCCTCGAAATGAGCGTCGTCGATGATGGTCAGGAAGGTGGTGTGGCGGCAGTGATCGGACCAGTAGGTGTCGATCATGCGGATCTCGGTGATGGTGGGATCACGGTCTTCGCTCAGGAAGTAGTTCTGGCAGAAGGCCACATCATCGGCATCCATGGCAAGGCCGTACTTCTTCACAAAGGCTTCCAGACCTTCCCGGTCCAGCTTGGTAAAGCCGGTGAGGGTTTCCACCTCGGTGGGGATGGCGTAGGACACCTTCAGGGTTTCGGGCATGTCCAGCGTGGCCTCGCGGGCTTCCACCGGGTTGATCACGTACTTGCGGATCTCGGCGATCTGCTCGTCGGAGAGGCTGCCGTAGAGGGCGTACACACGGGCGGTGCGCACGGTGGGACGCTCGCCCTGAGAGATGATCTGGATGCACTGGGCAGCGGAGTCGGCCCGCTGGTCAAACTGACCGGGCAGGTATTCCACTGCGAACACGGCGGCAGCGCCGTCCACATCCAGCTCCCGGGAGGTCATGTCCAGCTGGGGCTCGGAAAATACGGTACCCACAGCATAGTCAAACAATTCTTCGGTGATGTTTTCCACATCGTAGCGGTTGATCAGGCGAACCTTCTCCAGACCCTTGATGCCCAGAAAGGCGTTGGCATCGGACAGAAGGGCGCGGGCCTCATTAGCCAGTTCGGGTTTCTTCTCCACGTAAATACGGTATACCATTACTTTTCCTCCCCCGCAGCCTGCATGGCGCGCGCGCCGATGTCGTGGCGGTAATAGGCGTTGTCAAAATGGATTTTCTCTACCAGACCATAAGCGTCCTTGATGGCATCGCCCAAGGTATCGGCGATAGCGGTGGCACCCAGCACGCGACCGCCGCTGGTGACCAGCTTGCCATCCTTGATGGCTGCGCCAGCCACAAACACGTTCTTGGCGATCTCCTCAGGAATGGTGATCTCAAAGCCCTTGTCGTACTTGGTGGGATAGCCCTTGGAAGCCATGATGACGCAGCAGGCGTGCTTGTCTGCAAACTTCACTTCGGTCTCGCTGAGGGTCTGGCTGGTGACCGCCTGCATGATGGTCAGCAGGTCGCTTTCCAGCAGGGGCAGTACCACCTGGGTCTCGGGATCGCCGAAGCGGCAGTTGTACTCGATCACCTTGGGGCCATTGGGGGTGAGCATCAGGCCGAAATACAGGCAGCCCTTGAAGGTGCGGCCCTCGGCATTCATGGCGTTCATGGTGGGCAGGAAGATGGTCTCCATGCACTCCTTGGCAATGGCATCGGTGTAGTAGGGGTTGGGGGCAACCGTGCCCATGCCGCCGGTGTTGAGGCCGGTATCGTTGTCGCCAGCGCGCTTGTGATCCATGGAGGACACCATGGGCTTGACGGTGATGCCATCGGTGAAAGCCAGCACGGAAACCTCGGGGCCGGTGAGGAACTCTTCGATGACGATCTGGTCGCCGCTCTTGCCGAACACCTTGTCGCTCATCATGGAGTGTACCGCCTCGGCGGCTTCCTCAAAGTTCTGAGCGATGATGACGCCCTTGCCCAGCGCAAGGCCGTCGGCCTTGATGACGGTGGGCATGGGAGCGGTTTTCAGGTACTCCACAGCGGCGGCTTCCTCGGTGAACACCTCGTAAGCTGCGGTGGGGATGCCGTATTTCTTCATCAGGTTCTTGGAGAACACCTTGCTGCCCTCGATGGCGGCAGCAGCGGCATTGGGGCCAAAGCAGGGGAAGCCCTCCGCAGAGAGCGCGTCCACGCAGCCCAACACCAGCGGATCATCGGGGGCGACAACCACATAGTCCACCTGCTGCTCCTTAGCAAAGGCCACGATAGCGGGCACATCGGTGGCGGCAATGCCGACGCAGGTCGCGTCGGCAGCGATGCCGCCGTTGCCGGGCAGGGCAAAGATTTGTTCAACCGTGGGGTTTTCCTTGATCTTGCGGATAATGGCGTGCTCGCGTCCGCCGCCGCCTACGACCAATACTTTCATATGATCCTCCACTGACAATCAGATTAATGATGGAACAGGCGCATGCCGGTGAAGCACATGGCGATGTTCAGCTTGTCGCACTCCTCGATGACCAGATTGTCACGGATGGAGCCGCCGGGCTCGGCGATGTAGGTAGCGCCGCTCATGCGGGCACGCTGGATGTTGTCGGCGAAGGGGAAGAAGGCATCGGAACCCAGCGCAACACCGCTGATGGTATCCAGATAGGCGCGCTGCTCTTCGCGGGTGAAGGGAGCGGGCTGCTCGGTGAAGTAGCGCTGCCACACGCCGTCGGCGCATACATCTTCTTCGTTGTGGTTGATGTAGCCGTCGATCACGTTGTCGCGGTCGGGGCGGCCCAGTTCGGGCTTGAAGGGCAGGTTCAGCACCTTGTCATGCTGGCGCAGCTGCCAGGTATCGGCCTTGCCGCCAGCCAGACGGGTGCAGTGGATACGGCTCTGCTGACCAGCGCCCACACCGATGGCCTGACCATCCACCGCGTAGCACACGGAGTTGGACTGGGTGTACTTGAGGGTGATCAAAGCCACGATCAGGTCGCGGATAGCGGATTCGGGCAGTTCCTTGTTGGCGGTCACCACGTTCTGGAGCAGCTCGCGGTTGATTTCAAAGTTGTTGCGGCCCTGCTCAAAGGTGATGCCGAACACCTGCTTGCGCTCCGCCAGATCGGGCACATAGCCTTCATCGATCTGCACGATGTTGTAGTTGCCCTTGCGCTTGGTCTTGAGGATCTCCAGAGCCTCGGGCTCGTAGCCGGGGGCGATGACGCCGTCGGAGACTTCGCGCTTGATCATGGTGGCGGTGGTCACGTCGCACACGTCGCTGAGGGCCACCCAGTCACCAAAGGAGCACATACGGTCGGTGCCGCGGGCGCGGGCATAGGCGCAGCCCAGAGGAGAATCATCCAGACCCTCAATGTCATCCACGAAGCAGGCCTTCTTCAGCTTGTCGCTGAGCTTCAGGCCCACGGCGGCAGAGGTCGGGCTCACGTGCTTGAAGGAAGCAGCGGCGGGCAGATCCAGCGCTTCCTTCAGCTCCTTGACCAGCTGCCAGGAGTTGAAAGCGTCCAGGAAGTTGATGAAGCCGGGGCGACCAGAGAGGATGGTCACAGGCAGGTCGGAGCCGTCATGCATATAGATACGGGCGGGTTTCTGGTTGGGGTTGCAGCCGTACTTCAGTTCAAACTCTTTCATCGTTGGCACTCTCCTTACGCGTTCTTGTTGATCATGCGGCTTTCGCACTCGCCGGTGGCAAGGTCGGTGTAGCGCACATAGAGGGAAATCTTGTTGTTGTCATCCAGCGCATTCCACAGGTCGGTGGTGAAAGCGTCGATGTCGTTATCAATGACCACACGCTCCGGCTCACCCTGGAAGGTGGGGATGGGGTTGCCGTCGCACACGTAGGTGTGGATGAAGTGGCCCAGACCATTCAGCGCGGGGTAGGTGAAGGTGTAGCGGTTGCAGGCGGTGCCTTCCGCGTCGGCGGACTTCAAAATGCTCATCTCGTAGGTGAAATCGCCTTCGCCGAAGGTGATCATGCCGCTGATGCGGGGGGTGAAGTTGGGGCCGTCCGGCTCAAACTCGCGGGTGGTCAGGGCTTCGGAGAAGCTCTTGCCAGACTTGAGGCCTTCCCAGATGGTATCGGTCTGGTCGCCGTTGGTGACGATCAGCTTGTTTTCGTAGTTGCGCAGAGCCGCGTAGATGATCAGGGAAGGATCCTCCACCTTGGAAGCGTCGAAGGGCTCGGTGAAGATGGCGCCGTCCTTCTCAGTGAAGACGCGGTTGCGGCTGTTGGCGCTGCGGCCCATGATGAAGTAAGCGGTGGCAGCCTTCTTGCCGTCGGCGGTCTTGCCGATGACGATGCCGCGACCGGGGTAGGTGTTGCCATTCAGGCGCTCAGCCAGGGTCTTGATTTCGTAGATGTTCATCTTAAGCATCCTCCTGTTCAATCTTGACGATGCGGCCCTCCACATGGAGACGGCCTTCACAGAAAAGTTTCACCGCTTCCGGAAGTAGCTTCCATTCCGCTTCTTCCATGATGCGTTTTTGCAGCGTTTCGGGGGTATCGCCTTCCAGCACGGGCACGGCTTTCTGGGCGATGATGGGGCCAGCGTCGCATTCCTCGCTGACAAAGTGCACGGTCGCGCCGGATGTCTTCACGCCGTAGCTGAGCGCCGCCTCATGCACATGCAGGCCATAGAAGCCCTTGCCGCAGAAGGAGGGGATCAGCGCCGGGTGCACGTTGATGATGGCGTTGGGGTAAGCATTGGTCAGCTCCTCGGTGAAGATGACCATGCAGCCAGCCAGCACCACCAGATCGATGCTCAGCTCGTGGAGCTTGTCCACCAGCGCAACGGTCATGGCGCGGCTGTCAGCGAAGCTCTTGCGGGACAGCACATAGCCGGGAATGCCTGCATTGGCGGCTCTTTCCAGCGCGTATGCCCCTTCCTTGGAGGAGATGACTGCCGCCAGCTTGCCGCCGCCCAGCTCGCCGCGTTTTTCCGCGTCGATGAGCGCCTGCAGGTTGGTGCCGCCGCCGGAGACCAGTACCGCGATGTTCTTCTGTGTGCCTTGCATGGGGTGATGCCCTCTCTTTCTGTAGACAATCAGTGGGGAACTCAGCAAATGGTAATCTTCTCCTCGGAAACCACAATCTCGCCGATGAGGTAAGCATCCTCGCCGTTTGCCTTGAGAATTTCGATGGCCTTGTCGGCGTCTTCCTTGCCGACCACGATGCTCATGCCAACGCCCATGTTGAAGGTGTTGTACATATCCCGCTCGCTGATGTTGCCGGTCTTGGCAATCAGATCAAAGATGGGCAGCACCTTGACGGAAGCCTTGTCGATCTTGGCACCCAGACCATCGGGAATGGAGCGCGGAATGTTCTCGTAGAAGCCGCCGCCGGTGATGTGGCTGATGCCCTTGATCTTCACCTGCTCGTTGAGGGCCAGCACGGGCTTCACATAGATGCGGGTGGGGGTCAGCAGGGTCTCACCCAGGCTCTTGCCGCCCAGTTCAGCAACGGGGCTTTGCAGATCGGCATTCTCCACGTCGAACACCTTGCGCACCAGAGAGAAACCATTGGAATGTACGCCGGTGGAGGGCAGAGCGATGATCACATCGCCAGCCTCCATGGCCTTGTTGTCGATGATCTTGGCTTTGTCCACCACGCCGGTGCAGTAGCCAGCCACATCGTAGTCGTCCACGGGCATCAGACCGGGATGCTCGGCAGTTTCGCCGCCGATCAGCGCAGCGCCGGACTGGACGCAGCCCTCGGCAACGCCGGAGACGATCTGGGCAATCTTCTCGGGGATGTTCTTGCCGCAGGCGATATAGTCAAGGAAGAACAGGGGCTTGGCACCGCAGCAGATGATGTCGTTGACGCACATGGCAACGGCATCGATGCCGATGGTGTCGTGCTTGTCCATGAGCATGGCCAGCTTTACCTTGGTGCCGCAGCCGTCGGTGCCGCTGACCAGCACCGGCTGGGTGATGCCGGTCAGATCCAGCTCAAACAGGCCGCCGAAGCCGCCCACATCGGAGCACACACCCGCCGTCATGGTGCGGGCAATATGCTTTTTCATCAGTTCTACCGCCTTGTAGCCTGCGGTAATATCCACGCCAGCGGCGGCGTAGCTGTCGGACTTGGACTGGTTGTGCATTGTGTGGTTCCTCCTTTTTGTATTGGGGAAACGATTTGGGGCGCTGCCCCAAACCCCGGCAGGAGGCAGTGCCTCCTGCACCTCCGGACTGTGCCCATTTCATGGGCACAGAGTGGGTGTTGCAGTCGTGGTTTTCTTTTGCGCCGTGAAACGGCGCAATGAGTGGGGTGCAGGGGCCTCAGGCCCCTGCCGGTGGGCGTGGGAGGCAGCGCCTCCCACTCTCGTCCCCCCACCTCCGTTACTCCTTGCCGTTCCAGCAATAGGTGCAGAGCTTGCAGGGTTCCACGCCGATGGCTTCGATGAGACCTTCGATGGACTGGAACTCCAGGGAGGCAAAGTGCATCTTTTCGCAGATGGCTTTGCGCAGGTTCTGACCCCGCTCGGTCTTGGCATCGCTGTACTCGTCGATGTGTTGGAAGCCCTCTTCCCCTTCCAGCTCCATGATCACCCGGCGGGCGATCAGTTCCATATCGCCTGTGGAGCGGGAGAAGTTCAGGTACTTGCAGCCGAACATGATGGGCGGGCAGGCGGAGCGGATGTGCACCGACTTGGCACCGTTATCGTAGAGGAATTCGACCGTTTCCCGCAGCTGGGTGCCACGAACGATGGAATCGTCCACGAACAGCAGGTTCTTGTCCTTGATGAGGGCATGAACGGGAATCTGCTTCATCTTGGCGACCCGGTTGCGCTCCTCCTGATGGGTGGGGGTAAAGCTGCGGGCCCAGGTGGGCGTATATTTGATAAAGGCACGGGCGAAATGCTTGCCGCTCTTGTTGGCATAGCCGATGGCGTGGGGCGTGCCGGAATCAGGTACGCCGCCCACATAGTCGATATCCTGGGCCACGCCGTTCTTCTGGTCGTTATCCGCCATGATGGCACCGTTGCGGTAGCGCATCACTTCCACGTTCACGCCTTCGTAGGTGGAGGTGGGATAGCCGTAGTAGGACCAGAGGAAGGAGCACATCCGCATCTCGTTGCCGGGCGGGTTCAGCTGGGTCATACCGTCGCAGGTCAGCTCCACGATTTCGCCGGGGCCCAGTTCCTTCACATCCTCGAAGTCCAGCTTCTGATAGGCAAAGGACTCAAAGGAGGCGCAGTAGCCGTCCTCGCTCTTGCCGATCACCACCGGGATGCGTCCCAGCCGGTCACGGGCGGCGATGATGGAGCCGCCTTCCTTCAAAATCAGGATGTTGGCGGTGCCGTCAATCACCTGCTGAGCAAAGCGGATGCCCTCCACAAAGGTGCTCTTCTGGTTGATCATGGCAGCCACCAGCTCGGTGTTGTTGATGCGGCCGCCGGTCATGGCATCAAAGTGGCCGCCGCTGAAGGAAAGATACTGATTGATCAGCGCATCGGCGTTGTTGACCAAGCCCACGATGCTGATGGCGTAGGTTCCCAGATTGGAACGGATCAGCAGAGGCTGGGGATCCCAGTCGCTGATGCAGCCAATGGCGGAATTGCCCTTCATTTCGTCGAAAATATGCTCGAACTTGGTGCGGAAGGGCGAGTTGGAAATGTTGTGGATCTCCCGCTGGAGACCGATCTCCGGGTCATAGGCCGCCATGCCGCCCCGGCGGGTGCCCAGGTGGGAATGGTAGTCGGTGCCGAAGAATACATCGGAGATGGCATTGCGCTTGAGTGCTGCGCCGAAAAAGCCACCCATAGTGTCACGCTCCTTGTTGATGGTTCAGTGTCTTACCGGCTGTACTTCTCGCAGATGGCCGCATCCTTTTCCAGAACAACGGCAGCATCCCTGGCACGCTTCTCGTCCAGCTTGCGGGCCAGTTCCTCATCGCTCACGGCGATAATCTGGGCAGCCAGCAGCGCCGCATTGGCACCGCCGCCAATGGCAACGGTGGCCACGGGGATTCCGGGAGGCATCATCACGGTGGAAAGCAGGGCATCCATGCCATCCAGCACAGAGGATTTGCAGGGGATACCGATCACCGGCAGGGTGGTGTTGGCGGCGATGGCGCCAGCCAGATGGGCTGCCATACCGGCGGCGGCAATGATAACGCCGAAACCGTTTTTGCGGGCATTCAGCGCAAACTGACGGGCTTCCTCCGGGGTGCGGTGAGCGGAATACACATGGGTTTCGCAGGGAACACCCAGGCTTTCCAGCATATTGACTGCTTTCTCCACAATAGGCAGATCGCTGTCGCTGCCCATAACGATGCCGACTTTTTTCATGAAGAGATCCTCCAGACATGACTTTTGTTTGCAGATAAACCCGTACAAAGGGCTGCTGCACGGCAGGCAGATGAGGCAAAAACCCGAACATTCTCTCCAGAGCGGGGCTTTTTCGTCCTTCGGTTGCCGTTTCATCGGTTATGCGCTGCTTTTGCCATTCCAAAACCAGCGCCTCGTTCAGTATATCACGAACATTCCAAATTGACAACTTGAGAACATTCGGGATGCAAACGATTTCGCGGTGTTTGTCGCATTTGGATGCAAAATCGCCAGATCGTCAAGTAAGGTTTGAATCGTTATCCGCTGTATTTTTGCCATCATTCGTGCTATACTGACAACAGTATCATTCAGCGGCGGCTCATCCCCCGCCGCCTCAGGAAAGGACGAATCCCCATGCAAAAGAAGTACGCCCTGTTTGATTTTGACGGCACCCTCTGCAAGGGCGACTCCATCATTCAGCTTTGTCAGTTCGCCCGGAAGCGGCGGCTTTGTACCCGCAGGCAGCTGCTGGGCGGCATTGGCGCAGCCATCCGCCACAAGCTGGGCAAGCTGACCATTGAGCAGGCCAAGCAGCAGGCACTGGTATGGATGAAAGGCCGTTCTGAAATGGAAATGGCCGCCTTTGCCCAGCTGTTCTGTCTGGAAGTACTGGCACCCCGGTTTTTCCCGGAAGGCATCGCCACGCTGCAAAAGCAGCAGCAGGAAGGCGCAACCGTGCTGCTGATCACCGCTTCCCCTTCCTTTTACCTGATGCCCCTGAAGGATATGCTGGGCGTTGCCGACGTGATCGGTACCAGGATGGATGTGGACGAAAACGGTCTGTATACCAGCCTTGTAGGGGATAATTGCCGGGGTCTGCAAAAGCCCCTGCGTTTGGCTGAATATCTGGCTGCCATGGGCGACCGGCTGGATTACGAAACCTCCACCGCCTACGGCAATTCCACCGGCGATCTGCCCATGCTGGAACTTTGCCAAAGCAAAGTTGCTGTCAATCCCAGCCGAAAAATGAAGCGTTCGCTGGATGAGATGGAGAATGTGACCATCGTGAACTGGTCAACCAAGCCGCCCAAAGCAAAGGAGGAAGCCTGATGCGCACTGCTGACTTTTCCAAAGCCGATCAGGTGATCCGTCAGGCCTTGGCAGAAGAAAACTTCACCTCCGCCAACCTGTTGGTGGGCAAGGGCGATCGGGTGCTGTTCCGCCGGGCGTACGGTCGCCTGTCCATGGAGGACGACGCTCCCCTCACCACCGAGCACACCCGGTACGATCTGGCTTCCATCACCAAACCGCTGGTCATTGGTATGCTGACTCTCCGGGCCATGGAAGCTGGCAAGCTGTGCCTGTGGGATCAGCTGGGCACCTTTCTGGATACACCGGAGGATAAGCAGAACATCACCATCGGGCAGATCCTGACCCACACCGCCGGGTTCACCACGGGGCTGCACCTGTGGGAGCTGGGCAGCGAACCTTCCCGCACAGCTGAGCTGTTGCTGCGGGCACCGCTGCGCTACCGTCCCGGTACAGCCCAGCAATACTGCTGCGCTGGCTACATCCTGCTGGGGCAGCTGCTGGAATGCCTCTACGATATGCCCCTGAGCGAGCTGGCTGTGCAGGAGGTCTTCTGGCCGCTGAAGATGCAGAAAACCGGCTATCTGCCTGCGCCGGGCAACATAGCCTCCACCGAGATGCAGGATGACGGTCAATGCCTGTGCGGCGCTGTGCACGATGAAAACGCCCGTTTTCTGGGCGGGGTCAGCGGCAACGCAGGCGTGTTTTCCACCATGGATGACCTGGCGCTGTTTATGCAGATGCTGGCTGCCGAAGGCGCTCTGCCGGATGGTTCCCGCTACCTGTCCCCTGCCACGGTGCGGCTGAGTATGCGCAACCACACCCCCCATATGCCTCAGGGACGCGGCCTCGGTTTCTACCTGCCCCAGCTGGATAACGGCTACACCGGCGACCTGTTCCCTGCCACCACCATCGGCCATACCGGCTTTACCGGCACCAGCATCACTCTGGAGCCGGAAAGCGGCCTGTATGTGGTATTTTTGACCAACCGGATCTGCCCTTCCCGGGATTCCATGGGCATCTACCGGGTGCGCAGGCTTTTGCACAATGCGGTGTATGCTGCTGTCGGGGAATAAACCATCTTGAAAAATCACAAAACAGGGACGCTTGCCATGCGCAAACGTCCCTGTTTTCTTCATCTATTGTACTGTTTATCCTTATTTGTCATGCCACAGGGGCAGATCCATTTTTTCCAGAGCCTTCACCATAGGCACCCCCAGTGCATAGCACACCACTGCCTGCCCCAGGGAAACCGTCAGCATATTCAGCCAGAGAAGATCGATGCCATAGGCATAGGTCAGCACCAAACCAATGATCACGCCATTGCAGACAACCGGCGGAAGCGCAGCCAGCCACACATTCCCCCGCAGTTTCCGGCTCAGAATGGCAGCCAGCAAGGTAGCCAGCGTGCCAAACACCACATCGTAGGGGTTGGCGCCCGCCAGCAGATTGCTGATCAGGCAGCCCGCCGCCAGCCCGGGCACGGCCTCCACAAACAGCACCGGCAAAAGGGTCAGCGCTTCGGAAATGCGGAACTGCACCTGCTGAAAACTGATGGGCTGAAACACAAGGGTCAGCGCAGTATACAGGGAAGCCACCATCGCCGCCAATGTCAGACTCTTAATGGAAATATACCGTTTCATATTCGTACTGCGCCTCCTTTGTGTTGGTTTGCATTCAATGTTTTTTGCAGCAATTGCGGATTATAGCACTTTGTCATCCCCTTGGCAAGCACTCCCGCAAAAAACCGCCGTATAGAAACCGCCCCGCCGGGTCATCCTGTTACCATCACCGGAAAGGGAGGTGGAAAATGATGTCTTTCGAAAACAAGAACCAGTGCATCCATTGCTCGGTGGAAAGCTGCCGCCATCACAGCCAGAGCGGTATGTGCGAGCTGGACAGCATCCAGGTGAAGCCCCGCAATGAATGCCACAACGGCAATTGCGATGAAAGCCTGTGCGCCAGCTATCACGCCAAGTAAACCTTCCCAGAACCAAAAGGAGAGCCGCAGCCCTGCTGAATTGCCAGCGCTGCGGCTCTTTATTGCTGTATCGGGGCTTGTCCCTTATTCCACAGTTTCGCCCGTCATCTGCTTCCACTTTTTGCGGATGGCGTTCTGGTTCTGCACGCCGTAATCCGGGTCATTCTTGGAGCATTCGTCCATATCGCGCAGGAAGTGAACGCACAGATGGCCGTCAAAATCGTTATCCTTGATGGAACCGGACAAATGGGGCACATTGTGCATGGTCGCCAGCGTCCACACGCCGGAGGGCAGCTGCACATAAACCGGCTTGGGCGTCCAGGTGTTCTTGTTGCCAAAGGCCTTGAACATGATCTGGGTATCGGTGGCAGTGAGGGGTTCACTGTCCGCATGGCGGCCCAGGCTGTAGAACCGGAGCTTCCATTGCAGATTGGTAGCCGGGTCGAAAATGGTGCAGGTCTGTCCTGCACGGATGGTGGGCTTTATATCATTGAACCAGTGCAGCAGTTTGACGCTGCTGGTACTGGGGCCGGAGGCGCTGCCCACGCCATCAGGCAGGGTGTTGGTATCACCGGCGGTTTCAGCATCATACTTCTTGGCATTGCCGCTGTAGAGCAACTCCAGCGTGGAGGAACCCGCCACACCGTCCGCAGTGAGACCATTGCACTTCTGGAAGGCTTTCACGGCCATCTGGGTCAGTGCGCCGTAGTCGCCGTCGGAGGTCACGTTGTAGCCAAGGGATTTCAGCGCCTTTTGCAGCTGGCTGACCGCATTGCCCTTATCACCATAGCGGAGGGTTTCATAGCCGGTGTTGCTCTCCGTATTGTTGGAGGAAGAACTGCCGGAGGATTCGCCGGTGGAGGGAGTCTCCGAAGAACTGTTGGAAGAATCGTTGCCGGAAGAACTGCTGCCAGCGGGAACGGCGGAAGAGGACAGCAGCGCCTGGAAGGTGCGGGAACCAGCCAGACCATCTGCCGTAAGGCCGTTGTTCTTCTGGAAAGCCTTCACCGCTGCAATGCTGCCATTGCCATACACACCGTCCACAGAGCCGGTATAGTAACCCAGTTCCTTCAGCCGCTGCTGCACCGTGCGCACATCCTCGCCGGTGTAGCCCTTGCGCAGGGTGCGGGTGAAGCCGCCAGTGCCGGAGGAAGAACTGGAAGAACTGGAAGAACTGGAAGAACCGGAAGTATCGGAGGAACTGTTGCCGGAAGAACTGCTGTCATTCCCCAGCGCAGCCACCTTCTGCTCGATCAATGCCAGTGTTTTCGCACCTGCCAGACCATCGGCATACAAGCCGTTGTCCTTCTGAAACTTGACCACTGCCCGCTGGGTGCCGGCGCCGAAGCGGCCATCCACGCCATTGGTATTGTAGCCCAGCTTGGTCAGATTGGATTGCAGCTCCGTGACCCGGCTGCCACTGTCGCCATACTTGAGCGTGTTGGGATTGGTGGTGGTTGGCGCAGTATCCGTGGTTTCGCCGGAACTGGAAGAATCGGTGGAACCAGAGGAAACGCCGCTGCCTGTGACCACATTCTGTCCTTCATAAAGGAGGCTCAGCGTCAGGTGACCGGCCTTGCCATCCGCTTCCAGACCATTGGCGGCCTGAAACTGCTTGACCGCATTCTCGGTGCCCCGGCCAAACTTACCGTCGGTGCCGTTGGGGTCAAAGCCAATGGTCAGCAGGGTGGTTTGCAGCTTGAGCACATCCTTGCCCCGGTCCCCGAATTCCAGCGTGCTGTACCGTGCCAGCGCCGTGCCGGTGATCAGCATCAGCAGCGCCGTCACCAGTGCTGCCCACCTTAACTTATGACAAAAATATTTCATGTTCTTCATCCTCCTGATTTCTACCGGGCCGTCCCTGACAAGGTAGCTGTCATTTGCTGAATCTCTTTTGTCAAGCCCCCTGACAGAGCGCCTGTATGCCCGGTTCATTCAGCGGTATCAGTATATCAAAACATGAACAACAAGTAAATAGTATTACGAAAATGTTACGAGTTTTTCATTCTTGTCATTCATCTTTACAGCAGCGGGATGGAAATGCTAAACTAAGTCGTTATCATAGCACAGGGATGCATTCTCTGTGCAAAGGAGACCCTATTAATGAAGAAACGTATTTTACCCCTCTGGCTGCTTTTGTGCCTGCTGGTCTTTCCCATCAGCGGACTGGCGGACGACGGCTGCTTCCTGATGAATGTGGATGCGCTGGACATGACCCGCCTGAACCAGAACGACTATGTGCAGTATTATTTGTCTGCGCAGGCGCAGGGGCTTCGGGTGACCAAGCAGATTCCCGGTGCAGATGCCCAGCCCGTACGCCTTTCACTAACGGAAATGAACGGAAAGACGCTGGTTTTTGACAAGGACTACGGCTACCAGAGCGGCGCATTCGACAGCGGAAACATTTATCTGCCCTATCTGGGCGGCGGTACCGTTCCTTATCTGGTCACCCTGTACGTGGGCGATATGATCTATGCCATGCCCTTCATGCAGTTGCAGGCCCGGCTGTATTCTAACGGCGCCTGTACCTACGGCGCTCATCTCTACGACCTTTCCTCCGCTTTGGGGCAGGACTGGCTGATGGGCACCATGCTGGATCTGAACGCCCTCCGGGCGCAGGGCTATATGGCGGTGGACGTATGCGCCAGCAACCGTTACCTGATCGGTCAGGCAGACATTTACTACCACGAAGGCCGCATCAGCGTAACCCTGAGCCTGAACCCCTCCGCCAATGCAGAGATCCACAACCTTTCCATTTATGTGAACACCCAATGTGCGGCCCTTGGCAATGCCGCCCAGGGAACGGCCTACGGTCAGGGGGACTGGATCCCTGTAGGGGACGCCCCCAGCGCTCTGCTTTTCATGCCCATGACGGTCAGCTATGACCCCGCCATGCTGAGTACCTTCGGCTACGACCTGAGCCATGGATACCTGCACCAGCAGCTGCGGCTGTGGCAGGAGAATCTGGCCGGGATGTAAACAAAGTTTTCAATGTGTATAGAAAAGAGGCTGCTGCATGATTGCAACAGCCTCAGGTCGTCAAAAAACACGCCTACGGCGGCTTTTTTGACGAGTTATGCACCGTTTGCCTACGAGCCTACGGCTCGCCGGGCGGCAAACGGCGATAGGAATCCCTTGCTACGCAAGGGTTCCGAAACCACCGTACACGCCGCTGGTTTCGGATTGACAATCAGAGGGCTGCGGCCCTCCGATACCTCTGGAGCTTTTTTGACAGTCTGAAGGCTGCTGCATGATTGCAACAGCCTCGATTTTTTATTCCGCCACAGCGTTCTCCAGCGCTTCCTGCATCTGGGTCAGGTATGCCTGCGCTTCTTCCGCATTGGTGATATACACAGTACCCTGTTCCTGACCGGATTCCAGAATCATGATCAGCTCGGTGCACTGATCCAGCGAGGAAGACAGCACATCGTAGCTGCCAGCCACCTGCATACTGGCCAGCAGCAGCTCGGAATCTTCCGCTTCCATCCAGAGGCAGCTTTCCGGCAGGCCTTCATTATTGCGGCCCACCACGCTGGCATAGCCGGTGCCAAAGTTCACCACAAAGAAAACCGCATCCTGTTCAGGATCTTCAGGTTCTTCGCCCGATACCAGCATCCCCTGGCCCAGCCAGGCAAAATCGCCGTTGTCTTCCACACTGAAGGTATACTTGAGCATCTCATAGCAGGAATCGGCACAGGCAGCAGTCATGCCAAGGCTCAGCACAAGAGCGATGGCCAGTGCCATTGCCGCAAAACGGGTCGTCAGTTTCATTACAGGGTTCCTCCTTTACCAATTGCAGATATGAAAACGTGCATATCTTCCTGTCATCCACTATAGCACGGATTTGCCTGCCTGTCACCCATTATGGAAGTTTCTTGTGTGTTTTTCCGATTTACCGGCGCAAACGGATGCCTTTTTCTCAGTCATCCAGCCCAAGCCGCTGACGTTCCCTGGCAGCCGTTTCCGGCGGCAGACGGTCAAACAGCACGCCGTCGGCAGCAACGGGCCGTCCTGCCGGCACCCAAGCAGGCTGCCAGACCTGTGCTGTCAGGTTCAACCGTTCCAGTACCTGGTGGCTGGAAAAAGGCAGGAAGGGCGTCAGCAGCACCGCCAGATTGGCGATCAGCTGCACACAGTTATGCAGCGTCTGCGCACAGGCAGCGGGGTCAGCATTGCGGGTGATCCACGGCTTTTGAGCATCGAAGTAACGGTTGCCGAACCGCGCCAGTTCAATCACCCCTGCCAGCGCCTCCCGGAAGCGGGTCTTTTCAATCAGGTCGCCGGTTTGGACATAGGCGTTCTCAATGGCAACCGACACCTCCGGGTCAATGCTTCCCTGCGGCACAAGCCCGCCGAAGTACTTTTCGATAAACTGCACATTCCGGTTGACAAAATTGCCCCAGATGCCCACCAATTCACTGTTGTGGCTGTGCACGAAGCCATCCCAGGAGAAATCTGCATCCCGGCGCTCCGGGCCGCCGCTGAGGAGGGCGTAGCGGACAGAATCCGGGTGATAGCGCTGAAGCACATCCAGCACATTGATGACCCAGCCCCGGCTGGTGGAAAACTTGCGGCCTTCCAGTGTCAGGTATTCGCAGGAGACAATCTCATCCGGCAGGTGCCAGCCGCCGCCATGGGCGATCAGCAACGCAGGCAGGATGATGGTATGGAAGGGGATGTTGTCCTTGCCGTGGATGTAGTAGTGTTTGGCGTTTTCGCCCCACAGCTCCGCAAAGTCGATACCCGTATCCCGGCACACCTGTGCGCTCTGGCTCAGGTAACCCAGCACATTTTCCGCCCAGATATAGATACGTTTATCCTCATAACCGGCTTTGGGCACCGGCACGCCCCAGTCCAGATCCCGGGTCAGCGCCCGCTCCCGCAGGCCCTCGTCCAGATAGCGGCGGGTGAAGGCCTGGGCATTTCTGCGCCAGCCGGGATGGGTCGCCAGATACCTTTCCAGCGGCTGCCGCAGGGCGGGCAGGTCAATGAACAGGTGTTTTGTCCCCCGGAACTCCGCTTTGCCGCCGCACAGGCTGCACACCGGCTCCACAAGGCTCTGGGCATCCAGCACCCGCCCGCAGGCGTCGCACTGGTCCCCCCGGGCTTCCGCACCGCAATCCGGGCAGATGCCCCGGACAAAGCGGTCCGGCAGAAAGCGTCCGCAGGCAGGGCACCAGGCTTCCGCTTCCTCCTTCTCCAGCACATAGGGGCTTTCGTAAAGCTGCCGGTGGAAATCCTCCACAAACCGGCGGTGACATTCCTCATCCGTGCGACCATAGCGGTCATAGCTGAATCCTGATTGTTCAAAGCACCGGCTGAACTCCTGATGATACCGTCCGCTGATTTCCTCCGGCTGCACCCCTTCCTGCTGCGCCCGAAAGGCCACCGGCGTACCGTAGCAATCGCTGCCGGAAACAAACACCACTTCATCGCCCTTCAGGCGGTGATACCTTGCCAGCACATCCCCCGGCAAAAGCGCCGCCAGGCGGCCGATGTGCAGCGAACCATTGGCATAGGGCCATGCGCCCCCGATCAGAATTTTCATATGGATATCCCTCATTTCTTCAAATTTGTTGCAGTAACAGCCAAACAGGTATCAAAAAACTGCCCTCCTCTCCGAAAAATTGCTTTTTCGGGGACGAGAGCAGCATACGGCTGTGCGCCGGTTGGCTTCGTGTTACCACCCCAAATTTGCCTGCACCTCACGATGCAGACCTTATCAGCTACGGGCAAGAAATGATTTGCCGATAGCATAGCGCTCTCACGGGCGCACCCGTCGCAGCCTTGGGAGCGTTTTCTCCTTCGGTGCGCAGCTCCGGGGCCATTTTCGTCAGGGTTCCCACCGCCCGTTTCCACCCTCCGGGCTCTCTGTCAGGTGCTCCGCCTACTTACTTTCCCCTTCATTGCCTTTAAGACCCTCTTGCAGGAGGGCTTGTGGTGGTTGTAACACATCGGGCAGGAAAAGTCAATAGGTGGAAAGGGGGTGCGCAATCCGGTTGCGTTGTTCTCCTTTTGTATACAAAACCGTTTCTACCTTATAATGAATTGACATTCCCGCCCTGGCGTAGTAAAGTTGCAACTGATACATTTCGTGCATATTTTCCTGTATGCACAACAACACAGCAAAGGAACATGACCATGACCATCATCGACCTGTTGGAGCGCAATGCCTCCCTCTACACCAACGAAACCGCACTGGTGGAAATCAACCCCGACCAGCCTGAAACCCGCCGCACCACCTGGAGCGAGTTTGAGCTGGTGGAGCCCACCCCCAAGGTACGCCACTACCGCCGTGAAATCACCTGGGGCGTTTTTAATGAAAAAGCCAACCGCACCGCCAATATGCTGGTGCAGAACGGCATCGGCAAGGGCAAGAAGGTTGCCATTCTGTTGATGAATTGCATCGACTGGCTGCCCATCTACTTCGGCATTCTGAAAACCGGTGCCCTGGCTGTGCCGCTGAATTTCCGATACGCTTCCAGCGAAATCGAGTACTGCCTCAATCTGGCAGAAGCGGATGCTTTGATCTTTGGCCCGGAATTCATCGGCCGTGTGGAGGCCATTGCTGATGCCATCGGTCAGAACCGGATGCTGATTTATCTGGGCGCAGGCTGTCCCGCCTTTGCGGATGACTACACCGACCTGACCTCCGAATGCTCCGGCGTGTACACCGCCGCCGGTCTCATCGAGGACGATGACGCCGCCATCTATTTCTCCTCCGGCACCACCGGTTTCCCCAAAGCCATTCTGCACAAGCACCGCAGCCTTCTGCATTCCTGCAAGGTGGAACAGGCCCATCACAGCCAGACCCGCAACGACTGCTTCCTGTGCATTCCGCCGCTGTACCACACCGGCGCGAAAATGCACTGGTTCGGCTCCCTGCTGGCAGGCTCCAAGGCCATCATTTTGAAGGGCACCCGCCCCGAGACCATCCTGAAGGCCGCCAGCGAAGAAAAGTGCACCATCGTGTGGCTGCTGGTGCCGTGGGCGCAGGATATTCTGGCTGCTCTGGACCGTGGCGAGCTGAAGCTGGAGGACTATGAACTGTCCCAGTGGCGTCTGATGCACATCGGCGCACAGCCCGTGCCCCAGAGCCTGATCCGCCGCTGGCTGGAGTACTTCCCCAACCAGCAGTACGACACCAACTACGGCTTGAGCGAATCCATCGGCCCGGGCGCTGTGCACCTGGGCGTGGAGAACGTGCACAAGGTGGGCGCTATCGGCATTCCCGGCTACGGCTGGGAGACGAAGATCGTCACCCCCGAAGGCGTGGAAGTTCAGCAGGGCGATGTGGGCGAGCTGATTCTCAAGGGCCCCGGCGTGATGACCTGCTACTACAACGATCCCGTCGCCACCGCCGATACCATCAAGGACGGCTGGCTCTACACCGGCGATATGGCCATGCAGGATGAAGACGGCTTCATCTATCTGGTGGACCGCAAGAAGGATGTCATCATCACCGGTGGTGAAAACCTCTACCCGGTGCAGATTGAGGACTTCCTGGCCTCCAACCCCAAGATCTGGGACGTTGCCGTGATCGGCCTGCCGGATCCCCGTCTGGGCGAGATTGCCGCCGCCATTATCCAGCTGCATCCCGATGTGGAATGCTCCGAGGAAGAAATCAACGAGTTCTGCAAAACCTTGCCCCGCTACAAGCGCCCCCGCAAGATCATCTTCGCCGATGTGCCCAGAAATCCCACCGGCAAGATTGAAAAGCCCAAGCTGCGCAAGATCTACGGCGGCGAGGGCCTGGTGGCATCGCAGAATAAGTCGTAAGGCTGACAAAATGAGGAGGTGCAGGAGGCACTGCCTCCTGCCGGGGTGCAGGGGCAGAGCCCCGCAACCTTTCGCCTCAGCGTTTTCAAGCGAGCACAGCGAGTGCGCAAGCACAAGATGTGCGGCTTCTGTTGTCGGTGTTCCTCATTAGCGATATTGTATCAATTTCCGTTCTGGCGCTTGCAGCCGCACATCTTGCGCCTTCGGCGCTCGCTGTGCTTGCGCTTTTGCGCTGCGGCGCAGGTTTGTGGGGCTCTGCCTCACGCCCCTGCACCCCACTCATCTAAATCCCCCCGAAAGGAATCCTGACCATGAAAAAACTCTTGATCGGCAATCAGGCCGTTGCCATGGGCCTGTACCACGGCGGTCTGGGACTGGCCTCCAGCTATCCCGGTACCCCTTCCACCGAAATCACCGAATTCCTCGCCATGAATGACGACATCCACACCGAATGGGCACCCAACGAAAAGGTGGCCATGGAAGTGGCTTTCGGCGCCTCTCTGGCCGGTATGCGCTCCACCTGCGCCATGAAGCACGTGGGCCTCAACGTGGCCGCCGACCCCCTGTTCACCCTGAGCTATACCGGCGTCAACGGCGGTCTGGTGATCTGCGTGGCTGACGACCCCGCCATGCACTCCTCCCAGAACGAGCAGGACAGCCGCCACTACGCCATCGCCTCCAAGGTGCCCATGCTGGAGCCTGCCGACTCTGCCGAGGCCTATGCCTTTGCCAAGAGCGCCTTTGAGCTGTCCGAAAAGTATGATACCCCCGTGCTGCTGCGGATGTGCACCCGCATCGCCCACAGCCAGTCCATCGTGGAGCTGGGCCAGCGTGAGGAAGCCCCTGTGAAGGACTATGTGAAAAACCCCGGCAAGTACATCATGATGCCCGGCAACGCCAAGCAGCGCCACCCCGTGGTGGAAGACCGCACTGCCGCTCTGGCTGAAATGGCCAACAACTGTATGTACAACACCGTGGAAATGGCGCAGGACAACGAAATCGGCATCATCACCTCCGGCTGCTCCTACCTGTACGTGAAGGAAGTGATGGGCGACAAGGCCAGCATCCTCAAGATCGGTATGCCCCATCCCCTGCCCGAAAAGCTCATCCAGGATTTCGCCACCAAGGTGAAGAAGCTCTACGTGATCGAAGAGCTGGACCCCGTCATCGAGAACTACGTGCGCTCTCTGGGCATCCAAGTGACCGGCAAAGAGCTGTTCAGCCCCATCGGCGAGTTCTCCCAGCTGACCATTGCCAAGGCCTTCGGTCTGGAGATTCCCGCCAGCATCTGCGCCGATTCCGCTGTGCCCGGCCGTCCCCCCATGATGTGCGCCGGTTGTCCCCACCGCGGGATGTTCTACACCCTTGCCAAGAACAAGATCACCGTTCTGGGCGATATCGGCTGCTACACGCTGGGCGCTGTGCCGCCCCTGAGCGCCCTGGATTCCACCCTGTGCATGGGCGCTTCCATTTCCGGCCTGCACGGCTTCAACATGGCCCGGGGCGAGGAAGCCGAGGGCAAGACCGTTGCCGTCATCGGCGACTCCACCTTCATGCATTCCGGCATGACGGGTCTGGTGAACGTGGCTTACAACGCCACCAACTCCACCGTCATCATTCTGGATAACTCCATCACCGGCATGACCGGTCACCAGCAGAACCCCACCACCGGCTACAACATCAAGGGCGACCCCGCCGCCAAGGTGGATCTGGAAGCCCTGTGCCGTGCTTTGGGCATAGGTCGTGTCCGGGTGGTGGATCCCTACGACCTGAAGGCCTGCGAAACCGCCATCAAGGAAGAGCTGGCTGCCAAGGAGCCTTCTGTGATCATCTCACGCCGTCCCTGCGTGCTGCTCAAATCCGTCAAGGCTAAGCCTGCGCTGGTCATCACCCCCGACAAGTGCAAGAGCTGCAAGCGCTGCATGGGCCTTGGCTGCCCCGCCATCAGTATGCACGACGGCAAGGCCCGCATCGATGCCACTCTGTGCGTGGGTTGCGGTGTTTGCAAGCAACTGTGCGCCTTTGACGCTATCAACGAGTAAGGAGGAACCAGCATGAAGACTACAAGCATTATGATCGTCGGCGTTGGCGGACAGGGCAGTCTGCTGGCCTCCAAGCTGCTGGGCCAGCTGCTGGTGGATGAAGGCTACGATGTCAAGGTGAGCGAAGTGCACGGCATGAGCCAGCGCGGCGGTTCCGTGGTCACCTATGTGCGCTACGGCGACAAGGTGTACTCCCCCATCGTCACCGAGGGCGAAGCGGATTACATCATTTCCTTTGAAAAGCTGGAAGCGGCCCGCTATGCCGCTTTCCTGAAAACCGATGGACAGATGGTGGTCAACACCCAGGAAATCGACCCCATGCCCGTCATCATCGGCGCTGCCACCTACCCCACCGATGTGCTGGGTGAACTGAAAGCAAAGGGCCTGAAGATCGACGATTTCGACGCCCTGACCCCCGCTGTGGAGGCCGGTTCCTCCAAGGCGGTGAACATTGTACTCATGGGCCGCTTCGCCAAGTATGTGAACATCCCCTACGAGCGCTGGATCGCTGCCATTGAAAAGGCGGTCAAGCCCAAGTTTGTGGAAATGAACAAGCGTGCTTTTGAATTGGGTTACCATTCCTGACCGCAGGTTCTTTCTCACGGATATTTTGCACAGAATTTGAGGCGAAACCCAATGGAACAACGGTACTACCAACCGGAAATCGAGACCATGCCGGTGGAGCAGCTTAAAAAGCTCCAGTCCGAAAAGCTGGTCAAGCAGGTACAGCACGTATATGACAACGTGCCCTACTACCGTAATCTGATGGACGAAAAGGGCATAACCCCTGCGGACATCAAGGGCATCGAGGATCTGCACAAGCTGCCTTTCCTCACCAAGGCCGATCTGCGGGAAGCCTATCCCACCGGCCTTTTGGCGGTTCCCCAGAAGGATTGCGTCCGCATCCATTCCACCTCCGGCACCACCGGCCGCCGGGTGGTGGCCTTCTACACCCAGCACGACGTGGATCTGTGGGAGGACTGCTGCGCCCGTGCCATCGTGGCTGCCGGGTGCTCCAATGAGGATGTGTGCCAGGTGGCCTACGGCTACGGCCTGTTCACCGGCGGATCCGGCCTGCACGGCGGCTCCCACAAGGTGGGCTGCCTGACGCTGCCCATGTCCTCCGGCAACACCGAGCGCCAGATTCAGTTCATGATGGACCTGAACGCCACGCTGCTCTGCTGCACCCCTTCCTATGCGGCATACCTTGCCGAAAGCCTGAAGGAGCAGGGCTACAAGCCCGAGGACAACAAGCTGAAAGCCGGTATCTTCGGTGCGGAACCCTGGACCGAGGAAATGCGCCGGAACATTCAGGATGCGCTGGGCATCAAGGCCTATGATATCTACGGTCTCACCGAGACCTCCGGCCCCGGCGTGGCTTTTGAGTGCAGCCAGCAGAATGGTATGCACATCAACGAGGATCATTTCTACGCCGAGATCATCGACCCGGATACCGGCGAAGTGCTGCCCGAGGGCAGCAAGGGCGAGCTGGTGTTCACCAGTCTGGACAAGGAAGCCTTCCCGCTGCTGCGCTACCGTACCCGGGATATCTGCGTGCTCTCCCGCAAGCCCTGCGCCTGCGGACGCACCCATATCCGTATGTCCAAGCCCATGGGCCGCAGTGATGATATGCTTATCATCCGTGGCGTGAACGTGTTCCCCAGTCAGATTGAGACCGTGCTGCTCAAGGAAGGCTACAGCCCCAACTACCAGATCGTGCTGGATCGCGTCAACAACAACGACACCTTCGATGTGAATGTGGAATTGAACCCCGACCAGTTCAGCGATACCGTAGGCGGCGTAACCAAGCAGGAAAAGGCGCTGGCCGCCGCCATGAAGACCATGCTGGGCATCAATCCCACGGTGCATCTGGTCTCCCCCAAGAGCATCGTCCGCAGCGAAGGCAAGGCCGTGCGTGTCATCGACAAGCGCAAGCTCATCGACTCAAACCAGTGGAAAGGATGATCGAACCGTGGCAATCAATCAGCTGACTGTATTTGTGGAAAACCAGAAGGGCTCTCTGGTGAAGATCACCGAAGCGCTGGCTGAAGCCAACGTGGACATCCGGGCCCTGTCCATCGCCGATACCCAGGAGTTCGGCATTCTGCGCCTGATCGTCAACAACAACGAAGCCGCCACCAAGGCCCTCACCGATCTGGGCTACATCATCAAGAACATCGATGTGGTGGGCGTGAAGATCGGCGACGCTCCGGGCAAGCTGTCCAAGGCGCTGGATATTCTGGACAAAGCGGATATCAACATGGAATACCTTTACGCCTTCCTCACCCGTACCGAGCGCCACGCCTATGTGGTCATCCGTGTGGCGGACAACGCCGCTGCGGAAGCGGTGCTGACGGAGAATGGCTTCCACATCATCACCGATGCGGATATCGCCAAGCTGTAAGCTCAATACCAAACCCAAGCGCCTTCCCGTTTGGGAAGGCGTCAGATCGTTGAAAAACACGCCTTCGGCGGCTTTTTCAACGAGTTTGCACCGTTTGCCTACGAGCCTGCGGCTCGCCGGGCGGCAAACGGTGATAGGAATCCCTTGCTACGCAAGGGTTCCGAAACCGCCGTACACGCCGCCGGTTTCGGAAGACCATCGGAGGGGTGCGCCCCTCCGATACCTCCTGGGGTTTGTCAACAGTCTGGCGCCTTCCCGTTTGGGAAGGCGTTTGGATTTGATCATCACAAAAGAAAGGATGTTATCCCCCATGTCTGCATCTGCAATCATTGCTATCCCCATGCTGATTCTGTTCTTTGCTCTGATGATTGGCGTGGGTCTGTATTGCCGCAAGCACGCCACCAATGTGGACAGCTTTGTGCTGGGCGGCCGCTCCGTAGGCCCGTGGCTGACGGCGTTCGCCTTTGGTACCTCCTACTTCTCTGCGGTTATCTTTGTGGGCTATGCGGGCCAGTTCGGCTGGAACTTCGGCGTTGCTTCCACGTGGATTGGTCTGGGCAATGCCTTCATCGGTTCCCTGCTGGCCTGGATTGTGCTGGGCCGCCGCACCCGTGTGATGACCCAGCATCTTTCCTCCAAAACCATGCCCGATTTCTTCGCCAAGCGGTATAATTCCAATGGCCTGAAAATCGCCGCTTCCGTAATCGTCTTTATCTTCCTGATTCCCTACACCGCCAGCCTGTACAACGGTCTGAGCAGCCTGTTCAACAATGTGTTTCAGCTGCCTTACTGGGTGGTTGTGGTGATGATGGCTGCCCTGACCGGCCTGTATGTGATCTTCGGCGGCTACATGGCCACCGCCATCAACGACTTTATTCAGGGCGTTATCATGCTGGGCGGCATTGTGCTGGTCATCGCTGCGGTGCTCAAGGGCAACGGCGGCTTTATGCAGGCCGTTGAAACCATTGCCACCACCGGCACCGACGGCTGGAAGTATACCTCCTTCCTTGGCCCGCAGCCGGTATTCCTGTTCTTCGTTGTCATGCTCACCTCCCTTGGCACCTGGGGTCTGCCCCAGATGGTGGGCAAGTTCTACTCCATCAAGGATGAGGATTCCATCAAGAAGGGCACCGTCATCTCCACCGTGTTCGCCATCATCGTGGCGGGCGGCTGCTACTTCCTGGGCGGCTTCGGCCGGTTGTACTTCACCCCCGAGAACCTGCCCGGCTACGACCGGATCATTCCCGCCATGCTGAGCAATCTGGCGCCGGCGATCGTTGCGCTGGTGGTGGTGCTGGTGCTGGCTGCCTCCATGTCCACCCTGTCTTCTCTGGTGCTGACTTCTGCCTCCACCCTTGCGCTGGATGTGATCAAGCCCCTGCGCAAGAAAGAGCAGGACGAAAAGAGCACTCTGCTGACCATGCGCTGGCTGATCGTGTTCTTTATTGCCGTATCCGCTGTGATCGCCATCCTGAAGGATTCCATCTGGGCTGACAGCGTGTTCATCGCCCAGATGATGGGCGTCAGCTGGGGTGCACTGGCCGGTGCTTTCCTGGCTCCCTTCCTCTACGGCCTCTACTGGAAGAAAACCACCAAGGCTGCCGTGGCTGTCAGCTTCATTTACGGCACCGGACTGGAGATCATCCAGCTGTGCATCAGCGTGGGCTGGATCAAGCTCTCCGGCGGCATTCTGGGCTTTGTTTTCACCAATTCGCTGTACAGTGGTGTGTTCGCCATGGTGGGCGGTCTGATTCTGGTGCCCATCGTCAGCCTGCTGACCCAGAAGACCAAGCCCGCCGATGTGGATGCCAAGTTCTCCTGCTACGATAAGGAAATCGTTACGGACGTGACGGACTCGCTGGGCTGAGAATCAATCAAGACACAAAAAGGGACTGTTGCAAAACGCAGCAGTCCTTTTTGAATATTCGTTTGTTTCCTCAGGACATTTCCTTTGCCATAAACAGCACGTGCCCGCATTCCGCAAAGCCATGCTTACGGTAGAATTCGGGGGCGGGTGCATATCGATTGGTACTCAGAGTGATCCCCGCCAGCCCGTTTTGGGTCACATAGGCCTCCACCTGTTCCATCAGCCGGGAGCCGCAGCTCATGCGCTGGCATTCAGGCCGGACGAACATTTCCTCTACATAGACCTCGCTGTTGTTCCACCAGACCTTCTCATGTGCAAAAACGGCTCCGATCAAACGATCTTCCTCCTGCGCTGCATAGCCCACAAACTTCCGGGCGGCAAAAAGATCCGACAGGTACGCCATGGCGGTTTCCTTCGTCCAGCGGCATTGCCACAGTTCGTTGTTGTATACACTCATCAGGATGTCGGCACAGGCGGGCAGGTCGGCTTCGGTAATGGGTCGAAGGATCACAGAAATCATCTCTTTCTTATGTTGGTCACTCTGCGGTTATCTCCGTTGCATCCACCCCATTCAGCGGATTCCACCGTCCCCTGAGATAGTGGATGGTGAACAGCACAAACAAAAGCAGATTATGGGCGATCATGCACGCCCAGGCGGAAATCAACCCCATGCCCCAGAGCTGCGTGCAGATGAACGTGCCCACAATGCGCACGCCCCACATACCGATGATACCAAACACAAAGGGCGTTACCGTGCGACCCACGCCCTGCAGCATACCCTCAATGATGATGGATACGCCGTAGAAGGGTTCCGATACCGCCACCATGCGCAATACGGTTGCGCCCAGCAGAATCACCTGCGCATTCCGGGAGAACAGCCCCATCATGTTGGGGGCGAAGGCGAACAGCAGGCCGCCGGAAAGGATCATCAGCAGGGTTTCAATCAAAAGAATGGTACGGGCCAGTTCCTTCATCCGCTGTTTGTCCCGGGCGCCATAGGCGTTGCCGGCCAACGTGGCGGCGGCGGTCTGCATACCGTAACCGGGCACATAGAAAGCGGATTCCACCGTGTTGGCGATGGTATGGGCAGCGGTGGAAATCTCACCCAGGGAGTTGATCATGGCGGCAAAGGCCACATACCCCAGCGAGGTTCCAAAGCGTTGCAGCATATTGGGCAGCGCCACCCGCAGGCAGGGACCCAGCACCGCCATATCCGGCTTCAGCTTCTGGCCCCTGGGGGAGATGACCGGATGCCGCCACAAAGCCACGGTGATGCACACGCCGCCCACGGTAAAGGCAATGGCACTGGCAACCGCTGCGCCGATCACGCCCATGCCTGCGCCGGGCATAAGGAAGGACAGGTTCAAAATCCGCAGGGTTCGGGTGGGATAGATCAGCAGGAAATTCAGCGCCACATTGATGATATTCACCCAGATACCCACCCGCATGGGGGTCTTGGTATCCCCGGCAGCCCGGAGGGCCGTACCGAAAATGATGCTGGCGGCCCTTGGCAGCATGGGTACATACAGGATGAAGAAATAGGTGGCTGCCAGATCCTGAATGGCTTCATCCACCTGCATCCATACGGGCACCTGACGGCTGAGCCCCAGCGTCAACACGGTAAACAGAATGCCGGAGGCCAGCACTGCCAGCGTGGCCTGCCCGGTGGCTCTGGCTGCCAGCGGCTTGTCCCCTGCGCCGTAGGCCTTGGCGATCATGCTCAGAAAGCCCACGCCCAGGGCGGATACCGTGCTGCCAATGAGCCAGTTGACCGTGGTGGTGGCGCCCACGGCAGCGGTTGCCGCCGTGCCCAGCGAGCCCACCATGGCCGTATCAATGTATTGCACAGCCGTCTGCATCAGCTGTTCCAGCATGGTGGGCCATGCCAGCGCAAAAATCACGCCGATCATGCCCCAGTTGGTTTTTCTCTTTGTCATGGAATATTCCTTCCAAATGTGATCAAGCGGGGGAACAGGAACCCTGATCTCATTTCCGCAGATTGTTTTCCTTCTGGAAAAACGCTTTTTCCAGCACAGCATATTCCTCAGCGGTGCATACCTGCCTGCATCTTTCCTGCCAGGCAGCCGAACGGCTCAGCAGCTCATCCGTCTTTCCGCAGGGAAACCGGCTGCACTGGCTGCATTTTTCCACCTGATGGGCACGGGTGCATTCCACCAGTCCATAGGTGCATTGTTTGTGAGACGAGCAGCCTGTACAGGCGATTTCCTCGTTGGAGATGATCCGGTCCCGCCAGCCCACCCGGTACCACAATTCCGCCACCCGGCTTAGTTCCTCCGGGGTGCGGGCATTGTACCGTGGGCATTGCAGGCAGTCGTCCCCGCAAAGGGTGATTCTTTCTTCCATGCCGTTACTCCACAATCCCCTTCATTTGCCACTGGGCTGACCAGCGGGTGAGGGGCAGCGGTGCGCCGGGGATGATCCGCCCTGCCAGCGGTTCCCCGATGGACTCCGCCGGGGTCTGGGTGCACATCCGCACTGCATCCTCCGGGGCAATATCAAAACGATGAATCAGGTTTTCCAAGGCTTTGCGCAAAGTCAGCACAGAGCCTGCCAAGGTGCCGTTCATCAGGCGGGCTTCGCCGTTCTTCACTTCCACCCGGTAGCCGCCCAGCGCATACCGGCCTTCGGGCACTCCTGCCGCCTCCATGGCATCGGTGATGGCCACCGCTTTTTGTGCGCCCTTGGCCCGCACCAGCAGCCGTATCGTATCCCGGTGCAGGTGTACGCCATCGGCGATCACTTCGCAGTACAGGCGGTCATCGGTCAGGGCTGCGCCGGGCATACCGGGCTTGCGATGGTTCAGGGGCTGCTGGGCGTTGAAGGTATGCGTCACGTGGGTAGCACCCCAGTCCGCCGCCTGATGGGTCAATTCCGCATCCGCCACGGTATGGCCCAAGGATACGGTCACGCCCGCCGCCGTCATGGCCCGGATGAATTCCTCTGCGCCCTTGCGCTCCGGTGCCAGCGTGATCATCTTCACGCCGTCCAGTCTGCCGCCACACATAGCCATCATCCGCTCCATGGAAGGATCGCAGAAATAGCGTTTCCGCTGGGCACCCGCTTTTTCCTTGGTCAGGAAGGGAGCCTCCATATGCACACCCAGCACCTTGGCTCCACGGGTTTCAGGATTTGCCATCACCTCACGGGCGCCATCCACCGCAAGGAGGGTATTGGCGGGAGAATCGCTCATGGTTGTGGGCAGAAAAGCCGCCACGCCCTGTTCGTACAAGTCCCGGCTCATGCTGCGGATGGAAGCCTCTCCCTCCATCGTATCGTGGGCCCTGTAGCCGTGAATGTGCACATCCACAAAACCCGGCAGCAGATAGTCGCCGCCAAGATCCAGCACTTCCTCGCCGGGCAGGGCAGACAGCTCGGAAGAAACAGCCTGCACCATGCCCTGTGCGACGCGAACACAGGTGGGGTAGACAAATGCGCCGTCCAGATAGGCTTTGGCATTGATAATCAGCATGAAATGACCTCCCCGGTACACTTATGCACCCATGATCCCCGCCATCAGGGCGATCAACGGGGAATTCCAATAGATGCAGATTTCATTGGTGGAATAGGATGCATGATCATCCACAAAGCACTTGCCTGCCGGCTGACCCTGCAAACGTTCTTTGGCACAGGCATCCGCAAGGCCTGAGCAGGGGCCGCCGGACAGCATACCCGGCTGGGCCACACCCTGCGCCACGCTGGGCCGGTGATGAGGATGGCTCATGGGCCTGGACCCAAAGCCGGACACATAGCAATAGCTGACCGGATTCACGCCCAGCACATAATGGAGCTGCTTTTCGGCTGCGAGGCGGTAGGTTTCCTGATGGGTCAGCTGGTAAGCGGCAAACAGGAGCATACCATGGTTGCACACATCCATGTTGCTGCCCCAGGGCAAATAATCCGTCATGGTAATACCATAGGCATTGATACGCTCCAGCAGACGATCCGCTTCCTTCCGCACCCAGCGGCGGCAGCTTTCCCCCGCTTCGCCGGGAAGCTGCATCCCTTCGATGGCAGCATAGCCCCGCATATCCGCCCAGCCCAGCGGAGCGCTGTTCTGGTCAATGACAGCCAGCCATTCCCGGGCAGCTTTGGGATAGGAATCCCCGCCGCAGGTCAGCGCCAGTTCCACGGCTGCCCACAAGCGTTCGTCGCCATCGTAGCCGTCCCCGTAGCCACCGGTACGGATGCCTTCCGGGTTGCGGAAGAGAATGGGGTCGTTGTCAGCGATAAATGCCCAGGCCTGAAGGGCGGCTTCCTTCATCCGCTGTGCAAATGCCGCATCAACGGACTGATAAAACCGGCTGGCCATGGCCATGGCAGCGGCAAAATCCGCCGTGGCAGTGGTGGAAACCGGGCTGAGGATCAACGCTTCCGTCTCCTCATGAGGCATGACCATGCCGCAGAAGGAAGCACAGGTCACTTTATGGTACACCGCACCATCCGCTCGCTGCATTTTCAGCATCCATTCCAATTCCCAGCGAACTTCGTCCAGCACCGGCGTGATGCCTTGCACAAAAGCGGCAGGATTCCACTGCCATGCCAGCAGCACATCCGCAACCGTCTTGGCTGCCGGGACGATGTAGCGTCCATAATCGCCAGCATCATGCCAGCCGCCGGACACTTCCACCTTCTCCTCGGTGCCATAGACCCGGGCCATGCCGGTATGGCAGGCGGGATGGGCAAAAACGCCCGTTTCAGGGCCCAGATCGCATCCGCAGCGCTGGTAGTAGAGCATATCCACCAAAGCGGCCAGACAGTCCTGATAAGGCGATTCGGCCACCACAAAGGGGTAAGAGCTGGCATCGCCGCAGTGGAGCGTATAGGTTCCCTCCATCGAAAGCGCCGAAAAATCCACCGCTGCCAGCGAATCGCCCCACAATTCCGTACGCCCCTGGTCAACCGGCACCGTCAACACCGTTTCTCCGGCTGCATTCTTCACCTGCATCTCATCCGCCAAAGGGCCTCTGAGCAGTGCGGTTTTCTTCATTTTCGGCGTATAGCCCAGCTGATTGATCTGTATATTCATGGCTCGTTCCTCATTTCACAAAAGGCTTTTGCGTATTATACCATTCATTAGGGCAATACTCAAGCGTTCGCTGAGAAGGCGTTTTTCCCGTCTTTTCATTTGCGCCCCGCAGTGATAAAATAGTACCTGTACATTCAGGGTGGTTTCATGCCCCTGTCGATGGGGTATACCACTCTCAGACGCACCACGCTTCCATTGAATCAACCGATGGCAAACCCACGCACAAAGGAAAGGAGCTCCCTTATGAGCCAACAGCTATCCCCCAAAGCGCTCCAGCTGATTGAGAAAATGCAGCAGAGCGAACTGACCGAAAGCGTCATTTACGAGAAGATCGCCAAGCACGCCAAGGGTGACGAAAACAAAGAAACCCTGCGCCGCCTTTCCCGGGAGGAACAGGCCCATTACGAGATCTGGCGCAAGTATACCGGCCAAGTCATGAAGCCCCAGAAGGGCAAGATTTTCTGGTACAGCCTGATTGCCCGGCTTCTGGGCTTCACCTTTGCCGTCAAGCTGATGGAGCGGGGCGAGGAAGCCTCTCAGGAGGAATACGCCCTGCTGGCCGCTGAGGTGCCGGAAAGCGTACAGATCAAGGAGCAGGAGCAAGAACACGAACAGGCCCTGCTGCAGATGCTGGATGAAGAAAGCCTGCAATACGTGGGCAGCATGGTGCTGGGCCTCAACGACGCTCTGGTGGAGCTGACCGGCAGCCTGGCGGGCTTCACCTTTGCCATGCAGAATACCCGCCTCATTGCCCTCTCCGGCCTGATCATCGGGATTTCCGCCACCTTCTCCATGGCATCCAGCGAGTTTCTGGCTGCCCGCAGCGAAGGCCGCTCCGATGCCCTGAAATCCTGCTCCTATACCGGCATCGCCTATCTGATCACCGTCGTGGCCCTGGTTCTCCCCTATCTGCTCTTCCCGGTGGATCAGTACATCGCTGCGCTGGTGTGTATGCTGGCTGTGATGGTGCTCATCATCGCCGTGTTCACCTACTATACTTCTGTGGCGCAGGATCTGTCCTTCAAGAACCGTTTCTGGGAGATGGCGCTGATCTCCATCGGCGTGGCCGTGATGTCCTTCTTCGTTGGCATTCTGGCCAAGAAGTTCCTGGGTGTGGATCTGTAAGAGGCGAAGTGGATGGTCAGAGGCTCTGCCCCTGACAACCCCCAGTGCCGCCTGCACCTCCGATTTGCGCCCATTTCATGTGCACCAAAAGGGTATGATTGTTTACAAGCATAGCAAACGAGCGTTGTTCCCGATGTGGGGAACGACGCTCATTTGTTTGGCTGTATTTGATTAAGCTTTGTTCACATACAGCGTAGTGGGGCGGCGGCTGGTCATGGACTGCTGCTGCCACCCGCCCGGCTGCATTGCCGCCCGGATCATAATCTTGCTTAATTCCGGCACATCTTCCCGGGTCAGGGCTTCCTCCACAGGCAGCCAGACCACTTCGCTGTTTTCCTCCCCGTCAGAACGAGCCTCACCGGATTCATAAGCCGCCCGGAACACCACATACCAGTCATGGTCGTTGAAACGCACGCCAACCAGTTCCTGCGGCGCAATCACAACGCCGGTTTCCTCCAGATACTCCCGCCGGACGGCCGTTTCCGGGGCTTCGCCACAGTTCACATAGCCGCCGGGAATAATCAGCAGCCCCTTGCCGCTGCCATAAGTATGCCGTGCCAGAAGCACCTTTCCCTCATGGATGCAGACAGCGGACACGCTCTGGGTATAGTTGGTGTTATCAGGGGACATAGCGGAACCTCCTCGAAATGAACCAACCGCCACCCTGAGATGGCGGTTGAAAAACAATGTTCTGTGCTATACCCAACCCTTTTGGGCTCATGCAATGAGCCCAATGTGCGGGTGCAGGGGGCCTTGCCCCCTGCCGGGGCGTGGGGCAGTGCCCCACAAACCACCCCACAGCCCTTACGGAGTCAGACGCTTGGGGCTGCGGAAGAGGAACATGGCCTCGTTGATGTGCAGGCCGCACAGCAGCATGGTCAGACGGTCGATACCCAGACCGAAGCCGCCATGGGGCGGGCAGCCGTAGCGGAAGAACTCAAGGTAGAACTTCACGTCCTCGGCAAGGCCCTTTTCTTCGGCCTGCTGCTTGAGCACTTCGTAGCGATGCTCACGCTGGGCGCCGGTGGTGATCTCCACACCGCGCCAGATCAGGTCGTAGCCCTGAGGCACGCCGTTCTCGTCCCGCATATGGTAGAAAGCACGCTTTTCAGCGCCGAAATCGGTAACGAACAGGAACTCGTGGCCGTAGGTCTTCTTCACCCAGTCGTAGCTGAGACGCTCGGCTTCGGTGGTCAGGTCGCCCTTCTCGGACTCGTCCACGGTGTAGCCAAATTCAGCTTCCAGCGCAGCGTAGAGTTCCTTCAGGGTCACAACGGGGAAGGGCGTGGTGGGCACGATCACTTCCAGACCGAACAGTTCCTGAATCTGGTCGCCCAGTTCTTCCTTCACCTTGCCCAGCGCATAAGCCAGCAGTTCCTCTTCCATCTTCATCACATCACGGAAGGAGGTAATATAGCTGAACTCCAGGTCAAAGCCGGTGAACTCGGTGGTGTGCTTGCTGGTATAGCTCTTCTCGGCACGGAACACGGGGCCTACTTCGAAGATGCGCTCAAAGCCGGAGGCCATGGCCATCTGCTTATAGAACTGAGGGCTCTGGGCCAGATAGGCGGTGGTATCAAAATACTTGACGGCAAACACATCGGAGCCGCTTTCGCTGGCAGCGCCGATCAGCTTGGGGGTGTGGATCTCCAGGAAGTTGCGCTCCAGAAGGAAATCCCGCAGAGCCTTGGCCAGCACGGTCTGAGCCTTGAAGATCAGCTGGTTGCGTTCGGTGCGCAGGTCGATCCAGCGGTAATCCAGACGGGAATCGATGGCAGAGCGTTCCACAGCCGCCTTTTTCTTGGTGGCGGGGATGCCTTCCCGGATGATGGGCAGCGCATCGGCAGCGGATTCCAGCACAATCTGGGTGGGGAACACTTCCATGCCGCCCATCTTCACATATTCGCTGGCAACGGCGGTGCCGTACACCGTGATGACGGAGTCGGGGGTGGTCTGCGCCAGCACATCCTCCAGCTCGGGGTGCTTTTCCTTCTCAATGGTGATCTGCACCTTGCCGGTGATGTCCTTCAAAACGATAAACGCCATGGCTTTGCCGTTGCGGAAGTTCTCCACAAAGCCCTGCAGCTTGATCTCTGTATCCAGATGATCCTTGATCTGATTGATGTACAAGCGTTCCATAACAGTCTCCTTTGCTTTGGGGGATATAGTTTAGAGTAGTACGATTGGGGGAGAATGTCAAGGAAAAGATGTGTTTGCAGACGGAAATCATCTGCCGGTTGCAAAGCGGTAATTCTCGTCAAACGCGGCGTAGTACTTGATGTCAAGCCAGTCCTTGGGGATGCGGTAGAGAAAGCCCTGATCCCCGGGGCAATTCTGTGACAGTATGGCTTCTGCCCCGCCATAGCGGAAGCCATTGTGAATATCCGTCAGGAGATAGGTGGTTTTGCGGATACGCTGGATGGTGCAGCCAAGGGAAATGGCGTATGTGTAATGGTCAAAGTCCAGCGAAGTTTCCTCCCCGATGATCTCCCGGAGGGTTTCTTCGGCGGCTTCGGTATCCGGGTTTTCTGATACAGGGTACCAAAGCCACACCGGCTTGGCAGGACGGCCTTGATTGTCATGGGCGAAGGCGGCAGGATATCGCTGCTGGTAATTGGTTTCTATTGGGAAGGTGGCTATCAGTTCCGGGAAATAGTCTTTTCGGATGGGAATGCACAGGACAACAAGGGAGATCAAAGCCAGCAACAGGCCAAAGGCTGCGATGCGAGTCCCCTTATGCTTCCCAAGAGGCTGGTTCAGGAAGTGCGGCTCTTGACCACTCCTGCTATTCCTTTTCCTCATTGCTTTGCTTCCTCATTTGCATATATTGCCAGTTCTCATCATACCGGCTCCGGTACCGGGTATAGCCGCTGACGCCATCGCCGTGACTGAGAGCGAAAGCATCCCGATGATGGATACTCAGGCCCATTTCATAGGTTACCTCATTGCCATTTTCATCGGTAAAAACTTCAACGAAAACAAAACCATATCCATTGTAGAAGCGTTCTCCGGGCTCAGTTTTCCGCACCAACCATGAACCATTCATTGTCAATGGCACTGTATACCAGCCATCTGCATTCTGAATCTCGCTCAGATGTTCCCCACCGCCTGTGTTGGACCATTCCCCCACCAGCATTTCCATCGCTTCCTCTGCCGTCATGTCGGCGGGATCCGGGCAGATTCCCTGTTCCAGCTGGGCTTGCAGCGCAGGGATATCCACGCCGTCCTCCGCCCAGATGACCTTTCCCGCCGGGTCGATGTGGGCATAGGCCAGGGAGTAATCCGGCAGCATCACCTGAATCAAGGCCCTGCCCTCGAAGAAGGGTGATGCCCAGCGCAGATTGCAGTCCGGGAAAAGCAGTTCATGACCGCCCTCTGTAAGGTTTTCGCCCTGGATATACAGCCATTCGTCCGTATCATTATTGTACACAATTTCGTTATCATGGACCGGCTGCAACGGTTCAAGATTATTGGGCGGCATTATCCATTGGTTATCGGAATCTATATAGCCCCACAGATGACCCTGAATCGCCGGATACATAGGCTGGGGTGCCTGCGCAAATGCAGGATGAACCGCAACCAGCAGAATCAGGCCGACGAACCAGAACAGGCAGCGTTTGGCGATGGACACAGAAGGTCACCTTCCCCTTTCCCTTTGAATGAAACGAAGAAACAACAACTTCATTATACCTTTTGGCATCGGAAATGCCCAGACTTTTCCGGATCAGCCGATGAGTTGTTACAAATTCTCACCAAACAGGTTCTATGACTTTCCATTACGATCCTTTCACCATGCACGCCGCTGGTTTCGGAACAGCAATCGGAGGACTGCGGCCCTCCGATACCTCTGAAAGGTCCTTTGATAGACTGACGCCCCCAGCCACTGCTGAGGGCGTCATCTTCCATATCAACTTTTCCACAACCGCACCAATTCAAACATAATCCCGGTAGATCTGGTTTCGGGCTTTCTGCTCCTCCAAGTCCATCTGTTTGGCGGCGGAAACCTCATAGGTGCCGAAGGTATCGTACATCCGGGCGGCGGGTTCAGCCTGCACAAAGTTGCACCAGGGCAGCCAGTGGTAGTGGCTGCGCATATTCTGCAAGGCAAAACCAGCGCTTTCATGCACCAGCCCCGGCATGGCATAGCCGAAGGAACCGTCCACATCATTGGCCTGGCGGGTGTTGCAGTCGATAAACTCAGCAAAGTCCAGATAATGCGTATCGCCGGTAATCAGATACAGGCGGTAATAGGTATAGGAACAGGCAGCCATATACACATCTGCACCGCCGCCGATGGTGATCACGCTTTGACCGCTGATGCCGTTCCGGGTGAAGGGGTGGTTGGACCAGGGGGCGGCAATGGGGAAACTCCAGGCGTAGGTCCAGGTTTCGGTATAGTCAGCCGAGCCGATGGCAGCCTCCAGCCAGCGTGCCTCGCCGGTCAGGTCATAGAGTGCCAGGAAGCCCCAGATGCCGTAAATGCCTGCTTCCTTGTCCTGAATATCGCTGTTGTCGCAGGTGCCGCCCCGGAACTCCAACTGACGGTAGGCGTTGTCAAACGACCACTCACCAGCCTTCTCGGCTGCGATGCGGTAGGCTTCCTTCCCGGTGATCAGGTGCATCTGGATCAGAAAACGGATCACGCTGGGGGTATTGGACTTGGAATCCATCCGGATGGAACCATCGGCATAGTAGGCACGATAATAGCTGCCATCCGCATTCTGCGCAGAGATGAGCCAATCCGCCGCCTTTTGGCAGAAACGGAGGTATTCCGGCTTCTCCATGCCCCGCTTGTGCAGGAATCGCCATGCTTCCAGAATCGCTTCCAGACCGTCCGCCAACATCCGGATATAGTAGGGATACGGCTCAAACCCTTTGAGATTGGGGTTGTAGCACATGGGCGGCAGGCCGCTTTCCGTATCGGCAGCCCTGACCCAGAAATCCAGAATGCCAAAGCCCTTCTCCCGTGCCTCTGCCACATCTTCCAGAATGCCGTAGCGCATGAGCAGGTAACCGATGCCGGGCTGCTGACCCACAAAACCAAACTGGAAGGAAACATTGTTGGCATCCATATGGGGCAGCTGGGCCGCAAAGGGCAGGCCGTAGGAATCGCCATACTGACGGGTGTAGGCCATGAAGATCTTCATGCAATCATGAAAATGCTTCGTATTATCCACCGCAAAGAGGCGATCCCGCATTCTGGCATAGGTATTGCGCCAGCTTTCCCGCATCATACTCTGGAAGGAATCCTGATGACTGAGACTGAGGCAGACAGAATAGGTCTGCGTAAAGCCGGGGGTCACGGGATGATTCACCCGCTGGAAGTTCATGGGCTTGTTGTGGAAATCCAAACCGCCGTAATGGTTGACGATGGCCGTCTGGCCTTCCGCACCGGGGTACACATAATCGATGGAAAGGCCCTGCACCGGCACGGGATGATCGCTGCGCACCTCAAAGCCATAATACATATAGTTGATCGTCTGGGCCGAAGGACGGCTCATACCGATGGCACCGATGGTGAATGTGGGATCCACGCTGTTTTCAGACAGTTCCACATCCAGATTTCTCAGCGTCACATCCGCTGCCCAGCGGGACAGGGATACCGCCTCGCCGGTGGCTTCGTTGCGCATGGCAAAAACGGGCAGGGCATACCGGGTCTCATATTTCCAGTAATATTCGCAGTCCAGATCTTTGCCCATATAGCCCTTGGGCGCAAATTCATTGTGCCGGTACCAGCAGCCCGGGGCAAAGCACTCGTAGTCCTCCAGCCGGTCCGACTGAACCATGTACACAGAAAACTTGCTGGAAAAGCCCAGATCACTGCCGCCTTCCAGCACCGTTACCTTCCTTTGCAAGCACAGGCCGCTGTCCGTGATGCCATAGCTGTCGGCAAATGCAAAGCAGGACCCGGTCGGCAGCCGCAGCGTGCCCCGGGCCATGATCTGACCGTTTTCCTCGGTGAATTGCTCATAGGGGCCCTCGTAGAAAGCATTGGCAGTGGACGCTGTTTTCACGGTGATGCAAAGGGGCCTTTCATTGCGGTACAGCGTCTGACCATCCCGGAGAATCTCCAGCCCGCCATTTTGAAACAGAATCGTGTAGTTGCCGTATAAGAGCTTCATATCCTTCATCTCCTGCGCATCCATTTGGTCATATCAAATTGTTTTCGTCCGGTTTTGCTGAATCTATCATAATATGTTGTTGGCACGGAGTCAACGGTATCTTTTTTGGGGGAAATCATACTATACAAAAAACTCCTTCAGCAAATGCTGAAGGAGTTTGGTGCAGCGTTCGATTTCATATCCGAACCGGTTTGCTCTTTCTCAACACTTGCCTGCAGGTCGGATACCGGCTGCGTAGACGTTTGGCTGCGGGATGGACGGATCATCTCCATTAACTGCACAAAAGCGGAGGCGGCGTATGCAGAGAATATGTACCAACGTTCGGAGCTGGATTGGTTGATTTACAACGATCCCGCTGCTTATGCGGAGCTGATTATGGAGGGCGATCCGAAGGAGTATTTGGAAGCAGTGACGCAGTATGGGCTGCCAAATGAAATGCAGTAACAAACCGAAAAACATATCAATAAAAAAGCAACGCCCGCACATACAGGCGTTGCTTTTGGTTTGTTCAGATGATCACTTTACAGAAGCCAGCGCGGCATCAGCCTTGGCGATCCACTCGGTGCGGTCGCCCAGCTGGACGGCTTCCAAGGTCTGCATGGTTTCGGCAGCCTGTGCTTCATCCAGCGTGCCATCCTTGGCAGCCTTCACGGCGGCAAAGGCAGCCTTGGCGGCATCCACCTGACGCATACCCTTGGCGAAACCGCTGCGTATGGAAGCATCGATGCCGAACAGCTTGTCGAAATACTGCTCATTGTTGGAGAACTGACCCAGAGAGCTGACGCCCAGACGGAAATTGCTCATGCCCTTGGTGTCCTTGAAACCAAAGCGCATGTAGTGCTTGATCTCTTCCTGACCTTCGCTGTTGGTCTTCTTCTCTTCCTCATGCGTGTAGGATACCAGATCAGCCAGACGGTATACGCAGGCGTAGGTGGACTTGCCGAAGAACATGAACTTGTAGCGGTTTTCCACAAAGGCGATCAGACCGGTGGAGGGGGAAACGTACACGATCAGGTCGCTCAGGCCGGTCACCTGACGGAGCTTTTCTTCCTTCACCTTGGTTTTTTGCAGAGGAACGAAGATCTGGTTCCATACCTTGGTGCCGAACTCGATCTGTTCGATGTGATCGGTCACGTCGGTCAGGGTGGCGGCTACACGGTCGAAGACCTTGAAGCACTTCTTGCTGCATACCTTGCGGCAGATGTAGTTGCCATCCGCCAGCTTTTGGGCGCTCATCAAGCCGATCTCAGCGCCGCAGATTGCACAGTTGTGTTTTGCCATATGACGATACCTCCATGTATTGTTGTCTTTCTTTTCGCACAAAGAAAGCAGGGTTCTCAGGGATCAGAATTCTCTCAGATACAGCGAGCCATCCTCGCCGCTCATTTCAATAAAGGCGAAATGGTACATGCCGTTCGCATCTTCATAGCCCACGGCCAGATTGGGCGTCATGCCGAACATGACGGCTGTGGCGGTGATGGCCTGCCCCGGGGCAAGCTCATACTGCATATCCTCCAGCGTAAACTCAAATTCCGCTTCGCCGGTATCCTCATCCCAGACCATCAGCTCAAGGCTGTAGAGGTGGATCTTGCCCAGCACATCCTCCGAGTGCAGCACATAATTCAGCCGGGGATAATCCGGCTCCGCATAGTAGGTCAGGTCGTAGGTGAGGGTTGTGTAATCGTATTGCCAGAGGGGAAAGTTCTCTGCATAGTCGATCTGAAGCACCGGGTCAGGGCCTTCGTATGCACCGCTGTACAGATTGGACCGCATGACAAACTTGTGGGGATAGTGGAGCATCTCGTTATAGACTTCTGCACGCTCCGATTGGATGAAGCCGCAGCGGTCACCCCATTCCACATAGACCCTGCCGTTATCCATCATATGGCAGTTACGCACAACGGTATTGGGCCAGATGGTGTCGATGGGCTCGGTGCTGTCGATGGTGGGGTAGAAAGGCGCACCCTCCGGGGTCGTGGTGACCATCATGGCGTTGAAGGTAAGAGCGCCGTCGCTGGGCTCCAGATACTCTGCCATGATGTACCCGGCATAGCCGTCAAACTCACAGTAAACCCATTCGTCGCCATCATACCGGCAATTGCTGACGATGGAACCCAGCGAGACCTTTACCAGCCTCGGGGAAGAACCGCTGGGCCGCTCCCTGAGGGAGACCCACTCGTTGCAGTTGACCACCTGCATGTTGCCGATGTAGTCGCCCTCCTCGGCGAAGGCAGAAATACAACCGCACAGCAGCCCAGCCGCAAGGAAAAGGGACAGAATACCCGAAAGAATCTTTTTCATGATGCCTGCTCCTGCTTCTCAATCTTTTTCCGATTGATTTTGGTGTAGAGGTACAGATCCTGCTCCAGGCTCAGCTGCAAGCCACCTTCGCGGGAATACCCGGATGCGCTGGTTTGGCTGGAAGCCTGCTTCAGCTGCCCGATCAGGGTCGCAATCACGCCAAAGGCGGCGATCAGACCAAGAAGGCCTACCAGCAGCATGGTGCCGCTGCCCATTTTCTTGATCAGGTGAAGGATCAGCGCGCCGATGCCCATCACGCCCGCAAAAGCGCCAGCGCCCCACAGGAAGGCCTTGCCCTTGTCGGTGGGCACGTCGCAGGTCAGCTTGCCAGTCTGACCATTGATGGCGAAGGTGTAGGTCTTGCCATCCTTCACGGTGGTGATGAGCCATACAGGAAGAAGCACCGGGGTCACCTTGCCGCCCTTGGAGGAGAAGCCCTTGCTGCGCTCGCTGACGCTGGTGTAGCCGGTAACGGTACTGCGAATGGCATTGGTGATGCTTTTTTCCACCCGCTCCACAGCCCGCTTTTCGCAGCCTGCCGCATCCACGTCCGCATGGTCTGCCAGCGAGCCGGACAGCACGGAGGGGGAGAAGGGTACGGCCTTGGTCAGGTCGTAGGGCTCCAGCGATTCGCTGATCTTGTTGTCCAGCTTCACGCTGCCGTCCACAGGAATGTTCTCAAAGCTCATGGTGCCGCTGCGGTTGACGATGTAGTGCTCGATGGTCTCGATCTCCCACTCGTCAGTACGCTGGGTGCGGCGTTTTTCCGCGCTGTAGACGATGGTGGCATCCGCGTCGCAGTCGAACAGCCAGTAGGGCACATACAGCTTACGGATCTCGGCGATCTGATTATCCTTTTTGAAGATGTTGGGCAGCAGCTTTTTGCCCTGGAAGTAGTCCTCAAACATCTTCTGAGCTTCTTCCTTGGAGATGGCAAAGGGAACCACCAGTTCGGGGCGGATGCCGCCCTCGATGCGGTCAGGCAGAATGGTGGGGCTGCCGCAGTAGGGGCACTCGGTGGCGGTGGTGGTGCCCTCGGTGATCAGCTCCGCGCCGCAGCTTTTGCAGCGATATGCCTTCATCTGGGCTACATCGGAGGCGGCATAGCCCTCGTCGGGGGTGTCGAAGTCGATGCCGCCGCTGGTCTGGGCAGCGTACATGGCTTCCACGGCAGCCAGATCAAACTGACTGCCACAAGCGCCGCAGGCCATTTTTTCTCCGTTAAAGGTGAGGGAAGAGGCACAATTGGGGCATTTGTAGGCTACAGTACTCATTGGTTTGCTTGCTCCTTATCATAAGTTGTATGGGCTTTGACTTTGGGCTTGCGCAGACCCAGAACCGCCAGCACAGCGCCAATCAGCATAAAGACGATGGAACCGCCCATGATGCCACTCTGATTGGCAGACAGGATCTGTTCCTTGCTGAGTACGCCATCTTTCACAATAGGCCCCAGCGTGTCGTCTGCCACAAGGAGATTCCCCTGCTGGATGCCGGCGATGGTCATTTCCTGCTCACCGGCTCCGGTATAAACCTTGTAAGCGTAAGCCTTTGCGCCCTCTCGCTCCAAGGCGATCTCTTTGTTCATCTCGCGGGTGAGATGGGGGATATCCGTATTTCCGCTGTATTCAAATGCATCGTAGTAGTATTTGCCACCGGCGATCACCCACCAACGTTCCGTCGGAGCGCCTTCCTTGGTTTTTCCGCGGCCCAATACATAGCCGTTGGCACTGAGCTCCGCAGTATCAAAGCCGTCGTATTCGCTGTCGACAGGGAGACCCACCAGTGTCTTTTCATCCAGAGCAAATTCGCCGACTGAGGCCTCGCCCACGATGCTCTTCTGGCCCTTGGCTACCCAGCCGTACTTATACAGCAATTGCTCGCTGGAAATCAGCTTGTACTCCTCAGCGTAGCGGTAAGCCTTGATGGTGTCAAGGGTCAGCCCCAGTTCCTCGTCACAGGCAGGAGCCGTCATTTCTGGCTTGCCGTGGATGATCACCAGCTGGCCTTCGTTTTCCGGCAGGATGATGGGTTCTTCCAGATAAACAGCATTCTCCAGCAGGGCTTTTTGACCGGGGATGTCCATCAGACCCTTAACGCCCAAAGCGATCAGGGCAACACCCAGCACGATGAGGATGATCTTACCGATTTTCATGTCTCTCATCTCCGTTTGCATCAATGTGCGGCTTGTTTTGAAAACGTCTGCCGGAGCTATCTCCGGCAGGCAGTTGCGGCTTTACTCAGCCACCATGTTCAGCACCATGCCGTTCATATCCAGATCCAGGCCGTCGGCGGTGGGGGTTACATAATAGGTGGCAGCGCCCATGTAGTCGATGACCAGCCGATCCTCTTCCGAAGCCCAGTTCAGCAGCACAGGGAAGCCGGCCGAAATCAGTTCGCAGGTGCCGGCGGGCTTCAGGGTCAGCGCATATTCTGCGCCCAGCATGGAGGCATCGGCGGTATATCCGGCGGCAGTGTAGGTTTTTGCCACATATTTTTTATTCATACAGGTATCCAGACCGGCGGCTTCCGGCAGGGTAGGAGCTGCTGCATCAGGAGCAGCCGGGACAGCAGCTTCTTCCTTCACTTCCGGTTCGTAGAAACGGGGCGTACCAAAGTAATCCAGCATCAGGCCATCGCCGGTGATACCGAAGTTGTAATAGGTGCCGTAATAATCCACGCAGAAGCCGTCGTGCTCAGCGCCCACAACCGTTACAGTGCCACGGGTCCAGCCGAGGGTCTCCACCATGCGGTCACTCATGAACAGTTCCACGCTGCCGTCCGCATTGAAGATGACATAGTCACCGGCGGCGTTCAGCTGTTCCGCAGAAAGATTGATGCCATTGATGGAAGCACCCACCAGCACAAACTTTTTGCCGATGTAGGGGTCGCCGCCCTCCTCGGGCCGGGGCGTGGTTTCGCCCTCTGCTGCGTCAGGCTCAACGGGAGCTTCTTCGGGTTCCGTTGTGTTTTCGGTGGGTTCTTCCTCGCCTTCGCGGTAGAGGATCATCCAGCCGCCACCAATGTTCAGGGTGTTTTCGTCTTCGATGACCATGGGCGTATCGAACCAATTGCCACTGGTGAACATGGCGCCATCTTCCGTGGTCTTCCAGTTCATGTCATACACACGGCCATCGGTAAAGTTCATCACAGCGGTGAAATCTCTGTTGAAGGTGAGCACGCCGCGGCCGCTTTCCTCCACCCAATCGCCGAGGAAGGAGTCAGAGCTGTCGCCTGCAGGCACGGAGAATCCGCCGGGGCCAACATAAATCTCAGGCACAGCGCCCACACGGGTCAGCTTCTGCTGAACGGAATAGTTGATGATCAGATAGCCATCCACGAACTCAATGGTGGAATCCTTCCAGGTACCCAGCGTAACGGTGGGGATGCCGTCCACAATCTCCCATTCCATGTGGTTGGTGTACCCATCTTCCTTGTAGATGAGCTTCAGCTTGCCGTCCTCGGTAATCTCCACCGTTCTGTCACTGCTTTCCCAAGTGCCCAGAATGGTACCGGTTTCAACAACTTCTGCCACGGGAGCCATAATGATGGTGGTTTCGGCATCCATTTTAACGGAGATGTTGCCGTTGCCGTCAAAGGAGATTTCCACCAGCTCCGTGGGGGTCTCGCCCAGATAAGCCACGGAATAATCGCTGTACCAGCGCAGTTCGTAAGGCTCTTCCTCGCCTTCGATGGACTGGGCAGTGCCATCGTCGTTCAGAACGAAGGTCATCGGCCCGATCAGCTCGGCAGGGATTTCCTCGCCCTCGCTGATGTAGGTGACAGCCTCCCATGTACCGATGAAGTACTTGGCATCTTCGGCATTGAACTCGGGCCATACCACGTCTGTGTATTCTTCTCCTTCCTGCTCGCAACGCACGGAGACAGTCATCAGATCCACCACCAGGCGGCCGGTATCGTCCTTATAGGCGTAAGCAAAGATTTCGTCAGCCTTGGGAACACCGTCAACAGTACGGGCGAGGAATACATTGCCCTCCTCCACATACCAGCCCACAACTTCCTTCTTGCCGCCATCCAGATAGAGGTCGCCAAGACCGTTTAGATACAGGCACAGTTTGAGTTCAGGATAATCGGTGGTCGGGTCGCCCATGACATCCATACCGGACACGCCAAACCAGTCGCCAATATAGTCCCATGCAGCACCGTTGTCCAGCTTGGGGAATTCCTCCGCCATGGCGGGGATGCAGCTCAGCAGCAGGAGGGCTGCCAAAAGGAAACTCAGAAACTTCTTCATTAAGATCGATCCTTTCATGATTTGATCCTTTTTAATCCTTCGACTGTTTACGCCGGTTATCAGTTTTCGTCTCGTTCTACAGATATTTCCTCAGCATTATTGTACCAATCAGGGAGTTTTTGCGGAACTACACGAAAGTACTGTTTTTCAGATGGAGTGGAAAAAAGGTACTTTTGTATAGTGGTCAAATAGATACGGAATTGTTATAATCGAAAATGACAAGGCACATCAATGACTACCGACATTGCATAGTAAGGAAGAAAACCCTATGCCGCTTTCCAAAAAACGTTCTGTTACCAATTTGCTGCTGATCGCAGCCGCATTGCTGTTTGCGTATTCGCTGCGCTTTGTGTTTCACCCCATGACGGAAAACTCGCTGTCTGCCATCGCGATGATGACCCTGCGCTGGGTCATTCAGGTGACGCTGACGGTGTTCTGGTGCATCTCCATCCGGCGGCGCATCCTGCATACTGCCATCCGAAAAATGCTGCTGTGGGTGGGCGGGCTGTTGCTCTTCTGGCAGGTTGTGCGCATCATCAAATATGACTATGTCATCATTACAGAGCCTATTGGTCGCTATTGCTGGTATGCCTTTTACATTGCCATGATTCTGGTGCCGCTGATCGGTGTGTTCGTCGTTGATCACATTGGCAAACCAGAGGGCTACCATTCTCCTGTGTGGATGCGCTATCTGTTCATTCCGGCGCTGTTTCTGCTGGGCACGGTGTTCACCAACGATCTGCACCAGCTGGTGTTCACCTTCCCAAACGGTTTTGAAGCCTACAACAGCGACTATGGCTACGGACTGATGTACATCCCGGTGATGGCATGGTTTTTCGTGCTGGCGCTGTTCTTTGTCATCGGGCTGATGGTGAAAAGCCGCGTGCCCGGCAGCAAGCACTTTCAAACCATGCCGCTGGTGGTCGCCATTTTGGGCATCGGCTTCTGGATCGTCTACAGCTTGGGCTACATTGAGTGCGACCTGACCGCCATCGACAGCCTGATCATCGTCCTGCTGCTGGAGGGAGCCATCCAGAGCGGTCTGATCCCCTCCAACATGAATTACCGCGGGCTGTTTGAAAGATCCACCATCGCTGCCCAGATTGTGGACGAGCACGGGCAGACCCACTATACCTCTGCCAACGCCGCTCCGCTGGAACAAGCGGTGATGGAACAGGCACGGCATGAGCCTGTCGATCTGGGCGATACCATCCTGCACCATCAGGCCATCCACGGCGGGCATATCTACTGGCAGGACGATGTCAAGACCATCAACGATCTGGCAGAGCATCTGCGGGATACCAACGATCGTCTGGGTGAACGCTACGACCTGCTGAAGGCCGAGGTGGATCTGCGGGAACGCCGCCTGCGGGCTGAGGAAAAAAGCCGTCTGTACGACCGTATTGCCCGGGAAATCGCGCCTCAGCTGAACCGGGTGGATGAGCTGATCAAGCAGAGCCGGAAGCATCCCAATGAAGCCAACGAGCTGCTTTCACAGGTGTGTGTCATCAGCGCATATATCAAGCGCCGCGCCAATCTGATCCTGCTGGGAGAGGAAAAGGCAGCGGTGTCCGCCAAGGAACTGGAATCCTGCCTGTGGGAATCCTTGGATAATCTGCGCCTGTGCGGTGTGATCACCTATCTGGATCGCCGCTGCGACGGTCAGGCTGCTGTGGAGCAGATCGTTGCCCTGTACGATTGGTTTGAGGATGTGACGGAGACGCTGCAAAGCAAGCTGAGCGCCATGATGGTAACGGCAGAATGTACCGGGGGCGTTTTGCGGCTGCGTATTCAGGCAGGTTGCAAGCAGGTGGTCAACAATCCGCCGGCCTTTACACTGGCGGGCGGCACGGTTGCCTGTGAAGTGCAGGAGGAAGACCTGATCATCGAAGCAACGCTGGCGGAGGGAGGTGCCAAGGCATGCTGACTTATGCCTCCCTCCCCATGGCGTGCAAAACCATCCTTGCCACGCTGCTGTTTCTGACCATGATCGCCGGGCTCTGCACCTGCATTCTTGTGGGCAAAAAGCAGGGGGGCGCCAAGCTGTTCCTGCTGCCAATGTGCACGGCGGTGATTGCTGCCATGCTGCTGTTGTACGCCTCTGTCATCCCGGCAGAGCGTGCTCCGGCGAATATTCCGACCATATCCCTGTGGTTTGCGCAGCAGTCGGTGGTTTTTTCGCTGTTGGTATGGCTGGCCATTGCCGCCTTCTTCGGCATGGTGATGATGGAGGAACGAAGTCGCCGCAAGAAAGCCATTACGCCTTCCTCCATCAAGGAAAGTCTGGATCAGTTGGAGACAGGCCTGTGCTTCTCCCAGCCCAACGGTCTGGTGCTGCTCACCAACCACCGCATGAACCAACTGAGCCATGCCCTGTTCGGCAAGGCCTTGCAAAATGCGGAGCTGTTCTGGCAGGCGTTGGTCTGTCAGGAGCCGGTAGCGGGCGCGGTACGCATCACCGCCGGTGAACGGCCCGAATTCCGCTTGCCGGATGACACCATCTGGACATTTCACCGGGAAGAGCTTGACGGCGTGATCCAGATCGCCGCCGCAGATACCACCAGGCAACATCAGTTGGTGGATGAACTGCGCTCCAAGCACAGCGAACTGGAAGAAATGAATGCCCGTATCCGCACCTATGGCGACAAGGTGGATGAGTATGTGATCGCCCGGGAACGGCTGGAAACCCGCGTCAATCTGCACGGCTTCCTCGGTCAAGCTTTGCTGATGACACGCCATTATCTGCAATATGAGACCGGCGATGCAAACAGAATCATCGATATCTGGCAGCGCAACATCGACGTGCTGCGGCTGGAAGCAGAACCTCAGCAGGATGCCGACTCCCTTGCAAGCCTCCGGAACGCTGCGAAAGCCATCGGCATACAGGTGCATGTGAATGGGCAGCTGCCGGAAAATGCACAGCAGCGGAAGCTCATCGCCGCTGTCGGTGCGGAGACGCTGACCAATGCCGTGCGCCATGCAGGGGCAAAACAGCTGTGGATCGACGTGGAGAAAACGGAGAATGCCTATATCATCCGCTATACCAACGATGGTACAGAGCCGACTGCAACCGTCACGGAGGGCGGCGGCCTGAGTACCGCCCGCAGGAAGATTGAAACCGCAGGCGGGCAGATGAAGATGGAAACGGAACCTCGCTTTACGCTGACCATCATCTTTGAGAAAGGAGTGGGGATGGATGTATAACGTTTTGATCGTGGAAGATGACCCTATGGCGAGAAAACTGCTGGAGATTTTTATCAGCACCAGCCAAAGCTACCACCTGCTGCCCTCGCTGGACAGTGCAGCCATGGCAGAGCTTTACTGCATGACCAACCGGGTGGATCTGATCCTGATGGATGTATGCACCGCCATGGATGCCAATGGCATCGAGGTGGCGGAAAAGCTGAAGCAGCTATATCCGCAAACCAAGATCATCATCATCACCAGTCAGCCGGAGTACAGCTACATCGCTCACGCCCGCAAGATCGGGGTGGACAGCTTCTGGTACAAGGAGCCTACCGCCGAGGCGTTGCTCAAGATCATGGATCGAACCATGGCAGGAGAATCCATCTACCCGGATTCCGCACCCATCACCCGTCTGGGGGCGGCGCTCAGCAATGATTTTACCGAGCGGGAACTGGAGGTGCTCAGGGAGTTGGTAAGCGGCAAAACCGACGCAGCCATCGCCGAAACCCTTTGCCTTTCCGTTACCCGGGTCAAGCAGCACATTCTCCGCATCCGGGAAAAGACCCAGTTTGCCAACCGCACGGAGCTGGCGGTCCGTGCCAGGGAAAGCGGGCTGGTGATCGGGGAGTACCGGGGGGAATGAAACAAAGAAGCCACTTTGCAACTCGACAAAGTGGCTTCTTTGACAGTCTGAAGCGGGATGTCATCGTAATGATGGCATCCCGCTTTTTGTTATTCTCCCCTTCGTCTGGGTGTGATTGCTCTAATCTCATCTTCTGTGAAGAAAACAAATAATCCGAACCCTTTTCCGATGAGGAATAAGTGGTTCGGATTATTTGCTGTTGGTGCGGGAAACAGGACTTGAACCTGCATGTCCGTGAGAACACATGAACCTGAATCATGCGCGTCTGCCAATTCCGCCATTCCCGCAAGTGATGCCTTCTCGGCGGTGAGAAGGACTTTGGTGGGCAGGGGTGGATTCGAACCACCGAAGTCTGTGACGGCAGATTTACAGTCTGCTCCCTTTGGCCACTCGGGAACCTACCCATGAGCTTTCCAAGAAGGAAAGTGGAGCCGG
>JAFVXE010000018.1 GCA_017501255.1 Clostridia bacterium | reverse complement strand
GAGAAACGGAGCACAGCCAAGGTGCTCCCCGCACCGCGACGGTAGCGGACGACGTCAAATCCCTAAGCTGTTTTTCGGGGCGGGTAAAGGGCACAGGTTGGGCAGTCAAGAAACAAGGATGCAGCCAAGATACGATAACGCATTGCGCATTGTGCCCGCCGCCACGAAAAACGGCATATAAAAGGGATTTGACCAAAGGGAGCGTGTCGCCGTTTTCTGCCCACTCTTTTTCAAAAGAGTGGGTGCGGGTGTGGGGCGCACAGCCCCACCCTGTTCCTCGCAGCGGAACTGCGAGAAAACTCGCCCAGCCGCCACTGCCAGCGATAGCAACACCCCCTACCATCAGTCAGGCTAACGCCTGACAGCTTCCTCCCCCGATGGGGGAAGAAGCCTTTTTTGGGGGTATCCCCCACAAACAAAAAACACACCCCGCCCTCCCTCAGGAGAACGGGGCAGCCGTACATCAATTTCATTTACATCAGCAATCCCAGCGATTTGAGAATAAACACCCAGAAAAACACCGTTACCACGGAAAACGTAGTGGTAAACACCACCTGCGCACCGGCCAGATCATCATTGCCGCCCATCTGCTGGGCCATGGGGTAGCTGGAAACCGAGCAGGGGGAAGCATACACGGCGATGAGGGAAGCCAGCGCCACATCCCGGATGCCCAGGAGGGCCGCACCGGTGAGGAACACCCCCGGCACAAACACCAGCCTGCCCAGCACGCTCCAGGTGAGCAGCTTTGCGTTGGCTCTGGCTTTGCCAAAATCCAGGGATGCGCCCAGCACGAACAGGGCCAGGGGCGAGGAAATATTCGCCAGATTGCGCAGGGGCTTGTCCAGTACCACGGGCAATTTCACGTTCAGCTGCCAGAGCAGGAAACCCGCCGCCGTGGCAATGATGAGGGGATTGGTTACCACGCCTTTGAGGATCTTTTTGGCATCCGGCTTCTGGTCGCTGCCGTTGACCATCAGGGCGATGGTGCTCATCACGTTGAACACCGGCACCACGATGGCTACCATCATGGCTGCAATGGATACATCCGCATTGGGGTACATCATGTTCACCAGCGGAATGCCGAAAATGGCGTAGTTGCTGCGGGCAACGCACTGGATGATCACGCCCCGGTCCCGGCGTTCACGCACCAGCCGGGGAATCAGGGTGAACAGCACCGCAAAGCAAAGCATCGTGGTGATGAGGGCATAGATCAGGGTGCGGGTGTCCACAGCGGCATCCTGCGGGGTATCCATGATGTTGAAGGTGAGCAGCAGCGGCAGGAAGATACGGAATACACAGGCGTTCATCTGCTTGGTGGCGTGGTTGTCCACCCAGCCCAGATGCCGGGCAGCAAAGCCCACCGCCATCATAATGAGCAGCGGCAGGACGGTTTTGGCAGAAAAAAGCAGGCTTTCCATGAACGGTTCACCTCGATTGAACGGTTTGCTCCTCCATTATAGCACAGGGAGGGTGCTCAATCCAAGCAGAAACTGCGCCGTGTAATAGATGCCCAGACTGATGTACTGGTTGGGCAGGGGCCGGTTGTTGATCATGTTGTCGCAGAGGGTGGCATCGGAGAGGACGAACAGCACAGCCCCCACGGCTGCCAGCACCGGCTGGAACCCCTCTGCCAGATACGGCAGGGGCAAAGCCGCCGCCAGCAGTGCGGACAGGGCGGTTGCATAGACGCACACCCCGTAGGCGATCAGCTTGTCGGTCATGCGCTTGCGGTAGGCAAGGAGGAAACCCTGCAAAACCGCCATGGCAATGGCAAAAATCACCCCATGCCAGAGGGTCAGGGGCACAAGGCTGGTCAGGGCGATCACATAGCAGATATGCCCGCACAGGAACAGCCCGCCCCCAACGGCAAACTGAATGCCCAGCACCACATCCGCCAAAAGGCAGATGATCAGCCCCAGCGCCATCCAGTTGGCATAAGGACCAGGGTTGTGGCCCAAAGCAGCATAGCAGGCCAAGGCCGCCGCCATGGCGGTGGGCAGCCCTTTCAGCACAAATGTGAAGGGGGTGTCGTCATCCCCCTTCATGAAATGAAAGCGAACGGGCATAATCACGATCCAGCTGAGCAATAATCCCACTGCGGCAAGAACAAACGGTAACATCGGGAACCCTCCCTGTGGTATATCGTTGCGAAGATGGGCAGCTGAAAAAGCTGCCCATATGACAAAACCCACCCCCTGCGTCTGTAGGGCAGGCGCAGAGAGCGGGATTCTTAAGGGACTCGGCCCTTAAGCGGTGTGCGGGGCAGCGCCCCACCAAATCCGTCGAAGCATTACTTCAGGGTGATGCCGTCGATGATCAGGTTGAAGCTGGGAGCGGAGATCAGGCTGCCTTCGGCATAAGCGCCGTCCACAATGATCTCGGCGGTGTCGTAAACCCAGTCACCATTGGTGTCCTGAGAGAAAGCGCTGGTCAGATGGCCGTTTTCGTCGATCTGATAGCTGCCATCGGTGGAAGCGGGCACGGTGAAGGTGGTCACGTCGAAGACCTTGATGCTGCCATCGGCCAGACCGGCGACAACTTCGTTGACCTTCTCGGCGGTGCCGGGGGCCACAACAGCCTCGTTCAGCTCGGTGATGGCAACAGCGCCGTCAACATAGCCGCGGCTCCAGTCAGTCACAAAGGATTCGCCGTTGATGACGCTCTGCACAGCATAGGTCACGTAGGGAGTCCAGTTGTTGGTGGCGGAGGTGAGGGCGTAGTTGGGAGCGGTGGGGATCATGGAGATGTTGTAGCCAACGATGTGGCGGCCAGCGGGTTCGCAAGCGGTGGAAGCACCGGTGGTGTCAGCGTGCTGACCAATCAGGTAGCAGCCGTCAGCGATGAGGCTTTCGGCAGCGGCCTTTTCCAGGGCGGCGTCGGACCAGGAACCGGTGTAGACCACTTCCATGGTGGCGGAGGGGCACTGGGAGCGGACGCCCAGATAGAAAGCGGTGTAGCCGCTGATAACCTCGGCGAAGGGATGAGCGCCAACATAGCCAACCTTGGCCTGATCAGCGGTGATAACGCCTTCGTCGATCATCTGCTGCAGCTTCAGGCCGCCGACCACGCCGCTGACGTAGCGGGCTTCATGGATAGCGGTGAAGTAGTTGTGGGCGTTGGCAAGGCCGCTGGCGGCAGCCTGAGAACCGGTGGCGTGGCAGAACTGCACTTCGGGATATTCGGCAGCGGCATCCCACAGGTAGCTCTCGTGGCCGAAGGAGTTGGAGAAGATGATGTTGCAGCCGGATTCAGCCAGGTCAACAGCAGCTTCGTAAGCAGCTTCGGTTTCGGGGGTGTTGCGCTTGATGAGGATCTGCTCGTCGGTCAGGCCGAGGGCTTCCTTCATTTCCATAGCAGCCTTGTAGTGGGAGTAGGTGTAGCCTTCGTTTTCATCGCCGATGAAAATGAAGCCGACCTTGATCTGATCAGCGGGGATGCCTTCAGCGGCGACCACGGCGGTCAGACCCAGAACCATGCAGAGAACCAGAACCAAGCTGATAATCTTCTTCATTGGGGTTGTTCCTCCTTTGATGTCTCCTGTAGGAGCCGGTGTGTAACTAACAACAGAAGGTATGATACACGTTTCACCGGGGTTTGTAAAGGGTTTTGATGGGAAAAATCCGAACATTTTTGTTACGGATGTGCGGTGGCGTTCGGGGGGCGTTCATCCCCAAGGTTCCCCTGTACGGCTTCTTCCCCGCTTTACGGCACAATCTCCACTTCCCCCACCTCACCCCGGCGGGGAAACAGCACGTCCATATCCTTTGTTTCCAGAGCAATGCAGCCCTGCGTCCAGTCGGAGGCTGTACCGCCCTCATGGATATACACTTCGCCGCCCAAAGGACTGCCCCACGGGGGCCGCAATCCGGCGGCCAGCCTGTCCAGAATCACCTGATGGGTGGCAAGGTCGATGCGGCCCTCCCTCAGGGCATCGTCCGCATCCTGCCGGTTGGGGTAGCTGAGGCCCAGACTGCGCCCGTACTTGCCCTGCTCCTTCACCAGACAGATGGTATAGCGGCCTTCCGGGGTGCGCCCGTCCCCTTCCTGACGCTTGCGCCCCACCGGGCAGCGGCCCAGCGCCACTTTGCAGCGCAGAAGAATGTCCTCCCCCGCATACAGGGTCAGCCGGCGCAGTTTTTTTTCAATCACCAGCCGCAGGGCTGGCTGCAACAGGGGTTGCATGGCGGCATCCGGCACATGGGCGGTCTTCATCCATTGATTCTCCATCAGCAATTTCCCCTTCCGCTGCGGTAGGCTGTTTTCTTCTTATTCTGGAAGATTTCGACCCGGCGGCGTTTTTTTCCTGCTGCCAAAACCGTTTGCCGGGTTTGAAAACATTGCGCAGACGGGGCGGTTAAGGTTGAATTTCCTTTGAAAAAAGTGTATAGTATAGGCTGTATCATTATGGGTAAATAGGCTCATTTCATGCCGATGCAGAAAGCGGGTGATCCCTTGAACGAAATGCAGCAGCAAACCCTCTGGTCCAGCCTGCCGGAACACGAGACCCGCGCGCCTCTGGCCGACCGGATGCGCCCCCGCACGCTGGATGAGTTTTTAGGGCAGAAGCACCTGCTGGGTCAGGGACGGCTTCTGCGCCGTGCCATTCAGGCGGATAAGCTGCAAAGCAGCATCTTCTGGGGCCCGCCCGGCTGCGGAAAGACCACGCTGGCATCCATCATCGCAGGCATGACCGGCAGCGCTTTTGAAAAGCTCAACGCCGTTACCAGCGGCGTGGCGGATGTGCGCAAGGTGCTCAAGGAGGCCGAGGAACGCCGGATGCGGCAGGGCAAGGCCACCTATCTGCTGCTGGATGAGTGCCACCGCTGGTCCAAAAGCCAGAGCGACTCCATTCTGCCGGCCATCGAAAGCGGCCTGATCCGCTTTATCGGCTCCACCACGGAAAACCCCATGGCCAGCATGACGCCCGCTATCGTCAGCCGGTGCCGGGTGTTCCAGTTCGAGCCCCTCACCGCCGAGGATGTGGAGGAAGCCCTGGAAAACGCCCTGCGGGATCGGGAACGTGGCTATGGCCTGAGCGATGTGCGCTGTGAGGATGGCGCGCTGCGCTATATTGCCCAGATTGCAGGCGGCGATGTGCGCACCGCTTTGGGGGCTTTGGAGCTGGCCTATCTGACCACCGAGGAAACCCCCGACCCGGAAAGCGGCAAGCCCTTCCGGTTCATCTCCGTGGAAACCGCCCATGAGAGCGTGCAAAAGCCCATGCTCAAGCTGGACGAAAGTATGTACTATGATATGCTTTCTGCCTTCATCAAGAGTATGCGGGGCAGCGACCCGGATGCGGCGCTTTTGTGGTTCGCCCGGCTGATGTATGCCGGGGTGGATCCCAAGCTGATCGTCCGGCGCATCATCGTCCATGCCAGCGAGGATGTGGGATTGGCAGATCCCACCGCCATGCTGCAGGCCCATGCCGCCGCCAATGCGCTGGAAGTGGTGGGTATGCCGGAAGCCCGCATTCCCATTGCCCAGGCCATTATCGCCGTTGCGATGGCGGAAAAGAGCAACAGTGTGGTGGAGGCCCTCTCCGCTGCCGAGGAGGATGCCCGCAAAGGCGATTTTTCCGCTGTGCCGGTGTATCTGCGGGATCAGAGCTATGCCGTGCCCCACGCCAAAACGCCCCAGTACAAATATCCCCACGAGTACCCCGACCATTTTGTGCGCCAGACCTATCTGCCGCCGGGCTACGAAAACAAGGTCTACTATCACCCCTCCGCACAGGGGCATGAAGCCAAGCTGAAGATGCGGCATCTGCGCCGCTATGGCCCGGAGGATGTAAAAACCAGAGAATAAGCCCAAAGGGCGCAGCAAAGGAGGCATGATGATGAAGCGTACCCCCCGCAACCCGGATGTGAATAAAGCGGCGGTTTATGCCATCGTGATCAATGCCATCCAGCTGCTGATGCTTTTGCTGTTTGTTCTCTATGTGGCCGTGGGCAATCTGGATGAGGATGGCCGCCTGAATTTGCAGGTGATCGCCGTCACCGGCGCTGTGATGGCCGGATGGGGCGCTATCATCGACATCCGGGATGCGCTGGCCGCCCGCAAGCTGAGCCGCACCGTGGGCCAGCTGAAAACCGTCAACGAACAGATGGATCAGCTGAACCGGGAAATGCGGATGCAGCGCCATGATTTTCTGGGGCATATCCAGGTGGTGTACAGCCTGTTGCAGATGGAGGAAACGCAGGAGGCCGTTGACTATCTGGAAAAGGTATACAGCCAGCTGCAAACGGTATCCAAGGTGCTGCGCACCAAGATGACCGCTTTCAATGCCCTGTTGCAGGTGAAAACCGCCGCAGCGGAAAAGCGGGGCATCCTGATGGAGCTGGATATCCGCTCCACCATGGAGCGGCTCACCATTCCCGCCTGGGAGCTGTGCTGCGCCGTGGGCAACCTGCTGGATAACGCCATGGATGCGGCGGCGTTTTCCCCGGAGCCCCGCATCACCCTGACGGTAACGGAAACCCTGGGTCAGGTCTCCCTGACGGTTCGCAACAACGGCGCCACCATTCCGGCCGCCATCCGGGATAAACTGTTTGAGCCGGGCATTACCACCAAGGGCGAGAACCATGGCATGGGGCTGGCCATTGTGAAGCGAACGCTGGAGCAGTACGGCGGTCAGGTGACCGTGGAAGCCCGGGAGCATGATACCTGCTTTACGCTGCTATTGCCCCGCCAGGCAGTTGAGCAGCCCCATCCCTGACGGAAGAGAGAAATCCGGACATATGTCCTATTCATAGGAGTTTTGTTATGAGCAACAAAAAGCAATCTTTCCTGAAAAACATGATCGGCTTTTCCATGGTCACATGGATCTCCTTTGCGCTGGGCTTTTTGTCCTCGCCCATTGCCACCCGCCTGTTTGAGCCGGAAGAGCTGGGCAAGGTGAATATGTTCTTCTCCTATTCAGCGCTGATGGGTTCCTTCTGCTATCTGGGGCTGGATCAGGTGTTTGTCCGGTTTTTCCGGGAGCCTCCGGCCGGCAGGAGCAAAACCACCCTGTTCACCTACTGCGTGGGCATTGCCTTGGCCGCCAGCCTGTTGCTCACCGCCGGGCTGTGCTTTTTCTGGAAGAAGCTGTCCGTTGACGTGGCCGGTCAGCCCAGCGTGGGCATTTTCATCTGCCTGTGCATTTTCAGCCTGAGCCAGATTCTCTTCCGCTTCCTGAGCCTGTGCTACCGCATGGAGCAGAATGCGCTGCTGTATTCCATTCAGGGCGTTTTGCAGATGTTCATCACCAAGCTGGCCTACCTGTCCATGGGCTTTGCCACGGGCAAGGGCGAGCACGCCATCATTCTTCTGACCATCCTGATGTCCCTGTTCTGCTGCGTTTTTCTGGTGATTCAGCGCAAGTATGTGTCCGTTCGTTCCCTGAAACAGGTGAACAAGCCCTTCTTTGCGGAAACCGCCAAGTTTGCCCTGCCGCTGGTGCCCATCACCATGCTGGACTGGCTGAACAATAATGTGAACATCGTTGTCATGAACGACCTTTTGGGCAAGAGCGCCGTGGCCATTTTCTCCAGCGCGCTGGGTCTGGCTTCCACCATCAATATCATCCAGACGGGCTTCAACACCTACTGGGCGCCCTATGTGCTGGATAACTACGATTCCCAGGACGGCAAGTTCTACACCGTTCACCGGATGATGGCCTGCCTGCTGTGCCTGTTCGGTCTGGCGCTGGCGCTGTTCCAGGCGCCGGTGTTCCTGCTGCTGGGCAAGAGCTACCGCTCCTCCGTGGTGTTCTTCCCCTTCCTGTTCCTCTCGCCCATCTGCTACTGCCTGGGCGAAACCACGGATATGGGCATAACCATCTCCAAGAAAACCTACTGGACCACCATCATTTTCGTGGTGTCCTCTGCGCTGAATATTCTGCTTTGTATGCTGTTCATCCCCAAGCTGGGCATGGTGGGCGCAGCCATGGCATCCGCCGGTACGGCTGTGCTGATCCTTTTCCTGCGTACTGCGTTGGGGCAGAAGTACTACAAAGTATTGCCCAGCTGGAAATACATCTTCCTGACGGTGGGCCTGATGACAGCTGCTGCCTTTGGCAACCTTTTGCTGGATGAACAGCCGCTGGCCAAGTATCTGCTGCTGACGGGCCTGATGGTTGCGGCGTTTGTGGTGTACTGGCAGGAGATCAAGGTGCTGTTTGTGACTGCGCTGGATCTGGTGAAGGATTTGCTGGGAAAGAAGAAACGTGCATAAGGCGGTTTTCCCGCTGATGAAGGAAGGTTCCATAGCGGGGCTGTTGCAGGAATTGCGTGCAACAGCCCCGAATGCTTTTGATCAGTACCTGTTGCACCGGATTGGGGTGCAAAGGATGAGGCGAAGGAGGCATCCCGGATGAAACGCATCCTGCTGATTGGCGACCCGGACTCCCTGTGGGTGAAGCGGTATGTGGAAAACGCCCTGCATCCTGCCGGATGGCAGACGGTGATCTATCCCATCTACGGCTGGCAGGGGGGCTATGGAGACGACTACGCCCGGATGAATACCACCATCTACCGGGATGAGCACAAACTGCCCATTGTGGGTCGCATTCCCAAGGTAAGGATGTGGGCACGGATCTATGCCAACGCCGCCAGCCTGAAAAAGCTGGGGCCCTTTGATGCGGTGCATTGCCACTATCTGTTGGTGGCGGATCTGGCGCTGGGGCAGGTGGTGGCAAAGCAGCAGAATACGCCGCTGGTGGCCACCTTCTGGGGCAGCGATCTGCTGCGGGCGGAGGAAAGCACCCTTCGGCGCATGACCGGGCCGCTGAAAGCCTGCCACCGGCTGACAGTGTTCAACAGCGAGCACGTGGAGCGCATCCGGCAGCTGTACGGCGAGGCTGTGGCCGCTAAAACCGTGGTTCTGGATTTTGGCGAAGTGGTGTTTCCATGGATTGACCGGGTGCATCAGCAGGGCAAAGCGGCAGCCAAAGCCCATTGGGGCATTGAGGCTGATCAGCTGACGGTGTGCGTGGGTTCCAGCGCATCGGTGGCCCAGCAGCAGCTGCCTGTGCTGAAAGCAATGGCTGCGCTGAATGAGGACGCTCTGCGCCGCATCACTGTGATTTTGCAACACACCTATCACCATGATGATCCCGAAAACGAACAGGCAGTACAGGCATTTGCCAAAGCCATGCCTTGCAAAACTTTGGTCCTGACCGATTTCTTGAATGATGAGGAAAGCGCCTATCTGCGCTGCGCTGCCGATGTGTACCTGCATCCCATCCGCACGGATGCGTTTTCCACCTCCATGAAGGAGTATCTGTATGCAGGGGCACGGGTGGCCTATGGCGGCTGGCTGGTGTATCCCACCCTCAGTGAGCTTTCCCTGCCGGTGCGCAGCTTTGACCGCTTTGAGGATCTGCCAGCACTGTTGCTGGAGGCTCTCGACGGCACCTGGCAGCCCTTGGATGAAGATGCCCGGCAGCGGCTGGGCGGCATCTGCAAGTGGGAAAGCCTCGGGCCGCAATGGCTGGGGTTGTATGAACGGTAATGCAAGGGGGACTGCTGACAAGCTGCGGCAGCCCCCCTTTTGCATCTGCCCGTTGCTCACCCGCTTCTCATGATCGGCTCAGAAAACATTTACGCCTCTCCAAAGCAAACCGGGCCTTTCTCTGCTATGATGAAGAAGGGTCCCAAAGCAAGCGTAAAGGAGACGGAACCATGTGTACAGCCTTTATCCATCAGGGGGAGCATCTGATCTGCGGTTTCAATATGGATATCAACGAGGGCGCAATGGATTACCAGGCCTATGCCCAGCCGGATGCCTTCTATGTGGGGGTAAAAGCAATGTTGCCGCTTCCCGGCGATGGGGAGCTGCCCTCCCATTTCCGTCTGGATAACGGTGTTCGGAAGATACAGGGCGTGAATCGCAACGGTGTGTTTGCAGTATGCCTGAACAACATGAACTTTTCCAAAGCACCCTTCCGGCTGGCGGAGGATGCGCTGCCCATTGACCAGCTGATGGATGACTGCATCTCCGGTAATGCGACTGTTGAGGATGCCTGCCGTATGGTTCGTGAGAAAAATATGGTGAATGTTCCCACCGGCGCAGTGGAGATCCCCTCTCTGGCGTTCCATGGGTTCATCACGGCGCCGGGCAGCCCCATTTTGCTGGTGGAGCCGGGCAATGGCTGGCGCTTGCTGGAGGAACGGTATGCCGCCATGACCAACTATGCCCTGTTGGAACTGCCGGATGATCTGACCCCAGAAACCTGGGGTTATTACGGCAAGGATCGGCAGGATACGGCTATGGTGCTGTTGCGCCAGCGGGAAGCGCACTTTACTGTGGAGGATGGGCTGGAGATCCTGCAAAAGACCAGACAGACCGGCGCATGGGCTACCCGGGTCTCCTTTGTGTACCACAGCGGTGAGAATGCGGTTTACTACTGCCTGCAAGGCGATTTTGACCAAATCACCCGGCATTTTTTCGCCGGATAAGGCCATGCAGATGGTGAGAATTCCCTGTATGTTCACAGCAAATTCACGGGTTTTTTGAAAAAAATCTTTTCAAAGCGACCCTTTCATGCTATAATATGCCCGTTGCCCAGCTACGGTAATGAGGTTCAGGTTCCTTATCTCTCGGCGGTACGTGTCGGAAGCATGAAACCAGACCAAATAACTTCGGCTTAAGGGACACATACCATTCTATCTTAGGGAGGAACCCAACCATGTTTGAAGACAAGACCCTCGTATGCCGCGATTGCGGTAAGGAATTCGTGTTCACCGCTTCCGAGCAGCAGTTCTTTGCTGACAAGGGCTTCCAGAACGACCCCACCCGTTGCCACGAGTGCCGTGCTGCCCGTCGCGCCCAGAACCCCAACCGTGGCGAGCGCCAGTACTTCGAAGTGATCTGCGACGGCTGCGGCGCCACCACCCAGGTGCCCTTCCAGCCCAAGGGCGATCGTCCTGTCTACTGCCGCGCCTGCTTCGAGGCCAACCGCAACCAGTTCTAATTTGAACTGCGCAGGATTGAATGCGTAAACAAAGCTCCTGTTTCCGAAAGGGAACAGGAGCTTTTCTGTGTGGAAAAAAGCCAACAGCGGTTTTCCCCACGGGGTTTGCACTTTTCTATTCTTCAAACAAATGCCGGTGTTTCTGGAAAAACGAAAAATACGTCCGGGTGTTTTCCAGCTGCCACCAATCCTTGATCTGCGCAGGCCGTGCGTCCAGATCGTAGATTCTTGCTCCGGGCAGCGCCAGCAGAAACGGCGAATGGGTGGCAATGATGAACTGGCAGCCGCAGTAGCGGCTCAACTGTTCCAGCAGTTCCGCCAGCTGCAATTGCAACCTGGGCGACAGGCTGTTTTCCGGTTCGTCCAGGCAGAAAAGGGTATCCATTTGCAGCTTTTCCTCAAAGTACCGCAGGGCGGTTTCCCCATTGCTGGTTTGCAGGGCTTCCTGACCGGCGGTGCGCCGGATATACTCCCGGCGGCTGACGGACTTGCGCCGTGCCAACACCTGCGCCCGCAGGGCATCATAATCCTCCATGCCGTGGAGCTTCACGGTCTGCCCGTAGCGCAGCTGGGCCCAGTCCTGCCGGGCTTCCTGCTTGTTTTCGGAAATGTCCTCATTGTTGGTGCGCAGGGCCAGCATGAAATCGAATACATCATCGCTGGTGATGATGCGGCTGCCCTCTGGGATTTTGCAGGGATCGCCGTCCTCATCCTCGCCCATGGTATAGGCGCAATGCGCAGCGTACAGGCTGAACATCTCGCCGGTATTGCAGGGGGAAACCCGCTGCAGGCCCAGCCGGGCGGCAATCAGGTTCAAAAGCGTGCTTTTGCCGGAGCCGTTGCCCCCATACAGGATCGTCACAGGCCGGAAATACAGCTCATACAGATCCTTTTCGGCAAACAGCCGGCAGGGATAGGGATTGTCGATGTACCCAAGGGGCCCGCCGTTTTCGGCAGCCTTGCGGGATAGCAGATCCTCTTCCTGTTGGATGGGCAAAGAGAAAGACTCCAGATAAATCATGATGGCTCCTGAATGACTTGGATGAGATGAGAAAAAGATTGCACCCGGTAAATGGGCGCAAAAAGTGGGGGGCTATTCCCAATGCAAAGGTAGAAGCGCAAGGGCTTGCCCCGTTGGCGCAACAGCGATGCCGTTGCGTCCCGTCACTTCGCCCGTACCACAGCCTGAAGCACATCTACCATCTTTTCCATTTCAGGCACGGAAACGTACTCCATTACCCCGTGGAAGTTGTAGCCGCCGGTGGACAGGTTGGGGCAGGGCAGGCCCATGTAGCTCAGGCGTGCGCCGTCGGTGCCGCCCCGGACGGGGGCCACCACCGGCTCAATGCCGCAGGCACGCATAGCGTCCAAAGCACGCTGCATCACATGGGGATGCTTGTCCAGCTCCTGCTTCATGTTGTAGTAGCTGTCCCGGATGAGCACCTCCACGGTGCCCTGACCGTACAGACCGTTCAGGTAGTCGCCGATGGCCTGCATCCGCTGCTTGCGCTGTTCAAAAAGGCTGCGGTCGTGGTCACGGATGATATACGTAAGCTGGGCTTCGGTTTCGTCGCCCTTGATGCCGCACAGATGATAGAAGCCTTCCCGGCCTTCGGTGTGCTCGGGGGCTTCGGCGGCGGGCAGCATACCGGCAAACTGCATGGCGATCTTGGCGGCGTTGCGCATTTTGTTCTTGGCGGCGCCGGGATGGATGTTGAAGCCGTGCACCACAATGCGGGCGGCAGCGGCGTTGAAGGTTTCGCACTCCACCTCGCCCAGCATTCCGCCGTCCACGGTGTAGGCGAAATCGGCGCCAAAGCCTTCCACATCAAAATGATCCGCACCCTCGCCGATTTCCTCGTCCGGGGTGAAGCCGATGCACACCTTGCCATGGGGAATCTCCGGGTGATCGATCAGCCGCTTGGCAATCTCCATGATCTCCGCAATACCGGCCTTGTTATCGCCGCCCAAAAGGGTGGTGCCGTCGGTAACGATCAGCTCATGGCCGATATGCCGCTTCAGGCTTTCGTATTCGCTCACCTGCATCACTGCGCCGCTGTCCAGGGTGATGTCCCCGCCCTCATACCGGATGGCCTTGGCTTTCACCGGGCCGGTGGCCACGGCGGGGGCGGTGTCCATGTGGGCAATCAGGCCAATGACCGGCTGATTGTCCGTATTGGCGGGAATTTCCGCATACACATAGCAGGTGTCGCTGAGGCGCACGTTGGCTGCGCCCATCTCGCGAAGCTCGCTTTCCAACAGTTTTGCCAGCTCCCACTGCTTCTCCGTGGACGGATGCAGCCCGCTTTCCTCGCTGGAACCGGTATCGATGGCGACATAACGCAGAAAACGTTCTTTCAGGGACATGGGAAGACCTCCTTTGATGCGTTTGCTACGAGGAGCGAGGGTTCAGGGGCGCTGTCCCTGACAACCCCGGCAGGGTGCCTTGCACCCGCTCATTTCGCCTGTTTCGCAGGCGAAACAGACAGAAAGAGGATTGACTTTGAAAATGGGGCATTGGGGGGCACAGGAGAACAGCTTATCCGCCGATGATCTCCACCTGCCGGGTATACACCCCGGGGCGCACCTCAGCTCTCGCCCCAATGGCCTGCCCCTGCTGGCACCCAAGCATCAGCATGGCAACATCCATACCGGCCTTCATGCTGAAGCCGGTGCCGCCGGAGAAACGGGGGTTCACTTCCAGGAAATAATACTCGTCGCCATGGTGGATGAACTCCATGTTCACCACGCCCACAAGGCCGATTTCATTGGCAATGGCAGCGCATACATCCTCCAAGGGATGCTGCTGATATACCTCCACCGTGGTGCCCAGCCCGTTGCCGGTGCGCAAAAGTTCCTGCCGTGCCAGCACCTGCACCTGCCCATGGGCATCCCGGGCCACATCTACGGTGAAAATGTTGCCGCTGAGAAACGGCTGAATGATATAGTCATCCCGACGGGTGAGAACGGTTTCCAGCTCTTCCCGGGAATGCACCACCGCCTGTCCCTGGCTGGAACGCCCGCTGCGGGGTTTCAGCATCAGGGGGAAATCAGGTAGCTGATGGGTGTCGGCATCATAGGTGGGAATGGTGCGGCATACGCCCGCTGTATCCAGCCGCCGGGCCATGGCAGCCTTATCCCGGCACAGGCGCACCACGGTTTCCTGAGGGGTGCACAGCACACAGCCCAGCGCCAGAAATTCCGCCTTGCGGCTGCACAGCACGTCCACTTCCACATCCGTCAGGGGAATCAGCGCATCCACTTGATGGCGGCGCACCGCATCCAGCATCTGCTGCACATAGGCCGCTTCGTCCCGGACGGTCAGCGCCTGAAAGAATTCGTCCGCCGCAAGGGAAGCGGCGTTCCATTCCCGGGGATAGATGTCGCAGGCAACAACGTTCAGCCCCGCTTCCTGATAGCGGCGCATCGCCGGCAGCGCAGAAGCCGACCCGGCGGCGGTGAGAAGGATGGTTTTCATATTGGGCAACTCCTTATATGCCAAGGGCTCTGCCCTTGGAACCCGGCAGGGGAGACGGAGGGAAGCGCGTGCCCAGTGGGCACAACGCCGAAGGCGTTAGCGACCCGCAGTCGTCAACCGAAGCAAGGGCTGGGCACGGCAGTGCCCAGAACGCCGACTGAGGTTGCGGAACAGTGCCTCCTGCACCTCCATACTGCGTCCATTTCATGGACGCAGGGGTTAGGAGGCAGTGACTGATGATATAAGAACGGATCATTCTTTCTTCGCCTGTGGAACAGGCGAATGAGTGGGATTCTGAAGGGCCTCAGGCCCTTCAGCAGGGGGTACAGGGGGACAGCGTCCCCCTGTCACGTCACTTCTTCAAAATCTTCTTCCCCATCTCCAGCAGATAGGGCAGGCTGTCGTTGCGGGTCAGCAGCGCCAGACCGGCGTAGATGGCCACACCGGCGATCACCTGCAGGGGCAGCAAAGCGATGGGGGGCAGGGCGATCATGTTCATCAGCCAGACGGCGGCGAACATGGCAAGGGCGCAGAGGATGGAAGGCAGGATATCCCGCATCTGTTCCAGATAGCCGTAGCCCAGCAGCTTGCGGTTGGGGGAGGCATTCACAAAGGCGCTGAGCACGGTGGAAAGGGCGGCGCCCCAGGCGATGGCCAGCGGCGTATCAAAGCAGAAAAGGGCGATGAACAGGATGGCAACGCCGTAGGATTTCTTGATCAGCTCCAACTTAAGGAACACATCACTGCGGCCCATGGCGTTGATGGCCTGCAAATTGGCGGTATGGATGGGGTAGAAAGCGAAATCGATGCAGCAGATTTGCAAAAAGGGCACGCAGGGCAGCCATTTGTCGCCGATGAGCAAACTGATCATGGGGGCGGCCACGGCAGCCAGACCCGCCATCAGGGGCAGCACCACAAAGCTGGATACCTTCACCGAGCGGCGCATCATCTGCTTCATGCGGGGAATGTCATCCTGTTCCTCGGAAAGCACTGGCAGCATCACGCTCTGGATGGAGCCGTTGACGGCGTTCATCACCAGTTCCGGGAACTGTTTGCCCCGGGTGAAGTGGCCCAGGGCAGCCTCATCGTACTTGAGGCCGATCACCAGAGAGCGCAGGTTCACATAGCCGGTTTCCAGAATGCCGGAAACCAGCAGTTTCCAGCCATAGCGCAAAAGGCTGATAATGCGCTGCCAGCTGAAACGGAAGGCAGGTTTCCACGGGATGAAACACAGCAGGAGAACAGCTAGCGAAAGCTGATTGGTCAGCTGCTGGGCCACCAAAGCCCAATAGCGCATTCCTGCATAGGCCATGGCAATGCCAACAGCGCCGGAAAGCACGGTGGCAATCAGGCTGCACAGCATCATTTTCCGAAAGAGCATCTGCCGGGCCACGGCAGCGCCCTGAATGGATACCAAAGAGCCGGGGATGAGAATCAGCGCCAACACCCGGAGCACCGGGGCTACTTCGGGCCGGTTCATCATGGCGGCGATCAAGGGCGCAAAGGCGAACAAAAGCAGGTACAGGCATACCGCCACGGCCAGCGAGAACCAGAAAGCGGAGGAGAAATCCTCCTCATCGGTATCCTTTTTCTGGATGAGGGCGGTGTTGAGGCCGCTTTGCACAAATACCTGGGAAAAGGCGATAAACACGGTCAGCATTCCCAGCACGCCGTAATCGGCGGGGTCCAGCAGCCGTGCCAGCACCAGCCCCACCACAAAGGCAATGCCCTGCATCCCGAAGGATTCCATCAGCTTGAACAAAAGGGAAGAGGCGGCTTTGCCGCTGCGGTTCTCACTCATGCGATCACTTCCCTGATGGCGGCGCAGATGCGCTGGATATCCTCATCGCTGAGATCCGGGTACAGGGGCAGGGTCAGCACCGTGGCTGCCAGCCCGGCGGCCACGGGGGTGGCGGCAGGGTCAAAGCCCGACTTGCCCTGATAGCACTCAAACTGGGTGATGAGCGGATAGAAATACTTGCGGGTATAGATCTCCCGGGCTTTCAGGGCTTCATACACATGATCCCGCTGGGCCTGATTTTCAAAGAACACGGGCAGATAGGCATGGTTGCTGGTGACGCCCGCCTGAGGCGGCAGGAAGCGCACACAGCCGGTCAGCAGACTTTCGTACAGTTGGCAGGCGTGCTTCCGGGCAGCGATGTCCTGGTCGATGCGGCGCAGGTTGCACAGGCCCATGGCTGCCTGAAACTCGTTCATTTTGGCGTTGCCGCCCACGCCGGGGGTGCTTTCCTCGCTGGCAATACCGAAGTTGCGCTCCACCGCCAGCCGCTGGCACAGTTCTCCGTCGCCGGTGGTGATGCAGCCGCCCTCGATGGTGTGGAACACCTTGGTGGCATGGAAGGAAAACATACTGGCATAGCCCATGGCGGCAGCGGAGACGCCGTTGCGTTTCACGCCGAAGGCATGGGCAGCGTCGTAAATCACGGGGATGCCATGTTTGCGGCTGATTTCCTCAAACCGCTCCGTATCGCACAGGCAGCCGTATACGTGCACCGGCAGGATGGCGCAGGTCTTTTCCGTAATGAGGGCTTCCACCGCATCGGGATCCAGTGTGCAGTCCTTCGGTCGCACATCGGCGAATACCGGGGTCAGCCCACAGCGGACGAGGGCATGGGTGGTGGAGGCAAAGGTGAAAGGCGTGGTGATCACCTCGCCATGGAGATCCATGGCACGCAAAAGAGCCTCCAGCGCTAAATGACCGTTGCAGAACAGCTCCGCATGGTCGCAGCAGAGGTAGTTTTCCAGCCCGGCTTTCAGGGCGATGGTTTTTTCGCCGTTGTTGGTCAGCCAGTGGGATTCCCACAGGCTGCGGACTTCGTTCATATATTCGTCCATGGTGGGCATGGAACTGCGTGTAACATTGATGCGCATAGCATATCATCCTTCCTGATGGCTGCCGGGGAAAAGGGGCGGCAACCGACAGTGCATCCGTATCAGTATGGATTGATCAACAGTCTGTTATAGTATACCTTTTTTCACGGAATGCTGCAAGGGGCGCAGGGTTTGGGGTACCGGATGTAGTAATAATCATCGCTTTCCATGGCCTCCCGCTTTTCAAAGCCGTTGCGCAGGTAGAACGCCGCTGCTCTGTGATTGTCCCTGTGCACGCCAAGGGCAATGGGGCGCACGCCGAAATCCCGGTAGCAGTCCGCAATGGCCGCCTCCAGCACATCGCTGCCGATGCCCTTGCTGCGGTAGCGCTTGTCGATGACAAAGCCCATCAGGCGGTAAAAGGGCTGCGCCTTCATCTCTTCCGGGTCGGTATTCCATTCCAGCGCCTCGCCCAACAGCAAGATGCCAATGGCTTTGCCATCGCAGCGGATCACATAGGTATGGCCGATGCAGCGATGCTCCAGCCCGTACTGGTGAATCTCTAAGATGGTATCAACGGAATCCACAAAGTCCTCGCTCACATCGTCCCGCTGGATCTCTCTGACCTGACGGCTGTTTTCCTTCGTCAGGTATTCCAGTGTAACGTTCATTTTTCTTCCTTTCAAAAGAGGACCGGGCAAACGCCACGGTCCTTTCGTAAGTGTATTCTTGTGCGATCAACTTACCCCAGCTTGATGCAGGCAGGGCCTTCCGGACGGATGGCCAATACATTGCAGCTGTGCTGCCCAAAGACGGCTTCCATTTCCTTCACGAAGCTGTCCAGCATGGCGTTGGGCACAAAGTTGAGGGTGGTACCGGCAAAGCCGCCGCCATGCACACGCCAGGCGCCCTGATTATGCAGCTTGCTCTGGCTCAGCATCAGGGCCAAAGCCAGTTCCTGCCGATCGGGGGTGGCAAAGATGTTTTGCAGATACTCAAAACTGCTGCGTCCGCTTTCGATGATCAGGCTCAGGAAGGCGGGCAGATCATTCTGCTGCAGGGCGGTGACCAGATCAGCCACACGGCGGTTTTCCGCAAAGTAATGGGCGGCCCGCATGATGGCACGGTCAGCATTCACATCCTTGAGGGCTTCCCGCACCCGGGGCAGCTCCAGCAGGAACCGTTCCGGCAGCACAGAGCGCAAATCCGGCTGACCAAAGCACTGGGCAACGGCTTTCATTTCCGCAGGAATGGCGGCATAGGCGGGGGTCAGGTCATCGTGGCTGCCGCCGGTGTTCACCACCACCAGCTGATAGCCCATCTTGGCAAAATCGTAGGAGATGGCGGTCACCTGAGGGTCGGGATCCTTGAAATCAATAAAGCACAGGCCGCCCACGCTGCTGGCCATCTGATCCATCAGGCCGCTGGGTTTGCCGAAATACACGTTTTCGGCGTATTGGGAGATGATGGCACGCTTTTTGGCATCCAGTTTGTTGCCGGCGTACAGTTCATCAAAAATGGCGCAGATAAGCACCTCAAAGGCAGCGGAGCTGCTCAGGCCGCTGCCGGAGCGCACGCTGGAGGTAATAACGGCATCAAAGCCGCCAATGGCAAGGCCTTCCCGGTGCATTCCGTGGGCCACGCCACGGATCAGAGCGGCAGTGGTGCCTTCCTCTTCCTTGCGGGGAGCCAGCTCCTCCGGCTGGATGGACAGGCTCAGGGCCGGATATCCCTCGCTGTGGATGTTCACGATATTGTCATTGCGGGGGGTGACGGCGGCCAGCGTATCCAGATTGACGGCGGCAGCCAGCACCTTGCCCCGGTTGTGGTCGGTGTGGTTACCGGCGATTTCGGTACGGCCGGGAGCGCTGATCATGTAGATCGGCTGACCGTTGCCGAAGAGTTCTTCGTGCCGCTTGATCAGATGGGTATAGCGGCCCCGCTGGGCAACCAGCATCCCTTCCCGGGAACCATAGAGGGTCAACAGGCGTTGCATCACTTCAGGGCTTTGCAGCTGGCGCTGCATCTTTGCGTACGGATTCATCGTTTGCTCATCCTTCCTTGGCAGCAGGGGGTTCAGGGGTTCAGAGAATCGGCAATATCCTGCCAGAAAGCGGTCATTTCCGCTGCACCGAGCTGCTCAAGGCCGCTTCGGAATTCTGCCAGGGTCTGGTTATTGATGGGGGTTTCGCCCAGCACAAAATTGGCGATGGCCACATCCACATACAGGCCCAGCTCCTGTTGCAGGGGCTTGACCTGCGCCCGCTGGGCATCGGTCAGGGTATAGTAGGGGAACGCCATGCGCAGGTAGGGGGTGGGCAGGTCGCACTGGTCGGTGATATGGCGCACGCTGTCCTCGCCGTAGTTGGCGTTGAAAGCCTTGGGGAACAGCATGGGCATCTCGCCGGTATCGGTGACGCTCACCTCACCGCCGGAGATACGGTAGGTGGTTTCTGTATCCGTATGCCACTTCCAGTGGCCGTCGGCAGTGTAGCTCCAGCAGTCGCCTTCCTTGCCTACCATGGCTTCGATGGCGCCTTCCTCGGTATAGAGCACATCCACCCAGCGCAAGAGAGCAGCCGGATCCGCACAGGCGGAGGTGATGGCAAAGGTACCCCGGCTGATCTGACCGTTCAGATCCCGGTACACCTGCGTACCGTCGGCGGCTTTCAGGGGCAGCAGGGCCACATAGTCCTGGCTCTGGGTAAGGGGCAGCAGGTACAGGGGGGTGGGCGCAAAGAATGCGCCGTAGGTGACAGTGGCCTTTTCATCGGTGATCTGGCGCAGGCTGTCGGCGGTTTCAAAGCCGTTGGGATCCAGCAGGCCACCTAAGTACATCTGCCGCATATCCTGAAGGAACGTGGCGAAGCTGTCCTCCAGCGGCCAGTAGTGCACCTGACCGGCATCGTCCAGATACAGGTTGTAGTCGTTCACCACCACACCGTAGGCGTGGCTGAAGAATTTCAGCTCCCAGGGGCCGATGAACAGCATAGGGGTTTCATCCGCTCTGCCGTTGCCATTGGGATCCCGCTCCTTGAAAGCTGCCAGCACCTCCATGAAGCTTTCCATATCGGTGGGCATTTCCAGATACAGCTCTTCCAGCCAGGCCTGGTTGATCCAGATCAGGTTCTGGGTGGGCACGGTCTGGATCATGGGCAGGGCGCCCACCTTGCCGTTGGGCAAAGTGATGGCACGGAGCCAGTCCGGGTTTTCCTGAAGCAGCGCCCAAAGGTTGGGGGCGTGCTCCTCCAGCAGGGGCAAAAGGTCGATCAGCTGGCCGCTGTCGGTGTAGCGGATCAACTCATCGCTGGTGAGGGCTGCCTTGAAAAGCACATCCGGCAGCTGGCCGCCTTGGGCGAACATGGCATCCTTGGCGGCCTGCCATTCGGCCTGATCGGTATACTCCTGAAAAGTGAAGGTGAGACCGGTGCGCTCCTGCATACGGGTAAAGAAACCGTTGGTCTCCCAGTCCCGGGTGCTGTCCTGGCCGTCAAAACCAGCCATGACAAACTCCTGGGCGAAGCAGGCGGCGGGCAAAACAAGCAGGGCTGTCACAAGACAGAGGAATCGTTTCAGCATGACTTTGCCTCCCCGAAAAAAGTAGGATGGAGACAGGGGAGGGGCAGACACCCCCACACTATCTCAAACCATTATACCTGATTGCGCAGGGTTTGGAAAGTGGCAGGAGGAAAAAAGATGTGGAAACCTGTGGAAAACTGACATCTTGACAAGGCCGCTGACCGGGCGTATACTGTATTCCGTGCCAAGAGCACAGGGGTGCTGACGAACGTCGGCTGAGATCGGGTGTGTGCCCGGGACCCTGGAACCTGATCCGGGTAATGCCGGCGTAGGAATCAACGGAATAACGTCCATTGAGCCCGCGCTGCCTTTACCCCGCAGCAGCGGGTTTCGTTTGATACGAAAGGGGCGGTATTTCATGAACCAACGGAAACTGAGACAACTGGTGGAATGTGCCATTCTGATTGCAATCGGCACGGTACTGAGTCTGTTCGACTTCAAAGGCCCATGGGCTTTGGGCGGAGGCATTACGGTATGCAGTATGCTGCCGCTGGTGATGATTGCACATCGCCACGGCGTGGGCATGGGTATTACCAGTGCGCTGGTGTACAGCCTGATCCAGCTGTTGCTGGGCCTGAGCAATGTGAGCTATGCCCCCGATGCGCTCACCGCCATCGGCATCATCCTGCTGGACTATGTGGTGGCCTTTACCCTGATCGGCTTTTCCGCCAGCTTCAACGGGCTGGTGAAGAACCGCCGCTGGGCCATTGCGCTGGGCATCGTGGTTACCTTCCTGGGCCGGTTTGCCTGCCACTTCCTCAGCGGCGTGCTCATCTGGGAAGCCCTGTGGCCCAATGAACTGGGCTGGGCCAGTGCGGTGTGGTCGCTGGCGTACAATGGCTCCTATATGCTGCCGGAGATCATCATCACGGTGATTGTGGCATGGCTCAGCTATGGCCCGCTGAAAAAGTACTGGCATGGCGAGGATCTGCCCAAGGAAAGATAATTGCGTATGGAAAAAAGCTGCCGCTGGCGTTATCCTGCGGCAGCTTTTTTTGATACATTACAGCGTTTTTTCCGCCCTGACCATCATCACCGCCAGCCCGGCAGCCAGCGCAAAGGCGACAAAGCCGAACACAAAAGGCATTTTGGGCGTCCACTCGTACAGGAACCCCGCCAGCGCCGAACCGAAAATCTGACCGAAGGACTTGGTGGCGTTGAAAGCGCCCATCACCAGATTGCTGTTTTCGCCCTGTCCCAGCACGGCGGCACGGTTCTGCATCAGCGGCACGGAAATGAAATAGAAGGCGAAGAACAGCACATTGATCAAAATGAAGGGCACCACGTTGTCAAAGAAGATCACGCCCAGCATGGCGGCGGTGCAGACGGACATAACCCCCGCCAGCCAGGGGGAGATGCGCTCCCTGCGGAGGATCCACATACACAGCGTGCCGTTGGCCACCAGCGAGATGATGCCCAGCGCCGCCTTGATGATGCCGTTGTAGCCGGAGGTAAGCTGGAATTGATCACGCAGATAGAAGTTGAAGCACTGTTCAAAGGCGATGTAGCCCAGATTGCCAAGGCCATAGGCTAAAAACAGAAGCAGCAGCGTCCGGGTCATGAACCGGCGGCATTGAAGGATTGCCGCAAAGGGGTTGCAGTCTCTGAGGTGCAGATGATCCTGCCAACGGCCTTCCACCTGCTTGTCCTCCCGGCAGCCCAGGAACATCAGCAGCGCCATGGTGGCCAGCACGAAGGCCTGCAGCCACACGGGATAGAAAATGTTGATTTCGCCCACCATGCCGCCCACAAAGTAGCCAAAGGAGCCGGAAACCGAATTGACCACAGCATTGATGGCCAGATTGCGGCCCCGGTTTTCCGGCGTGGAGGCATTGACAGTGTAGGTGAGGAAAGCCACATAGCAGCCGCCCACAAAGATACCGGCAAACATCCGTGCCAGCAGAAACTGAATTTCCGTTCTGGCCAGCCCGAAGAACAGCTGGCCCAGCGCATAGCCGAAACCGCAGATCAGGATCACCGTTTTGCTGGATAGGTGGCCCGCCATCTTGCCCCAGAAGGGGGAAAACAGGAAGTTGAACAGGCTCATGGCAGCCAGCGCCAGCCCGAACATATAGTCGTTGAGCTGAAGATCCACAATGATGGCCGGAGTGACCGGGTGGACGAAATTGGCCGCCATGTTGAAAACAAACATCACGGTGAAAAAATAACCCAGCCTGCCGGAATTTTGGTTCATGGCGTTTCCCCTCCCCGATGCCCGAAGGCAGCTTGCGGTGGGTCTATCTTATCAGAGGGAAATGGCTTCGTCAATGCCGGTCTGTGCTTGCTTGCCAGCCGCTGGCTGCCCATGGTATAATCAATGCAGATTTTCAAGCACATAATGGAGGCAGTTGCCATGAGCCATTTTTTCGCATACCTTGACCGGCTGAAATTGATCCGCCGCTGGGGCCTGATGCGCAACATCGAGCAGGAAAACGATATGGAACACAGTATGCAGACCGCCATGATCGCTCACGGGCTGGCGGTGCTGGGCAACCGGCGCTATGGCCGGCAGGTGAACCCGGAAACCGTTGTGACCATGGCATTGTATCACGATGCCAGCGAGGCCCTCACCGGCGATCTGCCCACTCCGGTCAAGTACAAGAACCCGGAGATGCAGAGCGCCTATCAGGAGATCGAAAACCGGGCCCGTCAGCGGCTTATCACCATGCTGCCCGCTGATATGCAGGCGGATTTTGCTCCCTACATTCAGCCGGACGAAACCAGCGAATGCTGGCAGCTGGTCAAGGCTGCCGACCGCATCAGCGCCTATCTGAAATGCCTGACCGAAGAAAAGCTGGGCAACGGCGAGTTTGCCAAGGCAAAGGAAACGATCCTGGCAAGCCTGAAGGCCAGTCCTCTGCCCGAGGTGGAGGATTTCCTCCGGGATTTCGTGCCCAGCTATACCCTCACGCCGGATGAGCTGAGCCGGGGATGATGGGCCCCGGCCTGATTTTTTTCCCTGGAAAGAAAGGAAAAAAGATGCTGAAAACCATTACGCCCGCTGAAATGAAGCGGATCGAAACCCAGGCAATGAATCAGGGCCTGTGCACGGGGGAAGCGTTGATGAACCGGGCGGCAGCTGCTGTGGCCCGGGCCGTTCATGCCCTGTGGAAAGGGCGGGGCGGCGCAGTGATCGCCTTGTGCGGCACGGGCAACAATGGCGGCGATGCCATTGCCGCCCTGCGGATGCTGGCAGCGGACAATAGCCTCCGGGGCGCTTGCTGGATTCTGGATGGCACGTTGTCCCCTGATGCCCAGCGGGAACTGAACCGCTTGCAGCAGGAACGGCCTCAGGTGCTGGTGCGGCGGCTGATGAGCGAATCCGCCTATGCGGAAAGCGGTGTGCTGCTGGATGCACAGGGCCAGCCGGTAACGGTGGAAGCCCATACCGGCTGCATCATCGACGGTCTGTTCGGCACGGGATTGTCCCGTCCGGTCACCGGTACGGCGGCGGCACTGGTTGGCTTGTGCAACGATGCGTACGACCAGAATGTGCCCGTGGTGGCGGTGGATATTCCCTCCGGTTTGTGCGGGCGTACCGGTCAGGTGCTGGGTCAGTGCGTCAGAGCCACGGAGACGGTCACCTTCCATCGGCCCAAGCCCGGTCTGTTTGTTGGGCAGGGGCTGGAATGGTCGGGCCATGTTGCGGTGGCTGATATCGGTCTGCTGCCCGCCTGGGATGATGCGGAGGGGCTGCTGGCAGGCCAGCCCTGGGAAGTGGAAGGAATGCTGCCCCGGCGCAGTCGGATTGCCCACAAGGGCGATTATGGCCGGGTGGCGCTTTTGTGCGGCAGTGCCGGTATGGCGGGTGCGGCTGCAATCGCAGCCACGGCGGCGCTCCGCAGCGGTGCCGGGCTGGTGACGGTGGCCTGTCCCGAACGGATTCTGGATACCGTGCAGATGCTGTGCCCCTGCGCAACCTGCCTGCCCCTGTCCCCGGATGCGGTGGAGGCCTGGCAACAGCTGGAGCCGCTGCTGATGGCGGCGGATGTGCTGGGCATGGGCTGCGGACTGGGGCAGAGCCCCTGGGCGCAGAAATTGTGCGAAAAGACGCTGGCATGGCTGTCCGTGCATGACCGGAGGGCGGTCATTGATGCGGATGCCCTCAATCTGTTGGCGCAAATGGATACAGCAACGCTGAACCTGTCCCGCTGCGTGCTGACGCCCCATCCCGGGGAAGCATCCCGGCTGCTGGATGTACCGGTTTCGGCAATCACCGCTGATGCGGTAAAAAGCGCCGAGCAGCTCCATCAGCGGTATGGGGCAGCCATTGTGCTGAAAGGCGCTGCCAGTGTGCTGGTTACCGGCGAGAGGATGGCCATCAATGTGCTGGGAACCTCTGCCATGGGCAAGGGCGGCAGCGGCGATGCCCTGACCGGCGTTCTGTGCGCCGTGCTGGCACAAAGGGAGCATTGCCACGAGCCGGAGGAATTGTTGACAGCGCTGCAAGGGGCCACCGGCCTGCATGGTCTGGCGGGTTGCGCTGCGGAAAAGCGGCTGGGCAGCCGGGGCGTGCTGGCGACGGATTTGTGCGCATATCTGGGCGTGGCGGCGCAGGAAGCCGCAGCCAAGCCCGTTGCAGCGGAAACAGTGCCTGCATCCGACTTGTATGAAAAAACCGATTCCATTGCCTCAGGAGCAGAAGAATTGTTCTTCACCAAGCCTCTGCGCTGGTCGGACAGCGTAACAGAACCGCCCGCCACCGCTCCTGCCGATGTCCTGGGGCGCATGGTCACCGTGACGGTGGACAGGAAACTGGGCGAAACCCACCCGGAGCATAAGGATATCGTCTATCCCATCAACTACGGCTATGTGCAGGATGTGCTGGCTGAGGACAACGAGTGGCAGGATGCCTACATCTATGGCGAAACCCTGCCGCTGGATGTGTTCGAAGGGCAGGTGGTGGCAGTGATCCACCGGCTGAACGATGTGGAGGATAAATGGGTGGTGGCGGATCCGGGCACCCGGTTGACCCGGGAGGAAGTTTGGGCTGCCACAAGGTTTGTGGAGCAGTATTTTGAGAGCGAGATTATTTGTTTGTAAATAAGGAAATAGGTATGAAAAAAGGGCTGTTGCAGAGAAGGTTTGCAACAGCCTCTTTTTCTGTGTAGTTTGACCCCTTTTGCGCCCATGAAATGGGCGCAATCCGGAGGTGCAGGAGGCACTGCCTCCTGCCGGGTTTCCAAAGGGCAGAGCCCTTTGGCAGACTTCAAGGGCAGAGCCCTTTGACCCATCAGCTCTTCTTCTTCCGTCTCTCCCAGAGTACCACCACCACCATCATCACCACGGTGACCAGATAGGGGGCCATGGCGGTGAGATCGCTGGGGATGTAGTTCTGCAAGCGCAGGCCCAGAGCATCAATGAAGCCGAAGAGCAGGGCGGCCAGGAACACAATCAGAGGATTGCCCCGGCCGAAGATGACGCAGGCAAAGGCCACGTAGCCACGGGAGGCGGACATATTCTCAGCGAACATGGTCAGATAGCCAAGGGACAGGTGAGCGCCTGCCACACAGGCCAGAATGCCGCAGGCCACGCTGGCAAAGCATTTCATTTTTTCGGGGCTTTTGCCGCAAGCGGTGAGGGCGGCGGGGTATTCGCCGGAAGCCCGCAGATGCACACCGGCGGGGGTCTTGTAGATAAAGGCCCAGAGAATCAGCACCAAAGCCCAGCTGACATATACCAGCAACGTGTGCCCGGATAGAAGCTGCCCCAGAACGGGAATGTGCCGGATCAGCGGCAGATGGATGGTGGGCAGGGGCACCAGAGCCGGGTCGGAGAATGCGCCCTTGACCTGAAACACGGTGCGCAGCAGGAATACCGTCAAACCGCCTGCAAAGATGTTCAGGGCCACGCCGATGATGAACTCATCGCTGCCGAACTTGATGACAAATACATAGTAGAACAGGCCCAGCAAAATGCCGCAGAGGATGGCCAGCCCAAGCCCGGCAGCCCAGCTGCCGAAGAAGTAGCTGCCCAGCACGGCAAAGAAGGCACCGATGAGCATCATACCGTCGATACCGATGTTGGTCATGTTCACGTGCTGGGTCAAAAGGCAGCCCATGGCCGCCAGCACCACGGGGGTGGCGGAGCGCAGGGTGGTCTGGAGCAGCAATACATTGAAGATCTCGCCCATCAGACTGCCTCCTTTCGTGCGGCTTCCCGGCGGGCTTTGCGCACCGCCGCCCGGTTTTTCAGGGAGGTGCGGATGCCGCCCTCCGCTGCCATGAAAAAGATGATTACCGACTGCACAATGAGAATCAGCTCGGAGGGGATGCCTGCGGAGCGTTCCATGGCACGGCCGCCGATGTTGAGAATGGCAAAGAAGAAACTCATCAGCATGGTACCCAGGGGGTTGTAGCGCATAATCATGGCCACCAGCATACCGTCAAAGTAGAATTCGTTGCTGACGCTGACGATGAACCGCCCGTGGAGCCCGAAAGTTTCCAGCATACCCACCAGGCCGCACAGCATACCGCTGAGCACCATGGACCAGAGCATCAGCTTTTTGGTACTGACGCCGCCGTAGAGGGCAAAGCGGTCGTTGTTGCCGGTGAGCTTCATTTCAAAGCCGGTGGTGGAGCGGCTCATGAGATACCAGATGAGAAGCGCCGCCACGGCAGCGTAAAAGATGCCGGTGGTCAGGTTGCTCAGGGGCACCAGTTTTTGCAGGGAAGCCTCCTTCATAATGCTGGCAGTGCCCTGAGCGATGCCCTTTTCGGTGGTTTTCAGGGGGCCGTTGGCCAGATAGGTGCAGAAATAGATGGCTGCCGTATTGAGCATGATGGTGGTGATGACCTCATCCACCTTCCATTGCACCTTGAGCCAGCCGGGCAGCAGCGCAAACAGGCCGCCCGCTGCCACTGCCGCCAGCAGCGCCAGCAGGGTGACCGCCCAACCGGGCAGGCCCTTTACATATGCGCCCACAATGGCGGCCGCCATGGCGCCGAAGTACAGCTGGCCTTCGCCGCCCACGTTGAACATTCCCGCCTTGGCAGCCACGCTCATGGCAAGGCCACACAGGGCAAGGGTCATGGTCTTGGCAAGGGTGTTGGCAAACGCACGCTTGGTGCCCAGCGCCCCCTTGAACAGGGACGCATAGCAGGCGATGGGATTATGCCCGCAGATCAGCAGGATGCCCGCACCCACCACAAAGGCCAGCGCCACGGCGATCACCAGCGATACCAGATAGTCACGCTCCAGCTTTTTGGAAGGTTTCAGGCGCACCAGCGCCCGAAGGGTCTGCATCAGGGAATTATTCATGGCTGCCTCCCTCCTGCACCTTTGCGCCCAGCATATAGAAGCCGATTTCCTCCATGGTGATCTCCCCGGCTTTGAACCGGCCGGTGATGTTGCCATCGTAGAGGGTCACCAGAGTATCGCTTAAGCGGAACAGCTCGTCCAGATCGGCGCTGATGAGCAGAATGGCGCATCCTTCGTTGCGCTTCTCGATGATGCGCTCGTGGATGAACTCAATCGCGCCGATATCCACACCACGGGTGGGCTGGCAGATCACCAGCACGGGCGTATCAAAGGAGAATTCCCGGGCGATGACCACTTTCTGCACATTGCCGCCGGACAGGCTCTGCACCGGCTCATCCACACCGGCGCAGCGGATGTCGAACTGCTTTTCCAGCTGTTTGGCATACTGTTTCACCTTGCCCCGGCGCAGATGGATGCCCAGCAGGCTGAAATCCCGGGTGCGGTGCTTGCCCAGCGCCAGGTTTTCCTCGATGGAGCTTTTCTGATCCACGCCGGTGGACAGGCGATCCTCCGGAATGAAGCTGACGCCCATTTCCCGGATTTTCCGGGGACTGAGCCGGCTGATGTCCTTGCCGTTGAGGATGACGCTGCCGCCGGTTTGCGGCCGCATTCCCATGATGCACTCGCTCAGCTCCGTCTGACCGTTGCCCTCCACGCCGCATACACCCACGATTTCACCGGCGTGCACGCTGAGGCTTACGCCCCGGAGGGCGGGCAGCATCCGGTCGTTGTTGGCCATCAGGCCCCGGATCACCAGCTTTTCCTCGCCGCTTTCCTGCTCGGTGCGCAGGTCGTCAAAAATCACATCACGGCCCACCATCAGGGAGGAAATGCCCTGCTCGCTGGTGTCCCGGGTGCGTAGTACATCGATCATTCTGCCCCGGCGCATCACGCCCACCCGGTCGCTGATCTGCATTACTTCCGGCAGCCGGTGGGTGATCATGATCACCGTCATGTTCTTTTCCTTCACAATGCGCCGGATCACCGCAAACAGTTCCTCGGTCTCCTGCGCCGTCAGCACCGCCGTAGGTTCGTCCAAAATCAACACCTTGGCGCCGGTACGCAGAGCCTTCAAAATCTCCACCCGCTGCTGCAAGCCAATGCTCAGATCCCGCACCACATCGGTGGGGTTCACTTCCAGCCCGTAGGTTTCCGACAGCTGGCGCACGGTCTCGTTGGCGGCTTTCTCATCGTAGAACAGCCCCCACTTTTTCGGCTCGTGCCCCAACAGGATATTCTGGGCCACCGTAAAGCTGGGTACCAGCTTGAAATGCTGGTGCACCATGCTGACCCCCATGCGCATGGCTTTCTCCGGGCTGTGCACCGGAGCCGTGGGCAGCCCGCTGATATGAATCTCCCCCAGCGTGGGCTGGTGCAAACCATACAGCAGGTTCATCAGCGTGGACTTGCCCGCGCCGTTTTCGCCCACCAGCGCAAACACTTCGCCCTCGTAAATGCTCAGGCTGATGTCATCGTTGGCCAGCGTGCCGGGGAACTGCATACTCACATGGGAAAACCGGACGATTTCTTTCAAGGTGGGAAACCTCCTTTGCTCCGCAGGCCAAGGGCTCTGCCCTTGGAACCCGCTCATGGGTCAAGGACCCTTGAGAATCCCGCGTATTGCGCCGTTTCACGGCGCAAGGGGAGAAAAATACTCTGAATGCTATGAATGAGTAGCGATTTTTGGCTCATGGTTTGGGAATGAAAAAAACAACCTTCCCTAACCCTTCCCTCAAATTCTATCCACTCCCGCCGGACGGGGCCGTCCCCCGCAGGGCCGAAGGCCCGAGGAGGCGGCCCGACGCAAGCGGCGTGTGACAGGGAAGGGCCCCTGGCACGAAAGCCGCGGCATCTGTTGTCCAGCACCTGGCGCGAACGCATCGCCCTTCGTTAGAAGGACGATGCGGACGTGCACTCCCATAGGAGGTTCAGGTAAGTGGCAGCCACTTCATCCTCAGCCACATCCGCCCGCACATAGGTAGCGGTAACGGTGATGGTTTCCGTGCCGGTCTGGCTGAAGGTGACCAGAATGGCAGCCTCCTGTCCATCGTAGCGCAAAAGGAGGGCGCAGGGGACAAAGTTTTCCGGCATGAGATAGGTTTCGTTGTAGCTGAGGGCATTGGCGATGGCCAGCCACAGACTGCCGCCCACATAGCTGTTGAGCAGACTGCCCAGGGACTGGTTCATCCGCCGGTAAATGCTCTCCATGGCGGGCTTGCCAAGGGCAGTGGTCACTTCGTCCATCTGATAGGCGGCGGCAAGGGTTTCCAGCGCATCGGTTTTGTACAGGTAGGTGATTACCTCATCCGGGGTGAGGCCGTTGAGCTGCGCCATGATATCGGCAAAGCCGTCGGTATCCTCGCCCATGCCGATGAACAGCTCCACATAGGCCTCGTTGTCCGCCAGAACGCCCATTTGCTCCGCCACATACAGGGCGGTTTCCAGGTACCAGCCGTCATCAGCTACTACGGGCGCAGCTTCGGCAAAAGCACCGCAAAAGGCGGTAGCACAAAGCATCAGCGCCAACAGGGCAGCTAGAAATTTTTTCATCATCAAAGGAATCATCCTTTCCGAATAAATACCGCAAAGGGGCTGGTGCGCACAGCGGCGCAGCCAGCCCCAAGGCATTCAAAGGTTCAATTAGCGGGTGGATTCCACAACGATTTCGCCGTCGATGATCTTCTGCATCAGTTCTTCCGCTTCGGCGATCATTTCGGGGGAAACCTGCTGGGGCATATCCTCGGTGCCAAAGCCGATGGCGATCAGACCGGTGGACAGGTCGGCATCCCAGATGGTGCCGCCTTCGAACACGCCGTCGCACACATACTGCTCAACCACCACATAGATGCTGTCGCCCACGCACTTCATCATGGAGCAGGCCACAACTTCGGGAGCTTCGGCCTTCTGGTCGCTGTCCACGCCGATGGCCAGAGCGCCCTTTTCAGCGCCGGCTTCAAACACGCCCAGACCGGTCTTGCCGGCCACGGCGAACACCACGTCCGCATTCTGGCCGTACAGGCTCAGAGCGGCTTCCTTGCCCTTGGCGGGGTCTTCGTAGGTGTTGGTGTACACGGGAGCCAGCACGGTGCCTTCGGGATTGGCGTAGAGAGCGCCCTGCTGATAGCCCACGATGAAGTTGTTGATGGTGGCGCTGTCTTCGCCGCCAACCACGCCGACCACGCCGGTCTTGGAGATCTTCATGGCGATATAGCCAGCGATGAAGCTGCCTTCATTTTCCTTATAGGTGATGCACAGCATATTCTCGGGGATCTCGTCCATGGCGTTGTCGATAAAGATGAACTTGGTGTCGGGCATCTGGGGAACCACTTCCACCAGCGCATCCCAGAACTGCCAGCCTACGGCCACAACGATGTCGTTTTCCTCGGCGGAGCCTACCAGAGCATCGGTATAGGCGCTGGCGTCGCTCTTGCATTCCACCACATTGCCGGTGATACCATAATCATTCACCAAACGCTGCAGGCCTTCGTAGGCGCTGTCATAGAAGCCCTTGTCGCCCAGCGTTTCAGCGATGCACAGACCCACGCTGACGGTTTCCTCAGCGGAGGCGCTCACGCACAGGCTGAGCAGCATCATGGCGCACAGGAGCAGAGAAATCAATTTTTTCATCATTCTTCTACCATCCTTTCAAACATCCGGTTGGGAGCCGGGAGCAGTTCCCGGCACGGATATTATACATGATTTGCAGGTTGGATGCAATGATTGCACAAGGGGGGTGCAAAGGATGTACAAGAATGGATGAGAAAAACCCGGCGGTTGATAGCTGCCGGGCTTTTGCGCAATGAATATATGACAGGTTGTTTGTAGAATGCGTTTCTTTTGAAAAATGCATTTCTAAATGAAGCGTGTTGGCATCACGCACTCCGCTCCATCGACAGCTTATCCGCCAGCATCGCAATAAATTCCCCATTCGTAGGTTTATCCTCCGGCGTACAAACCCTGCACCCAAACGCAGAATTCAACGTCTCAATCCGCCCACGATTCCACGCCACCTCGATGGCGTGGCGGATGGCCCGCTCCACCTTTGAGGCGCTGGTGCCGAAATGCTTGGCAATGCCCGGGTACAGCTCCTTGGTGATGCGGCTCATCAGGTCGGGGCGCTCGATGACCATCTTCACCGCTTGACGCAGGTAGGAGTAACCCTTGATGTGAGCTGGAATGCCAATGGTCAGGAACAGGCTGCCCAAACGTTCGTCCAGAGTCTGCACCCGGGAGGCACCGGCAGCGGGATTCAAAAGGCCGGTGGCGGGCTGGGCAGCGCCGCATACCTGACGGATGTGGCTGAGCAGGTGCTGTGGCTCGTAAGGCTTGACCAGAAAGAAGTTGGCGCCCCGTTCGATGGCCCGCAGGACAAAATCATCCCGGGCAAGGGCGGTGGCCACGATGATCTTGGGCGTGGGGCTCAGGCGCAGCCGGGCCATGCTTTCCAGCAGGGTGTAGCCGTCCATCTGCGGCATCACCAGATCGGTCACCAGCACATCGAAGGGCTCCCGGCCAAGCAGTTCCAGGGCTTCCTGACCGTTGGCAGCCTCCCGCACCAGACGCACCCCCTCCTGCTTACGCAGATAGTCCGCTGCCGCTTTGCGGAAGCATTCGTGATTGTCCACCATCAATATCTTCAGTTCCTCCATGGTCGTTTCCTCCTCCTGATAAACCGCCCCGGTTAGTCAAAGTTCAGCCGGTTCGTTGCTTTTTCTGAATGATACCACCAAAATCGGCCCCTGTGTGGATTTCGGGCAAAGTAGTGCCAAATATGGTAGAATGTACAACAGACGACACAATATGTTGTGCTTTTTCGGTGAAAACGAGGGGAATATGGCAAACGGGGGCGATTGTTGGCGCAGGGAAGGTTGACGGATGGTGGAAAGCCTTTGAATAAGCCAAAAAAACGGAAGGTGCTCCATCCGACAGATTCTGCGCAGAAGGGAGGAAATCAGCATCTTTCCCCATATTTCGACAAGGTTCGCATCCGGATGGGATGAAAAAACAGAGGCCGTTGCAAAAGGGATTGCAACAACCTCTGTACTCGTTTGGGAAGGCAGGATCATGCTTCCGTTTCCGTGACCGTTTCCAGCAGAATGCGCCTTGTAAATGCGCCCCTCTCCTGTGCCTTATGCTGCCGGATGGCATCCAGTTCCCCGGCAGAAAGGCCCCGGGCCTCAGCAGCAGCGTAGACCACTTCCAGAAGGTCCGCCAGTTCGCTTACATCGCCTGCTTCCAGATATTCAGCCAATTCCTCGGATAGCTTGGCATCCACCTGCTTCTGGTACGCATCGGCTTCCAGCACCCGCCAGCGGCAGCGGTTGCCGCCGGATGCAATGATCTCCGGGATTCTGTCCCGTACCAGCTTGTCGTATCGTTTTTCGCTCATTCGGCATCCCCGCTGTTGATCATGCCGATGGCGTAGGTCTGACCGCTGAGGGGCAGCTCATCCAAAGGCTGCGTTACAGGCACCAGACTGTCCAGCGTCAGGTCGTATGCGGAGAGGAACCAGTAGGCGTCCGGCTGGTCGGCGGGCAAGGCGCAACCGTCAACGGACAGCAGGGAGAGGGATGCTTCCCCTTGGGTCACGGTGACCAGTTCCAGCTCCAAAAGGGCTTCCAGCAGGGTGGTTTTTTCACTGCGGATGTGATAACCCTTGGTGGTCAAATCGGGAAACACCACCACAAGGGTCATTTCGTTGCTGCCGGTGCCAAGATCCACCCATTGGGTGTGGGCTTCTTCGGCTGCGGCGCAGGTGCACAGCAGCAGGGCTGCCAGCACAAGGGCCAGCATGGCTTTGATCTTTGTCATGAAAACCGCTCCTTTCTGTGGGTGAGCGTGGGGGAAGCAATGTTCCACTGCCTTCAGTATACCGGGATGAGCACCGGCTGTCAAACAACGAACAATCAAAAAATATGCGTGATCATCAAATTGAGAACGATGGAAAATGAACCTCCGGAATGGTTGCGGCTCTGCGCAATCCATCCCGGAGGTTCTTTCACTTATTCTTTCCCCTGCCGTGCAAAGCACGGCAGTGCGGGGTCAAAGGGCACTGCCCCTTGCGGGGTTTAGGGCAGCGCCCCAAATCATTCCCTCCCCCATCAATGTCTCCCAGAAGGGGCATCCTTGATCATTCGGCGGATGTCGTCCATCAGGTTGGTCAGGCTGGGGGAGACTTTCATGGATTTCTCCACCTTTTCGATGGAGGACATGACGGTGGTGTAGTGGCGGCCGCCAAAGGCTTCGCCGATCTTGGTCAGGCTCAGGCCCATCATCTCCCGCACCAGATACATGGCGATCTGCCGGGGCACGGTGATGTCGTGGTTGCGGCGGGGGCTCTTCAGGTCGTCCACGGTGATGCCGTAATAAGCGGCCACGGAATCCTGAATCACTTCCGTGCTGATGGGGCGGGTATCCCGCTTGAGCAGCTCTTTGAGGGCCTCCTGGGCCAGCTGCATATCCACAGGGCGGCGGGTCAGGCCGGAGTAGGCGGTGAGGCGGGTCAGGCTACCTTCCAGCTCCCGCACGTTGGTATCGATGCGCTCGGCGATCAATTCCAGCACATCATCAGAGATGATCAAGTGCTCAAACTCGGCTTTTTTGCGCAGGATGGCCAGACGGGTCTCGAAATCCGGGCGCTGGATATCGGCGTTCAGACCGCCTTCAAAGCGGCTGCACAGACGCTCTTCCAGCTTCTGAATCTCCCGGGGCGGCTTGTCGCTGGTCATGATGATCTGCTTGCCGGCTTCCTTCAGGTGGTTGAAGGTGTGGAAGAACTCTTCCTCGGTGGCGCTCTTGCCGGCGATGAACTGGATATCGTCCACCATCAGGATATCCGCTGTGCGGAAGCGATCCCGGAACTGCTGGTTGCGGTTGGTCTGCATGGCGTTGACCAGCTGGTTGGTAAAGTCCTCGCTGGTGATGTAGACGATGTTCATCTCCGGGTGCAGCTCATGGGCATAGTGGCCGATGGCGTGCATCAGATGGGTCTTGCCCAGACCCACGCCGCCGTAGATGAACAGGGGGTTGTAGGCCTGGGAGGGCACCTCGGCCACCGCCAGGGATACCGCATGGGCAAAGCGGTTGCCGCTGCCCACCACAAAGGTATCGAAGGTGTATTTGGGGTTCAGGTTGCCCAGACGGGGGCCGTTCTGCTGAGCGTCCAGTTCCGCCATGCGGGCGTCCAGTTCGTCTGTGCAGAGCACCTCCACGGTGATGGTCTTGCCGGCTGCCTTGCACACCGCATCGGTGATGTTGGGCAGGAAACGCTTGACGCCGATATCCATGATCAGCTTGTTGACGCACTGCAACAGCAGATGGTCGTTGATCAGGGCATGAGGCTTCAGGGGGGATTCCACCCAGGTTTCATAGCTGACACGGTTCATATCCTGTTGTAGCGTTGCGCAGGCAGATGACCAGATCCGTTCCGCTTCGGACATATTTTCAACCCCTTGTTTGGTATAATTACTGTATAAATGGCACTGCGTTTTCCACATCTGATGTAAAAAAACCAGCGAATTGTGGAAAAGACACCCTTTTGTGGAAAACGGGTTTTTGCCCCCCGATCACCGGGGAACCTATCATAACAAAACCTTTTGTTTTTGGCAAGTACCGGCATTTTTCGACCGGTGCATAGCCGCCTTTTTTTCTGCCGGGGGTCATCCCTATCTCTTGTGTGTGGAAAAACGACAGCCACAAGACGTAGTCTCTTGACAAAATCCAATTGCAATTTTATACATTGAAAATTGTATAAAAATTAAATCTTAACAAGATATTACTGCTGTATACAACGGATTTTTCCTTTGATAGCAACAAGGAATCCAGCTGGTGTTTGTAGAATGTTACAAAGTGAGTAACATTTTTCTGTCGGAATCTACACAAACGAAAGGGGGCGGGCGGCATGGCCATTCCTGTGATGCAGGATGCTGTGGAACGGGCGATTGCTCCCCTGTTGGGGTCTATGCTGACCCATTCCTGCCCCATCGTGGAGGATGTGACGGAATTCCTGCGCTGCTACGCCCCCTACCGGCAAAGCCTGGAGGAGTTCCGGGATGAGCTGGAGAATATGCTTTTGCGCCTTCTGGGACGCTACACCCACGGCAGTATGCTGGTAATCGCCGATAATTACCAGCCCATGCGGCTGGGGCGGGAGCAGCTGCGGCTGATCACCGATGAGGTGATGGGCGTTCTGTTTGAAAACCTGACGCCGTTTTCCGCCAACTTTATCAAGCTGAACGACTACAGCCTGCGGGTGCAGAGCCTGTCCGCTTTGCGGGTGCTGGTTACCCGGTATGCGTCCTACTATACACAGGAAGACCTGCAGTTCATCGCCCGGATGATCCGCAGTATCTACCCGCCCCACCAATATCAGGGGTGGCTGCCCATCGACTGGTAAGGATAACCCTCATAAACCCTGCAATTGTTTATGCATATTCCCGCATCAGAATTCATATTCTATGCGGGAGTTTTCTTTTGACACGGAGCCACGAATCGGCTACAATATAAAGTGGCCAGAAATTTGTATGCAGGAGGTGCCGCCATGAATGCCCAGCGGCTGGATGCTCTTTTCGAGGCGCTCAAGGCGGTCATGCCGTCCCAACAGGTAGGGAAAAGTGTGCCCATGAGCCAGTTTACCACCCTTCGGCTGGGCGGTCCTGCGGATCTGCTGTGCCAGATCGCCAGCGTGGAACAGCTGTCCGGTGCGCTGAAAGCAGCCCGGGAGCAGGAGATCCCTGTCACCCTCATCGGCAATGGTTCCAACCTGCTGGTGCGGGACGGCGGCATCCGGGGACTGGTAATCCATCTGGGCGAACAGTTTGCCCAGGTCACTGCCCCCACCCCCATGCCTGACGGCACCTTTTCCCTGACGGCACAGGCAGGGGCCACGGTACAGAAGCTGTGCAACGCCGCTGCCGACAACAGCCTGACCGGGCTGGAATTCGCCTTTGGCATTCCCGGCACGGTGGGCGGCGCTGTGTATATGAACGCCGGCGCTTATGGCGGCGAGATGAAGGATGTGCTGCATTCCGTCACCGCCATGGATCTGGAGGGCAACACCTGTGTGTACGCCGCAGAGGAACTGGCGCTGGGGTACCGCCGCAGCGCCCTGATGGACAGCGGCCATGTGGTCACCTCTGCCACCGTTACCCTGCGCCCCGGCGACGGGGACACCATCCGTACCGCCATGCGGGAGTTTTCCCAGCGCAGACGGCAAAAACAGCCCATTCATTTGCCCAGTTGCGGCAGCACCTTCAAGCGCCCTGAAGGCCATTTCGCCGGTACGCTGATCGAAAGCTGCGGCCTGAAGGGTTTCCGCATCGGCGGGGCCAGCGTCAGCCAGCTGCACGCAGGCTTTCTGGTGAATGATGAGCAGGGCACGGCCGCCGATTATCTGGCACTGATCGCCCATGTGCAAAACACTGTCTTTGATCAAACCGGCGTGCGCCTTGAGCCGGAGGTTCGCATCCTGGGTGAGGATGCGGCCTTCACCGCCGTGTAACAAACAAAGGAGGCAACTATGCAATTTTTCCTGCTGACCGGCATGAGCGGAGCCGGAAAAACCGTAGCCATCCGCTATCTGGAAGACCTGGGCGCCCTGTGTGTGGACAACCTGCCGCCCATGATGCTGGTGCCCTTTTTGGAGGCCTGCCAGACCAACAGCCTGCATAACGACATGGTAGCCATCGGTACGGATATCCGTTCCGGCGAGTTTTTTGATGCCAAGGCCGTTACCCGCATGATCAACGAAGCCCGCATGGTGGGCCATCATATCAACACCCTGTTCATCGAAGCCAGCGATGATGTGCTGATGAACCGCTACAAGGAGCAGCGCCGGGAACATCCCCTCTGCGCCGAGGGCATGACGCTGGAAGCCGCTATCCGGGAGGAACGCATCCGTTTGCAGCCCCTCAAGGAGACCGCCGACTACCTGATCGACACCTCCACCCTGCGCCCCCGTGCTTTGCAGAAGAAGATTCTGGACATCGTTTCCCAGGCTGGCGGCGAGCCGTCCCTGCGGGTGGATGTGCTCAGCTTCGGCTTCAAGCGGGGCCTGCCCAGAGAGGGCGACCTGGTGTTTGACGTGCGTTTTCTGCCCAATCCCTTCTATATTCCGGAACTGGGCCATCACACCGGTCTGGATGAGGATGTGCGCACCTTTGTGCTGGAGCATCCCGTAACCCAGGAATTCCTGACCAAGTGCATGGATATGGTCACCTTCCTGTTGCCCAACTACATTACCGAAGGCAAGCACCGGCTGGTGATCGCCGTTGGCTGCACCGGCGGCGCCCACCGCAGCGTGGCCATTGCCGAGTATATCGGTCAGCAGCTGCGCCAGCAGGGGTATCATGTGAATGTGAACCATCGTGATATTGCGCTGGAACAGGCCCACTGGGCTGCCAAGAGCGAGTACCAGAAGGGAGAACCGTAAACGCAAAAGAACAGCTTTGGCTGGCGAACAAACAAAATGAAAAAACCGCCCCCGTTTCTCCTTTTCAGAGAAACGGGGGCAGCTCAGACTGTCAAAGAACCCCTCGGAGGTATCGGAGGGCCGCAGCCCTCTGATTGCCAATCCGAAACCAGCGGCGTGTACGGTGGTTTCGGAACCCTTGCGCAGCAAGGGATTCCTATCGCCGTTTGCCGCCCGGCGAGCCGAAGGCTCGTAGGCAAACGGTGCAAACCTCGTCAAAAAAATCGCCGCAGGCGAGTTTTTTGACGACCTGAACTGCCCCCGTTTCTCCTTTTCAGAGAAACGGGGGCAGCTGTTTTCGATGCTGTATTATTCAGCGGCTTCTTCGGTGGTTTCCTCGGCAACTTCTTCGGTTTCTTCCACGGTGGTTTCTTCCATGGTGGTTTCTTCAACCGTCTCTTCCACCACAGCAGCTTCCTCGGCAGCGGCTTCTTCAGCCATCATCTGCTCCAGCAGCTCGTCGTAGCTCATCACCAGACCGGTGTACTCGATGGTGGAGGCAGCCTTCCACTCTTCCACAGCAACGGTGTACACTTCATCCTTGCGCAGGGTCAGCAGGCTGTCGTACTTGGCGGCACGCTGATCCTCGGTCATCTCGATGGGGCCGGAGGGAATATCGCTCATGTACTTGACGATGTGGATACCGAACTGGCTGATATAGGGAGCGGACACATCGCCCACGTTATCCACGCTGAAAGCGGCTTCCACGAACTCGGGCACATAGTTGGTGCTGGCAAGGCTGACTTCGTAGAGGCTGTCGGAATCCAAAGTGTATTCGGGAATCAGAGCCTCAAAATCCTCGCCGTTGGCCAGGCGCTGGTTAATTTCATCAATCTTTTCCTGGTTGGCAGCCAGAATGGCGGCCTTGGCGTTGTCCAGATCCGCCTGGGTATAGGTCACTTCGGGGGCTTCCTCGCCCTCGGCAACGCCTTCTTCCAGCTGGGCCTGAATGTTCTGGTATTCCTGCATCAGGCTTTCATCCACGCTCAGAAGGATGTGCTTCACGCCACGGAAACCTTCGGGGCGGTACCAGGCATAATCCATGGCTTCGCCGCCATAGTACATGGCGTACATATTGTTCATATCCACGTTGCTGTTGTAGGCAACATAGGCGTCGATGTCGTTTTCGTAGAGAGCCTTGTCCTGGGCCACCAGCGCCTGATACTCAGCTTCCACATCGGCATCGGTGATGGACACATCCTGGGACACCTGCTCGTAGAGGCGGTCCAGCACCATGGACTTGGAGTAGTTATCGTACACATAGTCCTTGGTGAAGCCCTGCTCTTCCAGATAGGCAACGGCCTGCTCACGGCTGGCGGCAGCGCTGCCGTCCTCGGAAGTCAGCATGGACATATAGTAGGCCACGTTCTCTTCCCAGATGGCATCGGCTTCGGTGGCGGCGGCAGCCAGGTCTTCCTCGCTCAGAGGGGCCAGGCCCAGCTCGGTGGCTTTCTGCATGAGCAGCTTCTCATGGAAGGCGTTCTCGGTAGCCACGGCCTGGAAGGTCTTCACGTTCTCTTCCAGAGACATATCGTAGTAGGCGCTGTACTGGCTTACAAAGCTGTCATAATAAGGCTTTGCATCGGCCCAGGTAACGGCTTCGCCGTTGACGGTCAGCAGCACATCGGTATCGTTCAGACCGGTGGTGTCAGCGGGGGTGCTGACCACGGTGGTCTCTTCGGTGGTGGTTTCCTCGGCGACTGTTTCCTCAGCGGCTGTTTCCTCAGCGGCAGGCACGGCGGTGGGCAGAGCGTCCACGGGCTCGGCAGCCTTCTGGCAGGAGGCCAGACCCAGCATCAGGCACAGACACATCAGCAGAGCGATCAACTTTTTGGTCATATTAAACAACGTTCCTTTCGATACGGCTGCGGGTGGCGGCGCAAAGGCTGACCCGTTGACCGCATTAATCAACGATACCCATTATGACACAACCGCCAGGCGTTTGGCAAGGCTTTTACGGCTGTGCGGCAGAAAGTTACAGCATATTCATATGTCAGTTCTGGCAGGAAATGGAAGAAAAAAGCAGAGCCGTTGCAGTAAGAGAATCTGCAACAGCTCCGCAGACTGTCAAAGAACCCCTCGGAGGTATCGGAGGGCCGCAGCCCTCTGATTGCTGATCCGAAACCAGCGGCGTGTACGGTGGTTTCGGAACCCTTGCGTAGCAAGGGGTTCCTATCGCCGTTTGCCGCCCGGCGAGCCGAAGGCTCGTAGGCAAACGGTGCAAGCCTCGTCGAAAAATCGCCGAAGGCGAGTTTTTTGACGACCTGCAGAGCCGTTGCAGTAAGAGAATCTGCAACAGCTCCGAAAACCGTGTTGAATCGGGATGGATTACAGCTTGGCAAGCAAAGCCTGGGCCTTTTCCACCAGCGCCTTGATGGCGTCGGGCAGATCGGCCTGCTGGGTCAGGCTTTCCAGAAGGGCAGCGCCCTTTTCTTTGATCTGGCTGAGAATATCGTTCTTCTGGGCGGTCAGGTTGGCCTTTTCAGCGCCGGTGGCCCGCTTCAGGCTGGTCTTGGTGGTCTGGAACTGGTCGCCCAGATCGCCGAAATTGGACAGGGCCGTTTGCACCAGCTCGCCCAGCTTGCCTTCCTCCAGCAGGGGCTTGATGGTGTCGATAATGCCGCTCAGAGCGCCCACGGCCTTGGTTTCGCTGTCGCCGCCAAAGAGACCCTTGATGGTATCGAGAATGCTCATGATGAATTCCTCCTTGTATCTCATTGGTATGTTGAATCCGCGGGTATCATACCACGGGCGATTGGCTGTATACAAGCGGAACATGAAAGATTTACGGTTTGTTTGCAATTTTGCCATCAAAATGGAAGAAAACGCCGGTTTGTTTCGTTCATTGAGTAACGGAAAAACCACAGGGAGGATTCTGTATGAAGAAAACGATGCGCCGCCTTTGTTTCGCTCTTTTCCTGCTGCTGATGACGCTGGCTTGTGGAATGGCCGCTGCCGTGGAGACCTTGCCGCCCGAGGTGACGGTGCTCTTTCAGTCCGCATTGCCCGGCCACACCATTTCTCATTCCCAGCTGTGCGGAAACACCGCTGCCGCTGTGCTGACGGACGGTCATACCCAGACCCTGTGTCTGGCCGAGCAGAACAACGGCGCATGGGAGCTGGTGGTCTGTAATCCGGCTGCTTTGCGGCAGGATGCGGCGGTTACCAGTCTGTTGCTGGATACGGACGACACCCTCTACTGGTCCTACGGCAGCGCTGGCCCGGTGTGCGATACCTATCGGGCCACCCGTTTGGAGGGACAGTGGCGCATGGTCAGTCTGGTGAGCCGGGAAACCCATGAGAATGGAAACAGCACCGAATCCCATACATGGTATGGGGAGGGCCGCCTGAACTACGCCTCCTTTTTTTGCGACGAGAACGACAATGTTGTGGACAGCCGGGCATATACCCCGGTGCCCGCCCGGTGGCTGGATGGGTTGATGCCCCTGAGCGTCTATGATGAGGCCCGCTTCCCCAAACCCAACCAGTACTACACCCACAGCTGGCTTTCCGATGAGGCCACGGCGCTGGCGGCAGCGGAGCTGTTCCCGGAAGATACATATCTGGGCGGCTGCGCGAAGGAGAAGCATCTGGAGTTTTTCCTGCAAAATCCGGACGGGGAGCGCATCATTGCCGCTTGCCTTTTCCATGAGGGCGATGGCTGGCAGCCGATCCGCTCAACGCCGCTGCCGAAGGGAACCACCTATGGCTACGAGAACTTCTCCTCTTCGCTGGTGCTGGGCGATCTGCTGGTGAACATCGGCCCGGTGGATGACAACACCTGCGGCATTACCTACATCTATAACATGGAGGACATGGCCTCCGGCGAAACCATGTTCCGGCTGGGCAAAAACTGGGTGACCGACAGCTCGCCCATTGGCTATGAAAACTGCTTTGGCGATCATCCATGGGCAGATATCTCTGCCATCGACTGGAACAGCCTGCCCCGCACATTTGGCGAAGCGCTGTCCGTGCTGGATACATCAAACTGGGCCGTGGTCAACAACCCCAACCCGGAGGATCGGCTGCACCTGCGCACAGAACCCAAGAAAACCGCCACCTCACTGGGCAAGTATTACAACGGCACACCAGTGCGTATCGTTGGCTCACAAGGGGAATGGGTAGCGGTGGATATTTTCGGCGTTACCGGCTGGATGATGAAGGAATACCTTGCTTTTGGCGAGGCGGGGCACAAGGTGGAAGCAGCGTTCCCCTCCCGGGTGTTTGTCTTTGCCGGCGGGTACCATGGCGTATTTACTGGGCCTTCCACCGACTATCCTTTCGTCAGCAGCGAATATCCCCAGCAGGATCTGCTGGTGTTGGGCATCGTGGGCGAGGAATGGTACCATGTCTGGTTCCCGGAGGATGATGTGACCGGTTATGTGCTGCAAAGCAACTGGAAGGAGGGAAACGGGTGAGCGATTGCCCTGAGCCATACGTTCATGATTCCAATGAAAGAAGGCCGCTGCGGTGTGAATGCAGCGGCCTTCCTTATTGTTTTTTCCGGGAAACCAGCTTTTTCTTTGACCAATGCCATTATCCAACCCCATTCGCCTGCAAGGCAGGCGAATCAGCGGGATTCTCAAGGGCCTGAGGCCCTTGAGCGGGGTTCGGGGCAGAGCCCCGGAACACCTCCGTTTACTTCCCGTCCCCTTCTTCGGCCGCCGCTTTTTCCTTAAGCAGCTTTTCCACATTCCTTAGCAGCGCCGTGGCCATGGGAATGGCCATATCCAGCGCCACGTTGGGGGTCAGCCGGGGCACTTGGAATACCAATTCCGGCGTGCGCCCCACGGCGAATTTCAGCCGGGGGTCGGTCACGGAAACGGCGGTGAACAGCACGCCCGGGTCGGGCATGGCCTGCTGGCTCAGCTTCATGTGAATGCCGTCCTGCCGCAGGGTCAGGTGGCTGACCCCCAGACGGCGGGTAACGCCCCGCAGCTGGGCAATGCGGATCAGGTTCTCCACCGGCTGGGGAATATCGCCGAAGCGGTCGATCAGCTCGTCTTCGATGGTCAGGCGGGTTTCCTCGTCCATAACCATGGCGATGCGCTTGTAGATTTCCACACGGAGTTTTTCCTGAGAAACATAGTCCTGAGGCAGATAAGCGTCGATTTTCAGATCAATGCGGGTATCGATTTCCGGGGTCTGAGAAATACCCCGGGCTTCGCCCACCGCTTCCTCGATGAGTTTGCAGTACATATCATAGCCCACCGTGGACAGGTGGCCGCTCTGCTGGGGCCCCAGCACATCGCCTGCGCCGCGGATTTCCAGGTCGCGCATGGCGATGCGGTAGCCTGCGCCGAACTCGGTGAATTCCCGGATGGCATCCAGACGCTTCTGGGCGGTTTCGCTCATCTGCTTGTTGGCACGGGTGGTGAAGTAGGCGTAGGCCTGCTTGTTGCTGCGGCCCACCCGGCCACGGATCTGGTACAGCTGGCTCAGGCCGAAACGATCCGCATCAAACACGATGAGGGTGTTGGCTTCCGGCACATCCAGACCGCTTTCCACAATGGTGGTGCACAGGAGCACATCGTATGCGCCGGCGTAGAAGTCCAGCATGATGTCCTCCAGCGCATTCTCCCGCATCTGCCCGTGGGCGATACCGATGCGGGCTTCCGGCACCAGCGCATGAAGGCGGGCGTACATCTGGTCGATGGAGCGCACCCGGTTGTAGAGGAAATACACCTGGCCGCCCCGGGCCAGCTCCCGGCGGATGGCGTCCCGGATGATCATGTCGTCGTATTCGATGACGTAGGTTTTTACCGGCAGGCGTTCCTCCGGCGGGGTTTCCAGAATGCTCATGTCCCGGATGCCCACCATGCTCATGTGCAGCGTGCGGGGAATGGGGGTAGCCGACAGGGTGAGCACATCCACCCGGTTCTTCATCTGTTTGATGGATTCCTTGTGAGCCACGCCAAAACGCTGCTCCTCGTCCACGATCAAAAGGCCCAGATCGTGATACTTCACTTCCTTGGAAAGCAGCCGGTGGGTGCCTACAATGATGTCGATCTCGCCGGCTTCCAGCTTTTTGATAATCTCCTTGCTTTCCGCAGGGGTGCGGAAGCGGCTGAGCATCTCCACCTTGGCGGGGAAGCCGTTGAACCGCTTGCGGATGGTATTGTAGTGCTGCTGCACCAGAATGGTGGTAGGCGCAAGGATGGCCACCTGCTTGCCCTCCACCACGCACTTGAAGGCTGCCCGGAGGGCCACCTCGGTCTTGCCGTAGCCCACGTCGCCGCAGAGCAGACGATCCATGTTCCGGGCGCTTTCCATGTCCTCTTCGATCTGGGCCACGCTGCGCTGCTGGTCGTCTGTCAGTTCGTAGGGGAAGGCATCCTCAAATTCCTGCTGCCAGGGGTTGTCGTGGCTGAAGGCATAGCCGTTCTCCTGGGCACGCTTGGCATACAGCTCCACCAGATCGAAGGCCAGCTTTTTCAGCTGTCCCTTCACCCGGCTCTTCTGCCGCTGCCACTCGCCGCCCCCCAGCTTGTTCAGCTTGGGCAGAGCGGCCTCTGCACCGATGTACTTCTGCACCCGGTCAAACTGGTCGGCGGGCACGTAGAGCTTGTCGCTGCCTGCATAGTGGATAATCAGATAATCCCGCTTCACGCCCTCGTCATTCATCTGGGTAACGCCCTGATAAATACCCACGCCGTACAGGTCATGGACGATATAATCCCCGGGTTTCAGGTCGGTGAAGGAGGAAATGCGCTCGCCTGCATTGGTTTTCTTGCGGGCCTTATGGTAAGCCGAGCCGTACAGGTCGGTATCGCTGATCAGGCACAGCCTTGCGCCGGTGTTCAGAAAACCCTTGGTGTAGCTCACCGGCAGCAGAATCACTTCCCGGAGGATCACGTTGCCATCCAGGGTTTCCGAATAGCTGGAAGGAATGCCCCGTTCGCTGAGGGCTTTCTGCAAACGCAGAGCACGGGCTTCGCCGCCGCACAGCAGCACGATGGCGCAGTTTTGCTCCTTCCATTTTTTAATGTCATTGCACAGGGGCTCCAACCGGCTCTGATAGGGCAAGGGCGTGGCGGAGCCAAAGGAAATCAGTTTTTCCGGCTTCATGCGGCCGGTGCCTGCGCTCAGTTCGGTCAGCAATACGGTGCTGCGCTGCTCCCACACCGGCAGCAGATCGTCGTAGGGCAGCAGAAGCCCCTTCTGGGCATCGAAAGCATCGCCGCGCTGGCGGGCGCTTTCATAAGCATCGCTGAACTCCGCATCCAGCACCCGCATCCGGCTCAGGTATTGCTCCGGGCGATCCAGCAAAACGATGGGATTGTCCAGATAGTCCATGGCCGTGGCGGTTTCCCGGCACAGCACATTCAGCCACATGGGGGCTGTGCGGATGGTCTGCCCGGCAGCCACCCGTTCCACATCATCCAGATGGCGGCGATAGCTCAGGCTATTGATGGCCTCTGCCATCACCTTGCCGCCGTCGGTATCTTCGGTAACTTCGGCAACTTCGTTGCGCTCATTGGAACCCCGACTGGAATACTCGCCAATGGTTTTCCCGGCCTTTTCGCCAATCATGGCGCCCATCTGCTTTTCCGGCTTCGCTGTATCCTCCGTCCAGCCCGGCTCTTCCTCGCTCATCCCCGGCAGGTCAATGGACATTAAAAATGCATCCAGCGAGGGCAGTTCCTCACCATCGTCCGTGACCACAGGGGCGGTGAACCGCTCGTCGGTATATTGTCCCGGCAGTTCTTCCAGCCCATGTCCCAGTCCGGCTTCGATGGCCTTGCGCAGCCGCTGGGCAGCCGCCTCCGGATCCGTGACCAGACATTCCGTCGCCGGAGCAATGCGGGCGTTCTTCACCCGGGCAATGCTGCGCTGGCTGATGCACTCAAACCGCCGGATGGAGTCCACCTCGTCATCGAAAAACTCAATGCGCAGCGCTTCCTGGGTATTGGAGGGAAACACATCCAGAATGGAGCCCCGCATGGCGCACTGGCCCTGACCTTCCACCATGGCCACCCGCTCATATCCAGCCGCCAGCAGCCGATCCATCAGCTCCTTGGGTGGGTGACACTCCCCCTCGGCAATGCGGATTTCCGCCCCCAGAAACACCTTCTTGGGCACACACCGGTGGATCAGGCTGTCCAGACTGATGCACAGCACCTTGGCCTGCCCGTGGGCCAGCTGATCCAGCGCCGCAAGCCGCTGCCAGGTGCTTTCCCGGCTGGAGGCGGCACGGCTGAATTGCAGATCCCGGGGCGGCAGACACACGCAGCCCATGCCCGTCAGCCGCTGTACATCCTGGGCGCAGCGCTGGGCCACCAGCTCTGTGGCGCATACCAGCACCACAGGCCGTCCCGTGCGCTGGCTCAGCGCCGCCGCTAAAAAGGGCCGCTCGCCTTCTGCCAGCTCATAAATAGCGCTGCATCCCGGCGCTTTGGCAGCGTTCAGCAGTTCCTGCCATTGGGGCAAAGCGTTGTATGCGCTGAAAAGACCTTCGTTCATGAGGGTTCTCCTTCTTGATGATTTGTTGGATTGCTCCGCAGGCCAAGGGCTCTGCCCTTGGATCCCGCTTAAGGGCCTAAGGCCCTTAAGAATCCCTTTCATTTCGCCTGTTTCACAGGCGAAAAAGTGGTGAAAATGCTCCTTATCCAACCCCTTTGCGCCATGAAATGGCGCAATATGCGGGGTGCAGGGGAATCTTATTCCCCTGCCGGAGTTTGGGGCAGGACTCCAGCCTGCGGAGCATCCCCGGCGCTTACCGTTCATTTCGCCTGTTTCACAGGCGAAAGGGATGAAAATACTCCGTATTCAACCCTTTTGCGCCATGAAATGGCGCAATATGCGGGGTGCAGGGGAATCTTATTCCCCTGCCGGGGTCTGGGGCAGAGCCCCAGCCTGCGGAGCATCCCCGGCGCTTACCGTTCATTTTGCCTGTTTCACAGGCGAAAGGGATGAAAATACTCCGTATCCAACCCCTTTGCGCCATGAAATGGCGCAATATGCGGGGTGCAGGGGAATCTTATTCCCCTGCCGGGGTCTGGGGCAGAGCCCCAGCCTGCGGAGCATCCTCCTTCGCTTTCTTCTGCTTCTTGGTGTTGTACTTGCACATGGCGGCTTCCACGCCTTCCTTCACGAAGCACTCCGCTGCCAGTGCGGCCTGGTGGAAGGATTCATCCAGCAGCTTGCGCTCTTCCTCGTCTGCCACATGACCCAGCACCCACGCCGCCAGATCGGCGCCCTTGGGGCGGTCGCCCACGCCGATGCGCACCCGGGCAAACTGATCGCTGCCCAGCTGTTCCACGATGGAGCGCATCCCGTTGTGGGTGCCTGCGCTGCCGTTTTTGCGGATGCGCACCGTGCCCGGCGCCAGGTCGATGTCGTCATAGATCACGATCAGGTTTTCCATGGGAATGCGGAAGTATTGCAAAAGGGCGCTGACGGCATGACCGCTCAGGTTCATATAGGTCTGGGGCATACACAGAAGGGTTTTCTCCCCGCCAATGAAGCAGTCGCCGATCAGGGCTTCCTCCTTTTTGCGGGTGATGGACACATTCAGCTTGTCTGCCAGCACGCTCAGCGCATCAAAACCGGCATTGTGGCGGGTGTGGGCATACTGCTGTCCCGGATTGCCCAGACCAACGATCAGATACATTTGGTTTCCTCCTTTGATTGCAACACAAACACGTTTGGCGAGGACAGCGGTTGCCGCCCTCGCTATCAACGCTGAAAACCGTTTGGATAAAAGGGTTTCCAGCTTATGAAACTCATCTGCCGACCCTTTGGACCGTGGAATGAGCGTCTCTCCTGCAAGCCCGGTTTTGCTGCCGGGTACTGTATTGTAGCATGATTGGGCCGCCTGCGCAAGGAAAAACATGGGGAAAGCGCGCATATGCCAATCAGTTGACACCTGCCCGGCGATGTGGTACAACCAAAGAAAGACAACATCGCAACAGGAACCATCCAATCAGGAGGGAATGCAATATGACAGAAAAGCACCGTTGTTTCCATACCGGCCTTATCCGCAGCCTTGCTTTGGTGCTGGCTGCCCTGATGACCATCGCCCTTTTTCCCCTTGCCGCTTCTGCGGATGGCGACAGCAGCGCCCAGACTGCCGTGGTGCAGGTGGTGTATGCCAGCCCCGACGGCAACTTCGCCTTTGAACGGGTGAATGTGAGCCCCCAGAACAACGTGGTCGCCCCCAACCCGGAGCGGGTGCCTGCGGGCTATGTGGGCGTGAATGTCCACCCCGTCACCCTGATTTTCAACCGGGCAGGTTCGCCCATTCCCAATGTGATTTACTTCACCTACCAGCAGGGGCAGGTGGGGCACTCCATTCAGGTGAACTATGCCACCACGGCCGGTGTGTTTGCCAGCGGCACGGCCTCTGTAACCGTCACCAACAATGTGGTCACCCCAAATGCTTCTCTGGTGCCTGCCGGGTATCTGCCCCTCAGCGCCAACCCGGTCACCATTCCCTTTGATCAGTCCGGCAGACCGTTGGTCACCTCCGTCACCTTCTATTACTATCAAAACGCCTCCCAGAACAACACGGGAAGCACCGGCAGCTTCACGCTGCCCCAGCAGATTACCGCCGGCTGGCGGGTGCCCGGGCAGGTGGTGGTGTTCGGCCAGTACGAGCAGGATAACAACACCCAAAACGGCAAGGAGCCGGTGGAATGGATCGTGCTGCGGGTGGAAGGCACCCGTGCGCTGCTGCTGTCCCGCTATGCGCTGGATACCCAGCGGTTCCATTCGGAGTGGGTCAAGATCAGCTGGAAGGACTGCTCCCTGCGCCGTTGGCTGAACAGCACCTTCTACAATGAATGCTTTAGCGACACCCAGCGCGGCTCCATTTTGCGCACCACAATCCAGTCCAACTATGTGAATTCCTCCGTGCAGACCCAGGATGATGTGTTCTGCCTGTCTGCGGACGAGTGCCGCCAGTACCTGAATGCCAATCTGCTGCGGTGCACCGCCACCCGTTACGCTGCCGGTCAGCAGGCCGCTACGAAAGACGGCTATTGCTACTGGCAGCTGCGGGATACCACCAACCGCAAGAACGACAACAACCGGGTGGAACCCAACGGCGATATCTTGGAGTATGGCTCCAATACCAATGCGGCTGGCGTGGCTGTGCGTCCGGCCATCTGGGTGAATGTGGCTACGGCGTTTGGGTATTGACAGGATACAAAAAGGGCTGTTGCAGATTTGGCACTGCAACAGCCCTTTTCTTATTTATAGTATTCATCCAGACGTTCAATGCGTCCGTTGCACCAGCGGATCAGCATATCCCAGGTGTCGTTTTCGCTCCACAATCCCCAGCGCTGTATATCCCGCTGATAAGCGCCGCTGCTTTCCAGCAAGGCCTGATAGCTTCGGATCATGGCTTCCAGCCGGTCGGGATCATACATGGTTGACCGAAGCGCTTTCCAGCGCTGGGCGCAGATCTGGGGCAGCTGGGGATAGATCTCCGTCAGCCTTGAATAATCGTTGCGGAATTTATCCGTATCAAGGGTGTACTGGAAATCGGTTTCAATGCCCACATCCGGCACAAAGGTCAGTCCCATGGAACAGTCCGTATCCCAGGGAATCAGCTGCATCCGGTAACCGTCCTCCGTCTGACGGAGCAGGTAGAACATATTTTTGTAGCTTACATTGTCCTCTGCCCGCAGAAAATGAATCAGCACATTCACATCCGCATAGTTTTCCAGATCGTAGCGGTTATGATCCAGCACATCTGCCAGAATGATATAGGAAGCCTCCCGCCACGTGGGTGTATCAACGATTTCATAAGCCTCCTGATAGGATTCGGCGGACCAGGTGTTGAAGCCTTTGAAGAGGATATCTTTGGTTCTGTCCAGCTGCAGGTATTTGGCGTCCACCCGCCGCTGGAGCAGATACAGGCCGCAATAGCGGTTATCCATGACAACCTCCACATATTCGCCGGTGGACATACGGAGCTGGGGCGTGGCAACATATTGATTCCAGGAATCCATGATGATTTTTTCCCGCATTTTGGTATCATCGATCCGCATGGAATTAAGAATCCAGTCGTCATCTGCCCCCATGCCCAGCAGATTGGCGTTGAGATTGCTGCCATCCCCTGCTTTCAGGGCCAGTTTCAGCGGATATTTGTCCAGAGATGCGGAATACACACCCCGTTTGTGCCATGTGGCAGAATAGGAGCGTACCGATAACGCACCGGTAGACAGGTCATAACCGGCAAACAGGGTGATTTTGCCCCCGGTGATGGGAAAACCGGAGAAAGTGGAACCGGCATCCTCCTGGCTTTCCAGCCGGAGAACCGGCAGGGTGGAAAGGACTACCTGCACTTCTGCGTAGTTATTTCCATTCACGACGGCCAGCCTGAGCGTTGTGCCATTGGCGACAGCGGCAGGCAGATTGTTCAGCGCATCTGTCTGAATCCAGAACAACTGATGACCATTCGTGCTTGCCAGCTTGCCCATCAGTCGGGAAAAATGCGCCATGTTTTTTTCTGGCTGGGAGAGGTATATCGTATTCAGGCCATTATCGGCAGCTACGGGTTCACCGCAGAAAGTAAGGGTGGATAAATCCACCGTCAGGCTGCGCTCATAGTCTGCTAAATCCGCTTCCCCGATTACTTTTACCCCCATGCACTGCTGGTGATGGATCGCCGTGGTAATGAAGAACACAGCCATGCTCATTACCAGAGCAATGGAAAAGAAAAGAATTCTGAAGATTCGGTTGCTGCGCATTGCTTCAGCCCCCCCAATGCAGGAATTGGCTGTCAAGGGCCAGCCGTCCCAGATAATATTTGGAGAAGGCCGTCTGGCGGAGCTTGCCGGTTTCCAGTTGTTTGGCAATCATGTCCGGCAGCATTTCGTCATATTTCACTTCCAGTACGTGCAAGCCAGTGGGCAGAATGGGGATGGAACCGGCGATCTGTTCATCCCAGAAAGCATCAAAGTGCCTGCTGACGGCAATGTTCCGATCAAAGGTGATACGCACGTTGCCGCTGGGATGCACAAAGGCGGTGCGCTCGTAGACAATCAGCACCTTGGGCTTCATTGCGTTCAGGCGCATTTGCATCAGCAGTTGGTTCAGCACAGGCTCCTGACCAAAAGAGAGAGAACCCCCACCCTCCATCAGAGCATCAAAGGTTTCACGTTCGAGGGTTTCGGCTGTTTTTTTGATCAGGCTGTTCTGTTTTTCTTTGATCTCCAGTTTCAGCGGCGCATTGGCACTGCCGTAGGTACGGATGCGGTACTTTTTGCGAAGATGGATGCCCGCTTCGTTCTCTTCCATGCAGCTGTCCTTGAGATCATCAAAATAGATGCTACGGATTTCATAGCAATCGCCCTGCTGATGGATATCCTGCTGCATCACCAATCCCAGACGCTGTGCAAGAACGGTGATATCTGCATCCGAGACGATGTACTTGTCCTCTACCCGATATTCCATCGTCTGTCCCTCCGTCCTCAGTATCAGAAGCGTACATTGCCATCATGGGTCATCAGATGAACAGAGGTGACGGAGGCGGTCTGTGCAATGGTACGCACCAGTTCTTCCTCGTTTTTGGGCTGTAGTTCCCAAATCCATTCCACACCCCGCTTGCTGATGTTGCGGCTGCGGATTTTGCCGGTTTTGGCGTACTTCTTCACCTGGGCGGCCAGTTCCGGCTCTGCTTCGCTGCTGTCGGCAGAAACCACCAACAGGCAGGGCGCACGCAGAGAGGGAATCAGGTTCAGCAGACCAATCAGCACCGTGACGGCAAGGCACAGGAAGATCGCCAGTTCATACAGGCAGGCACCCACCACGATACCGATGCTGATGCTCCAGAACAGGAATGTCAGGTCGGAAGGATTCTTCACTGCATTGCGGAAACGAACGATGGACAATGCGCCCACCATGCCCAGGGAAATGGTCAAATTGCTGTTCATGGCCAGCAGAATCGCAGCGGTGACCACTGGCAGCGTAGCCAGCGATTTGTTGAAATCGCTGTTGTAAAAGCCGTTGCGGCTGGTGATGCGGTAAATGAAGAAAATGTACAGGCCGAACACAATGGCTAGGCCCAGCGTGATGCCGATGGTGGAAGTACTGATGGTATTGGCCTGCAGAGATTGCAGCAATGAATCTTTGATGGTGTCTCGAATGCTCATAAAGTCTCCTGCCTTACAGCAAAATTGATCAAATACGAATATGGTTGATTTCAAAATGGATTATACAGTGCCATCATGGACTTGTCAAACAATGCGCCTGGCAGAAAAGTACAAGGAATGGCATTGTGTTTTCCCCCTCTTTGCGGTATAATATTCCAATCAACACCGTTGACAACTGAATGATACCCATAACCCCCACCCCCACAGGCAAGGAGGATAGCGGATGGAGAACCGGATGATCATTACCATTGGACGAGAATACGGCAGCGGCGGCCGTGAACTGGGCGAAATGCTGGCCAAACGGCTGGGCATTGCCTATTATGACAAAGAGATTCTCACCAAGGCGGCCCAGGAAAGCGGCATATGTGAAGAAGTGATGGAAGCCCATGATGAAAAGGGCGCATTGAGCAGCCTGCTGGGCGCCACCGCCTCCATGGGCGGCGCCATGACCGGCGTTGGTTTTGGGATGCAGATGCCCATGAATCAGCGGATTTTTCAGGCGCAGTTCGATGCCATCACCCAGCTGGCGCAGGAGGAATCCTGCGTGATTGTGGGCCGCTGCGCCGATTATGTGCTCCGGGGCCGCCCCAATGTGACCCATGTGTTTGTGTATGCGTCCCAGGAGCATAAGGTGGAACGCATTATGCGGGTGGAGGGCGTAGAGGAGGAGAAAGCCCGGGAGCTGATCAAGAAAACCGACAAGCAGCGGCGCAGCTACTACAACTTCTACGCTGACGGCAACTGGGGTATGCGTTCCAATTACGACCTGATGCTCCGCACCGACGGGCATTCCCTGGAAGAACTGGTGGAATTGATTGCTGCCTATGCCCACATCAAGCTGGAAACGGCAAGGCAGGGATAGGCAGGAAAAAGCCTCCATACAATGAAAGAGATTGAATGAACCCCCGCTGCAAGGCATCGGCCCTGCGGCGGGGGTTCGTGGTGCTATGCAGCTTTGGTGGTTCTTACCACTTGTTCTTCACCTTTTCGGCAAAGCCCAGCGCCCGCTCAATGCGGATCTCCTCGCCCTCGTCGGTGACGGCGGTACCGGTCATCAGGCCGAATACCTGATGCTGGTCGCTTTCGATCACCAGTACAGAGGTGCAGTCGGCCCGGTCAATCAGCGGCTCGAAGGTGAGATCCAGCCGCCCGTGGTTGTCGTGGATGCGCCAGGGCTTCATGAAATCATCGCCACCGGTGGCGTTCTTGGGGATTTCGAACACCACGTGCTCCAGCTTGTGGGCAATACCGTCCACAAAGAGCATATTCTCGGTGGCGGCGGAGGTATCGCCGAAACCATAGCCCAGGTTCAGGCCCACGGCTTTGCCATCGGCGGTGACGGTGCTCAGGCTGCCCCAGTACCAGGTGTTGGCGTAGGTCCATACGCCCCGGCCCCAGTCCAGCACCGCCATGTCCGTCTCCGGATGGAAGGTGTAGGTCTCGCCGCCGAAGGTTACATCCCCCTTGGCGCGCAGGCAGTTGATCTTCTGGTTGTAGTAGAAATGGCGGGGATGCCCGGCAAAGGGCGTGGCGATCACCATGCTGTCCCGGGGTTCATCGGTAAGCTCCACATGGGCGGTGAGGGGACGTCCGCCGTTGAAATCCTCCAGATGCACATCCAGCACACGGGTTTTGCCATCGTTGAGGAAGGAGAGGGTGTAGTCCTTCTTTGCCACCTTCACATCCCCCTGCTTGCTGGAAGCGGGCAGGCCTACCTTGCCGAGGGTCATAATGCCCATCATGCTTTTCTGGATCTGGGTGCACTTTTCCGGGAACAGCAGGGAAACGCTGTCCAGCGACATATAGCTGTTGTCGGCAATGGTGAGGCACAGCACGCACTCCTTGCCGGTGATGCAGTAATAGTCCCATTCCTTGATGCGCAGCGCACCAGCCTTGATCTTCTTTCGGTCGTAGTCACGCACCAGCGAGGTGGCGTAGCCCCGCTCCACCAGTTGACCCTTGTCATCCAGCAGCGGGCCGGGGGTAAGCAGCTTCTGGGATTCATATGCCATGGGAATGCCTCCTTTGCGAATGAAACGAAAAGCCGCCAGAGGCGGTGCGGCGGAGGAAGACCCGCTGGCACACCGCCGCCTGACGGCTCACTTTGTTATTCAGCGTAGAACTTGTAGATGGTGGTGGTATCGTAGGTGTCCTCAGGGCGCAGCACGATGCTGTGGAACTGGGGCTGATGGATGGCATCCGGATAGTGCTGGGTTTCCAGGCACAGACCGGCATACTTGCCATAGTGAGCGCCGCCCTTGCCTTCGTGGTTCAGGCCCTGACCGGTGTAGCACTGCACGCCGGGCTGGTCGGTGATCACTTCCATCACACGGCCGGTCTTGGGGGACTTGAGCACGGCGATCAGCTTCATTTCCTTGTCACGGCCTGCGCAGTAGTTGAAGTCCACGCCGCCGCACTTCTTCATGGCGGGGATCACATCGGTCAGCGCCAGCACATCGCCCACGCGGGCTTCGGTGGCAAAGCCGTAGGGCAGGGTTTCGCTCTTGAGAAGGGTGCCGGTGGGAATCAGGCCATCGTCCACTTCGTTGACGGCGGGAGCGTTGATCCACAGGGTCAGGTCACGCACATCACCGGCATCGTGGCCGTCCAGGTTGAAGTAGGCATGGTTGGTCATGTTGACCAAAGTGGCCTTGTCGGTGGTGGCAAAGTAGTGGATGCCCAGTTCGCCTTCGTCATTCCAGCTGTAGGTGACTTCCATGCTCACAGCGCCGGGGAAGCCGCAGTCGCCGTCGGGGGTGGTGTGGGTGAGAATCAGCTTGTCCCAGCCCTCGCCTTCCACGGTTTCGCTGGCCCATACATAGCGATCCACGCCCTTGGGGCCAGAGTGCAGGTTGTTTTCGCCGTCGTTCTTGAACAGGTTGTAGGTAACGCCGTCCAATTCAAAGGAAGCGCCGCCGATACGGTTGCCCACACGGCCGATGAGTGCGCCCATGGAGTTGCTCTTGCCGTCGTAGGTATCCACGCAGTCAAAGCCCAGGTTCACATCGGCCAGATTGCCGTTGCGGTCGGGCACGATGATGTTGCGCAGGCAGCCGCCGAAATCGATCACGCTGATGCTGGCGCCGTGCTTGTTGGTCAGGATGAATTCGGTCACCTGTTCGCCGGTGGGGGCTTTGTCAAAGGGGCGGGTGGTTATGCTCATGGAATGGGTCCTCCTTGGTTGATATGGTTTTGGGGAAAAGTTGTTTCTTGATCCCTATTATACCATAGCCAAAAACAGAAGTGCAACAGAAAACAGACCTTTGTGGTTTGCTTTATCGGTTTCATGGTGATACCATGGCAGTATCCATCAACTTCGGGTTGCGGGGGGATTTGGGATGATCAAAGCGGTAAGGGAAGAAAACATCGCTGAATGCGTGCAGGTGATCAGAGACGGTTTTGCCACGGTTGCGGAGTCCTTTGGCTTTACGCCGGAAAATGCGCCGGGGTTTACCGCCTTTGCCACCACGGAGGATACCCTCAGACGGCATTTGCTGGCGGAAAACAGGTATCTGTTTGCGTACTGGGACGGGGATCGGATGGTGGGCTATTATTCCCTGAATGTGCAGGAACAGGCTTGCGAGATGAATCACCTGTGCGTGCTGCCTGTATACCGGGGCAGAGGCATCGGCGCAGCGCTTGTGAACCATGCCTTTGAGACCGCTGCATCTCTGGGGGTACAAACCATGAAAATTGGTATTGTGGAGGAAAACCGGGTGCTTCGGAAATGGTATGAATCCTATGGTTTTGTGCATACGGGAACCAAAAAGTTCGATCATCTTCCGTTCACGTGCGGTTTTTTAGAGAAAACCCTTGCGTAAAGCCGTGCTGCCGCAACACTTGTTTTCATTCGTAAAACTTTTGTCATACACTTGTAAAACATCTACGATTTCAGTATAATATAACATGGTTGCATTTGTTGCTTCACAGAATCCCATCAATGCTGATTGATAGTAAGGAGCGTTCTCATGCTCAATCCACGTCAGGTAATTTCCGCCCTCAAACAGAATATCGGAAAGGTGATCGTCGGTAAGGACGAGGTGATCGAGCTTTTGCTGATCGCCATGCTGTGCAAGGGACACGTGCTGATCGAGGACGTGCCCGGCACGGGTAAGACCACCATGGTCGGCGCACTGGCCAAGTCGCTGGATTGCAGCTTCAACCGCATCCAGTTCACCCCGGATGTGGTGCCCTCCGATGTGACGGGCTTCACCATGGTGAACATGAAAACCGGCGAATTGGAGTTCAAGCCGGGCGCCATTATGTGCCAGATCGCTTTGGCGGACGAAATCAACCGTACCTCGCCCAAGACCCAGTCTGCCCTTCTGGAAGTTATGGAAGAGTATCAGGTGACGGTGGACGGCGTGACCCATCCGCTGCCCAAGCCGTTTTTGGTGCTGGCCACCCAGAACCCCACGGAGTTCGTGGGTACGTATCCGCTGCCCGAGGCGCAGATGGACCGTTTCTTCATCCGTATTTCCATGGGCTATCCCACCCTGGAGGAAGAAATGGCAGTTCTGGAGCGTTTCAGCGGCACGGTGAAGCCTCAGGCCAGTCTGACGCCGGTGTGCTCTGCCAAGGACGTGATCGAAATGCAGAACATGATCGGCAATGTGTACTGCTCCAAGGAAGTGCGGCATTATATTGCGTCCATTGCCGCCATGACCCGCACCCATCCCAGTTTGCAGCTGGGCGTGAGTACCCGTGGCGCCATTGCGCTGATCAAGGGCGCACAGGCCTGCGCACTGCTGAATGACCGTGACTACGTGCTGCCGGAGGATGTGCAGCGCATGGTGCTGCCGGTGTTGGCCCACCGCATCCAGCCCAGCGCCGAGGCCAAGATGAAGAATATCTCCGCCGAGCGGATTCTGATTGCCGTGGTGGAGAATGTGCCGGTGCCGCTGCGCCTGGGATAAGGGAGAAAAAGTGGGATTCCAAAGGGATGAAATCCCTTTGGCGGAGCGCGAGGCAGCGCCTCGCAACCCTGCGCCGCAGCGCAAAATCAGCAAGCACAGCGAGCGCCAAAGGCGCAAGATGTGCGGCTAACCCACCCAAGCAGCGAAGGACCCTTTCACTATATCCATACACCCTCATCTTCCCCTTTGCGCCATGTAATGGCGCAATGATGGGATTCCAAAGGGCCAATGGCCCTTTGGCGGGGTGCAGGGGCAGCGCCCCTGCCCAATATCATCACCGAAAGGAGCAGATGCCCATATGCGCAATACCAACCTGATCATGGGTATCTGTTTCGGCTTTTTTATGCTCTGCGCCCTGTCCATGGGCAACCGGATGTACCTGCTCATCGCTGTCCTCATCCTGCTGGCCTGGGCCTTCGCCTATGCCAGCGTGCGCATGGCGGAGAAGAGCGTCAAGGTGGAAACCGAACTGTCCAGCCAGAAGGTGAACCGGGGCGAAGTGGTGAGCATGGAAATCGGCGTGAGCCACAAGAGCCTTTTGCCTATTGCGCCGGTCGCCCTGCATATGCGGGCTACCAGCAATACCCCTGCTGGCACCATCCACTTGACCCAGCTGGGCAAGCGCAAACAGCGGGTCACCCACAAATTCGCAGCCGACCACGTGGGCGCTATGTTCCCCGGCGTGGAAAACTACACGGTGGCAGATGTGTTCGGCTTTTTCAAGCGCAAGCACGTGCCGGACGCGGAAGGCCATGAGCTGCTGGTGCTGCCGGTGCCCTTTGAGGTGGAACCCCTCACCTTCGCCGCTGGCGACATGGGCGTGGAAACCATGAAGCGCGCCATGGAAGACCCCTTCAGCCCCAGCGACTTCCGCAACTACCAGCAGGGCGACCCGCTGAAACGCATCCACTGGAAGATGAGCGCCCGCAAGCGGGAAATTATCGTGCGTCAGTTTGAGGAACCAGCCCTGCCCGACGCACTGGTGATGCTGGATACCTCCCCACCCCACATTTCCAGGGGCTACAGCGAGGAACATAAACCCTTCCTGCAGGATGCCCTGCTGGAGACTGCCGCGTCCGTGGTGGCATGCCAGATCCGACAGGACAACTCGGTGCGTCTGCCGCTGGTGGGCGACCGTCCCATGGAATATTCCAGCCATATGGGCCTGCCGGTGCTGCTGGATGAGCTGGCCCGGTGCACCTTTAACGAAACCGAACGCTTTGAGCGGGTTTTGATGATGCAGATGCAGGATCTGCGCAAGACCGGTGCAGTGGTCATCATCACCACCCGCCTGACCGCGCCGGTGGCTGATCTGATTGTCCGCATGAAGCGGCTTGGCCCCAATGTGCGGCTGTATTTCGTCACCTACAAGGCCGAGGACCCGGATCGGGCGGCGCTGGCGGTGCGGATGCAGCAGGCAGGCGTGGAAGTGAACTATGTTACCCCGCAGGGGGGATTGAATTAACGGAATGCAAACCAATCCGAAAGGAGGCTGACAGAAGATGCACAAATCGCTGTTTTCTTATGAGCGGTTGAGCCGTCTGATGGTCAGCCTGCTTTTGTGTCTGGGCGTGCTGTGGCCCCTTCTGTGGGCCATTGAGATCCAGGGGGCCTTTGTGGTGGCTACGCTGGCGGCCGTGGCGGTGATCGCCCTTTGCACGGTATCGGGCCTGAACCAGAAGATCCGCTTCCTGATGGGCGCAGCCGTTGCGCTGCTGTTGGTGGTGCAGCTGTTCCTGCCCCGCTTTGGCATCATCGGGCAGGTGGTGGAGGCGGTGAAAGCCTTTGCCCTGTACCTGAACGGCTTCAACTGCGCTGCCTCCCTGTACCGCATCCCGCTGGCGCTGACGCTGGCGGTGCTGGCGGCGTTGATCAGCTACCTGTTCTCCCACCGGGGCGCAGGGTTCATCCCGGCAACGGTGCTGCTGGTGCTGGTGCTGTTCGGCCTGTGGAGCCTTGGCAAGCATAATTTCTTCTGGTTTGCCGCTCCGGGTCTCATCGCTCTGCTGATGATCATCTCCCAGACCAGCCATGAGAAGATCAATCTGTTTGAAGTGCTGCCCATGGCGGCAGTGGTGGTGGCGCTGGCCATGCTGCTGACCCCCGGCGGCAAAACCGTCATTGAGCCTTTGCACAAGGCTGCCATGCAGCTGAAGGAAACCATTGCGGACTACCTGTTCTTCACCGAACCCCGCAATGTGTTCACCATCGGCAGCTACGGCTATTATCCCATGGGTCAGGGCAAGCTGGGCGGCCCCGCCGAACCCAGCGAATACCCGGTGATGATGGTGCAGACCGACCAGAAGACCCTGCTGCGGGGCGTGGTGAAGGATCACTATACCGGCCGCAGCTGGCAGGATACCTCCTCGGGCCGCCGCCTGTTGTATGTGAATCCCGGCTGGCGCTCCCTGCGCATCGCCGCTTTCCAGGAAAATATGCCGGATGAGGCTGTCCGCAGGGCATCCACGCTGCTGGATACCAAGGCCATCAACATCCAGATGCAGAACAAGGCCGCCAGTACGCTGTTTGCGCCGGTGTTCCTGCGGGATGTAAGCCCTCAGGGCAGTCTGGTGCCCTATTTCAATGAAGCCAGCGAATTGTTCGTCACTCGGGATCTGCAGGTGGATGACCGCTATTCCGTCTTTGCGCCGGTCATCGAGGGCGGCGATACCCAGCTGGGGGCACTGGTGAATGCAGCGCAAAGCAAAACCGACCCCTACTATATGCAGCTCTATGCCGCCTATACCAAGCTGCCGGGTCATCTGGAGCAGACCCTGTATTACGATTTGCAGAACATCATTGCCGGAGCGCAGACCCCCTACGATCAGGCCTGCGCCATCAAGCGGCATTTGCAGCGGTACTACCGCTATACCCTCACCCCGGAATACCCGCCGGAAAATCAGGACTTCGTCACCTTCTTCCTCTATGTGGAGAAGGAAGGCTATTGCACCTATTTTGCCTCTGCCATGACCGTGCTGTGCCGGATGGCAGGCCTGCCCGCCCGCTATGTGGAGGGTTTCATTGCCCAGCCCGCTGCCGATGGACTGGCCTATGTGACCGGCCTCAACGCCCATGCGTGGACAGAGGTATACTTTGAAGGCTTTGGCTGGGTTCCCTTTGATGCCACGCCTTCCCAGCAGGATATGGAGCGGCAGCAGCAGGAGCCGGAAACCCCCGACCCCACGCCTACGCCCACCCCCACCCCGGAACCCACTCCCTCGCCCACTCCCACCCACGACCCGGAAGACCCCGATCCCACGCCTTCTCCCACGCCGCCCCATGGCCCGGAGACCCCCGAGGAAACCCCGGAGCCGGAGATGCAGGAGCCGGAACCCGATCCCGATGACAAGCCCAACCTGCGCTGGTTGTGGTGGCTGCTGCTGGCAGCTGCCCTTGCAGCGCTGATCACCCGCATCGTGCTGCGCACCCCGGCCCAGGTGGCCGGCAAGCAGGAAAGCGTGCAGGATCAGCTGTTCACCTATGGCAATGCCACGGCGCAGGTGCTGCGGATGCGGGGCAACAAGGTGCAGCCCGGCGAAACGCCCATGCTGTTCGCCCGCCGGATGGATAAGCTGAATGCAGCCGGAGCGCCCATTACCCCCCTGTGGCGTGCCATGACGCTGAGCAACTACAGCCGCCGCAATCCCACCCAGAAGCTGGCGCAGCAGGCGCAGGAGATCTTCCAGAGCGTCTATCAGCCCCAGCCCTTCTATGTGAAGCTGCGCTTCCTGCTTTGTGCTGCCTTCCAGAAGAACTTCTACCGGATGCTGGAAACCCCCGTGGAGCACGTGGAGCCTAAGCAGCTCTACCAGCTGCCCAAGCCCAATGCGGGCAAAAAGGGCAAAACATACAAGCAGAAACCCTCAGCCCCAGCCGGTCAGGCACAGGAAGAACGCCGGATGAAGGAGCATGAGGAAATTGACCGCACGGTGGATGAAAGCCTGAGCCGCCCCGCTGCCCCGGCGGCCGAACCTGAGCTTGCCAACCGGGACGATGAAGCCTTTGTTTCCGAAGCGGTAAAGCCGGAACCCCAGCGTTCCGCCCAGCCTGTGGAAGATGTGCAGGCCCGGGTATTGTCCCGTGGCGAGATGATCGGCGCATTGCAGCGCCAGCAGCTGTCTACACCGCCTGCAAACCGGAACGGAGCCCCCGGCCAGTCTGCCCGTCCGTCCATGCCGGTACGGCAGCAGCCGATCCCCAACGACCATCCCACCCCTGCGGACAGCGCTCAGCCGGTGCGCCGCCGCAGAAGACAGGACTAACCGATACAGATCGCAGGTAGCGGACTGTTTTCAGCCTGCGCCTGCGATTTCTGTATGACAGGAGGAATTTTTTGAAGCAGAAGCCTGTACGCTGTCCCATTGCAGCCAAGCTCTTCACCCCGGAGCAGCTGCCCCTGGTGATGGACTACCTGACCGATGTGAACAAGCGCCTGAAACTGAGCCGCAAATATACCCAGCAGATGCTGGAGGACCATGCGTGGGCGCTGCATCGGCTGATAAGCCTGGGCGAAACCATGGAAACCGCCATGGAACGCCTGAACCCGGAGCGGCTTGGCGATTTCTATCTGAAGGAGCGCACGGACTGGTATCCGCTGGATGTGGCGGCCAAGATCTACCCTTTGAGCATGAGCGTCAAGCGCATGATGGTTTTCCGCCTGAGCTGCTACCTGAAGGAGCCGGTGGTGCCGGAGATTCTGCAAATGGCGCTGACCTATGTGATGCGCCGCTTTCCCTCCTTTGCCACCACCATTAAATGCGGCTTTTTCTGGCACTATCTGGATGCCGGAATGCGCCGTTATGCCGTGCGCCCGGAAACCAAGCTGCCCTGCGCCGTCATGAAGGTGGGTGCGGTGCACTCCCCGTCCCTTCGGGTGGTGTTTTTTGAGAATCGCATCAGTGTGGAGTTTTTCCACATCCTGACCGATGGCAGCGGCGGCAGTATCTTTCTGCGCACGCTGGTGAAAACCTATTTGGAACTGCTGGGGGCAGAACTGCCGGATTTCGACGGTGTGTTTTCCCTTGACGAGGCGCCGGATGCGGCTGAGTGGGAAGATGCCTTCCCGGTATCCGGCAAAGGCACGGCAGGCGGTTTTTCCGATAAGCCCGCCTTGCAGATGAAGGGCATGGTGCCGCTGGAGCAGCCCAACCGGGTGCTCCACTACAATCTGAGCACCAAAGCTCTGCTGGAAGCCGCCCATCGCAACGGCGGCACCATGACCGGGTTCCTTCTGGCGCTGCATATGCTCAGCTGCAAGGAAGCCAGCCGGATCAATCCCCACAGCCGCAAAAAGATTCAGATTCAGCTGCCGGTGAATATGCGCAAATTCCACCCGGTCAAAACCCTGCGCAATTTCTCCATGTATACCAGCATTCGCCTGCATCCCTCCCAGGTCACCACTGTGGCGGAGATGATGCCGGAGATCATGGCCCAGATTCGTCAGGGTACGGCCCAGGAGCCGCTGGAAGCCACCATGCGCCTGAGCTGCCGCCTGGTGCGCTGGCTGCGGTTCATCCCGCTGAGCATCAAGCGGCCCATCGCCTACTTTATCTACGGCAAGCTGGGGGACGGCGTGTTTACCTCCACCCTGAGCAATCTGGGCGCTATTACCCTGCCGGAGGAAATGCAGCCCTATGTGGACAAATTCGACTTTGTGCTGGGCCCGCCGGTGGAAAACAAGGCGGTGCTGTCCGTATGCAGCTTTGGGGACAAAACCGTGCTTACCGTGGTGAAAAATACGCACCTGACCCTCTTTGAGGACGCCCTCTACCAGCATCTGTGCGATGAGGGACTGAAACCATACATGGAAGGGAGCGGCTGAGGATGGAAGTGAAAGTGACCTATCCGGTGGTGAAGAAAAAGAATTTCTTCGTCCGCAATGCCTACGACCTGTGGCGCGCCCTGTTCACCATTGTGGCCTACACCTGCCTGATTATTGATATGCTGACCCCGGGCATCCATTGGAGCCTGATCGTCATCGGCGGGCTGTGCGTGTTGTGGATCGCCTTTCTCTACCGTCCGCAGGTGGAGAATACCCTGATCAAAAAAGGCTGCGATGTGGCAGCGGCCGTGTGCCTGTATCAGCTGCTTCTGGAGAGCGTTATCGGCGGCAACTGGGGCGCTTTTGTGGCGCAGATTGTTTTTTTCAGTATGCTGATTCTGATGGGGGTTTATTTTCTGTGCTACTTCCGGGGCGAAAAGCGGAATTTCCTGCCTTTGTTCGAACTGCTGGTGGCGGGTATGGTTTCCACGCTGATTATGCTGTGCTGCCGCATTCGGCTCAGCTGGCCTATGATTGTTGTAGGCAGCGTCAGTCTGGGCATCCAGCTGCTGATGCTGATATTGTATTGGAAACCCATGCTGCATGAGTATCATAAGAAGTTTCATGTGTAGGGAATGCGAGCAGCATCCCTCTTTTTTTGTCTGTATTTTGGCAGCAAGCTGCGTTGCCACGCAGGGTTCGCCTGTGCTATAGTTGGGCTGAAAAATGGTGCGTTGCCAACAGGGGAGGAAAAACTAATGTTTTCATCCGATGAGAGCAAACGTTTTGCTCATTTGATCGAGGAACCTTTCGCTTGCCAGCGGGAGGGGCTTACCATCCGGGGAACGGTATTCCGTCCCAACGAAGATGCGTTGCCGGTGGCCATTGTCAGCCACAGCTTTATGGCAAAGCAGGATTCTGTTCGTAAGTATGCCAAGGAAATCGCCAATCTGGGTTATGCCACCTTCACCTTTGATTTTTGCGGCGGCAGCCTGGGCGGCAATCAGAGCGACGGCGAAACCACCGATATGTCCGTGCTGACGGAGGTGCGGGATCTGGAGGCGGTACTGGCCTGTGCCAAGGCGCAGCCCTATGTGGATGCCAGCCGGGTGATGCTGGTGGGCTGCAGCCAGGGCGGCTTTGTTTCGGCACTGGCGGCGGCGCAGCATCCCAGCGAGGTGGGACGGCTGATCCTGTTCTATCCCGCCCTGTGCATCCCGGATGATGCCCGGTCCGGTCATATGATGTTTGCCCGTTTTGATCCTGCGAACGTTCCGGAAACGGTGGACTGCGGCCCCATGAAGCTGGGCTGCCGCTATGTGACCGATGTGCTGGACATGGATCCCTTCGAGCTGATCAAGCCCTTCCGGGGCCGGGTGCTGCTGCTTCATGGCACCGGGGATACGCTGGTGAAAGCGGAGTATTCCAAGCGGGCGTATCAGGCTTATCTGGACAGCTGCCCCGAAGGCATGGAACCCGACCAGCGGGCCCGCCTGTACCTGATTGAAAACGGTGCGCACGGCTTTTCCGAAATGCACGATTTTGAAGCCCTGCGGGAGGTTCGCCTCTTTGCCCGCAACCTGCGGTTTACCGTATCATAATCGACTTTGCCATATCAAAAGCCCACGGCCATTCCGGTCGTGGGCTTTTGGCGTACTTGCGCCGGGAATGAGGGGCGAAGCCCTCATCAGGTGGCACTCTGCTGGTTGGCGCCGGTGCCGGTCTGGGGCTGGGCGATGCCGTTGCCGGTCAGCTTGGCGGCAATGTCCAGCGCACGGGTCTGCAGGGTCTCAAAGCTGGCGTTCACGTCATCCATCATGTCGTTCAGCTCAGCAATGGACTTGTAGAGGGCAGAATCGTCGGTCACGTGCACGGCGGTGATGGTCTTATCGGTCATCTCCACCCGTTCGGTGATCATCTTTTTCAGTCGGTCGGTCATGCCGCCCTGATACTGGCCGTCGTAGGATACGCCCACCAGCGCAATATTGCCGATGACAACCGCTTCTGCGTCATCCACTTCGGACAGTTTGTCCACCTCGTCCTCCACCCGCTGACTGATGCGCTTGGCATCGTCCACGGTGTTGGCTGCACCAACGGTGGCAGGCTCAGCGGATGCAGTGGGCATGGGCATCACATCCATGGTGGCATCCGGGGATGTGGTAGCCATGGGCGCAGTGGTCACCTTGCCGGCGGTATTGGCGGTGGGGGCCGGGTTGGGCACAGCATCGGCGTTGCTGGTGCAGGCCGAGAACAGGCCCATGCACGCTACAGAGAGTACCATTAGGGTTCCAAGTTTCTTTTTCAAAGCTGTTCGCCTCCTCGCGGCTATTGTGCGCAGGCAGCGGGGCAGCTATTTGAGACAATGGTTGGCAATGGTGGAAATCCCTTTGCAAAGGCCGGTTTATCGGCGGATGATCTTGCAGTCCTTCACATAGGCGCCGTATTTGGCAGAAAAATCGTCCAGCTCCGCCTCTTCCGTTATCCAGATGATGACCCAGACGTTTTCAATGCCAAGGTTTTCATAGGCTTTGTGACGGTGGTTGCCATCGTTCAGCTCAAAGGCGCCGTCTACATAGTGAACTATCAGGGGCGGCAGATCCGGTTCCGTCTGAATAACGTTTTCCAGCGCCGCCACACGCTGCTGCCACCAGTCCGGGTCGATCTGGTATTTCATGTCCGGCTCCGGGCCTGTGCAGCGTTTGAACAGACGGGTGGGAAACAGCGCCGGACTGAAATAGTACCGGTCGAACAGTTTGAGGCCATCGGAGAAAGGAATGTTCCGTCCTTCCTCATTCAGAAACAGATGAATCCAGGTGTCCAATTTGCCTGCGTTGGCATAGGCTTTGGCAGAGGACAGAGTAGCGCTGTATTTCAGCATGGCGGTCTCCTTTCGGCTGTATACGATCCGTTTGATGGAATCGTAGGAGAGGGCATATTTTTCCATCAGCTCTTCTATGGTCAGCCCGTTTGCAAAATGGGTGCGAATCTCTTCGTTCCGCTCCCGGATGTAGCGCTGATAGCCGGATGTTTCGCCCCAGGCTTTTTTCTCGTTCCGGGCTGGAATGTAGATGGTTTCGCCGGATACATACCGTTGAATCTGTCGGAGAAGACCTTCGGGAAAAATCTCCTGTGCGTTTCGGTAGCCCATGGTGTCGCCCTCCTTTCAGAAAGGATTGTATACTATGCCGGACAGCAAAGCTATATCAAGTTTGTCTGGAACCGTTCTTGACACATTTGAGCGTCCCTTTGCATTTGACCGCTTCTCCCTAAAAACATTTTGCGCCCATGAAATGGGCGCAATGAGTGGGTGCAGGGAGCATGGCTCCCTGCCGGGTTTCCAAAGGGCAGCGCCCTTTGGCAGTGGGTGTGGGAGGCAGCGCCTCCCACCGTTTCCCCTGGCTATTTCCGCTCCTTCGCATAGGCCAGAATCCGCTCCGCCATCTCGCTGCTGATGCCCTCTACCTCCATCAAAGCTTCTTTGGTTGCGGTAAAAATGGGCTTCACGCCGCCGAAATGACGGATGAGGGCAGTGCGGCGCTTGGGGCCAATGCCTTCGATGTTGTCCAATTCGCTGTGTAGGTTGCTTTTGCCCCGGAGTGCCCGGTGATGGGTGATGCCGAAGCGGTGGGCCTCGTCGCGGATGTGCTGGATAAGCAACTGAGCGTTGGAACGGCGGTCCAGAACCACCGGTTCCTCCTGATCGGGCAGGAAGATGATCTCGAAACGCTCCGCAAGGCTGAACATGGGGATGTTGGCCCCGGCGGCTTTCATGGCCCGCTGGGCGTAGCGGAGCTGCTCGGGGCCGCCGTCGATGAGAATCACATCCGGCAGCTTGGAGAAGCGTCCGGTATCCGGGTCGAGCCCCGCATCGATGCGCTCTTTACGCTCGGTGAGGCCGTGGGTCAGGCGGCGGTGGATGACCTCGTACATGGAGGCGAAGTCGTTGGGACCTTCCACGGTTTTGATGCGGAAATGGCGGTATTCCTTCTTGGCAGGCTGCCCCTCCTCAAACACCACCATGGCGGCAACGCTGAGGACGCCCTGCGTGTTGGAAATATCGTAGCCCTCGATGCGCTGGGGTAGAGTGGGCAGGTTGAGGGCCTGCTGCAACTCTTCCATGGCAAGGGTGGTGCGGGCAAATTTCACCTGCTGGCTCTCCCGGTGATGGAAGAGAGCATTCTCGGCATTTTTGGCAGCCAGACGGATTAGATCTGCCTTGTCGCCCCGCTGGGGGCAGGCAAGGGTGACTGCGCCGCCTTTGCGCTCCCGCAGCCACTTTTCCAGCTCGTCAATGGGCTCGGGCAGGCACTGTACCAGCACGTTGCGGGGAATCAGGTGTTCGTCATCGTAGTACTGGGTGAGGAACTGGGCCAGAATCTGCTCCGGCTCGTCGCCGCCGCAGCCTTCCATGAGGATGGCCCGGCCGCCCTCCATGCGCCCGCCCCGGATGTGGGTGAGCTGCACCATGGCATCAATGTCGTCCACAGCAACCGCCAGGATATCCTGCTCCACATCCTTGGTCTGGATGGCGTGCTGTTCCTCCATCAGCTGCCGGATATCGGCGATTTTGTCCCGGATGATGGCAGCCTGCTCGTATTCCATGCGCATACTGGCAGCCATCATTTCGCCTTCCAGCTGCTTGAGCAGTTCCCGGCTGTCGCCGGAAAGGAAAGCAATGACCCGATCCAGAATGGCCCGGTAGTCCTCCTGACTGATCAGCCCGGCACAGGGGGCTTTACACTTGCCGATCTGGTAATTCATGCAGGGTCGGCGGGGCGTTTTCAGGGGCAGATTCAGCTTGCAGGTGCGCAGGGGAAAGAACCGGCGCACCTCTTCCATCACCTGCCGCACTGCCGTGGCGCCGATATAGGGGCCGAAATACTTGGCACCGTCCCGCACGTTCATGCGGCGGGCCAGCGTCAGGCGGGGATAAGTCTCGGAAAGATCGATGCGCAGATAGGGGTAGTGCTTGTCATCCTTGAGCAGGATGTTGTAAAAGGGCTTGTGCTTCTTGATGAGATTGCATTCAAGGGTCAGGGCTTCAAAATTGGTCTGGCAGAGCATCAGGTCGAAATCGTCCACCCGGGATGCCATGGCGGCAACCTTGGGGGTGTGCGACCCATGAAAATACTGCCGGACACGGTTTTTCAGGTTTACCGCCTTACCGATGTAGATAATTTCCCCTTGGCTTTTCATGATGTAGCAGCCGGGGCTTTCAGGCAGCATGGCGATTTTCTCCCGAAGACGGTCGTTCATTGTGCTTCCTCCGGCTTTTGATCAGCCAGTTTCATTTTGCGGAACACGGGCCATGCAAACAGGCCGCCCACCACGATGTAGACAATCATCAGCGTGACCCGCTGCAAAAGCGATACCATCACGCCGCTCTGGAACAGGTTGCCCATCATGCCGGTGGCGAAGCCCATGACGGCCTCCTTGATGCCAATATTCCCGGGAACGATGGTGAGCATACTGGACAGTTTGCTCATGCTGTTGTACAGCAAAGCCTGATAGATGGTCATTTCCATGCCGATGGCACGGAAGCAGACCATGTACAGCAGCAAATGGAAGAAATGGTTCACCGCAAGGCAGACCACCACCTGCAACAGCATCCGCTTGTCCCGGAGCAGCTGCACAAAGCCCTCCACCATTTCCCGCACGATGCGGTACTTGCGCACAAAGGCAGGCTGATGATCCCCCAGCACCAGCGCAATCACCAGGAAAGCCGCCACGCCGATGACGCCCACGATCAAAATCAGCCACAGAGCCAGCGGCCATTTGCCGTCGATGATGCCGGTAAGGATCAGGGCCACGGCGGTTTCCAAAAGGGCAAAGGCCACGCCGAACACCACATTGCCCGCAGCGATGGACACACTGCGGGTGTAGGCCAGCCCCTTCACCTTTTTGTAGTAAGCAGCGGAGAAGATCAGATCAGCCCGCAGGGGCATCACAAAGGCGATTACATTGCTGACCATCACCACGCCCATCCAGTCCACCAGATCCAGCTCCACCTTGAAGGTGCTCAGGATGATGCGGTGATAGACGCAGTTCATCACGCAGCCGCCAAGGCCGAAGAGGAACATCAGGGCCACGGTGCCCGCATCCAGCCGGAGCAGCTGGGCCATATCATGCCGGTTCTGCCAGATGTACAGGGCCAGCAGCACCACCAGAACGGCGGACAGGGAAAGGGACAGCATCTTTTTCAGGTTCAGCTTTTTTTCAGTCATGCTTCATGCTTCCTTATGTTGGAATGGTGGATTTGTTGCAGCCTGCCGTTATTCGGCGGTGATGGTTTCCTCTGCTTGCGCCGTCTGGGCAGCCTGCGCCGCTTCCTTCTCCATGGCCCGCTTGGCTACATCGTTGGTGTCGATCATGCCACGGTAGACCACGAATTTCTGGTACAAAAACTCCGTCACAAAGTTGATCAGCATGGTGCCGATCATCACCAGATCGCCATTCCAGCCAGCATCGGTGAGCGCTTTGCCCCACCAGCCGCTCAGCGGCGTGAACACCGCATAGAACAGCGCCACCAGTGCCATGGCACGGGGTACGTTGGCATCGCTGCGGAAGGTATAGCGGCGGTTGAAGGTGAAGTTCCACAACACACTGAGCACCAGCGAGGTCAGGTAGGCGGGCAGATAGGTCCAGCCAAAGGCTCTGGTGAACAGCTCAAAGGAACCCAGCTGGATGATACCGGCGCTGGCAGAAAACAGGGTGAACTTGAAAGCCTGCCAGGCTTCGGCCTTGGTTTTCTTTTGGTTGGACATAGAGGAAGTCTCCTTTCGGGGGGGAGGCGGGAAAACCCGCCGGATAATGGCGAATAAAATCCGTACCTGATACAGTTCTCGTTGCGGGGGACAAAATCCTGCCCAAACAGGCTGGTGTTGTTCAAACAAAGAAAACGCCACCCATGCAATGCAAGGACAGCTGGAAACAAGGAAAAGAGACAAAACCTCCGAAATGACAAGGGCAAACTGCCCCCACCCTTTCAGAGGTTTTGTTGTATATTCTCTATAGCGTTCCTTTTGCGCCCATGCAATGGGCGCAAATTCGGGATTCCAAAGGGATGAAATCCCTTTGGCGGGGTGCAGGGGCAGCGCCCCTGCTTCGTCCCGCTTACTTCAGTCTACGGCACTCCATATAATACCGCTTCTCGTGGGCTTCGCCCATGGAGAAACTCTTGCGGGGCATAGCGCCCTCCCGGATAACGGTGGTGAACAGGTCGCTCTTGTCGGGGGCGGGCAGCAGGAAGCCGATGGCGCCTTCGCCCTTGACCAGCTCCTGCACGGCGCCTTCGCCGTGGATATAGTCCAGCTTGGCTTCCGGGTGCTTCTGCATCCACTGATCCAGGAAAGCCTGCAAAGTGCCCACGGCCATGGTGTAGGGGGAGCCGGAAATGCTCAGTTCCACTTCCTTGCCTTCAAACACCACGGTGATTTCCTGAGCGTATTCATCGGCAGCGATGGTTGCGCCCTTGGAGGCGGCAAAGCGGGCGATCTCGTCCAGCAGGTCGTCGCCGTCGTAGCCGAAGAGCACACGATGGATGGGTTCAAAAATCAGCGCATCATCATGGATGTTTTCCAGCTCCACCATGGCGAAACGGGCGGGATGGTTGGCGGTCTGCTCATAGCTGAGGGTGGGCTTGATGCTTTCCCAGATGGCCTTGGCGGTGGCCAGGGAATGGTTGCCGTCGCCTACGGCAAACAGCAGGGGATTGGCGGGATCAAGACGGGCGTGGAGCTGATCCAGCGCAGTATAGACAGCCTGAATGTCCGCAGGATCCTTGACGGCATAGCCGGTCAGGTGACCGCCGCCCATCATCAGGGGGAAGTCGTAGAGCTTTTCCAGCTCGTCCCGCTTCTCGTGGAGGGGTTCCACCACGCTGTGCATGGGGTCATCCAGCAGCATGAGCACATGGCTGGTTTCCAGCATGGCATCCTTGCGCACCTGCATCCGGGGCGGGATGCGACTTTCGATGGTTTCCTCGGTGGCCCGCACCAGGCTCTTGGAACCCTTGTGATAATCGTAGCATTCCAGGTCGATCACACCCACCAGCCCCAGGCGTGCGCCGGTCTGGGTGGTGCGCTCGGTGAGGATGAAGCCCTGCCAGGGGGTGGGCTGCACGGCACCGGTAGCGATGGCATTCTGCATGGCCTGCTGGATCTGGGGAATGCGCTGGGCAGACTCGCTCAGGTAGCATTCGGGCAGAATAAAGCGCAGGGTGGAGGGCTGGGAACCCACCAGCAGATCGGCCTCCTGCCAGTAGGCAGGCTGGGAGGTGTACTGATCGCAGGCTACGCAGGCCCAGGCGGTCAGGTTGGTTTCAGGAGCGGGCATCAGCCACTGGGCGGGATAGATGACGGGATTGTTCACGGGGGACGCCTCCTTGATGTGAGATGTGGAAGGGAAAACTCAACGCATAGAGCGGAAGATGAGCACCAGATTGGTGCTTTGTTCGCTGCCCGTGCCGGTAACGGTGGACAGGGTCAGCAGGCGGTCGCCGGGCTGGATGTCCGTGGGCAGGTTGTAGATACTGTGTTGCTTTGCCAGTTCAACAAATTCCAGCATTTCTTCGTCGGTAGCAAAGGTGGGGTAGCTGGTATAGTTGAAGTAATCGAACTGGGTGGGGTCGCCGGAGGTCTCGATTACCGCCAGCAGCAGGTAGGCGACTTCCTCGTAGAGGGTGGTCACATGGGCTACCTCAGCGTTGTAGAGGAAGCTCATACCGCCGGTTTTGTACTGCCACAGGGCGTGGAAGGTTTTGCCGGGGGCGCTGCCGCTGGCCCGCAGGTGCAGGTTCTCCGGCGGGGTTTCCAGCGTGCAGGCGGAATCCATGAAAACAGCGCCGCCCTCGGCAGAGGTACCCCGGTAGTTGTGGTTGAGGTAGTAGGTGTTGTTGCGGTACATGATCCACTCTTCCAGCACGCCGGGAATGACCAGCTTACCGATGATCTCCGGGTATTCCTGACGGATCTTGGCCATGTCGGGCAGAATGTTGCGCAGCTCGTTGCCCGGATACTGCATGATCTTGGTGCGCCGCACCGGGGTAGCAGTGGGCTGCAGAGCATCGGTGGCGGCGGGGGGCGCATCGTGGCCCGGTTGAACGGTGGGCTGTGCGATGGCCAGCGCCGGGGTGCCGGTGGGGGCAAAGGTGGAGCCGTCCTGAGGCAGCTGGATGGTCTCACCGGCCTGATCCATGCTGATGCCGTTCTGACCAACAAAGGTCTGATGGGCTTCGCTCCACTCCTCGGTGTTCTGTACATAGCCCAGCAGCATTTTGCTGCCTGCCATGATGCAGAACACAGCCATGGCCAATGCCAGCACCAGCAGGATGAGCCGGAACGGGTTGATGGGCGGCTTGGCTGGTTTGGCAGGCTTGGTGGCCGGTCTGTCCTTGGTGAGCAGAGGTTTGGCCGGTTCCTGCTGCATGGGCGGGAACAGCGGCCCGGTGTACCCGGCGGTGAAGCCGTTGAGTAGACTGCTATCCGGCGCTTGGGGAACCGTGGGCGGCTCCTGGGGCTGGCTGGCGGTGCGGCTGCCGGTGTCAAACTCGCTGACCACGCCATAAGGCAGGTTGCCCCGGGCGGGATTGGGCATGGCCCCGGCATCGTAGCTGCTGGTGCCGAACAGGGGGCTTTCATCGGAGGTCAGATTGCTGTAACCGTCCTGAAAAGCGGATTCATCGTCCATGGGCAGCAGCCGGGAAACATCCGGAGACGGGAAATCCGTGGCTACCGGCTGGGCGGTCTGGTCAAAGAGGGACCATTCCTCGTCCTCGGCAGCAGGAATGCCGGAGGAATCGCCATAGGCCGCCGCAAAGGGATTGTCCGGCATGGCGGGAGCCTTGGAGAAGTCCGTGGCCACCGGCTGGGCGTTCTGGTCAAAGAGGGACCATTCCTCGTCCTCGACAGCAGGGATGCCGGAGGAATCGCCATAGGCCGCCGCAAAGGGATTGTCCGGTATGGCGGGAGCCTTGGAGAAATCCGTGGCCACCGGCTGGGCGGTCTGGTCAAAGAGCGACCATTCCTCGTCCTCGGCAGCAGGAATGCCGGAGGAATCGCCATAGGCCGCCGCAAAGGGATTGTCCGGCATGGCAGGAGCCTTGGAGAAGTCCGGGCTTTCCGTAAAGGAAGGAATCTGAGGGGACGTATAGGGCTGCCAGTCGTCCTCCCCGTCAATATCCATGGCAGGGGACGGGGCATCCATGATGGCTGCCGGTTGAAGTACTGCCGTCTCTTCCTCATCGGTGATGGGCAGGAAGAAATCGCTGGCAGGTTCGGATTCATGCTGAACCGGTCGGTCAGCGGGAGGCTCTGCAGACGCTTCTTCAGCGCCGACCGGAAACACAAAAGGGTCGCTGTTCTCCCCGGCGGGTAAGCCTTCGAAAAGCGCATTTTCGCTGCGCTCGCTGCGGCGGCGACGGCGCTTTTCGGCCTGGGAGGGCTGATGTTCTATCACAGATGCAGGATGTTCTTCAGGTTCTTTGGGTTCTGCGGGCTGGTTTTCGGGTTCCTGAGTGCTCTCCGAAAGCATCCGCTGGGCCATGCGGCTGCGGTGGGCACGGCGGGGCGCAGGGGTCAGCACCACAGGGGTCGCCGGAGCAAGGCTTTCCAAAGCGGCGGAATCGGCGGGTTCGTCTGTGGTCACATCCGCAGGGGTTTCCACAGAGACAGGCTCTGCGGGGCTTTCAACCGGCGAAGGATCGGTTTGTTCCTCTTGGGGATCGGGCATCAACACAGGCGCAGGCTCCGTCTTGGGGCGCATAAAAATCTCGTCCCCGTAGACTTTTTCTTCTGCTTTGGCAGCGAGCGCTTCCGCAGCGGTTTTTTCAGCAGGTTCATCCCCTGTTTCAACCGCTGCTGCCTCCCTGGGCGCATCGGCTGGCGCTTCTTCCGGCGTTTGTTCAGGTTCCGGCCGGGGCTTCTTCCGGGGCAAAGGCTGCACTCGCAGATAGGCGGGAATGTTCAGCTTCTCCATGGGAGAATCCGGTTCTCCGGCAGGGGTTTCCTCCTTGGCCGGTTCCGCTTTCAGCAGGAAATCCGGCGTTTCGGGCGCTTCTTCGCCGGTGGGCTGCCAGTTGGGGTCGGCTTCCGGATAGGCGGGCAGAGACCAGTCCAGCTCCTGCTTGGGCGGCTGGGTCAACGGCGGGAAGGAAGCCGTGCCGGTCTGCTGGCCGGGGTTGCTCTGGGGCAGCGGCGGGAAGCCGGGATAGGGGGATGTGGTATCGCCGGCGGTGGCAGAGGGGTAGGGCAGCGGGTCATCGTCAATGGACCAGATGGGAACCGGCGTATTCTGCTGGGTCTGGTTCAGATCGCTGCGGCGCACAGGAGTGGTGCGGGCAGTGAAGGTGGGCAGGGTATCCGGCGTGGCAGCGCCCAGCGGGGAGGCCCCGACGCCAGCCCCAAAGGGATTGGACAGGGGCGGGTAGCTGACCGGCGGCGTGGCAAAGGGGTCAGCGGAGGCAATGGGCTGGTCGCTGGGGTCGGTGTAGCCGTAGAGATCGCCCTGCTGAATCTGGGAAAAAGGCTTGGCAGGGGTCAGCAGGGGCTTGTTGGAAAAAGCCTGACCATACAGCTGACCGGGCTTGGGGGGCGTAAAGGACTTGGAAGCCGGATGCGGCCGCTGTTCAAACTGGTCGAACCGCTCCGCTACGGAGATGGGCGTAAAGGGGTTCTGGGGTTCTTCCGCAGGGACAAAACCGTCCTCTTCCGGAGTTTCCTCAAAGGGATAAAAGGTTTCTTCCTCGTTCCACCATCCGTCCACCCGGGCCACCTCCTTCTTCATACAAATAAAGGTTTTCTCCATCATATCCTGTTCCATGGCGTATGTCAATCAAATCCATGGGAAACCTGTGATTTCGTATGGCGAAACTGTAAATATTCACACGGAAAGTGACATTTCAGCCCCCAGGGGTTGACATCTATCATTCGATTGCATATCATTCGCTTATGCGCCCAAAAATGGCGTAATATCAACATTTGTTGAACTTTTGGGAGGATTTGGGAATATGACAGAACAGAGGACTGTTCGCAAGAAAAAACACAAAAAATGGCCGTGGATTCTTCTGCTGGCGGTGATTGCGCTGGCAGTATGGTTTTTTGCATCCACTGCCAAGGTGGCCCAGCAGAGCCTGAGCACCGAAACCGCCCAACTGAGGGATATCGTCACCTACTACAGCTTTGAGGGCAATCTGATTCCCCAGACCGACGAGATCCAGACCGCCAAGGAAAGCCTGAAGGTGAAGGAATTCTATGTGGCAGAGGGCGATGTGGTCAACGAGGGCGATCCCCTGCTGCGGGGCACCGACGGCACCCGTCTCCATGCGGCTCATACCGGCACGGTGGAGACCCTTTTTGCCGAAGTGGACGATACCCTGCAGCCCGGCAGCCAGATTGCCCGCATCGTAGATTATGACCTGCTGGAAGTCAGCGTCAGCGTGGATGAATACGACATCAGCGCCCTCAGCGAAGGCAAGGAGGGCACTGTGTACCTCAATGCGCTGGATACCACCGTTCCCGGCAAGGTGACGGACATCGGCCGGGAAGCCACCACCGAAGGCGGCGTCAGCTTCTATCAGGTGAAATTCGGCGTGGATGCGCTGCCTCAGGTGCGCAGCGGCATGAGCGTGGAGGTACAGGTGCTCAACCAGCAGGCCCTCGGCGCAGTAAGCCTGCCGCTGACCGCCATCAGCTACGATGAGTACAACAAACCCTATGTGCTGGTGCTTGCCGGGGAGGAATACCAGAAGCAGCCCATCACGCTGGGCATCAGCGATGGCCAGAACGTGGAAATTTTATCCGGGCTTGCCAATGGCGATACCGTCTATTACCTGAGCAATGATCTGGCCCGGTTCTTCGCCATGCAGCAGGAAATGATGGGCGGGATGATGCCATGACCAGCCTCCATGAAACCCCGTTTTTTCAGATGACGGATATCTGCAAGGGATACCCCATGGGGGATGAGTGGCAGCCGGTTCTGAAGAATGTGAATTTGACCATTGAGAAAGGCGAGTTTCTCAGCGTGCTGGGCCCCAGCGGTTCCGGCAAAAGCACGCTGATGAACATCATCGGCTGTCTGGATACCCCCACCAGCGGCGAGTACATCCTCCACGGCAGACGGGTGGATCAGCTGGATGAAAACCAGCTGAGCACCCTGCGCAACCGGGAGATCGGCTTCATTTTTCAGTCGTTCCAGCTGCTCAAGCGGCAGGATGCCCTTGCTAATGTGGAGTTGCCCTTGATCTATGCCGGGTTGAGCGTGCAGAAGCGCCGCCAGCGGGCGGAGGAAATGCTCTGCCGGGTGGGGCTTTCCGAAAAACTGCATTATATGCCCAATCAGCTGTCCGGCGGCCAGCAGCAGCGTGTAGCCATTGCCCGGGCGCTGGCCACCAATCCCAGCATTCTGCTGGCGGATGAACCCACCGGTGCACTGGATCAGAAAACCGGCCGGCAGGTGATGGCGCTGTTCCGGGAACTGAACGAGGAAGGCCGCACCATCATCATGATCACCCATGATGTGAAGATTGCCGCCAATGCGTCCCGTATTGTGCGCATTCTGGACGGCGAACTCAGCGAGGGGGTGGTGGAGGATGCTTAAGGAAAGCCTGCGGATGTCCCTTGGCAATATCAGAGCCAATAAAATGCGCTCCTTCCTGACCATCCTTGGCATCATTATCGGCGTTATGGCCATCATTGCGCTGATCACCGTTATGGAAAGCGCCACCGGCGAGGTAACGGCCCAGTTTGAAAGCCTGGGTACCGGCAAGCTCACGGTGCAGGCAGGCGGCACGCCCCTCAAGCAGGGGCTGCGGGAAACCGACCTGAGACGCATCGAGCAACTGGATAATGTCAGCGGCATTTCGCCTTCCCTGAGCCAGAATATCAGCGTGGTCTGGCAGGGGCAGCTGCTGGAGGATGTGACGGTCAAGGGCAATGGATACGCCTATTTCCGCAAGAACCCCACTGCGGTGGAGAAAGGCCGCCCGCTGGTGCCGGTGGATTTTGACCAGTACAGCCGGGTGTGCCTCATTGACAGCGAGCTGGCCCATGAGCTGTTTTCCGGGGTGGATCCTCTGGGGCAGCAGCTGCTGGTGAAGGGCACCCGCTTTACCATCGTGGGCCTGCTGGCGGACCCGGATGTGGACGATGTGATGAGCCAGATGCAGGCCATGGGCGAGGATGGCTCCCTGATGATGCCCTATACCACCTATATGCGTCTGTTCGGCGTGAAGGGGGTCACGGGTCTGGAGGTGTATGTGAGCGATTCCGACCGCACCAACGATACCGTGGAGGCTCTGGAAGCCCTGCTGGACGAATGCTTCAACTATCACGATGGCAGCTACTCCGTCATCAACATGGAGGGTTTGCTGGACGTGATGGACACCATGATGAGCCTGATGACCAACCTGCTGGTGGGCATTGCCAGCATTGCGCTGCTGGTGGGCGGCATCGGCATTATGAACATGATGCTGGTCAGCGTTACCGAGCGCACCTCGGAAATCGGCCTGCGCAAGGCGCTGGGCGCCAAACCCCGCAGCATTCAGATACAGTTTTTGATGGAGAGCGTCATCCTGTCGCTGCTGGGCGGCATTGTGGGTGTGGCGCTGGGTCTGTTGGTCAGCAAGCTGCTCAGCAATCTGATGAACATCGCCTTTGTGTTCTCCCCCGGTGCGGTGGCGCTGGGCGTGGGGTTTTCGTTGGCGGTGGGCGTCATCTTCGGCTGGGCCCCGGCCCGCAAGGCCAGCAACCTGAACCCCATCGATGCGCTGCGCAGCGTGTGATGATCTTTGCATAACAGGAGGCGAAAACATGAAGCGTTTCTTTGGTTACCTCAGCCTTTTGCTGGCTGTGATGATTCCTTTTTCCGCTTTTGCCGAAGCGGTGGTGGCGAATGAAAACCCGCTGGACGGGCTGCTGTTTACGGCAACCGTGGAGCCTGCCCGTGAGCTGGCTGTGAAAGCCCCCGCCACCGGCGAACTGGAGCCTTTCACCCTGCGGGCCGGGGATGTGCTGGCTGCCGGAGACACCCTGTTTGCCATCCAGCCCCAGACCGTGTATGCGGATGCGGACGGCGTGGTGGCAGCGGTGTATGTATCCTCCGGGGATGCCGCCGCAGGGGCCATGAACCGCTACGGCGCAGTGATGCACATCGACTACACCGACCGCTACCAGTTCACCGGCAGCAATTCCGGCAGCCGCAATACCGTGGAAAACCGGGATTTGCACGTGGGTACGCCCGTGTACTTCCGCTCCGATGACAAGGAGGAAACCGCCGATGGCGTCATCACCCAGGTGGACAGCCGCAGCTTTACTGCCCAGGTGATCGGCGGTGATCTGGACTTTACCGAGCGGGTGGATGTGTTCCGCCTGCCGGATTACAAGGAGGCCAGCCTGCTGTCCGAAGGGCGGCTGACAGCCCTTGCTCCGTATGGCGTCACGGCTTCCGGCACTGTGCTGGAAGTGCTGGCGCAGCCCGGCGATGCCGTGAAAGCCGGGGATGCGCTGCTGACCTGCGTACCCGATACGCTGGAGCCGGAAATGCGCTCTCTGTCGGCCGCCACCCAGGTGACTGCCCGGGAGGACTGGGTGGTGCTGAGCATTGCCGCTCAGCAGGGCGCAACCGTGCAGAAGGGGCAGCCTCTGGCAGTGGTTTGCCGCAAGGGCGACTATCAGCTGGTGATCCATGCCGAGGAAAGCGACATCGGCCGCTTTACCATTGGCGCACAGGTACAGGTCACCTTTGAGGAACTGGATGCGGAGCCTGTGATGGCCACGGTAACAGGCACTGGCGTTCTGGGCGCTGCCGGGGATGTGAGCACCTACCCGGTGTATCTGGCTTTTGATGCCCCTGACGGGGTGCTGCTGGGAATGCACGCCACCGTGGAGGGTGCATTGGAGTAAAGCATAGGGTGTTTGACTACGAATCAAAAGGTCGTAGGTTCAAATGAATCGGAAAGGAGCCGTTGCAGATCTTTCTCTGCAACAGCTCCTTTTTCGATTCCTAAAGCCATATTCTCTTATAGCTTCACCACGCCCAGCGCCTGCAACAGCAAAAACAAAAGCAGCATCGGCGCAATATAGCGGATCATCACCACATACAGCTTTTCCCGGCGGAAGTGACAACCGCCGATGCGCACTTCGTCCAGCACGGTCTGGGGCTTGAGAATCCAGCCGATGAGGATGCAGGTGGTCAGCGCCACGATGGGCATCAGGCAGAAATTACTGATGTAGTCCAGCACATCCAGTATCTGACCCACGGAATCGTTGGGCAGACGCAGCTCGAAGTACAGAAGGTTGTAGCCCAGGCATACCAGCAGGCCCACCGCCAGCGTGAATGCTGTCACGCCGAGGGTGACTTTCCTGCGCCCTGCGTGGAAACGGTCCACCAGACCGGCAACCACTGCCTCCATGATGGATACGGAGGAGGTGAGGGCGGCGAAGAACACCATCAGGAAAAACACAATGCCCACCGCCGTGCCGATGCTGCCCATAGCGCCGAACACCCGGGGCAGGGAGATGAACATCAGGCTGGGGCCGGCGGCCATGCCCTCGGTGCCCTGAAAGGTGTACACGGCGGGCACGATCATCAGACCGGCCAGAAACGCAACAATGGTATCGAAAATCTCGATCTGGTTGACGGATTTGACCAGATTGGTCTCCTTCTTCACATAGGAGCCGTAGGCGATCATGATGCCCATGGCAACGCTGATGGAATAGAACAATTGGCCCAGGGCATCCATCAGCACCACCATGAATTTGCGCAGGGTGATGCCCTCAAAATTCGGCACCACATAAACCCGGAAGCCTTCCAGACCGGTGCGGGTCACGCCGGCATCATCCGTGTGGGTCAGGGAGAGGGAGAACAGGGAGATGGCCAGAATCATCACCAGCAGAATGGGCATCAGAATCTTGGAAAGCCGTTCAATGCCGCTGTTCACGCCCATGTACACCACGGCGCAGGTAGCCAGCAGGAACAGGACAAACCAGATGATGGGACTCCACTGGGCGGTGATGAAGCCGGTAAAGTAACCGTCCGCCATGGCGGCCTGGCTGCCGCCGGTGAGGAATGCCGCCAGATACTTGAGCACCCAGCCGCCGATGACGCAGTAGTAGGGCAGAATGATGGCAGGCACGGCGCTGGCGATGCCGCCCAGCCAGCCAAAGCGGCTGTGCAGTGCGCCGTAGGCGGTCAGGGCGCTCTGGCCGGTTTTGCGGCCGATGGCGATTTCCGTGGTCAGCAAAGCAAAACCGAAGGTGAGCGTCAGCACCAGATAGCACAAAAGGAACAGGCCGCCGCCATCCTTGGCCGCAAGATAAGGGAAACGCCAGATGTTGCCCAGCCCCACGGCACTGCCGGCGGCTGCCAGCACAAAGCCGATGGAACCGGTAAAGCTGCTGCGTTTTTCCGTTGCGTTCGTCATGGGTGAACCTCCCGGGAAATGGGTTTTCATAGGCCCTGATACCGGGTATTCTCCAGTACAGGCACGGTGTTTATTGTATCCCGTTTTCCCGTTTGGAACAAGAGCGTTTTGGCGGCCATATGGTTTTCCTGCGGTTCTTTTTGGATGGGGCCGGAAAAAATGATTCTGTTTCCTTTGCGGTTCAACAAAAGCGGAACGGTTGAAAAAGCCGGGGAATGGATACAAAAAAACTGAAACTTTTTTGCAAAAAGGGGTTGAAATTTCAAAATGAGTTTGCTATAATAATCAAGCTGATTTGAGGAAACTCAGTCGGTATGTGGCCTCGTAGCTCAGCTGGATAGAGTGTTTGACTACGAATCAAAAGGTCGTGGGTTCGAATCCCGCCGGGGTCACCAAGAAAACCGTTGCAATGCAACGGTTTTTCTTTATCCATCCCCCACAGGAGGCCACCCGCCATGCACATCAAATCCTCCCTCCATATGCCCCCCAAGCCCGGTATGCGCACCATCAAAACTGCCCTTGCCGCTGCCCTGTGCGCCTTTTTCTATTATTTTTGGGACCGCAGCCCTGCCTTTGCCTGCATCGGCGCCATCTTCGGCATGGGCACCGGCACGGAGGACGGCTATAAGAACGGCGGCGGCAACCGCCTGTACGGCACCATTTTAGGCGGCCTGTTGGGCATGGTGCTGTTCCGGCTGTATCTGGTGTTTGTGCCGGATGGTCACCACACCCTGCTGCTGACGGCCTTCACCTTTGTGGGCGTGGTGCTGCTGGTGATGCTCTGTCAGGTGTTCTGGCTGGGCGGCGTGCAGCCCGGCGGCGTGGTGCTGTGCATCCTTCTGTTCAACACCCCGGTGGATACCTATGTTTCCTACGCCCTCAACCGCATTTTCGATACCACCATCGGCGTGTTTGCGGCGCTGGCGGTCAGCTGGCTCATTCCCAGGGGCGGTCTGCAAACGTGGAAATACCGCATTGCCCGCTGGCGTGCCAACTATCATGCCGGGGCCCACGGCTATCACCCCGACCATCATGAGGCCCCGGATATGGAAACGGTGCAGGCCATGATGGAGGTAGCGGAGCAGCCGGTGGAAAATGAATCGGCAGAAGCCATTGAAGCACAGGAGCCCTCAACCGCAGATCAAGCGCCCGTGACAGCAGAATAAATGCAGATGTACCAGCAACCCCCCGGCAGGTGCGAAAACCGCCTGCCGGGGGGTTGCTGTCTGGAGAATTCTTTTTTGCATTGCACTCAATTCTTTTTCCCCATTCCCTTGACAAACCCGCCCCATCCGGTATGATGGGTATCAGCAGACCCCATCAGGAAAGGAACGTATCCCCATGCCAAAGAACAAACGCCGGGGAATCATCGCCGCCGCCATCGGCAACGGTATCTTCGGTTTCAGCTTTTTGTTTTCCCGTATCGCCCTCACCAGCGCAACGCCCTTTGTGATGCTGATGTACCGCTTCTTGGCGGCTTTTGCGCTGCTGACGCTGGTGGCGCTCTGGGCAGCCATGCGCAAACGGCAGGGCTGGCTCCGTTTCCGGCTGGGCTGGCAGGGCATGGGCTGGCTGTTGCTGCTGGGCCTGTTTCAGCCGGTGTGCTATTTTCTGTGCGAAAGCTACGGCATCAGCCTGACCAACGCCACCTTTTCCGGGGTGATCATTGCGCTGATTCCCATTGCAGCGCTGGCCTTCGGGGCCGTATTTCTCAGGGAAAAACCCCGGCCGGCGCAGGTGGGGTTTGCGCTGCTGTCCATTGCCGGTGTGGTGGTGATGACCCTGCGCCAAAGCGCTCAGGGGACGGTTGAACCGCTGGGGGTTGTGCTTTTGCTGGGAGCGGTGGCTTCCGCCGTGGTATTCAACCTGATGAGCCGCCGCCTGTCCGGGCAGTTTTCTGCGCTGGAACGCACCTGGGTGATGATGCTGGTGGGTGCGGCGGTGTTCACCGGCCTGGCCCTGTGGGAAACCCGCTGCGATATCTATCTGCTGACTGCGCCCCTTGCGGAAAGCTCCTTCGTTGCAGCCATTCTCTATCTGGCGGGCCTCAGCTCGGTGGTGGCTTTCCTGATGCTGAACTATGCCAATACGGAGCTGCCGGTGGCACAGGCAACGGTCTTCTGTAACCTGACCACGGTGATCTCTCTGCTGGCAGGGGTCATCTTTCTGGGAGAACCCTTCGGCTGGGTGCAGCTTGTGGCTTCGGCGGTGATTGTCATCGGTATCTGGGGCGTGCAGCGGCAGCCTGTACAACAGGAGGAATCCATATGATGCAGCAAAACATCCGGAATATCGGCATTTTCGCCCATGTGGACGCCGGGAAAACCACCCTGTCCGAGCAACTTCTGGCCCATGCCGGAGCTATCCGGCAGCGGGGCAGCGTGGATCAGGGCACGGCCCACACGGACAATCTGCCCATTGAACAGCGGCGGGGCATCTCGGTCAAGGCCACCTGCGTGCGCATGATGTGGCGGGATACGGCCATTCATCTCATTGACACCCCCGGCCACGTGGATTTTTCCGCCGAGGTGGAGCGTTCCCTGTGGGCGTTGGATGCTGCTGTGCTGGTCATCTGCGGCGTAGAGGGCGTACAGCCCCAGACCGAGGCGCTGTTCCATGCCCTTCGGGAGCAGAAGATCCCCACGGTGCTGTTTTTCAACAAGCTGGACAGGGAGGGAGCGGATGCGGAAGCGGCTTTGGATGGCGCACGCAGGCTTCTTTCTGCGGACATTGCGCCCCTGTGGGATGAAGAGGCTCTGCTGGAAGCCCTGTGCAATCTGGATGACGATCTGATGGAACGGTATCTTTCCGGCCAGGAACCTGCCAAGGAGGAGAGGACCAATAAACTGCTGACCCTGTCCCGCCGGGGCGAGATCTACCCGGCCCTGAAAGGTTCCGCCCTTCGGGATGAGGGTGTGGAAGCGGTGCTGGATGCCATGGTGGATTGTCTGCCGCCCCCTGCGGGTGACCTGTCCGCTGCGCTGTGCGGCGTGGTGTTTGCCGCCCAGCAGGATCGGATGCTGGGCCGCGGCGTGTGGGTGCGGCTGTACAGCGGCAAACTGGAAAACCGGGCGGCCCTGAACCTGCCTGCGGGCATGGATCCCCTCACCGGCGAAGAAAAGCTGGTGCAGCGGAAGATCACACAGATCCGCAATGTGGCGGGCCAGGACGCAGGCGCATTGCAAGCCGGTGAGATCGGCATTGTGTATGGGCTTGGGGATGTGGCCATCGGTCATGTGCTGGGCGATGGCACTTTGCTGCCCCGCCGGGTGGAACCGGGCCGTCTGCGCACGCCGCTGATGACGGTACAGGCCATCCCTGAGTCCCCGGAGAAAATGAACGACCTGCGGGCTGCGCTGATGACCCTCACCGGCGAGGATCCGCTGCTGAAGGCTACCTATACCCGTTCCCTGAACCAGCTGCAACTGCACGTGATGGGCGCCATTCAGCTGGAAATTTTGGAAGAAGAGCTGAAAACCCGCTTCGGGCTGGGGGTGCGGTTCTCCAAACCGGCGGTGATCTACCGGGAAACCATCGCCCGTGCCACCGAGGGTTTTGTGGCCTATACCATGCCCAAGCCCTGCTGGGCCATCATGCGGTTCCGCATGGAACCTGCGCCCCGGGGCAGCGGCGTTACCTTTGCATCGGAGGTGCCGGTACGGGAATTGAGCCTGCATTACCAGCATCAGGTGGAGCAGGCATTGCCGCTGGCGTTGAATCAAGGGCGGCTGGGCTGGCAGGTGACGGATGTGAAGATCACCCTCACCGAGGGCAACAGCCATCAATGGCACACCCATCCGCTGGATTTTATCGTGGCAACGCCCATGGGCATTCAGGATGGCCTTCAGCGTGCCGGGAATGTGCTGCTGGAACCCATTCTGTCCATTCGTTTCCTGCTGCCTGCGGAATGCGTGGGTTGGGTGATGAGCGATGTGGCTTTGATGCGTGGCGAGGTAACCGCCACCATCACCCAGGGTGACCGGGTGATTCTGACGGCTCTGGTGCCGGTGGAAAGCAGCATGGACTATGCCGCCACGCTGGCAGCGGCCACCGGCGGCAGGGGCGGCATGAGCGTGGCGCTTCACGGCTATCGGGAATGCCCGTTGGAATTGGGCGCAACGGCGGCCCGCAGAAGCGTGGACCCGCTGGATACCAGCAAGTATATTCTGGCGGCCCGCAGTGCGCTGGAAGGCGGTATTTTTGATCTGGAGTGAAGGTGGAAAAGAGGTAGATATTCATCCCTTGTTGCGCCCATGAAATGGGCGCAAGAAAGAGGTGCAGGAGGCAAGGCCTCTTGCCGGGTTTTCAAAGGGCAGAGCCCTTTGGCCAGATCGTTGAAAAACACGCCTGCGGCGGCTTTTTCAACGAGTTTGCACCGTTTGCCTACGAGCCTGCGGCTCGCCGGGCGGCAAACGGTGATAGGAACCCCTTGCTGCGCAAGGGTTCCGAAACCACCGTACACGCCGCTGGTTTCGGAAGACAATCGGAGGGGTGCGCCCCTCCGATACCTCCCGGAGTTTATTACAAGTGCAAACCGCCCATCCCGGTATCCCCGGGACGGGCGGTTCGTTTATCTGTTCACTTTGGGATAAACCAGTTGTTTCATCGATTCAGCTTCAGTCCGTCATCCTGCTCCGGGCTCTGCTGGGCAGGCACCACGCCATCCTCGATCATTGCCAGCATATAGGGCACGATCTCCGGGTCAAACTGGGTGCCGGAACAGCTGGTCAGCTCTTCCACAATCTTCTCCCGGCTGAGGGCGGGACGGTAGCAGCGGTCGCTGGACATGGCATCGTAGCTGTCTGCCACGCCGATGATGCGGGCCACCAGCGGGATTTCCTTGCCCTTGAGGCCTTCGCAGTAGCCCTCGCCGTCGTAACGCTCATGGTGATAACGGGCGCCATCGTCGATGTCTTCCAGAGCGGTGAAGTTTTTGAGCACCTGACCGCCCACGGAAGGATGGGTCTGGATAACCGCCCGTTCCTCCGGCGTGAGGGAACCCTGCTTGTTGAGGATGTTGTCGGGAATGCCGATCTTGCCGATGTCGTGGAGCAGCGCAATGTAGTAGATGCGCTCCTGCTCCTCCTCCGGCAGCCCCATGCGGCGAGCCAATTCCCGGGCATACTGAGCCACCCGGATGGAGTGACCGTTGGTGTAAGGATCCTTTGCGTCAATAACCCGGGCGAACACCTGCAGGGACTGTACCAAAATGGCCTGCAATTCCTGCTGACGCTCGTGCATCCGGCGGATGCGGGCTTTGTGGCGCAGATGGCTTACGGTGGCGATGATGGCGGCCACCAATGCGGCAAAGCCCAGCGACAGGGCCAGCCAGAACCAGACCCGTTCAACCAGCTTCTTTTCCTTGACGATGGATACCTGATATTCGTGGGCTTTTGCCGGGGTTTCCGGGTTGAAGACCCGCATATGGAAGGTATAGGTGCCGCCGGGCAGGTTGGTGTAGCTGATGGAGCCGTTTTTGCGGCCGTCCACCAGGGTTTCCTCCACATCCAGCCCTTCCAGCCAGTAGGCGATGCGGCTTTGGCTGGTATCGGTGAAGGAAAGCATGGCAAAATCGATGGTGATGCGGCGGGCGTCGCTGCTGAGCCGGATCACATCCGGATGCTCAAACACTTCGCCGTCCACCTGAATATCGTTGATGATGCCGCTGGGCAGCGTGTTTTCCACATCCTTGAAGCCAAAGATGCTGATGCCGCTGCGGGTGGAAAGGTACAGCCGTCCATCCTCGGTCAGATGGTTCCAGGTGTTGGCGTTCAGGCTGCCGGTGAGACCGTGGCCGAATGAGTGGGTAATGGCCTCGGTGTATTCACCGCTGAGCAGCTGGGCTTTGTCCAGCACCAACAAGCCGTTGTTCTGCAAAAGCCACAGCCGCCCATCCCGCAGGTAGAAATCGAAAATACTGCCGGGAGCCTTGTTGAAATTCTCCAGCTTGCGGAACTGGCCGTTCTGGAAGTAATACAGGCTGCTGCCTGCGCTCAGGAACAGGGCGTTGTTTTCTTCATCCGGCAGGATGCGCAGCACCACGCCCTCGTTCAGGCCGTGGGCAGCGCCGTAGTGGGTCAGCGTCCGGCCTTTCAGGGTATATAGACCGCCGCCGTCGGTGCCAATGTACAGGGTGCCGTCGCTGGTTTCCACCATGCAGAGAATAACGGTGTTGTTAAGGCCTTCGCCCTGATCATAGTGAGCGATGCTCTTGCCGTCCCGGAGGATGTGGAAGCCGTTGGAGGTACCGGCAGCGATGGAACCGTCGCTGAGTTCCAGAAGGGTGCGGGTCCAGCAGTCGTCAAGACCGGCGGTCTGGTCGTAGTAGATGAAGCTTTCATCCGCCGGGTCGTAGCAGATGGTGCCGAAATTGGAATAGGTGGCCAGCCAGACTTTGCCGTTTTGATCCGCCAGCACCTGACGGATGCGGATGCCTTCCAGGCTTTCGGTCAGGGCGTTGGTCACCGGCTGCCAGTTCTCATCGAAAATCAACAGTCCGTTGTCCAAGCCCAAAAAGTACTGTCCTGCCTGCAGGGCGATGGTGTTGACCGCCACATCGGTCAGACCGGCGGTGTGGTTGGGGGTTTCAAAGCAGCCCACGCTGTATTTGATTACGCCATAGTTGCCGGAAGCCAGCCAGAAATTGCCCTCGTAGTCCATGATGGCGCTGTTGAGGGCAGCGGCATGGGCTTCCTCGCCAAACTGACGCAGCTGGCCTTCCGGGTTCAGCCAGGCAAAGCCCAGCTGACCGCACACCAGAATGTGTCCGTCATCGGTGACGGACAGGGCATTGTGGATGGTTACATCACCGGTCAGGAAGGTTTCCACGGTGAAGGTGGCCGGGTCAAAAGCCGCTTCGGGGAAGGAAACCCGGGCCACGGCGTTCTGATAGGTGCCCAGATAAATGCAGCCCTCGTCATCGGAAGCAACGGCATAAATCTGCTGCCCTTCCGGGAAAATCTGCTGGGAGGTAACAATACCCAGCACCGAGGAACCCTCCACCACGGCGCATTGCCAATCGTTCAGGGCAGCCCAGATGCGCCCGTGGGCATCCACGCCCAGGCTGTACACGGTTTGCCCTGTCAGCAGGGGATGATCCTCCACCGGGGTCAGCACCCCATCCTGCACAATGGCAAGGCCGGAGGAGGAAGCGGCGTAAATGGTGCCGTCCTTTCCCTGGGCCAGTGAACGGACACAGGAAAATACCGGGCTGCCGGTTTCAGGAATGCGGGTGAACGCCCCATCCGCATACAGGAACAGGCCCGCATCGTTGGTACCCACCCACAGGCGGCCTTCCGCATCCTCCAGAATGGCACGGATGGAGGAGGAAGCGATGAGTCCCTCCTGGCTGAAATTGCGGAAGTTGGAGCCGTCATAGCGCACCAGACCGCCATAGCTGCCAATCCAGATATAGTGGTCAGCAGTCTGATACACCACATTGGCCTCGCCGGTGGGCAAACCATTGCGCTCGTTGTATACAGTTGTTACATAGGGTTGATGATCTGCCGGTGCCTGCGCCATTGCCGCCCATGGCAGCAGGACGGTCAGCAGCACCCCGATCAACAAACGGATACAGGATTTCTTCATTTTTGAACGACCCCGCTCAGAAAAAGTTTACATTCTTATCATACCATAAACGGCGTTGGAATACAAAAGAATTTTTTGTGGACACGGATGATGTAACCAGACGGGAAAAGCTGCAAGCAGCCGAGAAAGCGCTTGCAGCTTTTTCTCTGCCTCAACCAGCAGAATGTAACCATCACTCCCGGATTTTGACGCATACGCCGTTGACCTTCACATTGTCATCGGCCAGCACCATGATGTAGCACTTGCCGTCGATGATGCGGGTCTGCACCAGATCGCTGTGGGCAGGATCCACCTTGATGGATACGCTGGCGGTTTCCACCTGAAACTGCCGGGGCGAGACCATGTTCACGGCAGGCAGCTCCGCATAAGCGCCGAAGGACTGGTCGTACTTTTCCTCAAAGGCGGTCTGCTTTTCCTCGGATACGCCGCAGTCCATCAGCATGGTTTTCACATCTTCCTTGCTCAGGCTCAGGGGCTGGGCGGATTTATCGCTCTTGCGCTCCTCGATCATAGCGCATACGGTATCATGCACCGTCTGCATCACGCCGATAGAGCATTCCTCCTCCAATGTTTCTTCCAGAATGGCCTGGAAGGTTTCCTTCTGCTGCACGGCAGGCATCAGAGGTTCCACGCCGAACACGCTCTGCATGAAGGTCTCATGGGGGTCGCCGCTGCTTTTGGTGTAGTACATGGCCTGATAAATGTTGGCGGTGCGTTCCTCAAACGCCGGGAACAGGAAGCCGCTTTCCGGCATCCCAACAATCCAGTCCGCAGGCCGGTTGTGGAAGTCCTGATCCACGGTCTGGTAACACAGGGCATCCTTGCCCTGCTTCACCGGGCACACTGCCATCAGGATGTAATGGAACACCGTGGTGGAGCGCTCCCGGTCGATTTCGCCGTTGTTGTCCTTGTAGGGCACATCGTAGGCGTCGTGCAAAAGCAAAATTAAGTAATTGGCGGCAGTCTGCGCTTCGTTGATGCTCTGGGCCTCATGGGCGTGCTCCGCCTGAATGCAGGTGCACACCTGCTGCCACAACTGGCTTACAGCCTCTTCATCGGTCAGGGCGCTTTCCCGCAGGGCGCTCAGCAGCGCATATTCCTGCCCCTCCATCACCTGCTGGGCAGAAAAATCCACCGGCAGCAGGTTCTGGCCAAAGTTGCCGCTGAGCACCCGCTTGAAGATGCCCATGTATTTTTCGTTTTCCTCCTGGGGCAGGCTGTAGACCGGCTTGGCAAAGGTAGCCAGCACCTCGCCCTGCCCGGTTACATAGCAGCCCCGGATGACGCTGGGGTTGCGCTTGTCCGGGTTCAGGCGGCGTTTCAGTTCGGAAAGTTCCTTCTGGTTCATATGTTTACACCTCCGGTGGGGAATGATCATGGTCGCTGGCAGCGCAGAAAGTGCGCCGGAACCGATGGTTATCATATCATATTTACAGGTGTGGATGCAAACAAAAGTTCGTTCTCTTGGCGGGAGGATTGTTAAGGAACAATTTGTCCTGCAACGAACAAACGAGCATCCGTGTTTGGATGCTCGTTTGTTTATGTAGTCCTCAAACGCAATGCACAGGAACGGTGCGTATAATTGCGCCCTCCTGAAATAGTGGGGAAGTGCGTTCCGCTGCTCGGCAGATTGCTGGATCGGACTGCAAAGCAAGTGGTTGCACCCAATCAAGTAGAAACGCAACGCACATCGCAACACCAACGAAATTCTACTCTATAACGCCAGTCCCGACATCCACAGTTTTTGACTGTGGATGTCGGGACTTATGCTGTTTATAGCGATCAGAATAATTCTCTCCCCTAAAGATGATGATTAGATTATTTCAACAACTCGTCTGTCAATCGGAGGATTTCCGGCGCAATGCGCTCCCGTTCCTTTTTCAGCACGCTGTTATACAGCGGATAGGCAACGGCAACTACCACCATTCCGACCAGACCAATCACGATACCCGGAATAAACCAGCTGCTGCTGAATACCATGCAGCAGCTCATGCCCAACCCCAGAATCAGCGCACCCACCACACCAACACCAATGGCATACATGGTGGCTTTCTGTGTGGCAGAGGCATCCAGCCGTTGGAGCTGTTCCAATTTGTTCTCTTCCTTGGGGACATACTTACTGCGGATACGCTTAATCTCTGCCTGTTCTTTGGCAGAGTAGGTATACTGGAAGGTATTGTTCTGATGATTGTCCATCGTTCGTTCCCTCTTTATGATCAGTTTTCGTCATGATCTTATCATGCAGTGTTTTGCAAAATGTTTGCATCATGTTTGAGAATTGTTCGCTCTGAGCTTTCTGTAGGCGTTAATTATCATGTTCAGCGCAATCCCCTGTACAACAAAGATCACAACAATGCCGCTTGCGCCGAGAATGATCTGACGAAACAGCGCGTCGCTTTCTTGCCCGAAGGTGGTCAACAGAGCATTTTCCAGCGTCAGCATAGATACGGTAGCGGATGCAAGCGAAATCGCCTTTGCGGCAGAATAAGCCGGGCTGCCATATTTCCTGTATCGTATAACGTTGATGATCGCTACTGTCAGGGCGGTGAAGGTGTACGCAGCCATGGCGATTGTTGTGATTTCGTGATGCGGGAAGGTGCGAATGCGGAACACAAAATAGAGTGTAAAGATCGCCAGTGCAAGGTTCATCGTAAGCAGCAGCCAACCGCAGAAGCGATACTTGCGCCACTCAAGGGCGTTATCTTCGTTGGCTGCATGATGGCTTGTGTGGCGTACCAGCGTCAGCCGCATGATTGCCAGCAGCAGATAGTAACCCGCCATTGCGTAAAACCATGCCGAGTGGTGCCATAGCCCCAGACAGAGCTGGAACAGTGCATACACCGCATTGAATCCGAACGCACCGTACAGAGAAAGGTTGATGCGCAGTTGCACATCGCTTTGATAACGTAAGTAGTACTTGTTTTCATGACGGAAGCGTTGTATCCGGCAGATGATTTCCGGAATCCGGAGACAGACCAGAACCAATGCGTAGAAGGACAACGCATATGCCACAATGCTGATGGGGTCTGCCTCATCCAGCGCAACAAAGCTGTACACCAGCAGTGTAATAGCGAACATACACAGCATCACAACGATCACCGGATGAGGGAACAGCAGTCTTTTCCCGATTTTCTTCCAGTCCATCATGCTCTCCTGACCTTCACTGTGAAGGTCGAGCCCTTTCCCAGCTCACTCTCCACGGTGATCTCGCCATGGATGATGTCCATCACCCGCTTCACCAGCGCAAGACCAAGGCCGTTGCCCCGGGTGGCGCGGGAGGTGTCTCCCTGATAGAACTTCTGAAAGATGTGCGCACCGGTCTCAGCTGACATACCGCAGCCGGTATCCTGCACCTTTATGATGGCATGACGATCTGTGGTAGTCAGGCTTAGTCTCACCCTACCGCCTGCGGGGGTGAACTTGAAGGCGTTGGACAGCAGATTGTTCCATACCAGCGAAAGCAGTTCACGGTCAGCATTGACCAGTATGCCGTCGGCAATGTCGGTTTCGATATCGATGCCTTCCCGCTCCCAAACATCTTCGAACTGCAGGAGCGCTTCACAGAGCTGCTCGCTCAGGCTATACTTTTCAGTACGAGGGAATATCTGCTGATTCTCCAGCTTGTTCAGTTTGAGAATATTGGTCACCATGTCAGCCAAACGACGGGAACTATCGGTAATGCCTTTGGCGTATTCGATTCGCTTATCCTCTGGCAAATCAGCGGCTTGCAGGAGCGTTCCGTAGTTCTGCATGACCGCCAGAGGTGTTTTCATTTCATGGGATACATTGGAGATGAAGTCAGTACGCAGCGTTTCTACGCCAGAAAGCTCCTGTGCCATCTGGTTAAAGCACTCGATGATTTCAAAGAAATGTTCGTCGTTGCTGAACCGGCTGGGACGTTCAACCCGCACAGAAAAATCCCCAGCGACGATGCGTTTAGCCGCCTCAGCGATCCGCTTGGCTGTGCGCTCCACAGTCAGCTTACGGCGGATGGCATCAATAGACGTGACCAGCAGGCTCAAAAGCAGCACGTTGATCAGCGTCAGTTTGGCCGCCGTTGCCAGATTGTCCTCTGTCAGCGTCACGCCCAGAGAGTTGATCAGCGCATTGGTGAACAGCATGATGCTACACGTCACCAGAAACGCCACCAGCAGGAAGAATACGATGTAGTGGTTCAGCCCATGCAGGAATCTCTTCACTTGATCACCGCCTTGTAGCCCAACCCGTGCACGGTCTTGATCTCGAAATCGCCGCAGTTGGCCAGCTTTGAGCGCAGCTTGGTCATGTACACATCCACCGCGCGAGGGGCGGCATCAGAGTCCACATCCCAAAATTCATCCATCAGCTGCTGCCGGGTGAAGGTCTTCTTGGGATAACTCAGCAGCTTATACAGGATGTTGAACTCCCGCTTGGTCAGACTGATCTCCTCGCCATCCAGTGTGGCAGAAAACTCGTCTGCATCCATAATAAAGGAACCCACCTCCAGCTTACGGCTGGTTGCGATCTTCGCCCGGCGCAGCAGCGCCCCGATGCGCAGAAACAGCTCATCCAGATCAATGGGCTTGACCATGTAATCATCCACACCGATACGGAATCCCCGCTGCTTGGATGTGATGTCATCCTTCGCCGTCATGAACAGGATGGGGATGTTTTCATTCAGTGCCCGTACATTCGAGGCAAACTCAAAGCCATCGATTCCCGGCATCATAATATCCGATACGATCAAATCGAATAGGGTACCGTACATGGCATTATACGCATCAGCAGCATTCAGACAGCCGGTAGCTTCATAACCGGAGTTGCTCAGGAATGCACATACTGTACGGTTGAGGTCGCGGTCGTCTTCTACAACAAGGATCTTGAACATGGCAGATGCTCCTATTTCCAAATTACGCACCCAGTATAGCACAGATATGTTTCTGTTTTGTTTATGCCGGGTAAAAAATACAGGCTCCGGAGAGCCCGTTCGGGTCATACGTCCGGAGCCTGTTAATGTCAGTCGGCTTACTTGCCCTGCGTCTTGCTGATGCGGGCCTCTGCTTCAGCCTTGCGCCGGTTGGCCTCTTCGATCTGCTTGTCGCGCTGGGCCTGCAGGACAGCCTTACGGGTCGCGGGGTTACCCATGGCCTTGGCTTCCTCCCACTGTGCCTTGCTCTCAGCCTTGACAGCGGCGAAATTTGCTTTATCCACCTCGTGCTGCGCCTTGGCACTTTCCTTCATGTCGTTGAAAGCCTTCTTCAGAAACTCAACCGGCTGGAAACCGACTTCCGGCATATCGGAGATGTCATGCTCCATGGCTTTCTGCTGATATTCTACTTCTTTTGCCTTGTTCTGCTCACACATTTTCGTTTTGCTCCTTGTTTTCTGCTTCGATTTATTTATTTCAACCCTTTGAACACCGGAATGATCCCCAAACCCAGCACAATACCCACAATCCCCACAATAATACCAGGAATCATCATTCCTTCAAAAGCCATAATCATTGCCATGCCGGTGCCCAGCACAAGTGCTGCCATCACGCAGTAGGCAACCTTGCCCACTTTGCTCCAGTTGATCTTCGCAATCGGCTTGCCCGCCATGATCCAACGTACCAGACCGATCACCAGCAGCGTCACGGCACCAAGGGCTGTAACCACAACGCCGGGTTTAAATGCATTCCATTCAGGCAGCAAGCACATACACATGCCCAGCGCAAACAGCAAGCCACCAACAACCGTCAGTACCAGAAACACAAAATTCTTTTTAGTCATCACTTAGTTCCTCCTTATCATCGGTTATTCTTGCAACCAACGACGAGGATTCTACGGTATTGTGTTTTCTGTTTTGTCAATGATTTGTTTGCGAAATGTTAATCTTGCAATTTGTGAAAAAAGGCCCGCCCTAAGGCAGGTCTCATTTGTAATCATAGGTTGTTTTGGACTTTGGGGATAAATTTATCCTTGACAAATGCCATCTGTTCACAGAACGTTTTTATTTCGCTCATAGACTTCTCACGTTCTTGTGGTATGCTGTTACAGGAAACCAACCGAAAGGAGCGTTATCAGGCACATGGTTTACCGCAACGAGGTAAAGCACATCATCAACCCCGCAGATAAAGCCGCCCTTTGTGCAAGGCTCCGGGTCGTCGCCCGTCCCGACCCCCACGCCGGACCGGGCGGACAATATACCATCCGAAGCCTGTATTTTGACAATCTGTACGACAAAGCCCTCCGGGAAAAGCTGGATGGGGTCAATCACCGGGAAAAGTTCCGCATCCGCTATTACAACGGCGATCCCTCTCTGATTCATCTGGAGAAGAAGGAGAAGGAAAACGGCCTGTCCCGCAAGCAATCCGCACCGCTGACGGCTCAGGAGGCCCAGCGCATCGTGGAGGGGGATACCCTCTGGATGGCATCCAGCGGCCGCCCGCTGCTCATTGAGCTGTACAGCAAGATGAAGGCGCAGGGTCTGCGTCCCTCCACCATTGTGGACTACATCCGCACCCCCTTTGTCTACGGCCCCGGCAATGTGCGCATCACGGTGGATGAGAACATCCGCACCGGCCTGCGCTGCACCGATTTTCTCAACCCCGCCTGTCCCACCATTCCCACAGGCAACGCCATCGTGCTGGAAGTGAAGTGGGATGAATTCCTGCCCACGCCCATCAAGCGGGCCATTCAGCTGGGCGACCGGCGGGCCACCGCTTTTTCCAAGTACGCAGCCTGCCGGATCTACGGATAAAATACCGGATCAAAACAGGAGACACTTTCTCTGAAAATCAAGCATGAAAGGAACGAACCGCCATGACTACCTTCAATGATATTTTCAAATCCAGCTTTCTTGAAAACGTAACCAGCGTCAGCCTGCTGGATATGCTCATCACCCTTGTTCTTGCCTTTGGACTGGGCCTGTTCATTTTCTTTGTCTACAAGAAAACCTACTCCGGCGTGATGTATTCCTCCTCCTTCGGTGGCACGCTGGTGGCCCTTTGCATGATTACCGCCATGACCATTCTGGCAGTTACCAGCAATGTGGTGTTGTCCCTGGGCATGGTGGGCGCCCTGTCCATTGTGCGTTTCCGCACCGCCATCAAGGAACCCATGGAGATCGCCTTCCTGTTCTGGTCCATCGCCGCAGGCATTGTGCTGGCAGCCGGGATGATTCCACTGGCAGTGTTCGGCAGCGTGGCCATTGGCGTGGTGCTGCTGTTGTTCCTCAACCGCAAGGCAGCCGCCAACCCCTATATTGCCGTTATTTCCTGCCAGGATTTTGAGGCCGAGAAGCGGGTGGTGGACACCCTGACCCAGCAGACCCAGAAGGCGGTCATCAAGAGCAAAACCGTGCAGGATGGACTGATTGAGCTGAACTACGAGGTGCGCCTCAAGGATGAAAACACCGATTTCATCTCACTGCTGGCCCAGCAGGAGGGCGTGCGCAGCGCAGTGCTGGTCAGCTACAACGGCGACTATCTGGGGTGAGGATGAATGCTCAAGCACAGAAACATTGACCGGGTCTGCTGCATCGTGCTGGCCCTTGTGCTGCTGATCACCTGCGGCTATCTGGGCGCAGGCGCATCGGGGCTGATTGCCTCCCAGCGCACCCTGGGCTATGAAAACCGACTGTTCGATACCGCCCGGGTGCATACCATTGACATCGTCATGGAGGACTGGGAAGGCTTTCTGGCCACCTGTACCGATGAGGAATACGTGCCCTGTCACGTGGTCATCGACGGGGAAAGCTACAAGAATGTAGCCATTCGTGCCAAGGGCAACACCTCCCTGTCCTCGGTGCAGCAATACGGTAACAACCGGTATTCCTTCAAAATTGAGTTTGACCATTATCAGCCCGGCAGCAGCTATCACGGGCTGGACAAGTTGAGCCTGAACAATCTGATTCAGGACAACACCTATCTCAAGGATTATCTGGCCTATACCCTGATGCACAAGGGCGGGGCAGCCGCGCCCCTTTGTAGTTTTGTGCAGATCAACGTGAACAGTCAGCCCTGGGGCCTGTATCTGGCGGTGGAGGGCGTGGAAGACAGCTTCCTGCGCCGCAACTACGGCAATGATACCGGCGACCTGTACAAGCCGGACAGTATGTCCTTCGGCGGCGGACGGGGCAATGGCAAGGGCTTCGATATGGATGATTTCCGTCAGCGGATGGAGCAGGATACCGAAGCTGGTGAAGAAAGCAGCGATATTCCCGGCGGCGGGCAGTGGGACTGGATGATGCCTGAGGGGATGCAGATGCCGGAAGGGTTTGCGTTACCTGAGGGTGGCATGGAAATGCCCGGTAGTTTTACGCCCCCTGAGGGTGAAGCAGCAATGCCCAGCGGCTTTACACCGCCGGAGGGCAGCGAAACAATGCCCGGTGGTTTCACCACGCCTGAAGGTGGCATGGCAATGCCCGGCGGCTTTACACCCCCTGAGGGTGGCATGGCAATGCCCGGCGGCTTCACCCCCCCTGAGGGTGGTATGACAATGCCCAGCGGCTTCACCCCGCCGGAGGGCAGCGCAACAATGCCCAGTGGCTTCACCCCGCCGGAGGGTGGCATGGCAATGCCCGGCGAATTCGTCCCCAGCGACAATACGGCAGGCTCGGAATCCACCGGCGAAGCAGTCAGCGGTGCAACCAAAACCAGCAACGAAGACCGTCAGTCCCGCCGTCCCTCCGGCGATTTCGGCGGTTTCGGTGGCTTCGGCGGTTTTGGCGGTATGGGTGGCTCCGATGTACAGCTGCAATACTCCGATGATGATCCCGACAGCTACAGCAATATCTTTAATAACGCCAAAACAGATGTGACGGATGCGGATCAGCAGCGGTTGATCGCTTCGCTGAAAGCCCTGTCCCAGGGCGATACCTCTGTGGTGGATACGGATGCGGTCATCCGGTATCTGGCGGTGCACAGCTTCCTGTGCAACGATGACAGCTATACCGGCATGATGGTGCACAATTACTATCTGCATGAAAAGGACGGCGTACTGTCCATGCTGCCCTGGGACAACAATCTGGCCTTTGGCGGCTTCGGCATGGGCGGCGGCTTTGGTGGAAGCGGTGCAACCAGCACCGTCAACCAGCCCATCGACAGCCCGGTGACGGGTGGCAATCTGGCCTCCCGTCCCATGGTTTCCTGGATTTTTGACAGCGAGGAAACCGTGGCAGCCTATCATGACGCCTACTCCCAGTTTATCAGCGAGGCTTTTGAAAGCGGTTGGTTTGCCGATGAGCTTCAGCGTGTGGTGGACCTGATTGCCCCCTATGTGGAGAGCGACCCCACTGCATTCTGCTCCTATGAAGAATTCCAGACCGGTGTGGAAACGCTCCGGGAATTCTGCCTGCTGCGGGCGCAGAGCGTCCGTGGGCAGCTGGACGGCACCATTCCCGCCACCAGCGAGGGTCAACGCAATGCGGATACGCTGGTGGATGCCTCCCATCTGAACCTGTCCGAGATGGGCAGCATGGGCAGTATGGGCGGCGGAGGCCCCATGGGTGGCGGCGCTCCGACCGGCAGCCGTCCCGGTTCTGGTGAACAGGCAGGAGATCATGCCAAAGGGGATGCTTTCACATCCTCGCCCGTTGATACCGGCAGGATGTTCCCGGAGGATTTCCGCCCGGCTGATGGACCAGCGGATGGAACCGGCTGGGGATTGGTGGGCATCAGTCTGGTGGTACTGCTGGCAGCGGTTTGGTTCGTCAGCCGGTACAGGAGCCATCTGTGAATGGAATAAGCAAAGGGGCGGTTGCACAAGCAACCGCCCCTCAGACTGTCGATAAACCCATACGATTTGATCGAAGCCGCACATCTTGCGCCTTTGGCGCTCGCTGTGCTTGCTTGAAAACGCTGCGGCGTAAGGAATGTGGGCTCCGCCCACACCCGGCAGGAAACTGAGTTTCCTGCACCTTCCCCTTTTTCAACGATCTAAGGGGCGGTTGCACAAGCAATCGCCCCTTTTGAATATCCGTTTGTTGATCAGATGCCCAGCAGATCGCTGTACACCTTGAGAGCGCCGTCGGTTTCGCCCTTGAGCACACGGGTGGCCAGCACCTTGCCCAGCTGCACTCCTTCCTGATCAAAGCTGTTCAGGTTCCAGAGGAAGCCCTGGAACATCACCTTGTTCTCGAAGTGAGCCAGCAGAGCGCCCAGCGTTTCGGGGGTCAGCTGATCGCCGATGATGATGCTGGAGGGACGGCCGCCGGCAAAGTACTTGTTGCGGTTTTCGTCATCCTTGCCGCAGGCGAAGGCCACGATCTGAGCAGCCACGTTGGCGCACAGCTTCTGCTGGCTGGTGGTGCCCTGAATGACCACGTCGGACTCCATCTGGCTGCGGCGGAAGCCCACAAACTGCAGCGGCACGATATCGGTGCCCTGGTGCAGCAGCTGATAGAAGCTGTGCTGACCATTGGTGCCGGGTTCGCCGAAGATGGCGGGGCCGGTCAGGTAGGAAACGGGCTCGCCGTCACGGTTGACGCTCTTGCCGTTGGATTCCATATCCAGCTGCTGCAAATGAGCGGGGAAGCGGCTCAGCGCCTGAGAATAGGGCAGCACGGCAGTGGTGGGATAGCCCAGCACATTGCGCTCGTACACGCCGATCAGCGCATCCAGCATGGCGGGGTTCTGGAGGAGATCCTCGTTCTTGGCCAGCGCATCCTGCTCAGCAGCGCCATTGAGGAAGCGCTCGAACACTTCGGGGCCGAAAGCCAGGCTCAGCACAGCGCCGCCCACCGCAGAGGTGGAGGAATAGCGGCCGCCGATGTAATCGTCCATGAAGAAAGCAGCCAGATAATCAGCGCTCTTGGCCAGGGGAGAGGTTTCGCTGGTGACGGCGATCATGTGCTTGGAAGCATCCAGACCGGCCTTGGCCAAAGCATCCTTCACGAAGGATTCATTGGTCAGGGTTTCCAGCGTGGTGCCGGACTTGGAAACCAGCACGAAAATGGAATGAGCCACATCGATCTTGCTCAGCACACCGGCAGCATCGTCCGGGTCCACATTGCTGATGAACTCGGCCTTCATCTTGTGGGTGCCGTTGACCTTGGCCCAGTTTTCCAGCGCCAGATACATGGCGCGGGGGCCCAGATCGCTGCCGCCGATACCGATCTGCACAACCGTGGTGAACTTTTCGCCAGCAGCATTGGTGATTTCACCGGCGTGCACCTTGCCCGCCAGCTCGGCAACCTTCTTCTGCTGTTCCAGATAGAAAGCACGCTTGTTGACGCCATCGGCCACCACGTCATCGCCCTGCTGACCACGGGTCAGGTGATGCAGCACCATGCGCTTTTCGCCGGTGTTGATCACAGCGCCGTTGTACAGAGCGGCATACTTTTCGGTCAGCTGGGCTTCCTTGGCCAGCTGAGCCAGCTTTTCCAGAATCTCATCGTTTACGGGACGGGCGGCAAAATTGAAATCCAGACCCTTGCCCATGGGAACCGTATAGCCCTTCACACGCTCGGCACCGGCTTCGCCAGCCATGGCGGCGGCCAGAGCGATGGGTTCGGTTTTTTGAAGCTCCTGATAGGAAGCCAGAGTGTCCAAGTTCTTCCAGGCGATCATAAGAGAATCCTCCTTGTTATCACGCTTGAATGCAGTGGGGTTTTCACCCTGTACTATACTATCAAATCATCAAAATGGCAAGATTTTGCGCAAAGGTTTTCTGATGAAAAACGCAAGTTTTGTCGCAATATCCGGCGCAGGATGACAGATGCCGTGGGGAGAGGAGATATGCGCTTGTGAAAAAAGAAAATCACCAGAATCTGAAAAGATTCTGGTGAACATTCATGATTGTGCATCGTTTTGCAGACAGTTTTCGATGTGAATGATCGCTTTTGTCCGCTGGTCAATCCAACGGTACAGCGGCGCAGTGATCCAGTCAAAGAGTATCTGGGCAACCCAGCAGACAAAACAGATCGCCACACAGGTTGCCGCCAAATGGATCAATAGCATCAATCCGCTGGATTTGGATCCGCCCATAAAGTAGCCGGAGATCAGCATAAACACGTTGACGGCAGAAACAAAAGCGCATTCCAGAAAGTACAGCACCATACCTTTTGTAGAATAAAAGGATACATACTGAAAGGCCCCGCCAATTGTCGGGTGATTATAGTGCAGAACAATAACGCCAAGCATCGAAATGATTTTCAGCAATTCGAAATTGGATTGTCTTTCCTTTCCCATATGCTCCATCCTCCCGATCTAAGGACTGCTTCCGCATCTGTCCGGATAAATGAAAAAATCGGAAATCCTTACGAATTTCCGATTCTGGTGGAGCATAGGAGACTCGAACTCCTGACCCCAACACTGCCAGTGTTGAACAGTAGTTTTATGCAGGATCATCCAGCACCATCAAGTCCATAAATTCAATGTGTTTCTGCCTCTAAAATAGTAACAAAGAACATCTAGTCTCATCACCGTTACTGTCATTGTTACTGTCATAATATTATGTTTCAAAATAAAGAATAAATGACTTCAAAATTAGCTTTATCGTTTCCATGACAAATATGACGAATCAAAGAAATCCCTTGTTCCACAATGATTTAGGCCCATGCCAAATCACCGGACAAACCCATGACAAACCATGACAAATACCGTCCTTCCCTGAAAAAAAGCGCAAGCGCTTGCGGAAGTGACGGCGGAGGATAAAGAAAAAGCAGGCCGAAGCCTGCAAAGTATTCAATTTACACGAACCACCTGATTGCCAAAACGGATCTCAAGTGGCACGTTGAGCGCCTGAGCTGCCTTTTGCAATGTTCCAATAGTCGGAACACGGGTTCCGCTCTCCAGACGGGATACGTTCCCCTGAGGGACCTCCATCTTTTCAGCCATCTCCTTTTGGGTTACTTTCTGGGCAACCCGCTGCTGAAGCACTGCACGGGCGAGCTCACGTTCTACGGCGCGAGCCTCATATGCCTCCTTCACCTCGGGATCCTGGAGTAGTTCTTCCCGAAACTCTTTCCAGTCGGTCATGCTATCAGCTCCTTCTTTCATAATCCTTCTTGCGCTTGAGGGCTGTCTTTCGGTCTGTGTCACTGATTGTGCGCTGATCCTTTTCAACACCATGCAGAAGCACAAATGCACGGCGCTCCTTGCTAGGTGTGAAATACAGAATACGAATCAAGCCATCCTCCGCCCTGCCACGAAGCTCCCATATACCATCTGACAAAGGACGTGCATGAGGCATGCCCAGCTCAATACCGAACTCCTCCAGCAAATCAATTTCTTCGATGGTTGCTGCACGCTTGGTCGCACTCAACCCACGAATGAAATCCTTTACTGGCGAATTGCCCGCAGGCGTCTCATAAAATAGTATGCGCCATTTCTCCATCTCGATTATATATCACGGATGATATATTGTCAACTCGTGATCCTTTCGTAATTTAGTCGTTTTCTTCCACAGGAGGCCACTCAGGAAGCCCCATACGGGCCAGTAAAGCCTTTTGCGTGTACAGGTTGATCTTTCCCCAGTCTCTTTTGCAGCAGCCTCTACGGTCGCTTAGAGCCTGTTTTATCTTTAATCCTCTGCTTTGGTTTCAGCCGGAGTAAGTACTTGCCTTCCAGCACGATCGTTGACAGCCTGAATGATATATTGTGCCATGCTTTGGCCTTGCTGCTCGGCTTCTTCCTTCAAGGCGGCTCGATCTCCCTTGGGGACACGAATTGCAATTTGCTCAAGTTTTTCTTTTTGATATTTCATGGTTGCCTTCTTCTGCGCCTCGTTGTAGGCCATTGGTTATTACCTCCTTTTCCACCACAACAATAATTCTACACCAGAAATATATAACTAGCAATATACGATTTGCACAAAATATAGCTAGCTAATTTGTGTGGTGTGTCAATTGCAATATAGCTAGCTATATGTTATCATACAATCACAGCAAGGGGATCCCCCAAGCTGAACCCCGCAGCCAAGGCGGACGAAAGTACCGCAAGGGAAACCAAGAACGCAAGGTAAGAGTGGTATCGGATAAGGGAGACTGAGACGTCCAGCAGAGACTAGATGCTTAAAGCCCACCACCGCTGCGGGGAAACCTAACAAAGGAGGCCTACTCAATGAAGTACAGTATGGTGATGATCATGAACCGTGCATGGCAACTGCGCAAATCCAAGGGCTACACCATGACTACCGCTCTGCGCCTGGCCTGGGCGGAGGCGAAAGGCAAGAAGGTTTACACCTTCCATCTGGAAAATGCTAAAGCTGCTATCAGAACCTATCTGCTTAATCTGGCTCAGAGTATCACAGACATCCATCAACAGCATAAATACGACATCCTCCATGCTGCTCTCTTGGTTCCCTGCGATGCCGACGGGCTGGCTGTCATGGAAGGCAAGACTGTAGGTCTGTGCAAGTACGCCTGTCGCAACATCTGAAAGGAGAAGTCGGCATGAAGAAACTAGAAGCGAAAGTCCACGAACTAAAAGAGCTGCAACGAATGGCGGAGGAATTGAATACCGAAATGGATGCCCTCAAGAATGACATTCGCACCGCCATTGGCGATCGTGAGGAAGTCACCGTTGGAGCATACAGGATTACCAACAAGGCAATCACCAGCAGTCGTCTTGATACCAATGCGCTGCGCAAAGAACTGCCCGAGTTGGCTGAGCGCTTCACAAAAACCACCATAGTCCACAGGCTGGTCATTGTATAATGAGTCCCTTGTATGGAGCATTATACAAAGGACATAGAACCACCATCACAACAATACAACAGGAGGAATCTTTCATGGAACAGAAGACCACCAAAGAAGATACCAGAAAAGAGATCGCCAAGCTGGCGCAGAAGGTGGAAGACGAAAAGGTACTGACCCGTGTGTGGCTGATCCTAGAGCGGGCCTACCAGAAGCAACCATAAAGCAAGAATCCCGGAGGGCAGATTGGCCTTCCGGGATTTTCAATCAGCGACTGATATTAACAGAGAACTGTATGAGCATGGTTTTTCTTCAACTACCGTGAACAGGTCTTCACGTCGGCCCGCCCACTTGCCCAACGGCTCCACCGCGGCGTAAGGGCACTCTGGGAAGCCGGAGATTGGCTACCCTTCCTGCTGCTCGGATCTGCCCCGCGGAGGCTGTTTCCGGCGATTCTGAGGCCGCTCCAGTGGGTGCCTAAGTCTCTCTTGATAATATAGAAACAACTGGTGCATTCCCCCGGTATATGCTTACCGGGAGAGCGACCAAAGCAGCGGGCAGGCCGTCACCCCCTCCTTTTTGTGGGATTTCCTAAAGTACAACCACCGTTTGATCACCGTTCAGACGGTGCCACTCTGGGCAGCGGGTGGGCCCGTCCTCCCCACACAGCTTCTCTCATACAAAGCATGTACCACAGCAGATTTTTCACCAGATGCAAACATGGACATGATCTAGGTAGAGCAAACCTGTGATTTGTTCAGCATCAAGAAAAGCGCCCCATCTTCTCTCGAAAACTTGGCGCTTCTTGCAATGTGAGGCGGAGGACACTTCCCAGAGGCAAGCCATTCTTGCAACGTTCCACTCAAATGCGAGCTTTTTGTTATCATTTTCAACACTCCAAGCATCAATTCATTGTTGGTTTGCTTGTATTCCACCTATTCAAAGGAATGTGGTTATGCGCGTGAAAAGATAGCTACTACTCTCTGTCAGGTTGATTTTTTACTGTTGAGAGCATCACGCTCGCCATCTAAATACCATAAACAATCGGATTATTCCAGGTACATTTTGGTATCAGATTCAACATCAATCAAGGCACTTTCGTTGAATTTACTTCGTTTGTTAGCTATCCCCCAACCCCCGAAAAAACTCCCGCGTGTGTAAATGGTGCCCCTCGCCGGTTGGTGGTTCCCCGTCCTTGTCACCGCAGGAGGGGGGGGACACCGTATCCAATCAGTCGACTATCATTGTCCTCGTTCAATATGATCCAAAGCTTCCGCTTCCGTTTTGCTTGTCCAGTTGCAGAGAAATGATCGTAATCCACAATGCTCATAACTACGCCGCCACAATCCGTAAGCCTCCGCCAGTTCTCTCAGAACAGGATCAGCACGCAACCTGTTGTACGCATGCCCTCTGGCCGTTCTCATCCTCGCTACAGTAGTTCCCGACAGTTCAGCTGCAGCATTGATACTCAAGCCACCCAGATCGATCAAAACAACAGCCTGCCGTTGCTGCTCATTCTTTAGTGCAGCCACACGTTCTCTCACAAGCTGGCGCAATTGATCACGGTCGATCCCTTCCTGCAGTTCTACCGATCCTGCCTCCAATGTATCCAACAAGGTGAGACCATCTTCTGAAATAGGCGCATCAAGGCTAACAGCATCTCTTTCAGGCCTTCTTTTTGTGCCGCGCAAGCCAATTGCAGCCCGCATTTCATTCTGCATATAATATACTGCCCATGTTGACCAAGCGCCTTTATCAGCCCGATATGAAGCCTTTGCACGAATCAAAGCCAACAGGCCAGCCTGTACCAGATCATCAAAGTCACTAGCTCTGTCACAGTAGGGAAGATACCTTTTTGCGACACAAATCACCAAGCCCAAGTCTTGCATATGCCCCGCACCCGCCTTATAATGAATTCAACAGACAGCCCTTGCGGATGCGGGGCTTTTTCTTATTTGCGACCAATCAGCTTCAGCCAGTCAGAAAGCTTCATTACCACAAGCCACGGCTTGCGATTGCGTCGGTGCACAACCAGCGGTACAGCGTGACCATTGGCGTCCCTCTCAGCCTGTCCCATAGCCTCGTAGGCGTTGAAGCGCTCTGCTCGTTTGCACTCCACATGATATTTGGTTCCGGCTACATCAAGACTGATATCCGGATTATCGATACCGCCAACATAGCGCTGGTCATTTCTGTGCGCGACACCAGCCTCCGCCAATATGGCGCACAGTTCACGTTCGCCTGCATTTCCCTTTTTCTTGCTGTTCATTCATCCTCCATATGCTCTGCCAGAAGCCTGACGATCTCCCGGCCTGTGTCCTTCGCATCGCAGAAACGCCATTCCACGCCATACTGCGCGGCGTATACCAGCATCAGCTTGTACAGCTGCGGCCCATTGAGAGCCCTGGGCGATTCCTTCAGACGAGGATTGTGCCACGCAGCCACATCAGCCAGTGTGCGGATCCCGCCGCAGTTCTCAACCAACACGCAAAGCTTTTCTCCTTTGGCTTTCGCCCGGGCAAGCTCGCGCTGGAACCGTCCTTTTTCCCATGACAGATTGCTGCACAGTTCGCCCAGGCTTTGCTTGCGATCGATGGTGAATAGTGCGTCAGGCGCTGTTTTGTAATCTCCTTCTTCCAGCTTCTGGTGGATCACCGTCACGCCCTGCCGGTCAAATTCCGCCAGAGTACCGCGGATAGCGCGCGGCTTTTCTCTGGTATCAACGTAGATGGTCAAACGTATTCCTCCAGCCAAACCGCACCTGTCAACTCCTTCACGGTCTTGCAATGATCGCAGCTACCGCATGCCTCCGCCGGCTCTCTGCCGACCTTCACATCCGCCAAATGGGGCAGCCGGTCTTTCAGCAGCACAAGATTGGCATCCATCAGGGATTGAGGCACTTGGAACAACCCCAAATCAGGCACATGCTCCTTGGTTGCCGCTAGAATGAAGCACGGTACCTGTTCACCGATCTGCTGCCGCTTCAGTTCCTGATAGACAGTCATCTGCAGGTCATAGCTCCAGTATTCGATGAAGTTCAAGCGTCCCTCTCCATCACGGTACAGCGGCACGAAGTCTTTCACAATCTTCAGATCAACAATGGCGCCAGCGGAGAAAAACAGTTCTCCCATCTCCGGAAACGACTTGGCAATCTCATGGGCGGAGGCTTCATCCAGCCAACAGTCAAGCTTCGCTTTGAATGGAAATCCAGCAATCTGGCCCGTAAGGATCTGCTGTTTTTCTCCAGAGAGCATACGCGTAGCCAAGGCATCACGCTCTATACGGGCGATGATGTTTTCGGCCTGCTGGTACTCGCTGCGCAGTTCACCCTTCTTGGTGAAGATCTCGGGATTCTCACTCTTGAACACCTCCAGTTCACCGCTGAAATGGGCGTCTACATATCCGCCCACAAGAAGCGCTACTGTCTTTTCCCGCACATATTCCCCAGCAAGTTCTGCCATAGCGCATGCTTCGCAAGAATCAAACTGTTTCACCTGACTGACGCTAAAAAACTCTTGATTGGCCCGCAGGCTGTAGTAGTTCTCAGGTGTCAGTATCATAATTGCTCCTCCCCGCTTTGCCCATCGTGCTTCTTGCGTTCATCCTGTAATTCTCGCATAAGCCGAGCATTGTCTGCTCTGAGCTGCCGGATTGTCATTCTTGCTTCACGCTGGCTAGCCAGCAATGCCTCAATCGTTGGTCCCACATCTTCGCTTTTCATAAGAAAGCTACAGTAAACATCATTCATTCTGCTGCGCATCCTTTCTCTTATTGCCACAGTCCATACACAAAAGTGCTCCAAAACGTTTCTTCGTTGAAGCTGCGATCTGGGGAGCAGACCATTCACCGAACGCCTTTATCACATTGCCACAATCTGAACAAAGAGGAAGCGCAGGCGCATTCGTTTCCTCCGCCGGCCTTTCGTTTTTCACCCGCACTGCATCTACTACGTCTCCAAAGGCCTTTACTTTCTCAACACCCAGCACAATCCGCAAGCCAACCCAGTCCTCAACATAGGGACTGCCTGCCAGTCTGGAGATCATCTTTCCATTGGTGGCATTCAAGATCAAAGGCTTTTCCTTTTCACGAAAATGCACGACCGTGCATTCCTCTCGTTTGCCATCTGGACCATTAACCATCTCGCGTCTGATCCGATCGATGGTAACAGTTTTCTTTTCCCCGGGCTGGAAAGCATAAGCGCCAATGTAGTCCGGATTATCGAGCTTCTTCCAGTGTGTCAATGCCATGTCTTCCCTCCTGCTTTCCTATCAACCAACACAAAAAACCGTATTTCTGGCAAAACGCATCATATTCCGTGGGCGACAGATTCCACCATTCGCTGTTATCCATCTTTTCCAACCTTCTTTGGATGGCAGTAACAAGAGCTTCTCGGTGGCGCTCCAGCAAAGATGAGGCTGTTTCCCCATTGATGGGATACCACCAAAGACAAACAGACATATCAGCAGTCATCAGCCGCACGGTTCCCATCATTTCCGCCTCATGCTTCCTTATTGCCTGACCAATCGCCAGCGCATCCAGAAGGGACATATTCTGCCCAGCATCAACCACAGAAGTCCCTTCTTGCCTCATTCTCACATAATCAGCTGCAGCGATCCGATCAGTACTGGCAATTTGGAATAGCACCTCAGCTTCTTCTGGCTCACTACCAGCTATCCGTGCGGCAACCCGCCCAGATTCATCTAATCGAAGAGAATAACCAAGCGCTTCTATTCTTGCCATGGCCTGCCATACGGTCATATGTAGCGCACCTTTCCTTCCTTCTGTCGAAGTAGATCCGGATGAACCTTCACAATAGTGGCAGTATGACCTGTTCCCGGTTCTTTTTCTTTTCTGATGTAGCCCAGTTTCTCCAATTCTGAAAGTGCCGCATCCACAGCCTCGCTTGTTCGGAACAACTTTCGCTGCTGAAGTTTACGCTTCAGATCCCGTTCCTTTTGTACTGGCTCTGCATTCTTCAAAAGCAGCTGAAGAGCTTCTTTGGCAGGCTTCGACATCTTGCATCCCTCATCCAATAGGCGGAGGGTGTGTCCAACAAAGTAGCGTACAATCTCAACAGCTTTGCGCATAGTTCCAGCACTGATCTCATCGCCATTTTCGCCCATTAGATGCAATAGCCCGGCAATTCGAGCTGTATTGGCTGCCAGTTTGCCGATGAAATCCCTCGTTTTCAGGAGGTCCCAATCCTCCCATTGCCGACGCCGCCATTCATCCCGGAACGCAAAGAATACCTCTCTTGCTTCTGTAGAAAGATGCAGTGTTCTATGTTCCATGTTCATCAACCGTGTCAGCATGGCGTTATACTTCTGCACCAATGCCTCAGGAACAGCAGGTTCTTCATTTGGATATTCCCTTAAAGGTTCTGGCTCTGAGATCAGAAAACGAGCTAACAGTCCTTTGCCTGTCATGCGCTCATCATTAAGCAATGTATGCAGGATGAATGGCTGTGCCAGAAGCATCACCGATAGCGAAGGATGGTTAACCACCACGGAACGCCCACGCCGGGTGATTGACAGCACAGATCCTGTGTACCCTTTCAGCAAAGCGTCCAGATTCGGTCTTTCTTGGTATCTACCCGACAAAAGCTCCAGCAATTCACCTTCATCGTCAAGAATAGATGTGGCCCCACCATTCTCTTCCATTACCTCTGGCAATGCTTCTGGGGTAACATCGCCACCAACAAACCGCCGCATAGGATGCATGATTGGAGTTCCTGCAATCTCTTGCGCAAGCGCCTGCGCTTCCTCTGTCCGGCCTTTTTTGACGGCCTGCGCTTTCTTTGCAGTTAGTGTATCAATTGCTGCTGCATCCTTTGCAATCTGTACAGCCCTACGACGATTTTCCTCCGCCTGCTTCTCAAAAAGCATTTTTGTCATTCGGGTAAACGTTGGGCTTTTTCCTTCGCCAGACCCCATGACAACCATCAGGAACAACTGACAAGGTTCTTCCCAATCCGTACAAATGACCACCTTGGCTCGACTACATGCGCAGGCTGAAGCCGCACCCAAACCAACGATAGAAGGAAGGTCCAGCGGAACAGACAGATTTGCCGCCACAGCGCAAGAGAATTCTGATAGCACAGGAGGAAGCCAATCTGGGTCGAAGGCCGGAGCAACCGGCGCAGCAGGCAAAGGTTCCCAGCCTTTATCCTGAGCGAATGCCTGCTGTACCTCCGGCATTGACGCAAGCCTTTCATATTCCTGAATCTCGGTATTGTAGTCCATCATCATGCCCTTCCTGCCTGTTCTTTCTATCCAGATACCATCTCACCAGTTCTGCAGGTTGTGCACATTCTAAAGCATTTAGAAAATCTGTTGCTTTTGCCTTCAGATCGACCGCATTCCAAAGAGCATCCTCCGAAGTCGCCGGATCGTCAATGATTGAATTAGCTCTATGGAGCAACATGCACGCTATTGCCCACAACCGTCCCTTCCATCCATCGATTCTTCTCTTGAGTTCAGCAGCGGTGATTCCATCTTTTAACTTTGGCCTATACGTCCCACCGTTTACCGCCTGTAGTGCCTCACCCAATGGAACACCTCTCAAGGCTGCATACAGATCTGCCGCATCGCCATGCTTACCACAACCAAAGCAATGCCATTTCCCATCAGGAAAGAAACACAAAGACGGCGTTTTTTCCCCGTGAAGCGGACAGCATGCCCAGTAGCGGTTTCCCTTTTGTTTCACATATATGCCATAGTTCTGTGCCACACTAAGAGAATCAAGGCTCACTGTCTACGCCCGCTCTCTTTGCCAGCCATTTTTCAAAGCTTGCAACCGGTACGAGAATCCTTCTAGGCGACGGTCGAAATGATGGTATATCACCTTCCCGAACCAATCGGCGAACAGTAGCTTCAGCAATACCCAAAATCTGTGATACCTGACGAATTGTATAAACCGTACTCAATTTGTTAACACCTCCTGCATTTACTTGACGTTTGTTATGGTTATCTGCTACACTGTAACAGTATCATAAATCACAACGCGATGCAAGTGCTATTTACCAAGAAAACTAAAGTGCAAGTATTTTTAACATGGAGGGATGCGAATATGAACGGTCAAAACCGATATGACAAGCCATTCCCATCGATCTTACGCGGACTTATGAAAGAAAAAGGAATTTCACAACAAACTCTTGCTGAGGCTGTCGGTGTTGCCCGACAAACAATTTCTCAATACATGGATGGTAAAGCTCAACCTACAATAGACAAATTCTCACTAATTGCTGATTTTTTCGATGTTTCAGCTGATTATTTGTTAGGCAAAACTCCAGTTGAAGAAATAAATATTGAGAAAAAAGCCATAAGCAAAGCTACTGGATTAAATAGAAAAAGTCTTCAACTTCTTGAAAAGTATCAGGCGCCAGCATCACGCGAAATAATCAATAACTTCATCCAATACATATGCAAAAAAGAAAGCATTCAAATGACAGGCTTCATACATGGTTCCCATCAGGTACAATCAAAAGGTTTTTACTTTGTGTTCAAATTCAACGACCACAACGAATGTGAAATAATCATGGATCCTAACGAACAAATCAGATGGATCTGTCACAGGCTTGCATCTGGATTTGAAGAAGAGCTGATTCAAAAATACGTAAGTCAGGAGAAATAACAATGCCCAAAAAACGTGCCAACGGCGAAGGTTCCATATACCAGCGAAAAGATGGTCGCTGGGGATACGCCTACACAGTGAATGGCAAACAAATCAGCCGTGCAGCCAAAACACAAGCTGAAGCAGTAAGCCGTCTTCAGGAAGCCAGGGCAAAGATACTGGCAGGCACATATACTGATCCGAGTAAGATCACTATGGAAGGTTGGCTCACGCTTTGGCTGAAAGAATATGCGGCGCCGGCAGTACGAAAAAGCACCTTAGCCAGCTATAAAAGTGTCGTAGATAACCATCTGATCCCGGCACTTGGAAAAACACGCCTACAAGCCCTCCGCCCGGATCAGGTGCAAAGTTTCATCAACAAGCAGGTTAAGGAAGGCTGCGCACCTTCCAGCGTGAAACGACATGTTGTTGTCCTCAAGCGTGCGCTGGAGCAGGCTAAGGAAAACCACCTGATCAGCCAAAGCCCCGCGGACGCCGCTAAACTTCCGAAGATGGAGCAAAAAGAAATCGAATTTCTCACGGCGGCGGAGGTATCCAAGCTGCTGAATGTGCTGCCCATGACCACCAACGGCCGTGCGTTGTGTTTCATTCTCGGTACCGGCTTGCGCGTAAGCGAATTGTGCGGTCTGCGCTGGTGTGATATCGAAGCCGACGGTTTCAACGTCAATCAGATCACCTATATCATCAACGGCAAGGCTCTGTCCGAGGATGGGAAGGAGAGCATCCGTGTCTGTACTGCACCAAAGACTAAAGCGGGTAAGCGCTTCATTCCCTTCAACCAGAAGATGCTCGAACTGTTGGAAGAACAGCGCATTGCTCAGAAACTAGACCGCATGCGCGCAGGGGAAGCATGGGAAGGAAAAGATCCAGGCAGGGGCAAACAGTATGTATTTGCGACATCCACCGGCAAGGCAGCTGACCGGCACAATCTGGGCCGCACGCTGCGCAACTGTTTGGATCAGGCAGAGCTGAAACGCCGTGGTGTGCATGCCCTCCGCCACACATTCGCTACGCTTTGGGTTCAGCGTGGACAAGATATCCGTACCCTCTCTGAGATTCTTGGGCATACCAACGTTGCCTTTACCATGCAAAAATATGTGCACAGCGACACGGAAACAAAAAAACGCGGCATGGCCGCAATGTCGGATATTATTTGATGGCTGCTCTCCACTGCGAGAGCAGTTTTTTATTTTGGCATGGTTTGTCATGGGTGTGGCGGAGGATTTGGCGTGGCTGATTCTATTGCACCTCAATGTTTTGCACCGTTCTGTCATGTTTGTCATGAATATAGAAGATGAAAACTCCTTTTTGTTCCTCAAAATGCTGGTTACTGTCAATATTACTGTCAGCGTCCATCCAGCAGGCTACAACAGGCAAAAAGAAAAACGCTCAATCCTTTATGGATCAAGCGTTTTCTACTGGTGGAGCACTACCGGCAATATCCGAACCGAAAACCTGCTGGACATCATCCAGAGAAATCGTCTCCGATTCGTCTTTGTAGTTATAGGTCATCACCAGCTTGTCTTCAAACACATAAATGCTGTTGACGAAAACATCGATGATCTGCTTCTGATATTCCAGATCGTTGGGATCGCCATATTTGAACCGTTCGATCCATCCAACGATCTGTTTTTTGGTGAACTTTGGCTTGCCCAGCTTTTCCTGCAGGATGCTGATGTTCAGTTCTTCCCGGCGGGCTTCCAGCTCTTCCAGCCGCTTCTTAGTGGAAGGCGTAATGATGCCGGCTTCGATGGCGCTCAGCATGTTTTCAATGGCTTTTTCGCATTCCTTCAACTGCTGACGGAGCGTGGGAAGCATCGTATTTTTCTGATCCTGCAAAGCAATGATCGCATCGGCAATGCGGCTGATGACCTCGTCGTTCATGACGCGTGATACGGTTGTCTGAACCACAGCCCGTTCGATCCAATGCTTTTTGAGTGCTTTCAGATTGCAGCCCAGCTTGCGCTTGGCGCCGCCGCATTTGTAGTAATGGTACACATCGCCATTGTTGCTCCGTCCGCTTTCACCTGCCAGCATTCGCCCGCATTTGCCGCAGAACAATTTGGTGGTCAGAAGATATTCCTCCGTGGCTTTTGCTCTTGCGGGGGCACGACGGTTGGCTTCCATCCGCTGCTGTACCCGGTTGAATTGCGCTTCGTTAACAATGACAGGCAGCTTGCCGGGGATGACGATCTGACCATAGCGATATTCACCGATATACTTCCGGTTTTTCAACACTGTTTCCATGCTGCCGATGCGGAAGGTCTTCCCCTTGGAAGTGCGAACACCCTGCTTGTTCAGAAAATCTACTATGCTTGTAAGCGATTCGCCGTTGTCATAACGGCGGAAGATTTCCTGAACAATGGGAGCAGTGGCAGGATCAAGCTCCAATACACCGTCCGCGCCACGGCGGAAGCCCATCGGGATCGTTCCGCCATTGTTTCTGCCTTTGAGTGCGTTTTCTGTCTGTCCACGCTGAATCTTCACAGCAAGTTCCGCAGAATAATATTCGGACAAACCCTCCAGCAATGATTCCAGAAGGATGCCTTCGGGACTGTCGGTGATGTTTTCTGTGGCAGAGATCACCTTCACGCCATTCTTTTTCAGAATATGCTTGTAGGTGGCGCTGTCATAGCGGTCACGGGAGAAACGATCCAGCTTCCAAACAATGATCACATCGAACAGCTTTTTCTCGCTGTCGTTAATCATTCGCTGAAAATCAGGACGGTCTGCCGTTCTTGCGGACATGGCGCGATCGATATAGTTACCGATCACCGTGATCCCGTTGCGCTCTGCATAAGCCATGCATTCACGCAGCTGACCTTCAATACTTTCTTCACGTTGATTATCCGAAGAATAGCGGGCATAAATAACGCCAGTCATCATCTTCACCTCCCATCTGCTTCATATGGCTGATTACAGCTTGTGCACATAATCCTCCAGCTGGCTGAACAGACGTTCCACATAAACGGTGGTAGTGTCAACCCGGTAGATGATCACATACCGCATCACCACAACCTTGCGGAATCGTTGCAACAAGGGCTGAGTGCACGCCGGATAGATCATGGGATTCTCCGCAAGCACATGAACGGTCTTGGTGATTTCATCCAGCAGATGCCCGGCTGCCTGTGGATTACTTAATTCCTCCACAATGTAGGTAAGAATCTCATCCAGATCCTTCTCTGCCGATGCGGTGATCTTAACGTTATAAGCCATACTTGCTCCTCATAGCGCTCATGGCAGAAAATGCGTCTGTGACTTTGCCCTCGGCAATTTCGTTTTCCGCCTCCACCAGTTTTTCATATACGCTGTACAGACGAATGCGGTTGTACACCTCTGCGCTCATAATCACCATGTCTTCGTAGCCGTTTTTGGTGATGGTGATCGGCTCCTTGCTGGCATGACACATCTGGGAAATGTTTGTGGTATCTTTCAAATCACGGATAGGAATACATTGACTCATAAGTTGCACCTCCTTGTGGGATAATAATACCACGTCTGTTTAGGGGTGTCAATTGGCATCTTTTTCAAGCAAGCGACTGCTTCTCATATGAGTGATTGCCTGCTGTTCCAATCGTTTTGCCCGACTGATACTCATTTGAAACTGTCTGGCAGTTTCAGCCAATGACATCGGTTCGCAATCGTCAAATCCAAACCTCACTCTGAGCCAGACCTGTTCCCGTTTCGGCAGAGATTGCATCGTGGTATGAAGCTGCTGAAACAGCTCTTTTCTCAGGTACAGATGCTCAGGATCGTTCGCATGACTGGCTGTTCTCAAGGAAGCGAATCCACGTTGGCTTTGAGTACCTGATTGCTGATCTGAATATGTTACGTTCCCTTGTGCCGATTGCACGTTTCGGCGTGCAGCACGAATTGAATCTCGGATGCCGTTGCGGATCGCTGATGCTGCATAAGTCAGAAAGCCCGCCCCAGCATCAGGATCAAAGTACTGCACAGCACGCAGCAACGCCAGCGCACCTTCCTGTGTGAAATCATCCGCATCCAACCATAGTCCCGGAAAAGCTCTTTCAAAGCCCAGGGCAACCGAGCGAATGAAAGGGAAGTTGACTGCTATGAGTTCCTCCGCAGCATTTGTCTCTCCTGCCTGACAGGCAATGCACAGTTCCTCATTGGTCATTGCTGAATCCTTCGTCAAGTTTGATTTGTTCCAGAACAGCGAAGTATTGAAGCAAACCCAGCTGGAATTGCTGCATGGCAGCAGCCATTGAGGCATGATATTTTTCTGGTACATCCGGTAGCTTCATTGCGCCCATGATGCCGCCGATGATCTGCTCAGGTGAGACAGTATGGAGGTCGATTGCATTCTCACCCTTGCACGTTGTTTCGGTGATCTGCTGCATGGAGGCCTTGGTGAGAGCAGCCGTTTGTTTGGCATTCTCCGTTCCGCTTGCTTTCATATCCCGAAGAATCTGCATGAATGTTTGCTGAATGCCGTCCGTTTCTGCTAAGTGAAGCGGCTGACGGAAGGATTGCAGTAAACCCGCTGTATCTTGTGCTGCATTCTGATCCTCCGGATGCAGCTTTCCCTGTGCGAGAACCATGCCACTCAGAGAACTGAGCATCTGATTCTGAACGGCAACGCCGGAAGAAAACAGTTCCTCTTTGTAGGCTGCAATCATGTGGGTCAGATCTGCAAAACGGGGATGTTCCAACAGCTCGCATACGATCCCCGGATCCACTTTCCGGGTGAACAGATTTCTTGCTGCCTGTGTTGTGAGTCCCAGTTCACCAACATCATAGTTTTTTCGATCCGAAACTTCTGTGATGCCCAGTAAAAAATCGGTGGAGACCTTAAAGTACTGCGCGATCTTTTGGATGTTGCTGTCGGATAGCTTATCGGTTTTCCCTGTCATGAAACGGCTGAGGGTGCTTTTGTCAATGCCAATGGCGTCTGCCAAGTCGGATTGTTTCATCCCTGCCGCACGGTACAGGTCGCGTATTCTATCCCGGATGTCCCCCGGAAGCCATTGCTGGGTCATTTTAGCACCTCCTGCACAAATCATATCAGAACATATGTTCTTATATGTATTCTATATCTGATTGCATTTGCTGTCAACCAAAACGACATACTTTTCGTTTTTTCGACCCGCTTACAAAAATATAGTTGCATTTTTGCAACCAGCTCTTGGGTTCTCGCAGATGCCTTGCAATCCTGCGTCCACATCTCGTTTCTCCTGTTTTTCTCCGTATATTCACACAGATGATTTCATCATCTGTTCCGTTCAGACAGGCCGCAGCAATGCGGTCTTTTTGTTTGCAATGGAACAACACAATTCGCTTGCCCAAGCGGCAGGCAGAAAGGAGTTTCATGCAGGAGAACCATCCCATCCCAAACAGTGAGATGCGCATTCCGGATCATGCCATCGAACGAATCGCACGCTGTCTTCTCCCCAGGATGCAGGCTTTCTTCGAAGCCGATGCTGCTCAGCAAGCGTCCGCAGAAGAAAACAGCGCCAGCCAGGCCGCCCCGAATCAGCCATCTCGTGTCGCTTGATTCGGGGCAGCAAAGTCACACTCAACCAAAACCAGATAACGAAAAGGAGGAACCACAATGAGCAGAAGAAAGAACAAAACCGTAGACGAACTTCGTGCCGCAGAAGCCAAAGCTCTGCGGGAACGAGACGAAAAGAATGCCCTCATCAAAGAGCTGCACAAACAGATCAGCGAGGCTGCCCGCCGGGAGCGCAACGCCCATATCTACTTCCGTGGTGGAGAACTGACCCATCACCTCGGGGACAAAGCCGAACTGCTGAGCGACGAGGATATCAAGCTGTTCCTGAACTATGTGTTCAGCTTTGGCGGTGTCCAGAAGATTGTCAATGAGATGTTGGCGATTCGTCGAGGGGATGCCGAGGGCACCGTGGAAGAGCTGTTGAGCAGCATAGCGTCCGGGGACAAACGGGTACCGATCCGGAGTGCCGATGTTCAGACAAGCTGACCCCTCACTTGTGAGGGCGCAATTATACGCACGGTGCCCGTGCATTGCGCTCTCTGAGGGGCATTGCATGCAGCCCGCTGTCAGAGGGTAGTTCCCCTTTGCCAGCATCAGGGAGGGCTTGCCTCCCTGCGCCGATTCCATCGGTTACCCACCATGACAGCGCTGCGGCGCTGAAGAAAGGAGACGATTCCATCCCTTGTCCTCATTTCTCCATATCCATCACCAGCCGAGGCAAAGGTCAATCTGCCATGGCTGGTGCTTCTTATTATCTCGGACAGAAGTTGTATTCCGAGTATGACCACGAATGGAAATACCCGCACAGTGATCCGAGACGTGTGCAGTACACGGAGGTGATGCTGCCATACAATGCACCGCCTGTGTATGCCGACCGGCAGACTTTATGGAATGCGGTGGACGCTGCTGAGAAAAGCAGCAAAGCCCAAACCGCAAGACGCTTCACCATCACTCTGCCAAGGGAATTGACCTTTGAACAGAATCTTGCCCTGATCCGTGAGTATTGTGCCAAGCAATTCGTGGACAAAGGCATGATCTGTGATCTGTACTACCACGACTCAGGAAACGGCAATCCTCATGTTCATCTGATGCTGACCATGCGCGCCATGGATGAAAATGGACGCTGGCTTCCCAAAACAAAGACGGCCTATGTGCTGGATGAAAACGGCGAGCGTATCCGGGGTGCCAATGATAAATGGCTGCGGGAACGCATGGATACCGTCGATTGGAACGATCAGAAATACGCTGAGATCTGGCGGCATGAGTGGGAGATAGCCCAGAACAATGCGCTGAAAGCTGCTGGTCGTACCGAGCGTATTGATATGCGTTTCTATGAGCGTCAGGGCATCACCGATCTGGAACCGCAGATTCATCTCGGCCCGGCAGCAGCTGCGCTGAAACGAAAGGGTGTGTTCACTACCCGCGGCGAACGCAACCGGGAGATCAAGCATGTGAATACCCTCATCCGTGGTTTGCAGAAGGCGATTGCTGCTCTGGGTGAGTGGCTGCAAGGCATTAAGGAAACGCTGTCTCGGCACGAAACTATCTCCAATCCAGATGATTACAACCTTGGTGAAGTGCTGCTCAGTTACCTGGAACTGCGCAAGGCTGACCGGGAGTTCTGGGATCATCGGGCACAGACGAAGGCTTCGCTGAAGGACTTGCAGGCGATTCTCAATGCCATCTCTTTCCTGAAAGAACGGGAGCTTGATACGGTGTATTCGCTTGGCGAATACCTGTCTCCTATCGACATACAAATGAACGATCTGCGTAAGAAAGTGCGCAGCAAGGAACAGCGTATTCGGGACATTGATGCGCTGTTGAACGCAGATAAGACCGTGCATGACTTGCAGCCGTTGTACAGCGAATACAGCTACATTCGTTGGAAGAGTGCAAAGGAACGGTTCGCTACTGCACATGCTGACGAGTTGGAACAATACATGAAAGCCCAACGGCTGCTGCATAAGTTCGGGCTGTCACATCCCATTGACCGCAAAACACTGCGGGCAGAAAAGACACGGCTTGAACAGGAAATCGATGCTCTGCGGCCCGATGTGGATGCAGTACAAGCTGAGCTGGACGAGCTGAAAACTGTTCGTTATTGGGTGCGCAAAGTTATTCCAGACGCGCTGCCCAGCCCAGCCGAAAACGGTAAGTCCTCTCTGTATGAAACAATGGAAACAGCCCAGAACAAAAATGACTTGTCTGTTTTACTGGATCGGACTGCAAAACAAGTTGTTGTTCCAAATCAAGTAGAAACACAACATTCTTTACAACACCAACGAAACGAAACACTTTGATGCAAGACCAGCCTTCTATTTCACATAGGGGGCTGGCCTTTTTCTGTATATGGCAAAAACACATTGCCACACTGTGTATCAATGCGAATTGTATTTCCTTTCGTTGGGCATCGTTCGGATTGTAATAAATCCATACCAGCACGATAATATCCCATAACAACAATGATCATTTTTCAACAACAAAGCAATACAATCAGCCACCCTATATAGCAATTAATTCCTTTGCACAAAATTATCCTATCCTTTTTCAAAAGTTCATACTTTGGTCACAGGCGGGTGCTAAACTGACAACGCGAAAATTCCAAAAGGAGGATTGGAAATGAAGCGTTTTTTGAAAACCTTGTTTACCCTGCTGGTTTTAGCAGGTCTGGCCTATGGCGGATACTATCTTTACCAACAGCAGAAGACGGAAGCGACCACTGCTCCATCCCTGCGGTATACCCCGGTAAGCGTAACCAACGGCAGTATTTCCCAGGAGGTCATCAGCACCGGCTCGCTGACCATTGCGCAGACTGCCACATGGAGCGCCCCTGCTGCTATGACACTGGACAGCGTGCAGGTGAAGACAGGCCAGCAGGTTGCGGCGGGCGACCCGTTGGCGACAGTGGATACAGCTTCTCTGGATACGGCTATCTATACGCTGCAAACCGAGCTGGAGGCAGTGGATGACACGCTGGTAAGCCTCGCTGCCAGCTATGAAAGCCAGCAGACGCTTTACACGCCCATCAAGGGCCGTGTGAAGGAACTGTACGGCTTCAAAGGTGACCGGGTACAGGATGTGGTGGCAGAGCACGGTTGCCTGTATGTGCTGTCGCTGGATGGCAAGATGAGCGCGGAGATCCCTGTAACAGAAGGCATCGCTCTGGGTGACCGGCTGACAGTGACCAACGCCGCAGAGAATGTGTATTCTGCGGCTGTTACAGAAGTGAAGGATGAAACCGTCACGCTGACCTTTTCCGATCTGGCGGCCAATCCCGGCGATACGGTAACGGTGCTGCTGCCCGATGACAGTACCATCACCGCTGAATGCGCCATTCATATGCCGCTGGAAGTGTTCAGCACAGCCCATGGCATCATCACCACAGAGCTTTTGCGGATCAATAAGTACTGCGACAAGAAGGACAGTGCCTTTGTGGTCAGCTATCTGGAGCCTACTCAGGAATATCGGGACACCCTTGCCCAGCGGTCATCGCTGGTGGAACAGTTGGCTACCCTGCGCGCTTTGAAGGCAGACCCTGTGCTGCGGGCGGATCAGGGCGGCATCGTCAGCGGCGTGACCATGACCGATGGGCAGACGGTTGCCAAGGATGAGGCCTTGATGACCCTCTATGTGGGCATGCCGGATCAGATGACCATCAGCGTGGATGAGCTGGACATCATCCATGTCCAGACCGGGCAAAGCGCCACCGTTGCCATGGATGCCATCACCGATAAGACCTACAACGCGACGGTTACCTATATCTCCACGCTGGGCACAGCCTCCAGCGGCATTACCGGCTATGATGTAACCATTCAGCTGGAAGCGGATGAGCAACTGAAGCTTGGCATGAACGGCACGGTAACCATTGCCGTGGGTCAGCAGGAAAATGTTCTGCTGGTGCCGCTGGCAGCTTTGCAGAGCGATGCCCGGGGCAGCTATGTGTGGCTGTACAGTCCGGATTTTGTTGCCACGGAAGAGGAACCGGGCGTGAAAACCTATGTGAATACCGGCCTGTCCAATGAGGATTACGCAGCTGTGACCGGCGGCCTCCGGGCTGGGGATCAGGTGCTGGTGGTGCGTAGTGCAGCTACGACCAACACCACGGATCAGCAGGGCGGTGCTGGCATGCAAATGCCCGGCAGCGAACTGCAGATGCCCGGCGGCATGATGGATCGTCCTGAGGGAGGCTTTACCCGTCCCGGCACCGGCACCGGCACCGGAACAGGCGGCTCCGGTGGTGGACGCACCAATCAGGGCGGCGGCTCGGGCGGCTCCGGCGGCGGGCGTACCGCTCCTGGCGGCATAAGCGGCAATTGATGCCGGTGCTGAAAGGAGTACCGCTATGATCTATATGAATAACATCATAAAGCAATACAAGCTGGGTGGCGAGAGCATCTACGCGCTGGATCATGTGTCCCTGCATGTGGGCGAGGGTGAGTATGTGGCCATCATCGGGCCTTCCGGCAGCGGCAAGTCCACGCTGATGAACATCATCGGCTGTCTGGATACCGCCGACAGCGGCGAATACCAGCTGGCAGGCAAGAAGATCGGCAGCTATTCCTCCCGGCAGCTGGCACGGCTGCGCAACAGGCACATCGGGTTCATCTTTCAGGGGTTTCACCTGCTGCAAAAGCTGACCGCGCTGGAAAACGTGGAACTGCCGCTGATCTACCAGAAGGTGGGCAGGCGGGAGCGGCGCAAGCGGGCCAAAGCGGCGCTGGAAAAAGTGGGCCTTGGTCAGCGGATGGGCCACAAGCCCACGGAACTGTCCGGCGGTCAGCAGCAGCGCTGCGCCATTGCCCGGGCACTGGTGACCAGACCCAAGCTGATTCTCGCCGATGAACCCACAGGCAATCTGGACAGCCGTACCGGGCAGGAGATCATGGCCATGCTGGACGAGCTGCACGCCGCTGGCAATACCATCGTGCTTATCACCCACGACAGCGATGTGGCAGCCCGGGCAGATCGGTTGATCCGCATTGTGGACGGCAGGGTGCATGAGCATACCTCATCCGCTTCCGCAGACAAAGCCGCGCTGGCAAAGGAGGCATAGGCATGGAAAGTATGTCCATGGCCTTCAAGGCCATTCTATCCAATAAAATGCGTTCCTTCCTGACCATGCTGGGCATCGTGATCGGCGTGGTATCCATCGTGGTGCTCACCGCCATCGGTCAGGGCACCAATGCTGCTGTTGTCAGCAACATCGAGGGCATGGGCACCAATCTGCTCAGCGTCAGCGTGAATGTGCGGCGCAACAACCCGGTTACCCTGAAAGGCCTGCGCCAGATGACGATGAGCAGTGAAACCATCGCTCATGTGGCCCCGGTGCTCACGTCCTCCGGCACGGTCAAAGCTGGGCTGACCCAGTACGAGGATGGCAGCCTGATCGCCACCACGCCGGGGTATGACAAGATCCGCAACTGGTCGCTGCGCTATGGCCGCTTTCTGGCGGAACCGGATCACGACAACCGTTCCTTTGTGGCGGTGCTGGGGCAGGAGGCGGCGGTGGAGCTGTTCGGCTCGGTGAATGCGGTGGGCTGTACCTTTACCTATCAGGGGTATACCTTCACCGTGGTGGGCGTGCTTGACGAAATTGGCAACAGCGTTTCCGGCAGCGGTGACAACCTGATCGTGATCCCCTTCTCTCTGGGCGAGCGGCTGTTCCGCTCCAAGGGCATCAGCAGCTTCTATGTGTCCGCCACCGGCTCCGATACCATCGATCTGGCCCAGAGCGAAGTGGAAGCCTACATGGAAAAGCTTATGAGCCAATCCACCACCTCCGGCAGCTACCGCATCAACAACCAGTCGGCCATGCTGGAAGCCCTCAACGAGTCCACCTCCCAGCTGACGCTGATGCTGGCGGGCATTGCCGCCATCTCCCTGCTGGTGGGCGGCATCGGCATCATGAATATCATGCTGGTATCCGTATCCGAACGCACGAGGGAGATCGGCATCCGCAAAGCCATTGGCGCCACCCGCGGCAATATCCTCAGCCAGTTTTTGATCGAGGCGCTTACTGTCAGCCTGATGGGCGGTCTGATCGGCCTTGGGCTTTCGTGGGCAGCGTGTAAGTTTCTGGCCCCAGTCATCGGCATGACCATGGTGTTCTCGCCATCGGTCGCGCTGCTGGCCATCGGGTTTTCGGTGTTCATCGGCGTGGTGTTCGGTCTGTATCCGGCAGCCAAAGCCTCCGGGCTGAAACCCATTGAGGCATTGCGGCATGAATAAGCAAACCCCGGTATTCACAGGTCATAGCGGCCTATGGATACCGGGGTTCTTCTGTTTGTTTACATCCAGCTGATTTTGTTCTCCTGCCCTTTGCGGATCCGGGTCAGTTTACAGGCTGATCAGATCATGTACCCGGTCCCAGTCGTCACAGCCCAGCTCCTTCATCATACCGGCTGCATAGTGGTCAAAGGCGGTGTGATCCACCAGCCGGAACACAGCAGCCGCCACATCCACAAAGTGGCTGGGATCGGCTTGATCCCGCATATGCCCGATACCAAGGAAGCGCAGCATGGCAAAAACAGCGCACAGGGCGATAAACTCGTCCGGCAGGCTGACGGGACGATCCTGAAAAGGAAAGCGGGCGAAGAACATATGGTTCACCATCATGTGCTCAAACCAGATATCCCACTTTGGCAGCACCGTTTCAAAATGGTCGCGGGCTTCCACATATCGGTCGAAAGAACCGTCAAAATAAGCCAGCGCATCCTCACCGTAGGCACGGATGCTGTCACTGCGCTGATCCAGCAGCTCGATCAGCCCGGAAGCGAAGCAGAGACCGAAATCCAAATGCCCCTGAGACAGTTCCTTGGGCCCAAGCGGCTGGATCCGCTGCTGACCACGGAGCAGGCGTTCCACCTGCTGTGCATCGCGGGCAACAAGAGCATCATCCAGCGCTGCCAGTGCGTGACCCATGGCCATCATCCGCTGGGGCATGGGCAGAGTCTGGTTCTGCATATGCCGGATCAGCCACAGGCGGATCTCCTGTTCCTTGCCCATGGTTTCAAACCGGATGGTGGGCTGACTCTGCCGTGGCAAGTTAAAGGACAGCTCCCTTTCGACAAACTCGATGGGCTCATCCCGGGAAAAAAGCAGTTCCAACACCGCTTCGCAGCTGTTGGCGCAGGAACATTCAAATCCATTGTCCGTGCGTACGCCCCGGGGATAGAGCCTGCAAACATAGCTCAGCGCTCCCTCGCCCATTTCAGCATGAAGGGCGCAGCGCCCGTCCTCCATGCGCATGGGGCAGGCTCCGTCAAACCGGGGCGCGATCTCCGCATAGGCATCCGGCGTGGGCGACAGCTTGATGTGCAAAGCGGTATCCAGCTTGCGCCTCAGCTCCGGGGAGCATTCCTGACTCATCAGGTGATAATAGTCATCCAGCGAAAAAGAGATGGGCCAGCCTTCGCAGCAGGCTGAGCGACACGCGCCCATTTTACAGGCAAAATGTTCGTAGTAATCAGGCACCAAAAATTCGTGGGTTTCGTCCAAGAGCATCACCGCCAATCGATGGAATCAGATTTTTTCGTATGCATTTTAGCACCGGAAAAGCACCCATTGCAAAATGTTTTTGCATTGTTTTTCTGGCAGATTCCTGTTGACAAATTGGGCAAAGCAGGCGTATTTTATTCGCGTAAGCCACATATTCAATGCAGTGATTGAGACAAGCGCGCTTTCACAGCGTCCCCAGAGAAATGCCGGTTGGTGCGAGGCATGACGAGCATGAAAGGTCAGCGTATCCCTCATGAGCAGTCCGCTGAAACCTCCCCCCGGGATCGGGAGGACGATAGGTCAGACCGTCGTCTCCACGTTACAGGAGAGCACATTCACCCCTTGCGGTCGATGTGGCAGAGCAGGCCGCACTGGATGCGGCAACAAGAGTGGTATCGCGGGATATACAGCCCGTCTCTTACAGATCGTTTTTCAGGATCGGTGAGGGACGGGCTTTTATATATAGCACGCTTTCCCCGACGGATGCGACCGCGGCGCAAATGCCAGAGATAAGCGAAACAAAAAAGAAAGGATGTTTTGGAATGAATGGAATCACCATTATGCTCATCGCACTGGTTGTGCTGGGCGCAGGATATCTTCTCTACGGACGCTGGCTGGCCAAGACCTGGGGCATCGACCCCAAGGCAAAGACCCCTGCTTATGAAATGGAGGATGGTGTAGACTATACCCCCACCACCCCCGGTGTGGTATTCGGTCACCAGTTTGCCTCCATTGCCGGCGCTGGCCCCATCAACGGCCCCATTCAGGCGGCGATCTTCGGCTGGGTGCCGGTGCTGCTGTGGGTGCTGGTAGGCGGCCTGTTCTTCGGCGCTGTGCAGGACTTTGTTTCCATGTATGCCTCTGTTCGCAATAAGGGCCGCACCATCGGCTATATCATTGAGCTGTATATCGGCAAGATCGGTAAAAAGCTCTTTACCTTGTTTGTTTGGCTATTCTCCATCCTTGTGGTTGCTGCCTTTGCGGACGTGGTTGCCAATACCTTCAACGGCTTTGCCGCCACTCCGGATGTCTCGCTGGCGAACGGTCAGGTGGCTACCACCTCCATGCTGTTCATCCTTGCAGCGGTCACGCTGGGCGTGGTGCTGAAGGTGTGCCGCTTCAAACCGCTGGTGAATACCGCCATCGCGGTGGGCCTGCTGGTGCTTTGCATCGTGCTGGGCATGGCGCTGCCCATGTATGTGCCCACCGGCACCTGGCACCTGATCGTATTCTTGTACATCGCTGTTGCCTCCATCGTGCCGGTGTGGGCGCTGCTCCAGCCCCGTGACTACCTGAACAGCTACCTGCTGGTAGCCATGATCGTTTCGGCTGTGGTGGGCGTGCTGGTGGCCAATCCCCAGATGAACCTGAACGCCTTCAATGGCTTTACGGTCAACGGTCAGCATATGTTCCCCATCCTGTTTGTGACCATCGCCTGCGGCGCTGTCTCCGGCTTCCATTCGCTGGTTTCCTCCGGCACCGCCTCCAAGCAGGTGCAGAATGAGAAGCACATGCTGCCCATCTCCTTCGGTTCTATGCTGCTGGAGAGCCTGCTGGCCGTGATCGCCCTGATCGCTGTGGGCGCTGTGTCCAGTGGCGCGCAGGTGGCTTCCGGTACTCCGGCTGTGGTGTTTGCCTCTGCCATCTCCGGCTTCCTGGGCAAGATCGGCATCCCCGAGAACGTGGCCTTTACGCTGATCAACCTGTCCGTATCTGCCTTCGCCCTCACCTCGCTGGACTCCGTTGCCCGCGTAGGCCGTCTGGCTTTCCAGGAGTTCTTCCTTGATTCCACCGACACCGATGAAAACATGAGTCCGGTCAAGAAGTTCCTCACCAACAAGTACACCGCCACCGTGGCTACGCTGGTGATGGCCTACGCCCTTGCCAAGGCGGGCTATGCCAACATCTGGCCCCTGTTCGGCTCTGCCAACCAGCTGCTCAGCGCACTGGCCCTCATCGCCTGCGCCGTATTCCTCAAGCGCACCAAGCGCAAGGGCTGGATGCTGTGGGCCCCCATGGCCATCATGCTGGCTGTGACCCTGACCGCTCTGGGCATGACCATCTTTGGCAAGTTCGGCGGCATCTTTACCGGCACCACCGCCAATCTGGGCGGCGACCTGCTGCAGGGCAGCTTTGCCGTTGCGCTGTTCGTGCTGGGCGTGATCGTTGCCGTCCAGGGCGTGAAGAAGCTCTTTGGCAAGGAAACGGCTGCGGAGGCTGTGCAGGGTTAACTGCCCGGTTTTCCCCCAGTGAAATGAAACAGGCCATCGGGAAGAAAAGCTTCGGCTTTCCTTCCTGATGGCCTGTTCTCTTGTTAGGCATGTTTTGGTTGCATGGAATGGATCAATGAAACAGCACAGAAACCGTAGTGCCTTCCCCCGGCTGGCTTTCCAGCTCCACCTGTGCCTGATGCACCTGCGCCGCATGCTTCACGATCGCCAGCCCAAGCCCGGTGCCGCCGGTCTGCTTGGAGTGGCTCTTGTCCACCCGGTAGAAACGCTCAAACACATGGGCCTGATGCTCTTTGGGGATGCCGATACCGGTGTCCTGTACAGAGCAGCAGAGGCGTCCATCCTGCTGTGACAGCCGAACGGTCACGCTGCCGCCTGCAGGCGTGTACTTGACGGCATTGTCCATCAGGTTGTGGAACAGTTCCCGCAGAAGCATCGGATAGCCATCCACGGTAGCCTCGCTGCCTTCTACGGACAGCTCAACCCCTTTCTCCTGCGCAACAGGCAGGAAACGGTCAGCCAGTTCATTCAGCATGGGCAGCAAGGCAACCGGCTCTTTCGCCCCAAGACCCTGCTTCTCATCCAGCTGGGACAGCTCAAGAATATCGTTCACCAGTGCTACCAACCGCTTTGCCTCTGCATGGATCTTTCCGGCAAAGGCAGGCACATCCTCCTGCCGGGCAATGCCGCTCTCGATGATCTCTGCGTAGCCGGAAATGGATGTGAGCGGCGTTTTCAGCTCATGGGAGACGTTGGCGGTAAACTCCCGGCGGCTGGCTTCAGCAGCATAGCGGGCAGAGATATCCAACGCCAGCAGCACCACACCGCGCACCTTTTCCTCCCGCAGAACAGGGCTGGCAAAGATGCGGTACATCCGGCTGTCACGGGGCAGGATCGCATCGCCGGCTTCGCCCGACTGCGCTGCTTTGACGATTTCCAGCAGGTCAGCATCCCGGCAGATGGTCAGCAGGTCAGCTCCCGGCGCAAACGAATCCTTTACGCCAAAGATGGTCTGCGCGCTGTGGTTGATGGAAACAATGCGACTCTCCCTGTCCAACAGGATCAGACCCTCGCGCATGCTTTCCATAATGGCGTTGAGATCAGCGTGGGCGCGGGCGAGATCTTGCATCTGTTGGCGGATCTGATGATGCTGCTTGTCCATGCGGGTAAGCAGCGGGGCCAGTTCGTCATACACGTCGTTTTCAAGGGGTTCGTCCAGATTCAGCTCGTTGATGGGCTGCACGATCTGGCGGGAAGAATGCTGGGCGATCAGCAGCGACAGGGCTGCCACCGCCAGCAGCATCACGATGATCTGCGGGGCCACGCTCAGGAAGACACCCAGCACAGAAGAGCGGGTGCTGGCGATACGCAGCACATTGCCGTCAGCCGTTCGGCGGGCATAGTAGATCGTCACTTCAGAAAGGGTATCGGAATAGCGGGTGGCTTCACCGGTGCCACTTTCGATAGCCGCGAGCACCTCCGGACGCTGGGCATGGCTGCTCATGCGGGTCTCATCGGTATCGCTGTCGTAGAGCACCGAACCATCCGGGGCAATGAGCGTTACACGGTTTTGGGGCTTGAATGATGTGAAGTAGCTCAAATCATCCTGCGTCATATCCAAACCGCGGACAATATACGCCGCCTCCGTCCGAAGCTCGGCAGAGATGCGGTCTTCGTACACATTGTACAGCGTCCCTACCAGCAGCGCGGAGGTCAGCAGCAGTGCCAGCACCGCCGTCAGAACGATGCTGCGGAAAATGCGTCTGGTCATGCCGGATCGCCTCCAAACCGATAGCCCACGCCGCGCACGGTTTCGATCATGCAGGCGCAGTGCCCCAGCTTGCTGCGGAGCGTCTGCACATGCACATCCACTGTGCGGCTACCGCCGTCATAGCCCATCTCCCAGATGCGCTCCAATAGCTGCTCCCGGGTAAAAACGGCGCCGCTGTTTTCCATCAGCAGGAGCAGCAGATCATATTCCTTCAAGGTCAGGGGCACTTCCTCATCATCAACAAAGGCCTTGTGGGCACGGCGGTCGATGGAAAGCGTACCGCAACGAAGTGTCTCCGCATCTGTTTTTGTACCTGTGCGGCGCAGGCGGGCCCGGATACGGGCCACCAGCTCTGCCATGCCGAAGGGCTTGGTCATGTAGTCATCCGCTCCGTGATCCAGCCCCTGCACCTTATCCATTTCGGTACCCTTGGCGGTGAGCATGATGACAGGGATCTCCGCCGTCTGCTGGTTTTCCCGGAGAAACTGCAACAGGCTCATGCCGTCCTCCCCGGGCAGCATGATGTCCAGAAGCACCAGATCGGGTTTTTCTTCTGCAATGGCAGTCCGGAAGGCCTTGCCCTCTGCAAAGCCCCGACAGGGCATGTTCATCTGCAGAAGGGTGTAAACCACCAATTCCCGGATGTTGTCATCGTCTTCAACGTAATAGATCATGTGAGGAAAACTCCTTTGTGCCGCCCGGTAAGGGCGTATTCCACCCACTCGGCAATGTTCTGGGCGTGGTCGCCGATGCGCTCGTAGTACTTGGCGATCATCAGCAGGTCAATGGCCTGGGAGCCGGCTGCCGCATCGCCCCGGATGAGGGTGATCAACTCGTCCTTCACGGTGGTGAACAGGCTGTCAATCTCATCATCCATATCCATCACTTCCTGCGCCAGCTTCACATCCTTGCGGACATAGGCATCCAGCGCAGCCGTCACCATACGGATAGCCTTTTCCGCCATCAGGGGCAGATGCTCCAGCTGCTTGATATAGGGCTCGCTGGACAGGTAGATGACAATCTCGGAAATATCAGAGGCCTGATCACCGATGCGCTCCATATCCGTTATCATTTTAAGGGCTGAGGAGATCAAGCGCAAGTCCCTTGCTACAGGTTGCTGCTGCAAAAGCAGTTTCAGGCACAGGGATTCGCTATCCCGCTCCGCCTGATCCACATCCTTATCGGCAGTGATGGAGGCAAGGGCCGCCTCCACATCCTGATTCACCAATGCAGTAGTGGCGCTGCGGATGGCGCTTTCCACCAGCGCGCCCATTTCCAGCAATTCGTGGTTGAGCAGGCTCAGCTGCTCGTCAAAACGGTTTCTCATGGGATGTTCCTCCTTAGCCAAAGCGGCCGGTGATGTAGTCCTCCGTGCGCTGATCCTTGGGCATGGAGAAAATTTTGCCGGTCTCGTCGTATTCGATCACTTCACCCAGCAGGAAAAAGGCGGTTCGGTCAGAGATGCGGGCAGCCTGCTGCATGTTGTGGGTCACCATGACGATGGTGTAGTCCTGCTTGAGCTGCAGGGCAAGGTCTTCGATCCTGCTGGTGGAGATGGGGTCAAGGGCGGAGGTGGGCTCGTCCATCAGCAGAACCTCCGGCTCCACCGCCAGCGCCCGGGCAATGCACAGCCGCTGCTGCTGACCGCCGGACAGTCCCAGCGCGTCCTTTTTCAGGCGGTCTTTCAGTTCATCCCAGATGGCGGCATTGCGCAGGCTGCGCTCGATGATATCATCCAGCTTGGCCTTGGAATGGATACCATGGGTGCGGGGGCCAAAGGCGATGTTGTCATAAATGCTCATGGGAAAGGGATTGGGCTTCTGGAACACCATGCCCACCCGCTTGCGCAGCAGGGCGGCATCCATTTCCTTGTATACATCCATGCCATCCAGCAGCACCTGCCCGGTGATTTTGCAGCCCTCCACCAAGTCGTTCATGCGGTTTAGGCTTTTCAGCAACGTGGATTTGCCACAGCCGCTGGGGCCGATAAAGGCGGTGATCTCTTTTTCATGAATGGCCAGATTCACGCCTTTCAGGGCGTGAAAACTGCCGTAATGCAAGTCAAGGTTGTTGATCTCTATTTTCATGAGTGCTTTTCCTCCTGTTTGCCTGTTGTGCTGTGTCCGACTTTTTTGGCAATGAACGCAGACAGGCTGTTGATCAGCAGCACCATACCCAAGAGCACCACGGCGGTGGCATAGCTTTGACCGATGTACAGACCCTCGGTGGAAATGGTGTACATGTGCACCGCCAGCGTGCGGGTGGAATCCAGCAGACTGCCCGGCACCTTGGCAACGGTACCGGCGGTATAGATGAGGGCGGCAGTTTCGCCCACAATGCGCCCGATGGCAAGAATCACGCCGGAGAGGATGCCTGGTACTGCGCTGGGCAGAACCACCTTGAAGGTGGTACGGAGCCGCCCCGCACCAAGGCCGAAGCTGCCCTCCCGGTAGCTGTCCGGCACTGCCAGCAGGGCTTCCTCCGTAGTGCGCATAATGGTGGGCAATACCATTATGCTCAGCGTCAGCGCACCGGACAGCAGGGACAATCCCATCTTCAGCGCAACCACGAAAAACAGCGAACCGAACAGGCCATAGATGATGGAGGGAATGCCGGAGAGGGTTTCCGCCGTCATGCGCACCAGCTTCACCAGTTTGCTGCCTCGCGGGGCGTATTCCGTCAGCCAGATGGCCGCGCCGATGCCCAGCGGTACGCAGACCAGCAGGGAAAGCAGCGTCATCAGCAGGGTATTGATGATGGCGGGCATCATGGAAACATTGGTGGAGTTATACTTCCATGCAAACAGCTCCGGTGACAGGTTGGGAATGCCCTTGATGAGGATATACCCCACGATCAGCAGCAGTACACCCACCGAAAAAACGGTACCCGCATACACGGCGGACCGGTAGAATGTGGCTTGAACCTTTGCACGCATCAGTCTGACCTCCTTTTGAGGATACTGGTGAGTACGTTGATCAGCAGGATGAACACGAACAGCACCACAGCGGTGGCAATCAGCGCCTCCCGGTGCAGGTCGGTGGCATAGCCCATCTCAATGACGATATTGCTGGTCAGAGTTCGCACGCCCTTCAAAAGGCCCTTGGGCATGGAGGTACGGTTGCCAGCCACCATCATCACAGCGGTAGCCTCGCCAATGGCACGGCCAATGCCTAGTATGATACCCGCCATTACGCCGGATTTGGCTGCCGGGAAAATCACATGGAACACACTGCGCTCATGGGTGGCCCCCAACGCCAGCGCGCCCTCATAGTAGGAAGCGGGCACAGCGTTCAGCGCAGATTCTGCCACGGTGATGATGGTGGGCAGGATCATCATGCCCAGCAGCACGCTGGCTGTCAGCAGGGACGAGCCTGTACCACCGAAAACTTCCCGAACCAGCGGCACCAACACCACCAGCCCGAAGAAGCCATACACCACCGAGGGAATGCCCGCCAGCAGCTGCACGGCGGGGCGCAGCAGTTTGGCAGCCTTTTGGGAAGCAAAACGGGACAGGTACAGCGCTGTCAGAAGTCCAGCGGGAACACCCACCACCAGCGCCCCAGCGGTTACATATACCGAACCTAGAATGAATGGCAGGATACCAAATACCTCCTGCCCGGGCTTCCACTTTTCCCCGGAGAGGAAATCCCATACGCCGATCTTCGCCATGCCGGGGATGCCATTGGCGAACAAAAACAGACAGATCAGCGCTACCGCCAGAATGGAAACAAGGGCCGTGAAGGTGAACGCCACTTTCGCAGCGCCCTCCTTCATAGCCTGAACCTTGAACTTATTCATTAACCTCGCTCCACTCGGTGATCTCGCCCATGTAGATATCCCGCACCTGCTCGGAGGTCAGGCCTTCCACGGGGTTTTCGGGGCTGACGATGACAGCGATACCATCCATGGCGATGGTCATGGGTACCAGACCCGCTTCCGTTTCGGAATCCTTCAGGGCACGGGAGGCCATGCCGATGTCGCACACGCCGTCCATGGTGGCGGTCATGCCGGAGGAGGAGTCGCTCTGCTGGAGCTCGATTTCCACATTGGGGTTGATGGCTTCATAGGCCTCCTTGAGCTTTTCCATCACAGGCGTGACAGAGGAGGAACCGGCAATGACGATCTTGCCGGACACCTTGCCGCCCTCAAAAGCGGAGGCGTCTTCCACCACGGCAATGTAGCCGTTTTCTTCTACAATTGCCTGACCCTCTGCGCTCATAATGAAGGCGATGAAGTCATTGGCAGCGTCGTTTACCTCAGCCTTGGTGGCAATGTTGAAGGGACGGGCCACCTTGTAGCTGCCATTCTTGATGTTCTCCACAGAAGCCTCCGTACCGTCGATGGGCAGCGCCTTGACGGTATCGTTCATGGAACCGAGGCTGATGTAGCCGATGGCGCAGTCATTGCCCGCCACGCTGGTCATCATAACGGAGGTGGAATTGGTGATGTCGCAGTCGTCGGTGGTGTAGTCGATCTTTTCGCCCATTTCGTTCTTCTGCTCAATGCCGAACAGCTCGATGAACGCGCCACGGGTACCGGAGCCATCCTCGCGTGAGATGACATTGATCTCCTCAGCAAGGGCAAAGGCGGTGGTCATCAGCAGGGTCAGGGTCAACAGGATGGAAATCAGCTTTTTCATTCTTTCTACCTTCCTTTCTTCTTTCGGGTACGATGGAATCATACTGCCGGAGTGTTTCAAACAAATACTGAGAAGGTAAAGAATGTGTAAAGTGTTTCTTTCATAGAAAAAAGCAGAACTGTGATATGGATCGCAGTCCTGCTTTTTCTGTATGCCAATGGAACATTCCATCAGCATTCTATTTCTTTGAAATAAAGAAGAAATCCGAACCCGTTCCCCACAGGAATCAAGTTCGGATTTCTCCGGTATGGTGGAGCATAGGAGACTCGAACTCCTGACCCCAACACTGCCAGTGTTGTGCGCTACCAACTGCGCTAATGCCCCATGGCTTTCAGTGGCGGTTGCCTCATCAGCGAGATATATATTAACACAGGTTTTATCGTTTGTAAACCCCCAAATTGAAATTTTTCTGTTTTTTTTCGCAAAGAGATGCGAAACCTTTGATCTGCAACGATTTTTCCTGCTCTTTTTGCCGGAATAACTCCCATAGATCATACATGAAAAGCTGCCTTCCCGCTCAAACTATGGATGTCATACCCTGAGCAATGGTTCTCCTTGCGGCAAAACATTGGGAAAGGATGAAACATCATGAATGAACCCAAACAGCTCCATCGTAAAAAACAGGCAGACGGTCCGCAGAACCCAGCCAAAGCCTCCGTCACTGCCCATGTGATGCAGGAACAGTCCCAGCGGGATCACAGCGATGTGCTGGGCAGCTATACCGGTACGCCAGCTGATGGCGGTCAGCCAGTGCAGGATCAGGACGATCTGTAAACAAACTGCCGGGCCAGTTCATATCGCCCGGCAGTCATCTTTCTTCAGCGCAATCCATTCATTTTCTCCCAATCGCTGCGTATGACAGCATATAACGCACAATCGTGAAAACCATCCCGTGTCCGATAATAATTACGCAATAATCCTTCGTACTGCATACCGGCTTTTTCCATTACGCAGCCGGACGCCCGGTTATGAACTGAATGAAAGGCATCAAGCCGCTCCACATCCGTACACTGAAACAGATAATCGATCACCGCCTTGGTTGCCTCGCTTGCATAGCCCTGATTCCACCAGCGGCTTCCGATCTTATACCCAAGCGACCCCCGCAAATCACATTCTGATGAGATTTCAACCCCGATCGAGCCGATCATTTTCCCATCTTTCAGGGTGATCGCCCAGTAATAGGTATCTTCTGCTACATAGCGGCCCAACCATTGTTGGAGCATACGCTGGGTCTCGTCCAGGCTTTGGTGGGCCTCCCAGCGCAGAAAGCGCGTCACTTCGGGATCGCTTGTCCAGTTGCGAAACATCATCTCACTGTCCGTGGGTTTCAACCGCCGGAGAATCAACCGTTGGGTTTCGATGGTTTGGGTTCCTGTATGTTTCAATGGAAATCCTCCGTTTTGCCTGACAAAGCAAAAGCACGCCCCGACACGCAAACCTGTCGGGGCGCGCTGTTTGATGCATTACAGCTTATTGATCAGATCATACAGTTCACGGTTGAAGTGCTTCTTCATGCTCAGAGCGTCGGCAATGGGCATATTGAACACCTGACCGTGGCGCAGACCGATGGCCTGGTTGGCGATGCCGCGGTTGAGCAGCTGCACAGCCAGATGACCGGCTTCGAAAGCGAAGGCGCTGTCGGAGGCGCTGGGCACGGCGCCGCGCTGGGTGTAACCGATAACGGTGGCACGGGCTTCGATGCCGTTGCACTTGCGCTTGAGGATGCTGGCCAGACGCTCGGCGTTGAGGGGTTCGCCGGGATAGATGGTCTTGCCGTTGTCGTTAAGGAACTTGCGCCAGTCAAATTCCTTCATCTTGTGCCAGCAGTTTTCACCAATGACCAAAGTGGCACGGGTGTTGCCCTTGGCGATCAGCCCATTGAGGCGGGCGGCCAGTTCGTCGGTATCCCACTCCATTTCGGGGCAGACCACCATTTCAGCGCCAGTGGCCATAGCGGTACGCATGGCAATATCGCCGGCATGACGGCCCATTACCTGCACAACAGAGGGGCGGTCGTGGCTGCGGCTGGTGGCGCGGATGGAACGGACGGCTTCCACGCAGACGTTGACAGCGGTATCGAAACCAAGGGTCTGCTCGGTGTAGCCCAGGTCGTTGTCGATGGTGCCGGGGATGGTAACGCAGGGGATGCCCAGCTCGCACAGACGCATAGCGCCGTTGAAGCTGCCATCGCCGCCGATGACCACCAGAGCGTCCACGCCCAGCTCACGCAAGGTCTGGGCAGCCTGACGCTGCACTTCGGGCTTCTTGAATTCGTCGCAGCGGGCAGTACGCAGGAAGGTGCCGCGCTGGTCAGCAATATCCAGCACCGTTTCCAGGTTCAGCTCGGCAATATCGTCCTCGGGGTTGTCACTCAAGCCCAGCAGGCCGTTGTAGCCGCGCTTGATGCCCATCAGTTTGATATCATACATGGCAGCGCAACGGGCGACGGCCACAACCGCCGCATTCATTCCGGGGCTGTCGCCGCCGCTGGTCAGAATGCCAATCTTCTTAATCATCGTGTTCTCTCCTTAACACAATTCTCCATGCGGCAATGGTGCCGCAACCATCAGTATAGCACAGGTTTCTGTTTTCGCAAGAGTTTCGAAAGGTGGAAATGCTCATGTAAGCATTTCCACCTCTGCATTTTTCCTGTTTTTTCGCTTGTGAATTTTTTTGGGTCAGACGTCTGCCGGGTCGGCGGCGTCGCCCTTGCCGCCCACGTGCTTGAGGTAGGCGGTGGGACTCATGCCCACCACGTGCTTGAACTGCTTGCTGAAGTGATAGGGATCCGGCATACCGATCTCCACGCCGGTCTGGCGAACACCCACACCGCTGCGCAGAAGGCTCTTGGCCCGCTCCATTTTGAGGAATTGCAGATAACCCAGCGGGGGAATGCCCAGCTCGGCGGTAAAGCGCTTGCGAAAGGTTTCCACCGGCATACGGCTGATGGCCGCCATTTCAGCAAGGCTGAAGGAATCCTTGTAGCTGCCTGCACGCATGGCGTCCACCACACGGGCGATTTCGTAGCTGAGGGTAGCGCTGTTGGCAACACTCTGGCCGCAGTGGGCAGCCAGCAGCGCCCACAGAAGCTGCTGCAGCTGGAAGCTGGCATCAGCGGTATCCATATGGCGCACCACCACCTGCACAATCTGCCGGATGAGTCCCACCTGGGTGGGGAGCATTCCCTGACGGGCGGGCAGACGGTTGTAGGCGTTCATCTGGCGCATGAAGTTTTCCATCAGCGGGCCGGTGAGAATCAGCCATAAAATGCGGGCATCCTTGGCTTTGCGCAGGGTGCAGCCCTGGGTGTGGGCGGGCACGATCACGCATTCACCCCGTTGCAGGGTCAGCTTCATATCGCCGTGGCAGAAGTCGAAACTGTCATCCTCCACCACCAGCCACAGAGGCGCATCGCAGGGCGCCAGCTGATATTCCTCCTGAGAAAGGAAGGCGCTGCCAGCAGTATCAATCCACACGCCGGACTGACGCACCAACTCTGCGGGAGTATGCGTTCCCTGCACCACCACATCCGGGTCGGTATTGCAGGTATGGATGGGCTGAAAAATCGTTGTAGGCATAGCCGCGCACCACTTTCTTTAGAATGGAGAAAACGTTTTCACGTTGTTAGTATATTTTAACAGGGTAAAAAGTGGACTGTCAAGCCCAAGCGTGAAATAATTACACCACTTTAAGTGTAATCGGCAATTTTTACATCTTGTTCTTAACCGCCAAACAACCGGCTGACATCCTGGAAAGTGAAGAATACCATCAGTCCCAGAAGCAGCACATAACCTGCCAGATGGATCATGGCCTCCACATTCTGGTTCACCGGCTTGCCCCGCACGCCCTCAATGGCCAGGAAAATCAGGCGGCTGCCATCCAGCCCGGGAATGGGCAGAAGATTCATCAGCCCCAGATTGACGGAGATGAACATGGCCAGTTGCAGATATACGGGCAGGCCGCCGGTGCGGGTTTCCTGCGCCACCATGGATACAATGCCCACCGGGCCGGCGCTCTGGTCCAGCCCTTCGCCGGTGGTGACCATCTTGCCGAGGGCCTCCACAATGGCAACGGCGGCATCGCTGGTCAGGTTCCAGGCTTCGGGAATGATCCGTCCCACCGGCAGACGCTTTGCGCCCTGCTGAATGGTGATGCCGATCATGTACCGCTTCTCCTGCTCATTATAGTAGGGGGTGATGAGGAAATCCAGTTCCTGCCCGTCCCGCAGCAAGGTGATGGGAATCTCCTGCCCGTCCGCATAGGCGCCGATGGCATTGCTCACATCCTGGGCGGTAGCGTCCGTCAGTTCCACATCGCCCACCCGCACAAAGAGGTCACCGGCCTGCATTCCTGCTTCATAGGCAGGAAGACCGGGCTCCACGCTGTACAGGAAGGGCGTATCCGCCTCTGCGCCGTAACCGGCCATCAGGATGACCGCCAGCACAAAGCCCAGCACGCCGTTCATGGCGGGGCCCGCAATGGTCACCAGCATCCGCTTCCAGAAGGGGGATTTGTTGTAGTTGCGGGGATCGTCCTGCTTTTCCCCTTTGGGGTCGTCATCGGTATCGCCGTAGAACATACAATAGCCGCCCAGCGGAATCAACCGCAGGGAAAACTGAGTTCCCCGGCGGCCCATGCGTCCCCAGAGCTGCTTGCCAAAACCAATGGAAAATTCCTTGACCTCGATGCCGCACAGCCGTGCCATGGCAAAATGACCGAACTCATGGATGGTGATCAGCACGCCCAGCATCAGGAGGGCCAGAAAAACGTAGAGGATGGTCATCAGGTTGACAGATCCTTTCTTTGAAATAACCGTGAGGGAAGGAATAGTTCTCCCCCATAGCATATGCGGCCGGGCAGCGATTCACGCACCCGGCCGGCAAAAGTGTTGATGAATCCGTGGCTGAAACCGCTTTATCCCAGCAGACTCCGTGCCACCTGCCGGGCTTCCGCATCGGCAGCGAATACCTGCTCCTCGGTGTCCGCAGGACGGTTGCCCATGCGCTGGAGGGTTTCCTCCACCACATCAAAAATTCTGCCGATGGGCATGGTCTCGCCGCCCTTGCCCAGCAGCTTGAACACAGCTTCTTCATTGGCGGCGTTCAGGATGCAGCAGGCTGCTCCGCCAGCTGCCATGGTTTCCTGGGCCAGCCGCAAGGAGGGGAAGCGGATGGGGTCGGGGGCTTCAAAGGTGAGGGAGGACAGCTTGAACAGATCCAGCTCCTCGCCGCCGGTGGGCAGGCGCTCCGGGTAGCTCATGGCATAGAGGATGGGCAGCCGCATATCCGGTGTGCCCAGCTGCGCCAGCAGTGCGCCGTCCTTGAAGAACACGCCGCTGTGGATGACGCTCTGAGGATGCACCACCACCTGAATCTGCTCCGGGGTTACCCCGAACAGCCACTTGGCCTCGATCATCTCCAGCGCCTTGTTGAACAGGGTGGCAGAGTCGATGGTGATCTTCTGGCCCATGACCCAGTTGGGATGCTTCAGCGCCGCATCCCGGGTGGCGGCACGGATGGCCTCTGCCTCCCAGGTGCGGAAGGGGCCGCCGGAGCAGGTGAGGGCAATGCGCTCCACCGGGTTGCCGCCTGCGCCCTGCAAGCACTGGAAAATGGCGCTGTGCTCGCTGTCCACAGGCAGCAGCATATTTTCGCCTGCCTGAGCAGCGGCCTTCGTTACCAGCTGACCGCCAGCTACAAGGGCCTCCTTGTTGGCCAGCAGAACCCGCTTTTGGTGGCGCAGGGCGCACAGTACGCTGCTGAGGCCAGCCATGCCCACCACGGACACCAGCACGTCATCACAGTCGCACTGGGCAGCCAGCGTCAGGGCTTCCTTGCCGAACACCCACTGGCAGAAACGCAGGTCCTGGGGAACTTCATCCATGGAGATGGGGGTGCACAGACCGGCAATCTGGGGCCGGAACTCCCGCACCTGCTCAAACAACTGTTCCTTGGAACGGTTGGCCACCAGCGCCACCACCTGAAAGCGATCCGCATGGAGGCGGGCCACCATCAGCGCCTGAGAGCCGATGCTGCCGGTGGAACCAAGCACGGCAATGCGCCGTTTCGTCATAGCCATAGGAGCAACTCCTTTCCGTTATGCCAGCAGGATGACCCGGTAGCAGTACACGATGATCGCCACAAAGAAAATGCTGTCCAGACGATCCATCATGCCGCCGTGGCCGGGGAAGATGGTGCCGTAGTCCTTCACCTTGCAATGGCGCTTTACCAGCGAGGCAAACAGATCGCCCAGCTGACCGGCAACGCCGCCGATGAGACCCACCAGCAGATCGCCCCAGATAGGCGCTTTCACCGCCATATCCGGCACAGCCGCCGCAAAGATACGGCCCACGATGAACGCCACCACCACGCTGCCAAAAAGGCCGCCCACAGAGCCGGAAATGGTCTTGTTGGGGCTTACCTTGGGGCACAGCTTGGGGCCGCCCACGCTGCTGCCCACAAAATAGGCCAGCGTATCGCCGCCCACCGCAATGCCAAATACCATGATCAGCATCATCAGCTGCAAGCCGCGGGGCTGGGTATCCAACAGGCCGATCAGGCACATGGCCGGGAACACGATGCTCATCAGGGGCATCACGCTGACCAGCACATCCGGCAGATTGGGTTCCTCCCGGCGCACCACCTGAAACAGCACGCAGAAACACAGCGTAACCAGCACAGGGATCATGGCCTGGGCAGAGTAGAACATCATCAGCGGAATGCTGCAAACAAGGCCGGCATAGGCCACCCAGCTCACCGGATGATAGCCGCCGGTGCGCAGGGCGTTGTGCATTTCATGGATGGCAATGCCGACGCACACGCAGGCCACCAGCGCAAACACCCAGCCGCCGGCCCACAGGATCAGCGTCAGCAGGGCAATGAGAATCACGCCGGTGATCACCCGCTGCACAAAGCCGCTTTTTTTCTTTTTTTCGTTGGCCCCGATGGTTTCGGGGGTCTTGGTTTCGCTCATCTTCGGTTCTCCTTTGAAAGGGGAAAATGGCGGGGCGCTGTTCCGCACCCCGGCAGGGAGGTACTTCCCTTGCGCCCGGCCTCTTTATCCATCATTCTTCCCGGCCGCCATACCGGCGGGAACGGTTCTGGAAGGTTTCGATGCAGGCGTGCAGCTGGGGCACGTGGAAATCCGGCCAGAGTTCCTCCGGGAACACAAACTCCGCATAGGAGCACTGGTACAAAAGGAAATTGCTCAGTCGCATCTCGCCGCTGGTGCGGATCAGCAGATCCACTTCCGGCAGACCCTTGGTGTAGAGATGGTCGGCAATGGCGGCTTCGTCGATGCTTTCCACGGTGCGCTCACCGGCGGCAACCTCTGCTGCCAGCTGCTGGGCAGCCCGGACGATCTCCGCCCGGCCGCCGTAGTTGACGGCGATGTTCAGGCTCAGGCCGGTGTTGGCAGCGGTGCGGTTTTCCGCTTCCTCCAGCACCACCCGCTGAGGCTCCGGCAGACCGGACTTGTCGCCCAGAATCAGGATGCGCACACCCTTTTCATCCAACTCATCAATCTCGCTGTGGAAAAAGTCCAGAATCAGCTGCATCAGAGCGTCCACTTCGGTTTTGGAACGGTTCCAGTTTTCGGTGGAAAAGGCGTACAGGGTCAGCGCTTTCACGCCGATATCGCTGCAATTGCGGATGATCTCACGGAGGTTTTCCGTGCCCGCCCGGTGACCCAGCGCGATTTTCAGCTTGTTTTTCTTGGCCCAGCGGCCGTTGCCGTCCATAATGATGGCAATGTGCCGGGGCAGACGTTCCGGGTCGATGGTTTCCGGCAGGGGGTATCGAATGGCGGTCATGGTTTTGCCTCCTTGGGGGTGGTATCGGTGCGGACGGCTACCAGAAAACGGGAAACGATCAGCCGCCGCCCGTCCTCCTCCACGGCAACTACCCGGGTGGAGGCGTATCCCTGCATTTCGCCCGCATCGCTGCGCAGAAGCTCATCCGGCCCGGGCTGACGCTTGGGCGGGGCAGCGGTGGGCACCACATCCACGCCGGTGATGCCGCTGGAGGCTAAAATGGCCAGCGCAGCCTGGGTGGGCAGCCCCAGCAGATGCTCAAAGGTTTGCTGCATAATGGGTTACGCTCCTTATTGAAAATGAAAATATGGAAAAAGCCGGAAATGCAGATTGTCCCAAAGAGCACGTTTGGCTCTTTGGGACAAGAGAAGGCTTACACCTCCATGATTTCCTTTTCTTTCTGGGCGCCGATGGCATCGATGCCCTTGATGGCCTCATCGGTCTTGTCCTGCATCTTCTTCTCGGCCTTGGTGCGGTCGTCCTCGGTGATTTCGCTGTTCTTTTCCAGCTTCTTGATCTGATCCATGGCATCGCGGCGGATGGAGCGGACAGCCACCTTGGCTTCCTCAACGGTCTTGCGGACCAACTTGGTCAGCTCCTTGCGGCGTTCCTCGTTCAGTTCGGGAATCACCAGACGGATGATCTTGCCGTCGTTGGAGGGGTTCAGGCCCAAATCGCTCTTGATGATGGCCTTTTCCACCAGGGGCAGCGCCTTCTGATCCCAAACGCTGATAACCAGCATACGGGGTTCGGGAGCGGTGATGTTTCCCATCTGGGTGAGGGGGGTCTGCACGCCGTAGTAGTCTACGACAACACGTTCCAGCAGCTGGGGATTGGCGCGGCCGGCACGGATGGTGCGAAGGTCGCTCTGGAGAACGGAAGTGGTTTTCTGCATTTTTTCAGCAGCGGTATCAATGACCTGACGATACATAGCGGTTCCTCCTTACAATAATGGCATGGGAGCCGTTGGATTTGTGGGGAAAAAGCAGGCGCAGATGCTGCATCCGGCTGAATTTTCCTGCCTGATGATCGGTAGGCAGCCGGTTTCGCTGCCTGTGCATAAAGCTATTGTACCGCTTTGTGGCACATTTGGCAAGAGTACCGGGGAGGATTTTTGGGCGAGCAATGGGAGAACAGGAGAGAAGGGGGAGAGGGCACGGACAGAAAAAGGAGCTGCCACAAAAATTCTTCTTGGGCAGCTCCCGGCAGTCAAAGTAACCGTTTTGGATTATTTGTTGTATTCCCCGTCAATCCTGGCAAGCAGCTCCATAATGGGCAGGCTCTGGGGACACTGGGCTTCGCAGGCGCCGCAGCCAACGCACTTGGAGGCATCGTGACCATCCTTCACCAGATTGCCGTAGCCCCAGCTGTGCTTCCAATCCTGACCCAGCATGGCGTTTTCGTTGTAGGAGTGGAAAATGGAAGGAATGAATACATCGTTGGGGCAGGGCACGCAGTAGCGGCAGCCGGTGCAGCCAATGGGCACACGGGCCAGATAGGTTTCTTTCAGCTGCTTGACGAGGGCTTTATCCGCTTCGGTCAGGCCGCCCACGGTGAGGCGGTCGAAAATGGCCAGATTGTCATTGAGCTGCTCCATGCTGCTCATGCCGCTGAGGATGGTGGCCACCTCGGCATAGTCGGCAATGTAGGCGAAGGCCCATTCCACGGGGCTGCGGTCGGTGGAATCCATCAGCTGCTTCACATCGGCAGGGGGATTGGCCAGCGCACCGCCACGGAGGGGCTCCATGATCACCAGCGGCACACCCGCCTTACCGGCAGCTTTCAGGCCTTCCTCGGTGGCCTGCTTGTCATCGTCCAGATAGTTGTACTGAATCTGGGCCAGACCCCAGTTGTCGTAATCGTGGAGGATGTCCAGGAAGCAGTCCTTGTCATCGTGGAAGGAGAAGGCGGCGTGGCGGATGCGTCCGTCAGCGATGGCTTCTTTGAAAAACTTCTTGTAGTTCAGGGAGCGCATCAATTCCATGCGCTCCTTGTTCATGGCGTGGAGCAGATAGAAGTCGATATACGCCACATCCAGCTTTTTCAGCTGCTCGTCCAGAAGGCGGTTCATGTCCTTCTCTTCCTTCACCAGCCAGATGGGCAGCTTGGTGGCCAGCTTCACCTGCTCCCGGTAGCCGTCCTTCAGGGCCTGACCCACCACCAGCTCGCTTTCGCCGTCGTGGTAGGGGTAGGCGGTATCCACATAGTTGATGCCCTGATCAATGCCGTGGCGGATCATGGCGATGGCGGCTTCCCGGTCGATGACCGTCTTGCCGTCCTGCTGTGTGGTGGGCAGGCGCATACAGCCCATGCCCAGCCGGGATACATCAAAACCGTGCTTGCCGAAAGGTACGTATTTCATCGTTTGTTCTCCTTTACTGGGGGATTGGTAGCTTCATCATACCCAAAAGACGGGTGGATGTCCAGTGAAAAAGAATGAAAAACGGCGTTTATTTGATCGGGGATGAACGGAGGCTGGTGAACTGCCCCATGCTGCGTTGACAGAAAACTCAGCTGTTACTATACTATAAAAGTATTCCATTCAAAGGAGTTGAGAGCAGATGATGTTGACCACTGCAAAAACTCCATGCAAGGCATAAGGCGGCATTGCATGGAGACCCTGATTCAGGCCGTCTGCCTTGCCCCGTGTGAGAAGGGTCAACCCTGAAACCAAAGGAGCAAGGAAAACCATGAAAAACTCATTCAAACAAACCTTTTCTGATCTGAAACAATTCTTCATCCTGTGGCTGACCCAGTCCTTTTCTGCGCTGGGCAGCGCCATGACCAACTTTGCGCTGGTCATCTGGCTGTACAACCGTACCGGCTCTGCCCTGACAACGGCGCTGCTGACGGTCTGTTCCTATGCGCCCTATGTGCTCATGAGCATCTTTGCCGGAGCCATCAGCGACCGGTGGAACAAAAAAACCGTGCTGCTGGTCTGCGATACCCTGGCGGCGGTGTGTACGGTGGCGGTGCTGTACCTGCTTCGCACACAGCAGCTTCAGGCGTGGCATCTGTACGCCCTCAATGCCCTCAACGGCCTGATGAACACCGTTCAGTCCCCTGCGGCGGATGTGGCGGTGAATCTGCTCACCCCGGAGGAGCATTTTCAGAAGGTCAGCGGGCTTCGGTCCTTCTCCAACTCGCTGGTCACCATCCTGACGCCGGTATTCGCCACGGCGCTGGTGACGCTGCTGGGGGTGGAATCGGTCATCTTCTTTGACCTGATCACCTTCGGGGCAGCCTTCCTGTCGCTGATGTTCCTCATCCGCATCCCGGAGGTGGAAAAGCCGCAGGAAAAGAAGGAGGGCATTCTGACCTCGGCCAAAGCGGGACTCAGCTGGCTTTTCCAGAATCCCGGCATTCTGTGGCTGATCTTCTTTCTGGCAGGCATCAATCTGATTGCTTCGATCTTCAATGCAGCTTTGCCTGCACTGGTGCTCTCCCGCCCCTTTGGCGGCGAAATGGTGCTGGGCACCCTGAACAGCATCACCGGCATCGCCACGCTGATCGGCAGCCTGATCGTGACCCTGCTGCCCGCCCCCAAAAGCCGGGTGAAAACCGTCTGCAACACCCTGTTCATCTCCATGAGCACGGAAAACTTCCTGCTGGCGCTGGGCCGCAGTCCGTGGGTCTGGTATGTGGGCGCTGTGCTGGGCTGGCTGGTGATTCCTCTGATGAACGCCAACCTGAATGTGATCATGCGCAGCCACATTCCCACGGAATTGCAGGGCCGGGTGTACTCGGTGCGCAACAGCCTGCAATTCTTCACCATCCCGCTGGGCTACCTGCTGGGCGGCGTCTTGGTGGACAATGTGTTCGAGCCGCTGATGGCCCGGACGGATTCCCGGCTGCTGGTGAGCCTGTTCGGAACCGGCAAGGGCAGCGGCGCAGCGCTGCTGTATATGATTATCGGCTTTGCCGGAGTGGCGGTGTGTGTGGTGTTTCGGAATATCCGGCATATCCGGGCGTTGGAGGAAGCGGCACCGGAGGATGCAGCCGCTGCTGAAACCACCAATTGAATCGATCGGGGGATGGGGCAACCCATCCCCTTCAGGTCGTCAAAAAACACGCCTTCGGCGGCTTTTTTGACGAGGTTTGCACCGTTTGCCTACAAGCCTTCGGCTCGCCGTTTGCCGCCGGTTTCGGAAAACCATCGGAGGGGTGCGCCCCTCCGATACCTCCGAGGGGTTCTTTGACAGTCTGCGGGGGATGGGGCGACCCATCCCCTTTTCTGTAATGGCACTGAAAGGAGCAACACCATGCGCATCCACCACACCGCCCTCTACGTCAACGACTTGGAAGCCGCCCGCCTGTTCTTCACAACCTATCTGGGCGCAGTATCCAACGACGGCTACCACAACCCCCGCACGGATTTCCGTTCCTATTTCCTCACCTTTGGCAGTGGTACACAGCTGGAAATCATGCAAAAGCCCGGCATGGACGATCTGCCCAAGCCCCAGAACCGCACCGGCTACGCACATGTGGCCTTTTCTCTTGGCAGCCGGATGATGGTGGATGAACTGACCCGGCAGCTTCAAAAAGACGGTTATCAGGTCATCAGCGGCCCTCGTACCACCGGCGACGGCTACTACGAAAGCTGCGTGGTGGCGGTGGAGGGCAACCTGATCGAGCTGACGGAGTGAAGGCCGTTTCCTCTGTGCAGCCCCGGCTTGACGGTACTCCCAAACAGCGGTATCATAGAACCAGAACAAAGCGCCCTACGGCGCATCAATATGGAGGAAAAAGCATATGGAACGCCCCAACGCATGGAAAACCTATGATGAAGCCGCTCTGGCGGCTGTGGAGAATACCAGCAGAAACTACAAAGCCTTTCTGGACGCCGGTAAAACCGAGCGGGAATGCGCCCTGACCGCCATTGATATGGCCAAGGCCGCCGGCTATATCGACCTGAAGGATGCCATCAAGGCCGGTAAGCCCCTCAACCCCGGCGACAAGGTGTATGTGAACTGCATGGACAAGGCCGTGATGCTGTTCCTGCTGGGCCAGCATCCGCTGGATGAGGGCATCAACATCGTGGGCGCCCACACCGACTCCCCCCGCATCGACCTGAAGCAAAACCCCTTCTATGAGGATACCGATTTTGCCTATGCCGATACCCACTACTACGGCGGCATCAAGAAGTACCAGTGGGTGGCCCGTGCGCTGGCGCTGCATGGCGTGGTGTGCAAGAAGGACGGCACCAAGGTGAACATCGTCATCGGTGAAGACCCCGACGACCCGGTGGTGGGCGTCAGCGATCTGCTGATTCACCTTGCCGCCGAGCAGATGGGCAAGAAGGCCTCCGAGGTGATCACCGGCGAAGGGCTGGATATCATCCTGTGCGGTCAGCCCCTGAAGGATGAGGAAAAGGAGCCGGTGAAGGCAACCCTGCTCAAGATCCTCAAGGAAAAGTACGATATTGAGGAAGAGGATCTGCTCTCTGCGGAAATCGAGGCTGTGCCTGCTGGCAAGGCCCGGGATTTCGGTCTGGACCGCAGCATGATCATGGGCTATGGTCACGATGACCGTGTGTGCGCCTATGCTGCGTTGGAAGCCATCCTGTCCATCACCGAAGCCCCGGCCTATACCTGCTGCTGCCTCTTTGCCGATAAGGAAGAGATCGGCAGCGTGGGCGCCACCGGTATGCAGGCTCACTATTTCGAAAATGCCATGGCTGAGATGATCGCCCTCACCGGCAACTACAGCGACCTGCGCCTGCGCCGTGCGCTGGCCAGCAGCCGTATGCTCAGCTGCGATGTAAGCGCCGGCTATGATCCCCTCTACGCCGCTGCTTTTGAAAAGAAGAACGCCGCCATGCTGGGCCGTGGCGTGTGCTACAACAAATTCACCGGCAGCCGCGGCAAGTCCGGCTCCAATGATGCCAACCCCGAATACCTGGCCCGTCTGCGCAAGATCATGGATGATAACAACGTCTGCTGGCAGACCGCCGAGCTGGGCAAGGTGGATGTGGGCGGCGGCGGCACCATCGCCTATATCTGCGCCCTCTACGGCATGGAAGTGGTGGACTCCGGCGTGGCAGTGCTGAGTATGCACGCCCCCGAGGAGATCATCAGCAAGGCTGACCTGTACGAAGCTGTGAAGGCTTACCGTGCCTTTATGGTGGAAGCTGGAAAGTAAGACAATCAAAGGCCGGGGGGATAATCCCTCCGGCTTTGCTCAATTGGATTGCCATCTCTCACCCACCCCAAGCAAGGAGGCGAAACCATGACCACGGTATACTTCATCCGTCACGCTCAATCGGATTCCACCGTCCATGATGACCGTGCCCGTCCTCTCACGGAAGCCGGGCTCAAGGACAGCCACTTGGTCACCGCCTGCCTGTCCTGCAAGGGCATCAGCCACATTCTGTCCAGCCCGTACCAGCGCACCATTCAGACGGTTACCCATCTGGCGGAGACGCTGGGGCTGCCCATTGAGACGGATGCAGACTTCCGGGAGCGGGAAGCCGGCGGCTGGCACGGGGAGAATTTTCTCAGCTTCATCCGTGCCCAGTGGGAGGATTTCTCCTATCACATCATGGACGGGGAATGCCTGGCGGATGTGCAGAAGCGCAATGTGGCGGCGCTGGAACGGGCATTGAAGAAATACCGGGGCCAGACCATCGCCATCGGCACCCATGGCACAGCCCTGAGCACCATCCTGAACTATTATGACCGGAGCATCGGTTACCAGCATTTCATGCGCATTCTGGATGTGATGCCCTATGTGGTGCGGCTGGATTTTGAGGATGACGGCCGGTGCGTGAAATTGCAGGATGTACTGATGGTGCAGAAGCAGTGGAGAGGCGGACGCTGAGCCAGTACGCCAGCCAAATACGGAAACAGGGACTGAGACATTTGCGACGTTTGTTTGCGGCAGCAGGGGAAATCCTCCGGCTGCTGAAGGGAAGGAATATCCTGCTGGTATTGGCAGGCAGCCTCATTCAGGCGGTGGGGATCTGCAATATTCACGCCTTTTCGGATGTGACCGAGGGCGGCACGCTGGGTCTGACGCTGCTGATCTATCACTGGACAGGCATATCCCCTGCCGTGACGAGCCTTCTGCTGAATGCGGGGTGCTACCTGCTGGGCTGGCGTATGCTGGGCAAGACCTTTCTGGCCTATTCGGCAGTTTCGGTGTGTTTTTATTCCCTGTGCTACCGCCTGATGGAGCCCTTTGCGCCGCTGTGGCCGGGAATGCTTGCCTCACCGCTTTGGTGCGCACTGATCGGGGCGGTGTTTGTGGGTGTTGGCGCAGGGCTCAGCGTGCTGGGCGGCGGCGCACCCGGCGGGGATGACGCCCTGGCTATGAGCCTGAACAAGCGTTTTGGTTGGAGCGTTCAGAATATCTATCTGGTCAGCGACCTGACGGTTCTGCTGATGTCGCTGACGTATATCCCCTTGCGGCGAATCGCCTGGAGCCTTCTGACGGTGGTTCTGTCCGGGCAGATTGTGGGCTGGATTCAGCGGTTTGAGAAAGAAACAGAATAATGGATGACAAAAGCACCGTTACCAGATTGCTTGGCAACGGTGCTTTTGCAGAGAATCATTCTTATTTTCAGGGAAATACCCTTACAGCATTTCCTTGTTATACACAATCACCTGTCCCTCCACATCGCTGATGGGATGCTGCAAGCATTCCCCGGCAAAGTAGTGGTAGGGCTTGTCGTTTTCGGTGCGGCCAGCCAGAAGGTCATCGCAGCCCTTGATAAGCCAGTCCACCACCACGGCCTCCCGCAGGCCCTTATCGTGGCCGTGAAGGATGTAGTCAAACTCGCTGCCGTGCTGCTCTTTCAGGTTGATGAGCATCTGGCGCAGCTCTGCCAAAGTGGAGCAGCCTTCCAGCTGCATCCACAGGTGGGTGTTGACGCCGTCGCCGGTGAAGAGAATGCGGTCCTTGCGGTCCAGAATGCCGATGGAGCCGGGGGTGTGACCGTCCAGCGCCACCACTTCCAGCGCAAGGTCGCCCAGATCAAACACCTGCCCGATGGCAAGGGGCTTGAGGGGGCAGGGCTTGAGGCCCTGCTTGGCCATTTCTTCCTTGGCGTAATCCATGAACATTTCCGCCAGCTGGAAATCTGCCGGGTGCATCCATGCTTCGTCAAAGTACACATTGCCGAAAATGTGGTCGCCGTGGCCGTGGGTGTTGACCACGATCACCGGCAGCTTGGTGAGCTTTTCCACGATGGCACGGAGATCCTCCTGCCCGTTGACGGTATCAATGAGCATGGCGTGGGTCTGTCCTTCGATGAGATAGCAGGTGCTTTCGCCTGCGTCGTCAATCAGGTAGAGGTGGGGGAGAAGCTGTTTGATGATGGCACGCTGTTCAGCCATGGGAAAACCTCCTTTGAGTGTTTGTTTGTATCAGGATTGCACCGGTGAGTCGGGCGCAAATGCGGGAAGCTCAGCTCCTTGCCGGGGTTTGGGGCGGAACCTCAACGTTTCCCTCCACGTCCTTTTCCCCCGGCAGCTGTGCCAGCACGATGCCAAGCATCATCACAGCGCAGCCCAGATACTCCCGGAGGGTCATCTGGTCGCCCAGCAGCAGCCAGCCGAACAGCACGGCAAAGACGCTTTCCAGGCACATAATGAGGGAGGCGATGGTGGGGTCGATATCCTTCTGGGCAATGATTTGCAGGGTGTAGCCCACGCCGCCGGACAGGATGCCCGCATACAGGATGGGAATGGCAGCGGTTTTGACCGCATCCCAGGTGGGATGCTCGGTGAAAGCCGCAAGGGTCAGACAGATGACGGCAGTCACCGCAAACTGGATGCAGCTGAGCTTGACGCCGTCCACATGGGGAATGACCCGGTCAATCACCAGAATATGCCCGGTGAAGCTGAGGGCGCAGATCAGCAGCAGTATATCGCCGCCTTCCAGCACAAAACCGCCCTGCATACACAGCAGGTACAGACCAATGGCGCTGAGCGCCACCGCCACCCAGACCAGCGGGGCGGGGCGTTTTTTGAAAAAGAGGCCGGTCAGAGGCACCAGGACGATATACAGCGCCGTGATGAAGCCAGCCTTGCCGGCCTGTACGCCGGCGTTGATGCCCAGCTGCTGAAAGCCGGACCCCATGGACAGCATCACACCGCAGCAGAGACCGCCCAGCAGCAGGTAGCGCCGCTGGGTGGGGTCTGCGGGAATCAGCGTGGTTTTTTGGATTTGGGAATCGGTGTCGGGCGAAGCTGTTGCCGCTTTCCGGGCTGCCGTGTGCCGAAACGCAATCAGCGGCACAAGGGTCAGGGCTGCCAGCGCCATGCGCAGACCATTGAAGGTGAAGGGTTCCAGCGCATCGGCAGCCACATCCTGGGCTACAAAGGCTGCGCCCCAGATCATAGCGGTCAAAAGCAGCAGCAGCGCAGCCCGCAGGGAGCGGCTCACTTGTCCAGCTCCTTTTCGTCCTCGTCCTTTTCGCCGTGGCCGGTCTTGCGCTGAATCAGCTTGACCAGCTCCACCAGCGGGATGATCAGGAAGGCCAGACCGATGGCGATGCCGTATTCAGCCAGAGAAATGGTGGTGAAACCGAACAGGTTGCGCAGGAAGGGCACATAGATAACGGCAGTGGTCAGCAGGAAGGCCACGATGCCAGCGCCCCACAGCCACCAGTTGGTGGTCTTCATGGTGAAGATGCTGCCGCGGCGGCTGCGCATGTTGAAGGACTGGAAGATCTCCGCCATGCTCATGGTCAGGAAGGCCATGGTCACGCCGTCGGGGCTGAAGGCGGTGGGCACTTCCAGCACGCCGCTTTCGATAAAGTGGCCCACAAAGTAGGCAACCAGGGTGATCAAAGCAACGAAGAAGCCCTGATAGGCGATATCGCCGCCTACGCCGCCAGCGAACACACCGGCCTTGGAGGAGCGGGGCTTGCGCTTCATGCTGTCCTCTTCGCCGGGCTCCATGCCAAGGGCCAGGGCGGGCAGAGAGTCAGTGATCAGGTTGATCCACAGGATGTGGGCGGGCTTGAGAATGGTAAAGCCCATCATGGTGGCGGTAAAGATGGCGATAACCTCGCTCAGGTTGGAAGAAAGCAGGAACTGGATGGCCTTGCGGATGTTGGCATAGATGCGGCGGCCTTCTTCCACAGCGGAAACGATGGTGGCGAAGTTGTCATCCGCCAGAATCATATCGGCCACGTTCTTGGTCACGTCGGTGCCGGTGATGCCCATGCCCACGCCGATATCGGCGGCTTTGATGGAGGGAGCGTCGTTGACGCCGTCGCCGGTCATGGCAACGATCTTGCCCTTGCGCTTCCAGGCGTCCACGATGCGCACCTTATGCTCGGGCTGCACACGGGCGTAAACGGAATAATGCTCGATGGCCATGTCCAGTTCATCATCGGACAGGTCGTCCAGACGGCTGCCCATGATGGCCTGATCCGGCTCGGTGAGCAGGCCCAGATCCCGGGCGATGGCAATGGCGGTATCGATATGGTCGCCGGTGATCATCACGGCACGGATGCCGGCGTCACGGCACTTGTCCACAGCGTCCTTCACCTCGGGGCGCACAGGGTCGATCATACCGGTAAGGCCGATGAAGACCAGCTCGTTTTCGATGGCTTCCGGCTCCACATTGCCGGGCAGGGCATCGTATTCCTTCATGGCGCAGGCCAGCACACGCAGGGCCTTGTCCGCCATGGCCTTGTTGTGGGCCATCACCTCGGCCTTGTCTCTGAGCTCCATGGGCTTTACGCCATCGGCAGTGAGCATCTTGGTGCAGCGGGCGAGGATTTCGTCGGGAGCGCCCTTGGTGTACTGGGTCACGGTATCACCGGTCTGGTGCAGGGTGGACATCATCTTGCGCATACTGTCGAAGGGAGCTTCGGCAATACGGGGAGTTTCCTTGACCATGTCGGCCTTGCGCAGACCCTCGGCGGTGGCGAAGTTCACCAGGGCGCACTCGGTGGGCTCGCCCACGGCTTCGTCGTTTTCATCGGGTTCCGCATCGGAGCACAGGCACATTCCACGGGCCAGCAGCGCCTTGTCGGCGGTGTAGCTGTCCACCACGGTCATGCGGTTATGGGTCAGGGTGCCGGTCTTGTCGGAGTAGATGACCTGCGCGCAGCCCAGGGTTTCCACGGCAGTCAGGCGGCGGATGACGGCGTTGCGCTTTGACATCTTGGTAACGCCGATGGAAAGCACGATGGTCACCACCGCAGCCAGACCTTCGGGAATGGCAGCAACGGCAAGGGAAACAGCCATCATGAAGGTGTTGATGGCCACATCGAAGGTGAGCTTGCCTTCCCGGACGATGCCCACCACGAAAATGAGAATGCAGATGCCCAGCACCAGCCAGGTAAGGATGCGGCTCAGGGCGGACAGCTTGCGCTGCAAAGGCGTGGCTTCGTCCTCGGCTTGGGTGAGGGCGTCGGCGATTTTGCCCATTTCGGTGTTCATGCCGGTGCCGGTGACCACGGCGCTGCCGCGACCGTACACCACGGTGGAACCCATGTAGATCATGTTCTTGCGGTCGCCCAGCGGCACTTCGTCGCCGGTGAGGGTATCGGCTTCCTTCTGGACGGGCACGCTTTCACCGGTGAGGGCGGCTTCTTCGATCTTGAGGCTGGCGCACTCAATGATGCGGGCATCCGCAGGCACGCTGTCGCCGGCTTCCAGATGGATCACGTCGCCGGGCACCAGCTCTTCGCTCTTGAGGAAATGCAGCTTGCCGTCGCGCATTACCTTGGAGGTGGCGGCGGTCATGGTCTTGAGGGCTTCGATGGCTTCCTCGGCCTTGCTTTCCTGCACCACGCCCATCACGGCGTTCAGGATGACCACGGCCAGAATGATGAACACATCGGTAAGGCCTTCGCCGGAGTAGATGGCGGTGACGGCGCTGAGGGCAGCGGCCACCAGCAGCACGATGATCATGGGATCTGCCAGCTGGCTCAGGAAGCGCTGCATCAGCGTGGTTTTCTTGCCCTCAGCCAGCTTGTTGGGGCCGTTTTTGGCAAGGCGGGCGGAGGCTTCCTCGGTGCTGAGGCCTTCAGGGGTAGCGCCCAGCTCCCGCAGGGTTTCTTCAGCAGAAGTGAGATAGGGTTTCATTTCCAAACTCCTTTCCTATAAAAAGAAAACCCGGGCACAGGAGAAGCGTGCTTCCCGTGTACCTGAGTCTCGTTCATTAAGGCAGGCCAGGACACCCACAATGGGGGCCGTGTGTTGACCAGCCACGCTGTGCGCGAACTACTCCCTCAAGAGTTTTCTTCGGTTGTTGGGATGGTATCCATTGCCATGGGAAGACTTGGATACCACTGGATATTGTACGGGAAAGACGGGGGGATGTCAAGGGAAATGCTCCGCAGGCTCAAGGGGAAGGGGGACCCCGCACCGGTCCCCCTATCCCCTTGAGAATTCTTTACCCCCTTCCCGCGCCGGGGACACCCCGGACCCCGCCGGTGGGCGGAGGTGGGTGATGAACCGTTTGTTTTCTTGTTGTTCTAATTTTTTGGAATATTCTATCTGTAACATTCTCCCTCCCCTCCCTTGCCCCCTCAACCCTCCCTGTGCTACAATAGCAAATAAGATGGGTGAATTGTCTGCATTTGGCATCTTTGCATTAGCGGCAGGCAATCCCTCCGTCATTCACATCCAATATCAAAGGAGCCATCTGCCATGCCCACCCCGGCCAACCTCCACGATACCCTTGCCCCCATCCGCTGCTTTATGCTGGATATGGACGGCACCTTCTATCTGGGCGACCAGCTGCTGGAAGGCTCCCTCGCCTTTCTCAACAAGCTCCGGGAAACCGGCCGCAGCGCCCTGTTCGTCACCAACAATTCCTCCAAGTCCGGGCAGGTGTATGTGGAAAAACTGCGCCGCATGGGGGTGACGGAGCCGTTCCTCAACGTGCTCACCTCCGGGCAGACGGCGGCCCGGTACTGCCTGAAACAGTTCCCCGGCAAGAAGGCTTTTGTGCTGGGCAATGACCTGTACAAAGCGGAGCTTGCGCAGCTGGGCCTTCCTATGGATGATACAAACCCTGATTATGTGCTCATCGCCTACGATACCTCGCTGGACTATGCCAAAATGACGGCGGTGTGCGACTTTGTCCGGGCAGGGCTGCCCTATATCGCCACCCATCCGGATTTCAACTGCCCCACCGAGACGGGCTTTGCGCCGGATATCGGGGCCATCATAGCGTTTATTGAAGCCAGCGCCGGGCGCAGACCCGACCTGATTCTGGGAAAGCCCTACAGCGGCATCGTGGAGGATGCGCTGGCGCTGACCGGCCTTGACAAGAGCCAGCTGGCCATGGTGGGCGACCGGCTGTATACGGATATCGCCACCGGGGTCAACTTCGGGATGCTCAGCGTGCTGGTTTTGACCGGTGAAAGCTCCCGGGAGGATGTGGAGACAAGCCCCGTGAAACCCGACCTGATTTTTGAACGGCTCAGCGATATGAACCCCTATCTGTGAGGTGAGAAGCCATGAGGCAGAAACAATCCCTGCTAATGCTGGCAGCGGTGTGCGCCCTGCTGTGCGCCATGATGGCCCTGTGCGTGGTCACCGTGGGCGCAGAGACGGCCCCGCCTTTTGAAAGCATTGTCTACGGAATGCAGGGTGATCCGGTGACGGAAATCCAGCAGCGGCTGAAGGATCTGGGCTATTATACCGGCAAGGTCAGCGGCAATTTTCTGGATGGTACCTTTGCAGCGGTGAAGCGCTTCCAGAAGGATTACGGCATTGAGGAAACCGGGCAGGTGGATGAAAGCACCTACGGCCTTCTGATGACCGCCCAGTACAGGGTGCTGCGCAACGGCACGGATGGCGACGATGTGACCCGCCTGCAGGAAAACCTGATTTCCCTTGACTATCTGAACACCAAGGCCACCGGCAAGTTCCGCTCTGCCACCGAGGCAGCGGTGCGGGCTTTTCAGCAGCACAACGGGCTGGAAGTGACCGGCGTTGCCGATGTGACCACCCAGCAGCTGCTGTTTTCCACCCGGGCGCTGGCCAAGGGCGCACAGCCCACCCCCACCCCCGGCCCGGACAGCGATGTGGGCGACATCAACGATGTGGTGATGGTGGAGGACGGTCAGGGCACTGCCGACAGCCGGGATAATGTGGCCTACCGGAAGCGGCTCATCCGCGGCTCCGAAGGCGAGGATGTGAAACGGGTGCAGACCCGCCTCACCGAACTGGGCTTCTTTGACGGCCCCATCAGCGGCTACTATATGAACCAGACCATGGCTTCGGTAAAGGTGTTTCAGGAATACAACGGCCTGAAAGTCAGCGATGGCGAAATGGACGAGGAAACCTGGAACGCCCTGTTCAACGCCGCTGATGTGGTCAGCGCTGAATGCACGCCCCGGCCCACCCCGGTACCCACCATGGTGCCCTATTATGTGGTGGTGGATGTGCAGAATCAGGCCACCAAGGTTTACGGCATCGATGAAAACGGCGAGTATACCATCCCCGTCCGCACCATGATCTGCTCCACCGGCATGGTGGGCACCCCCAGCGATGTGGGCGACTGGGTCACCGACGGGCGGCGTGCCCAGTGGGCCTATTTCAGCCTGTACGGCAGCCACGCCCGCTACTGGACCAAGATCAACGAGGATATCGCCTTCCACAGCGTGATCTATAATGAAGTGGATAACATGGCCCTCAGTGTCAAATCGTATAACAAGCTGGGTTCCCGGGCGTCCCACGGCTGCATCCGCCTCATGGTTCACGATGCCAAGTGGGTGTATGAGAATATCCGGGGCGGCACCACCATCCACATTACCGAGGATCTGCCCGTGGATGAGGAACTGCGCTATGCCATCAAGCAGCCCCGGCTCAACAAGGAGCTGATGTGGCCCGCCACCACCCCGGTGCCCACCGTTGCGCCGGATTATCAGCCGGATGCGCTGCCGCCCATGCCCTTGCGGCAGCTTCAGCGGGAGTCCACCGGTGAGGATGTGTACTGGCTCCAGTGCAAGCTGCGGGATTTGGGGTACTATACCGGCACCGTTACCGGCAGCTACTACAAGGGCACTGCCAATGCCGTCAAGGCATACCAGAAGGATCATGACCTGTACCCGGATGGCAAGGCGGGCATCAAGACGCTGGAAAGCATCTATGCCGATGTGCTGGCAGCCAATACGCCCACGCCCAGCCCGGATCCGGCGGTCACCCCCAGCCCTGTGCCCACCATGACCCCGGAACCCACCCCCGCCACTGTATACGTGACCGATCGCTGATCCAAGAAAGCCGGGGCTGCAACATTCGCTGCCCCAACAGTCCCACAGAGAGGGAGAAACCATATGCAAAGAGTGAAACCCAAGCGGAAACTGAGCCAGCGGGCAGCCATCCTGATTCTTGTGCTGATTCTGGCGGCCATTGGTTCGCTGGTGTGGCTGGTATCCAGCCTTTTCCGGGAAAAGCCCACCACCGTGGTGACCGCTGCCAAAATGCCCTGCCCCTACAGCGACAATATCCGTGCCTTTGGCAAGAACCTGCTGTATTACGACGGCCTGAACATCCACTGCATCTCGTCCTCCGGTACGGTGCGCTGGTCGTTTCAGGTAGGCCCCAACGCCGGCTTTGACTGCGACGATACCACCGTTGCCGCCTGGACGGGCAGCACCATCTACATTCTGGATCAGAACGGCGATTCCAGCTACAACGACAGTCTGGGCGAGGAGATCCAGTTTGCCCGGGTGGGCAAGCAGTATGTGGGCGCTGTCATCGGCAAGACGGAAACGCCCCGTCTGGTGGTGAAGGATCATCAGGGCGCTCACATGGACGAGGAAGCCGACGCCTATAACAATCTGATCCTTTTGGATCTGGGCTTCTACGGCCCCAACGGCCAGTATATGTGGACCCTGGCGCTGGATGTGTTCGGCACAGCCGCCAATACGGTGATGAACACCTTTGAGGTGGGCAAGATGAATACCGGTCAGGTGTCCCTGGGCGAGCCCATCACCTATTCGGTGCTGTATGAGAACAACAAGCTGCGGGTCATCAACACCCGCAAGATGCTCACCTTTGACTACCGTGGTGCCCAGGATCTGAGCGCCAGCGTGCTGGTGTACGGCTGGCGGCTGTTGGATACCGAGGTGCCGGAGCGGGGCGATGCGCTGCTGCTCTTTGCTCCCACCAGCCAGACGGAGAACCTGTTCGATATCACCTCCCTGCGCCTGCTCAGCGGCGCAAAGGACAAGCGCTTCACCATGCCCGCCAACTGCGTGGGCGCAACGGTGTGGAACAAGACCATCTATGCGTTTTCCAAGGATCAGATGTTCCGGGCGGGCCTGAATGATACCCGTTTTTCCGCTTTCACCCTGCCGCTGGAAAACCCCGCCACCGAGCTGATCGGCACCCTCACCGACGGCAAAGCCATCGTGGCCTGCGGCGAGGAAGTGTATGTGCTGACGCTGCCTCAGGGCTATACCGTCAGCAACGAAGGGAGGTAATGCACCCTGAACGTGGTCGATATTATCATTTTGCTCATTCTGGGCTGCGGCTTGCTCAGCGGCCTGTACCGGGGCTTCATCCATTCGGTGCTCAATCTGGGCAGCGGGCTTTTGTCGTTCCTGATCAGCTTTGCCCTCTATCCCAAGCTGGCGGATGTGGTCAGCGGCAACCCGGACGTGATCCGTATGATTTCCTCCTTCACCGATTCCGAAAGCCTGCTGGGCGATCTGGATCTGAGCAACCGGCTGGTTTCCGGCCTGAACCCGGAGAATATTTCCGCCATTGTGGAAAAAGCCGCCCTGCCGGAGCCCATCGGCACCCTGCTGGGCCACAATCTGGCAGGGCAGGTGTTCAGCCCGCTGGGCAACCTGGCCACCAATGTGGGCGATTATGTGAACCAGACCGTCATCAGCGTTTCCATCAATGTGCTGTGCTTTTTGGTGTGCTTCCTTGCCTGCTTTGTGCTGTTGACCATTCTTTCCAATCTGATCCGGGCGGTGTTCCGCTTCCCGGTGCTCAAGCAGCTGGATACCCTTGTGGGCGGCGTGTTCGGGCTTCTGACCGGCGTGCTGGTCTGCTTTGCCCTGTTGACCCTTCTGCCCCTTCTGGAAAGCGTGGTGCCCCTGCCCGCCTTCCGGGAAGCGGTGGATGCCAGCGTGCTGGCCGGGTATTTTACCAATGGAAGCCTGATCATTGCCATTATGAACCGGAAGTTGTGAGGATGGGGAGACGAGCGGGGCTCTGCCCCGCACCCCGCTCAAGGGATTTCATCCCTTGAGAATCCCGGTACTGCGCCCGTTTCACGGGCGCAGAATGATTGTCCGGGGGGTCTGCGCTTTCATGCTGCTGTTTCTTTGTGTACAAACGCAATAGCACTAAATAATTCGAGGTGCAGCACACGGCAGCAACTCATTTCATACATCCATAAAATATCTGCGCCGTAAAACGGCGCAGTTCGGAGGTGCAGGAGGCACTGCCTCCTGCCGGGGTTCGGGGCAGCGCCCCGCTCGTCCCCCCATACCCATACACAGGAGGAATACACCTTGATCACATTCTGTACCCTGTTCAGCGGCTCCAGCGGAAACGCCGCCTATCTGGAAACCGACCAAGGCGCAGTGCTGATCGACTGCGGCATGAGCTGCAAACAGGTATTGCAATCCCTGCAAAATGCCAATCTGAACCCCGCCAGCCTGAAAGCGGTGCTGGTGACCCACGAGCACAGCGATCATACCAAGGGCGTGGGCGTGATGGCCCGCAAGCTGGGGCTGACGGTCTGCGCCACGGAAGGCACCTGGTCAGGCATGGAGCAGACGGTGGGGGCGATTCCTCAGGCCCAGCGGATGCGCATTGATCCCGGCGAGAGCTTTTTCCTCTGCGGCATGGAGGTGGCATCCTTCGCCATCCCCCACGATGCCAATGAGCCGGTGGGGTACCGTTTCTTCCTGCCCCAAACCTCCATTGCCATCGCCACCGATCTGGGGCATTTTGCCCCCGGGGTGCAGGCTGCGGTGCAGGGGGCGGAGCTGGTGCTGCTGGAAAGCAATCACGACCCGGATATGCTCCGGCAGAATCCCCATTATCCCGCCACGCTGAAGAACCGCATTCTGGGCAAGAAGGGGCACCTGAGCAATGAAAGCGGCGCACAGGCGGCGCTGCAGCTGGTTGCCAGCGGTACCCGGCATTTGCTGCTGGGGCATCTCAGCAGTGAAAACAACGACCCGGATCTGGCGTACCGTACCACCCACGCCGCGCTGACCCATGCAGGCGCAGTGGTGGGCCGGGATGTGACCCTGCACGTGGCGGGGCGGTATCAAACCGGCTATCTGTACCGGATGGCATAGGAGGCAGACCCATGGAGCTTCGTTTATTGGATGAGGTGATGGCCCTGTCCGGGCTGGGTATCATGCTGATGAGCATGGATGAGACCCGGGCAGAGGGGCTTGTGAATACAGCGCAGCACGGCGCCGTCCTGACGGATGCGCTGGGCCACCAGCACAGGGTTGCCAAGGTGGAGGAGCAGGATGGGTTGTACCTGCTGCATCTGCCGGAAGGGGATGCCGCCTACTGGGAGCGTCTGTTCCGCAAAGTAACGGTGGATGCCACACTGGTCACGCTGGAAGCGATGGAGAAGGGAGCACAGGCATGAGCGTATCCATTTTGTGCGTGGGCAAACTGAAGGAAAGCTACTTTGCCGATGCGGTGAAGGAATATCAGAAGCGGCTCAGCCGCCTGATGCCGGTGAATATCATCGAGCTGCCGGACGAGCGGGAACCCCAGAACGCCAGCCCTGCCCTGTGCGATGCTGTCAAGAAGAAGGAAGGCGAGCGGATTCTGGCCAAGATTCCCCAGAACGCCTATGTGATCGCCATGTGTATCGAGGGCAAGGGCCTTACCAGCGAGAAACTGGCCCAGAAGCTGCAAACCCTGTTCGTGGAGGGGAAAAGCGACATCATTTTTGTCATTGGCGGCTCGCTGGGGCTGGATGAAGCCGTGACCCGCCGGGCGCAGGAACACATGAGCATGAGCGCCATGACCTTCCCGCACCAGCTGGCCCGGGTGATGCTGATGGAGCAGCTCTACCGGGCAGCCAAGCTGAATGCGGGGGAGCGGTATCACAAGTAAGCAGAGAAAGATGAATAGTATTGCAACGCCCCGCTGGTTTTCCGAATAAGGAGGAAAAACCAGCGGGGCGCTTTGTTTGCACAAAACAGCGGAGACTGCTTTCGCAGTCTCCGCCCAAAAAGAGGGAACCCGTTACATCTTAGTTACCATAGGCAGCGGTATAGGCATTCTGGTAAATGTCCACATACTCGGCCAGGCCCATGCTCTCCAGACGCTGGATGTAGGCATCCCATTCTTCTTCCACGCCGCCGTAAGCGAGCCACTTGGCGCGCATTTCGTTGGTGTAGCTGAGAATGTCGGTCTGGATCAGGCTCAGAGCATCGTTGTCCTCTTCGCTCATCAGCATGGAGGGCACGTACTCATAGATGGCGTACTGGCGATAGTAGTTTTCGTTACGGTCGTACTTGGCCTGATGACCGGGGCTGCGGGTGATGACGGTGTTGAAGTAGTCGCTGGTGAGAGCGATGGGGCCGTCGGAAGCGAAGGCTTCCATATAGCGGAACTCGTCATAGCTCATGCCTTCGGGCACTTCAGCGTAGCCGTAGGTGCCGTCGCCGTTGTCAATCAGGTTGATGCCCACGGGGCCCAGGTCGCACTGCATGGACCAGTAGGGATCATAGAAGGTATCCACCCACTGCATCAGCAGCTCGGGATTCTTGCATTCCTTGGTGATGGTGAAACCGGTGGACATCATGTTGTTGGAAGTGGTCCAGCCCCAGGAAGTGGTGCCGTTCGGGCCCAGCATGGGGGACAGGGGCTCGTACTCAGCCTCGTGCACGGTGCCCAGGTCGAAGGAGTTCCAGCACATGAACACACCGATGTTGGCGATTTCGCCCTGGTTCTGCGCATTGTAGGTCTTCTTATCCATGGTGAAGCCTTCCATGTCGATCAGGCCCTGGGAGAAGAAGTTTTCGTAGAGATACTTGCAGGCTTCCTTGTAGCCTTCGGTGGCGGGAACGAACACAACCTTGCCGTCATCCAGCACCAGGTGGTGGCCGTCGTCGGTCATGGTGTCCGGATAGCCGAAAGCGCCGAACAGGCCGCCGATGTCACGCTGAGAGCCGTTGAACTTGAAGGTCATGGGGATTTCATCCTGCAGGCCGTTGCCGTTGGGATCCTGATCACGGAAAGCGGTCAGCACGGTCTTGAGTTCTTCCATGGTGGTGGGTTTTTCCAGACCCAACTTTTCCAGCCACTTGACGTTGATCATCATGTTGCTGGCGATGGTGCCGTCTTCACCCTGCTGCACATAGGGGGTGGAGTAGATGTTGCCATCGGGAGCGGTAACCATGGCCTTGATTTCGGGATGAGCCTCAAACAGGGCCTTCAGGTTGGGAGCATACTGGTCGATCAGATCATTCAGGGGCAGGAAGTAGCCCTGAGAACCGTAGGTGACCAGATCGGAAGCGGACAGGGAGAACTTGCCGAAGAAGCCTTCGGGCAGATCCTGACCAGCGCCCAGCAGCAGGTTCTTCTGCTCGTCGTATTCAGCCTGGGGAATCTGATCCCAGACAATGTGTACATTGGTCAGCTCTTCCATGCGCTTGAAGAGCTCCATCTCATCGGGATTGCCGTGCAGGGGACGCACACGGATGATCAGACGGAACTCCGCCTTCTCTTCCGTCAGGGGATACGAGGTGGCCAGCGCGGATACGGAGCCCAGCACCAGCACGAGGGTCAACAACAGGCAAACCAACCGTTTCATAGAGGTACCTCCTTTGATATTGATAACGCTTCCCTAAGCGTTAGTTCCATTTGTCAGCCCTTCACTGCGCCGATCATGACGCCCTGAATGAAGTAGCGCTGCAGGAAGGGATAGAGGATCAGCAGGGGCAAGCTGGAGGCCATGATGACGCCGTACTTGATCAGGTCGCCCATGCGCTGCTGGGCAGCCAGGGTGGAGGCATCCTCCACCATATCGCCCAGGGAGTTTTCAAAGAGAATGTTGCGCAGCACCAGCTGCAAGGGATACTTGTCCGGGGACTTCAGGTAGATCAGGGCGTTGAAGTAGCCATTCCAGTGGTTGACGGCATAGAACAGCACCATTACTGCTACGATGGATTTGGACAGGGGCAAAACCACCTGCATGAAGAACTGAAAGTTGCTGCAACCGTCCAGAGTGGCGGCTTCCAGCAGTTCGTCCGGGATGGTCTGCTGGAAGAAGGTGCGGGCGACAATCAGGTTCCAGGCACTGACGGCAACCGGCAGGATCAGGGCCCACATACTGTTGTACAGGTTCAGCTTCAGCACCAGCAGATAGGTGGGGATCAAACCGCCGTTGAAGATCATGGTGAAGGTGACCATCATCATCATCACGTTCCGGCCTACCAGATCCTTGCGGGAGAGCGCATAGGCACCGGGAATGGTGATTACAACATTCACAAGGGTTCCGATGACGGTATAGATCAGCGTGTTCCGGTAGCCGGTAAAGAAGGATTCATATTCCAGAATACGCTGGTATCCTTCCCAGGTAAAGCTGCTGGGCCAGAACATGACCTTGCCGGCATAGACCGCAATGGGATCGGATACCGATGCGATCACGATAAAATACAGCGGATAGGCAACGATGAGAAGTACGATGGTCAGAATCGTATAGTTGAAGATATCGAAGAGCCGGTCTGCACGGGAAAGGGAAATCTTATTTTCAGCTTTCATGGCGGCTCCCTCCTAAAACAGCGACGAGTCGGAAACCTTGCGAGAGATGAAGTTGACCGTCACCAGCAGCACAAGATTGATCACGGACTCGAACATACCCACGGCGGCAGAGAAGCTGAACTGAGAGTTCAAAAGACCCCGCTTGTATACATAGGTGGCAATGATCTCGGATGTGGAAATGTTCAGGGAAGTCTGCATCAGATAGGCTTTTTCGAAGCCAACCGCCATCACCTTGCCGGAGTTGAGGATGAACATGATGACAACCGTAGGCAGAATGCCGGGGATATCGATATGCAGAACCCGCTGGAACTTGTTGGCGCCGTCCACCACAGCAGCCTCATGCAGCTCCGGATTGATGGAAGCCAGCGCTGCCAGATACAGAATGCTGCCCCAGCCTGCGCCCTGCCAGATATCTGAGCCGATATACAGCGGCCGGAACATATCCGCCTCTGCCATAAAGTGAATGGGTTGCCCGCCCAAGGCCACGATGATGTGGTTGATGATGCCGGAGGAGGGAGAGAAAAACAGGAAGATGATACCCACCATCACCACGGTGGAAATGAAGTGAGGCGCATAAATAACGGTCTGAACAACCTTCTTGTATTTCTTGCTGGGCAGCTGGTTCAGCAGCAGCGCCAGAATAATGGGTACCGGGAAAGAGATCAGCAGATTGCCCACGCTGATGGCCAGCGTATTCTCCAAAAGCTGCCAGAAGTCGGCTGTGGCAAAGAAGCGCTGAAAGTTTTTGAAACCAACCCATTGGCTGCCCCAGATACCCTTGGAGGCTTTATAGTTGCGGAATGCGATCTGCAAACCGTACATGGGATAATAGCGGAACACCAGAAAATACAGAATGGTCGGAATCAAAAACACATACAGCTGCCAGTTTCTCAGAACTCGCTTCCATTTCCGGTAGGAGGCGGTGCGCCTGTTTGCTCTGAGCGCATTTTGCGTGGCCTGGCTCATATGGACACCCCCATTGGTTTTGTTTTTCGATGTACTAATGTTAGCGTTTTCCTCCCAAATGTTCAATCTTCATTTTGTGAATACATATTTATTTGATGAAAACAAATCAATGAAACCGTTAAAAAACAAGCATTTTGAATACAGTATACAATTCTTGCTCATGGCGGCGGGTTATGGTATGCTGAATACACCACAATCGGGCATTTTTGCATCAGGAAGGGAGCCGTTTCATGAGATTCCGCAGCAAGACTTTTTTACGGTACATCCTTTCCTATTCGTTCGTTCTGTTTCTGCCGCTGCTGGTGCTCTGCCTGGCGTTCTATTCCTCCCTGATGGAGCGCTTCACCGAAGAAATTGCCGACAGCAACAACCGCGCCATCACGCAGGTACAGAAAAACTTCGATTCGCAGATGGAACAGATCATTCAGCTTTCCTATCTGATTCAGAACAGTTCCTCTCTGCACCCTGCCAAAATCGGCGATGATATCATGGCTGCCAGAGAAGCGGTGACCACGCTGAGCACCTACAAATCCATCACCACGCTGCCAGAAATGATCCTGGTGTATGCGGAGGATGGCAAACATATTTTTTCCAATATAGGCGTTCTTTCTCCCGAGCGTTTTTTTGAGCAGCAGTACCGTTACAGCAACCATACCCTGCAGGATTTCTACGACACCATCGCCCATGAGGCAGGCATTGTCACCTGGGGCTGCGACAGCGTGATGCAATTCGGCGGTCAGTCCGGCGAGTACATCACCCTGTTTGTTGCGGTGCAAAGGGGCAATATTTCACCCAAAATCCGTTCGGTGTATATGATCCCCGTCAAGCGCCTGCGCAGCGTGATTGCGGATGTGGCTTCGGAGTACGGCGGCCATGTGTATGTTTTCGATCATCTGGGCGAGATGGTCATGACCGATCAGAACGCTTTCCCGGAGGCGGATACAGCCAAACTGAAAAACCTGCCGGTTGGCGAGCAGAAACGGATGACCATCGACCATACAGCGTATTTCCTGACGGCCGCCCACTCGAAAAGCACCGGCTGGCAGTATGTGATCGCCGTTCCGGTGGCTGCTGTGGAAGCGCCGCTGAACAGGATATTGCTGAAGATGTCGCTGTTCATGGTCATTACCACGCTGCTGGGCGGCATTGCGGTATACTTTTTTGCTGTTCGCCATTACAAGCCCTGGCAGCAGCTGCGTATGCAGGCGCTGGCCTATGCCCCTGCCGCACAGGGCACCGAGCTGGAGCAGGTATCCACGGTGCTCCGGCAGCTATCCCTGGACAGCGACAGCTACCGCCGACGGTTGGAAAGCAACCGGGATACGTTGGTGCAGAGCTGCCTCAGTCACATTCTGCGCGGGGATCGTGACAATGCCACCATGCTGGAGCGTGCCCGGGAAAACGGCCTGGACCTGATGGCTTCTCCCTGCTGGACAGTGGTGGCCGTATCCTTTCCCAAGAAAAAGGGCACTGCCGCCAATGTGATGCGCACAGCGCTGATGTCAGAATCCTTCGGGTGCAGCGATGCCATCCTGTGCGAAAACCCGCCGGACAGCGGCTTCATGGCGCTTTTGTTCCCCCACGAACGCACGGAGGGCGATTGGGAGCAATATCTCTATCCCCTTCAGGAGCATTTGCAAAATGTGCTGCAATGCCAGCTTGCCTTCGGCGTCAGCCTGCCCTGTGAAGCATCCTCGCTGGAGGCTGCCTATCTGCAATCCGTAGCCGCACTGAACAACAAGCTGATTCTGGGCAGCAGCTTTATTGCCTTCTTTTCGGATGAAGCGGACAATTCCCGCAGCCAGAGCTACTATCCGCTTCAGGAGCTGGAAGCCCTGCAATGGAACCTTTTGCAACTGGATGCCGATGCCACCACCAACTGCATCCATGGCATCATGAAGAACATTGGCGAAAATGGCTGCTCCTTCCCTGTGGCACGGATGATCTGTTATGATGTCATCAATGTTACGCTGCACAACCTGTATTCCATTGCGGACAGCGATGCCCTGCGCCCTGCTGACAGTATGCTGGAGCGCCTTGCGGGCTTTGATACCATTCAGGAGCTGGTGGTTCTTCTGGAGGAAGTGATTCAGACTGCCTGCCAGTCCATCCGTCAGATGCGGACGGACAAATGCGACGAGCGGGTGGCCCATATCCGGCAGTATGTGGAAACCAACTGCTTCGACCCCAACTTTTCCATCTATTCTGTGGCGGAGGATTTCAATCTGACGCCTTCCAATTTGTCCCATTATTTCAAGAGCCAGACCGGGCAGAGCATCTCCGACTATGTGCAGGCGCTCCGCCGTGCAGAGGCCTGCCGTCTGTTGGTGGAAACCACGGAATCCATCCAGGCCATCGGCGAGAAAATCGGTATGCTGAACGTATCCTCCTTTATCCGCAACTTCAAGCAGCAAACTGGGCTCACCCCGGGGCAGTACCGCAGTCTGCATACTGCAAACGAGAACTGATTTGAAGAATGCAGTGGATACTGGTTATGCGTGCATTGCGATGCAAACGTAACGCAGTAATGAGGAATCTAAGCAGAAGAGGAACTGTTTCTACGACCCCCGGGTACAATACAGTGTAAACAATTTGTTGCGGGTTTGCGTGGGCACTTGTGCAGCCGCCATGCTGCGCAGGTGCTTTTCACAGGGAAAACAAAGAAAACAGCCCATGATGCTCAGGCCGGTGGGAAAATGCCGTCCGCACAGCAGGCAACGGGGTTCATTCATGGCACACCATCCCTTTCCAATACTGGTAAGTGTTCTCAGGTTGCCCGGGGATAAGGGAAAGTATGCACGATGGGCAGTGTCAAAGGATTTTGACAGCGGAAAACGCCCTGTGTCAAAGCATTTTGATAGACAATACACGGAGAAATCCGATATGGTGATGGCGTTCCTACGCAGGGAACAGCATCACACAGGAGGCGCAGACGATGGATATCGCAACCATGATCAAAAAAGCCCGTCAGGACAAGGGCCTGACCCAGGAAGCCGCCGCAGAGGCTTTGGGTGTAAGCCGCCAGACCATCTCCAACTGGGAAACGGGCCGCACCTATCCTGATATCCTCAGCGTGATCAAAATGAGCGATCTCTATGCCGTCAGTCTGGATCGCCTGCTGAAGGAGGAAGATTCCGTGAAACAAACCTATCGGGACTATCTGGAGGAAAGCACCAATACCGTCAAAAGCAACGAGAGGCGCATGAAACTGACGCTGGTGCTGATCACATTGGGCGTGTGGGCAGCGAGTGTTATCGCCTTCTGGCTTACCCACAGCGGCGTGGATGCGATGGGCTACAGTCTGGCTGTCATTTGGCTGGTGCTGCCGGTATTGTTCTTTGTTGCATCGTTCATCATTGGATACCAGGACTGGTTTGGCAAGTGGAAATGGCTGGCTGCTTTGGTTTTCAGCCTGATGTACAGCCTTACTGGTTATGTGACCAGTGTGACGGCACAGAACATGGTATGGAAGACCGTTATCTGGCCGGATTTTGCCAAGTTGCCCATCGGGCTGGTGATCTCGCTGGCTGGTCTGGGGCTGGGCGTGCTGATACGGAACAGGCATCGCAAGGCAGCGGCTCAGTCGGCACAGGCAGAGCAGTAAAGACTTCATAGAAAGAATCCCCGCCATACCGTATAGCCGGTAAGGCGGGGATTGTCTGTTTTATTCGTTTGTGCAGCTTATCAGCAGGGGCGTTCCTTGCCGAAGAAGCAAACGGCTACGGTGCCGGGGCCGCAGTGAGCGCCGATAACCGGGCCCACATAGTAGGTGTTGATCTTGTTCAGAGCAGGGATCTTTTCCCGCAGCTTGCTTTCCAGACGCTCGGCATCCTCGGGGGCATCGGCGTGAAGAATGATCACATCAGCATTGGCGGGGTCGTCGATGTTTTCCACGGCCTTGTCCACCAGCACACGCAGGGCCTGCTTGCGGCCACGGACTTTTTCGGTGGAAACCAGCTTGCCTTCCTTGGTTTCGGTAATGATGGGCTTGAGATCCAGCATGGTGCCCATGGCAGCAGCCACAGCGCCGATACGGCCGCCACGCTTCAGGTAGACCAGATCATCCACGGTGAACCAGGCCTGGGCCTTCAGTTTGTTTTCTTCCAGCCAGGCAGCCACTTCCTCCATGGACTTGCCTTCCCGGTACATGGCATGGGCCTTGAGGATGAGGATGGTCTGAGGGGCGGAAATGCTCAGGGTGTCCACCACAGTGATCTTGCGCTTGGGGTATTTTTCCAACAGTTCTTCCCGGGCGGCGTAGATGTTGCGGATGGTGCCGCTGAGCTGGGAGGAGAAAGCAACAAAGAGAATATCCTTGCCCTGCTCAAGCACAGGCTCGAAGTATTCTTCATACACCGCCTGAGGCAGCAGGGAGGTGACAGGGGTGGCACCGGCACGCATATTGTCGAAATATTCCTTCTGCTTGCCGCCACGGCCCAGATCGTCGAAATACTCTTTGCCGTCGATCATGTAGGGCATATACACCATGGTCAGATCCAGCTCGTCCACATAGCTGAAGGGCAGGTCGGAATCCGAGTCGGTCATAAATACGTAAGAATTCATAGGGACCCTCCTTGTGTTCCGGCAAGCGCCGGTATGAATCGAAATCAATCATTTCCATGATAGCTTATTTTACCCCGCATTGCAAGTAAAATGCAGAAGATAGCCAAGGAATGCGAGAAAAGAACCGTTTTTTTCTACAACGGATTTGACCCGGCGGGGGAATTTTGTCCCGCTTTTTCGTAAGAATGCTCTGTTCACCGGGGAAATGATGTGTTATAATATTCACGATACCCCCACTGATTAAAGGAGGACCTGAACTATGCCTTTGGTAAACACTAAGGAAATGTTTAAGAAAGCCTACGAAGGCGGCTACGCCGTTGGCGCTTTCAACGTGAACAATATGGAGATCGTGCAGGGCATCACCGAAGCCGCCCAGGCTGTGAATGCTCCCGTTATCCTGCAGGTGAGCAAGGGCGCCCGCGCCTACGCCAACCACACCTATCTGGTGAAGATGGTGGAAGCCGCCGTTCAGGAAACCGGCCTGCCCATCGCTCTGCATCTGGACCACGGCCCCGACTTCGAAACCTGTAAGAGCTGCATCGACGGCGGTTTCACCTCCGTAATGATCGACGGCAGCCACCTGAGCTTCGAAGAGAACATCGCCCTGACCAAGAAGGTTGTTGACTACGCTCACGACCGCGGCGTCACCGTTGAAGGCGAACTGGGCCGTCTGGCTGGCGTGGAAGACGACGTGAAGGTTTCCGCCGCTGATTCCAGCTACACCCGCCCCGAAGAAGTGGAAGAGTTCGCCACCCGCACCGGCTGCGACTCTCTGGCCATCGCCATCGGCACCAGCCACGGCGCTTTCAAGTTCACCGCTGAGCAGTGCACCCGCAACGAGCAGGGCATCCTGGTGCCCCCGCCCCTGCGCTTCGACATCCTGGAGGAAGTCTCCAAGCGTCTGCCCGGCTTCCCCATCGTTCTGCACGGCGCTTCCTCTGTGCCCCAGAACTTCGTGAAGATCATCAACGAAAACGGCGGCAAGATGCCCGACGCCGTGGGCATCCCCGAGGAACAGCTGCGCAAGGCTGCTTCCATGGCCGTGTGTAAGATCAACATCGACAGCGACCTGCGCATCAGCTTCACCGCTATGATCCGCAAGCACCTGGTCGAGAACCCCAGCCACTTCGATCCCCGCCAGTACCTGACCGATGCCCGCAAGGCTCTGGGCGAAATGGTGCAGCACAAGATCGTCAACGTGCTGGGCTGCAATGGCAAGGCCTAAGTGAAAGCATAAAAGCAACACCGTTCAGCCGGTGTTTGCAACAAAAAACCAAGCGGCAAAGCGTCGCTTGGTTTTTTGTTGCCTAAGATGGTTGGGCATGGGAGGGGTACGCCCCTCCCATTCAGATCGTTGAAAAATACGCCTCTGGCGGCTTTTTCAACGAGTTTGCACCGTTTGCCTACGAGCCTACGGCTCGCCGGGCGGCAAACGGCGATAGGAATCCCTTGCTACGCAAGGGTTCCGAAACCGCCGGAAGGGTGAGCAAAGCGAACCGAGGCGTGAGGACAGCGCAAAGCGCCCCCGCAGCGCCGAAGCCCGAAACCGACTGAAGGTTGGGTTTGGGCCGCAATGCACACCGCCGGTTTCGGAAAACCATCGGAGGGGTGCGCCCCTCCGATACCTCCTGGGGTTTGTCAACAGTCTGCATGGGAGGGGTACGCCCCTCCCGTTTCTCACTTCTTCACCACCGGAATCCACAACTGGCAAAAGAGCCCGCTTCTGCCTTTTTCAAAGTAGATCTCGTAGTCTGTTTCCGCAGCTGCTTCATAGCCCATCTGGGGCAGAAACTCCTTGTAGAATCGGCTCCAGGTTTCGCTGATGCAGTCGCCGTCCTGCCCCATACAGTCAAAGACCACATAGGTGCCGGGCTTCACATCCCAGATGCGGTAGCCGGCTTTTTCCAGCTGCACGGGGTCGCAGGGCAGGGTTTCTTCATCCAGAAGAACGCCGATGCCGTATTCAAAGCTGTCTGCGCCTTCCTGGGCAGGCGAGCACAGCCCGTAGAGATCCCGCTTTCCTTCCGGGCGCAGGTTGCGGATGGGTTCCACCAGATGATTGGCATTGCACTCGCCCCAGAAATCGGGGATGTCATGGTTTTCATCATCGTTGATGATCTGGTTGGAGAAACTTCGCACAAGGGCGAGAAATTTCTGCTGTTTGGTTTGTACGATGCGATAGTCCATACGTTTGCCACCTTCCATGGTTATTTTGATGGCAAGAGGATTGAAAAGAGTCAACCGGGCGCAGGCCTCCCGGGCATACCGGGGCGCAATGCCGTGAAAGCGGGTGAAGGCCTTGGTGAAGCTTTCGGGGGTTTCGTAGCCGTATTTCAGCGCAATAACAGTGATTCTTTCATCTGTCTCCACGATCTCCCGCCCAGCCAGAGACAGCCTGCGGTTACGGATGTAGGCGTTGGCTGTCATCCCGGTGAGGAAGCTGAAGGCCCGGTGGAACTCATAGCTGGAAATGTGCACCTGTCTGGCTACATCTTCATAGTTGATCTCCTCTAACAGATGCGCCTCCATATAGGTGATGGCCTGCTGCATTGCCGTGATCCACTCCATGATCTCCCCTCCTGTCAGGGCATATGGTACCGCTCAAACGGAAGGTTTTCATTTCCCAGTTTGCGGAATTTCGTCAGCATGGCTGCAAAAAAGGCGGACGCAGGATGGGGACATATGCCGCATCCTGCGTCTGGTTGATTTGCTGTGAATGCTCAATTCTCGAAATAGGTGTTGGCCATGCAATCCTGTACCAGCAGCGCCAGCATATCATCGTCAGTCATGGAGGATTCGCCGTCCAGTGAGAACAGGAAGGAATACATCCAGCCGTCATCGTCCATCAGGAAATAGCCGCCGCTGGTCAGGTCGGCAGTAACGATCAGCACCAGATCCTGCCCGTGATCGTTGGTCATCAGTCGTACGGCAGCATAGTCCGGGTCATCGGTCAGCATTTCTGCCAGCTTTTCCGTGGAAATCTCGCCCACTTCAGCAGCCATGATCAGCATATTGCGGCCGGAATCCTCATCGGTATAGGCAGCAACACAGCCATCATTTTTGTCTGCATTGCTTAGTTCCACTTCCGTCCATTCAGCGGGAATGGGGAACACAGGGCCATCCTCGATGCCTACCATCTCCAGCGCAACACCGCTATCACCCATGACTGTCTCGGTTTCGTAGCTGGCTTCGTCCTCCAGCCAGAAGGCATCCTCGTCGAAGTAGGTGTCCGCCATACAGGCATCCACCATCTGCAACAGGGCGTTATCGTCGGAGATCTTTTCATCGTTGGCATTGAAGAACAGAATGCTGTACATATAGCCCTCGGTGTCCATAAAGCAATATCCGATCATCGTCTGATCGACGGTGGCGTACAGCACCATCTGGTGATCGTGGGCATTCTCATTGAGCACGGCGCCCACATAGTCCTCATCCCCGGCATATACCTCCAACAGATCGGCGTTGGAGATGTCCTCGCTCTGCTTTGAAGTGCTGACCATCATGCAGCGGTCGGTTTCTTCTTCCGTCAAAAGCAGGATGAAGCCCTCCTCGTAGTCGCTTGCCCCCAGTTCCACTTCCGTCCAGTTTGCAGGGGTGGGGAAGGTGAGGCCGTTTTCCAGCATGGTGGTTTCCAGCTCAATGGTTTCCGCCTGTGCAGCAAAGACGGTCAGGCACAGGATCAGCGTCAGCAGGGTCAGGAATAACTTTTTCATGGGTGAGCCTCCTTCATGTTCTGTGTTGCTCCCGTATGCTTACCCTATCATGAAATCACTTTTGCAGCAAGGAAAAATCCCATCAAATCTCCAATACCAGCGTACCGAAGGCCGGCAAGGCAACATCGCCGGTGAGGGTTTCGCCGGTATACAGGCACCGGGCGGGCTTTTTCAGGGTAAGGGTGGTTTCCCGGTTCAGGTAATTGAGCACGATGAGATACTGCTTGCCGTCCTTCTGCCGCAGGGCCAGCTCCACCTGTTCATGGGCTTCTGCCAGATTTGCAAAGAGGGGCTTCACCCCAGCATAGGTCAGCAGCTGCAAAGCGTTGTCCTTGGTAAACACGCTGCCAAAGTGCAGCACACGGCCTTTGCCCAGCTTGTTTTCCACCAGCGCGGCTTCGCCCTTGTAATAGCTGCTGCCATAGGTAGCAACGGCCTGCCCGCCATCAATGGGGGTGAGCACATCGTTGAAAATGGGCGCTTCCAGACGGGTTTCGCCCAGCATGGCAAAGGATTCCTCCTCGGCGAAGGTGGTGAAGGTGAAATCGTGGATATCGGAGCCGGTGAGGGGCTGCAAAAGACCCGGCTGGGGCAGCATGACGCACTGGCCGGTGAGATCCTTGTAGCCGGAGCGGCAGCCGATGAGCAAAGTACCGCCGGCCTCCACATAGCCCCGCAGGATGTCCGCCCGCCGCTGATCCATGATCACCGGATGGGGGTACACCAGCACCGGATACTTGGCCAGCTTTTCAGCGGCATCCGGCTGATCAATGAAGACCATGTCATAGGGCAGATGGTTGCGGGCGGCGGCTTCGAAAATGCCGTCCTGACTGGCGGTATGCACCCGGCGGTGCCAGCTGTCCAGACGGGCATCCCATTCGTTGTCATAGTCCCGCACCAAAGCAAAGGCGGCTTTGTAATCTGCGCCGCACACCGGCTGGATGGCTTCCAGCTTCCGGTGGAAATCCGCTACCTCGGCCAGTTTGCGGTTGTCCCGGCTATCGTAGTCCAGAATGCCGTGCCAGTAGATCTCCGTGCCCATGGTGCAGGTGCGCCAGCGGAAGAAGCTGATAAAGTCGGCACCGTGGGCAACACTCTGCATGGCCCACAGGGTCAGCTGACCGGGGCGGGGAGCAGGCCCCTCCATTTTGTTGATCCAGCCATTGGCGCCGCTCTGTTGCTCCATGATGCCGAAATGGGGGCAGACGGAACGGATCTCGATCAGTCTCATGGCAGGCCAGCGATCCCGCAGCTCACCTTCGGCAGAGGGGTTATCCAGACCATAGGCAAAGCTGGGATAGGTATCATGGGTGAAGGTATCCAGCGATTCCCGGGTCATGCGGTGATTGTCCAGACTGCCGAAGGTGCCGTTGGTGGTGATGAAGTCGCCGGGCTTCACATACCTGCGCAGAATTTCCGCCTGCATCTGGCAGAAGCTGCGGGCGCTTTCGGAAACAAAGCGGATGTATTCCAGCATTACATGGGGGTTCCGGGCCTGACTGACGGTGAGCCTCGGCACATCCACCTGAGACCATTCCGTGTAGGTCTGGTTCCAGAAGGCGGTGCCCATGGCTTTGTTCAGATTTTCCAGCGTGCCGAACTTGCCCCGCAGATACACCCGGAAAGCCTCCGCATCGGCACGGGAATAGAACTCGTCGGTTTCGCAGTTCAGCTCGTTGTCAATCTGCCAGCCCACAATGGCGGGATGGCTGGCGTAGGCAGCGGCGATTTTTTCCACAATACGGGCGCAGAGACGGCGGTATACCGGGGCGTTGTAGTTGTAGTGCCGCCGTCCGCCGTGCTGGTACACGGCGCCGTCCAGACGGCAATTGAGCACCTCCGGGTACTTCTGGGTGAGCCATGCTGGGGGCGTGGCGGTGGGGGTGGAGAAGATGACCTGCATTCCTTCCTGCTGGCACAGATCCAGAAAACGCTGGAAGTAGTCAAAGGTGAATTCCCCCTCCCGGGGTTCGCATTTGTTCCACGCAAATTCCGCAATGCGGATCACGGAAATGCCCGCCGCCTTCATACGGCGAAGGTCGCTCTGCCAGAGCTGCTCCGGCCAGTGTTCCGGGTAGTAGCAGGTGCCCATGGTATAGTTTTTCCATTGGTATGCCATGTGTCTCTTCCTTTCCTGACGGCGTGGGATGTTCGGTTGTATCGCCGGTTATTTGCTATGTTTATCATACAACAGATGGCAGGCCTGAGCAACCATATTTTGCACCGTTCGTGTGGCTTTTGCCGCTGCCCGCCTTGCGGGGCATGGCGTTTTCCGCTATAATGCAGATAAGCGTTTCAGCAATATCATTCATATGCAGAAAGGATGTTCTTCCATGTCCTTGACCTGTCTTTCCACAGTGCCCCGTTATGGCGTTCAGGAGATCATCATCTCCGGCCCGGAGGGCGGCAATCCCTTTGCAGATGAGCACATCACCGGCACTTTCACCCACGATGGTGAAATCCTGACCGCCCCCGGCTTCTATGACGGGGAAGGCCGCTATGTGGTGCGGTTCATGCCCTCCTTTGAGGGTGAATACACCTACCGCATCACCGCCAGTTTCCTTGGGGAGGCGATAACCGGCTCCTTTACCGTTACCCTGGCGCAGGCAGGGGTTCATGGCCCAGTGAAGGTGGCAGATACCTTCCACTTTGCCTATGCCGACGGCACTCCCTACCGCCCGGTGGGCACCACCTGCTATGTATGGCACCTGCAAACCCCGAAAATGTTTGAAAAGACGCTGGAAACCCTGAAAGCCTCTCCCTTCAATAAGATCCGCTTCTGCGTATTTCCCAAGCATTACGACTACAACCACAATGAGCCCTTCGCCTATCCCTTCGCTGCCGCCGAAAAAGCGCCGGGGCAGGATTATGCCTGGGATTTTTCCCGCTTTGATCCGGTATATTTCCGGCATCTGGAATGCGCCATTCAGCGCCTTGGGGAGATGGGCGTGGAGGCGGATATCATCATGCTGCACCCCTATGACCGCTGGGGCTACAGCCGCATGACCCTTTCGCAGATGCAGCATTATTTCCGATATCTGGTCAGCCGCATCGGTGCATACCGCAATGTATGGTGGTCCCTGGCCAATGAATACGATCTGATGCCGGAGATGGTCACGGAGGACTGGGAAGCCCTTGCGGGCACCATCCAGCAGCACGACCCTTATCACCGGCTCACCTCCATCCACAACTGCTTCGGCTTCTACGACCATACCCGCCCCTGGGTGACCCATTGCTGCCTGCAGCGGCAGGATCTGTACCGCACCACGGAGCTGGTGGATACCTGGCGCAAGGAGTTCGGCAAGCCCGTGATCGTGGATGAACTGGGCTATGAGGGCAACATCCAGCATGGCTGGGGCAACCTGACCGGCGAAGAGCTGACCCGCCGCTTCTGGGAAGCCACCATCCGGGGCGGCTATGCGGGCCATGGCGAAACCTATTTCAGCGACAAAGAGATCCTCTGGTGGTCCCATGGTGATGTGCTCCACGGCACCTCTCCGGCAAGGCTGCAATTTCTCCGGGATTTCCTGGACGCTTTGCCCGGCCCGCTGGAACCCTGGAAGAGCAACTGGGATGACCGCTGCGCCTGCGTGCCCGGCGGGGAGGAAGAGGCTCCGCCTGTGATTGTGTACTACTATTCCTTCATGCGCCCCTCTTTCCGGGATTTCACGCTGCCGGAAGGCACCGCCTACCGGGCGGAGGTGCTGGATACCTGGGAAATGACCCGCACGGACTGCGGCATCAAGGAGGGTTCCTTCCGCCTGTGGCTGACGGGCAGGCAGTATGCGGCGGTTTGCCTGACCCGGGTGAAGTGAAAAACAGAAATACAATGCAAAAAAACAGGGACAGTTGGGGATTTTCCCGACTGTCCCTGTTTGCCTGTCAAGATACTCACCGATTGAATACATTCTCCACCCGAAGCCCCTGGATGTGCTTCACATCGTTGACCAGCTCAAAGCGCACCGGCACAAGGCCGTCCGCTTCGTCGGGCAATGTGAGCACCACAATGCCGGTGTAATCCGGCCCCATGGCAGAGCAGAAGAAGGGAAAGGGCACGTTGAAGAGATGGCTGAGCAAAGCGGCTGTTTCGCCGCCATGGCCGAACAGCGCCACGGTTTGATAGGCGGGTTTCAGCACCCGGTAGTACAGCCCTTGCCGCTGGTAGCCAAGGCGCAAAAGCCACTCATCGGCAGCTTTGGCAACCGCCTGTACGCAGCCGACCACGCTGTTGCGGTCGAAGGGCGGCTTGACCGCCCAGTCCGGGTCCAGCAGGGACTGGTTGTCCGCTACCATCCGGTCGGCGGTATCCCAGGGGTGGCCGCTGAAGGCAATGGGCTCTCCATCGGCAGAGCCCCAGTGAATCTCCCGGAAGCAATCCATGCCCTCTACCTCAAGCCCCAAAAGATCGGCGGTGTGCCGGGCGGTTTCCATGGCCCGGCCGCAGGTGGAGGAGAAGATTTTCTGGATGCCTTCATCCTGGAGGCGCTGGGCGGCAGCGGCGGCGTGGAGCCTGCCCAGCGGGGTGAGGCAGTCGTTGGCATAGTCCGGGTGACCGTGACGTACAAGGATGATGCGCATGGAGGAACACTCCTTTTGTGTTTGTTTGCGGCGTTTATTATGCGCCGGCGGGTTTATTCACCCATATATACAGCAATGGCTTCAAAGGGCGCTTTCAGCTGGGCCACCAGCTGCCCGTTTTCCATGCGCACATGGTTGTCTTCGCTGCACATCACCCGAAGGATGCGCTTGGCCTGAACCGGCAGGCGCACTTCATGGGGCAGCTGACCGCCGAAGGTGTGGATGACGGCAAGGGTCTCGCTGCCACAGCTGCGGCAGATGGCCTGCCAGCCCTCCGGCTTGCGCCAGGAGGGAGATATCTGTCCATGGAAGGCGGATACGCCGTCCCGGATGATATGGCGTACCGTTTTGAAGAATGCGATGCCCTCATCCACCTTGGTCCACTGGGCAGGGGAGAGGTGTTCAATATCGCCGGAAAGGCACAGAACGCCCAGGAAGGTATTGATGATGGAATAATTGATACGGCGCAGGCTGTCCTCTGCCCGGAGCACCGCCCAGATCTGGCTCTGGCCTGGCAGGATGAGCCGATGCAGGTTGGCGGCGATGATGGGAATCTCGGCGCATTCGTGGGCATCGGAGAAGGAGGCCATGTCGCTGACGCCCATGAGGGAAGGCTCCAGCCGGTGACCGCCGGAGGCGCAGTTTTCAATGCACAGGCCGGGAATGGCTTCCCGCATGCGCCGGAAGAACCGTAGGCTGCCCTGCATATTCTGCCGAAGGCCTTCGCCAAGGCCGTCCGGGTCATCGCAGCCCAGACCGATGGTATCGTTGTAGTCGATCTTCACATATTCAAAACCGTTGTTTTTCAGCAGGTTGATCAACCGCTCTTCCAGATGGGCGTGGACTTCTTCCTTGCGCATATCCAGAAAATGCCGGTTGTCGGTGTCAATCACCACACCATCCCGCTTCAGCAGCAATTCTTCCCGGCGGAAGGTATCGGAAGCCCGGGCGCAGGTCTCGGCCTCAAACCAGATGCCGGGCTTCATGCCTGCGGCTTTGATTACATCAGCAGTGGCTTTCAGGCCGTGGGGAAACAGCGTGGTCTCGTTGGGAATCCAGTCGCCGCCGGCATCGCTCCAGCCGATGTCCTCCTTGGCGTACCAGCCGGCGTCCATCACCAGATAGTCAAAGCCATGCCCCTTGATGGCATCGGCAATGCGCACCATGTTGTCGTGGCAGGGGTCGCCCCAGGTGGTGCAGTACTCGTTGAACAGCACGGGCAGGGGACGGTCCTTGCCCACCCAGTTGGCTCGGTGAATGGACAAAAGCCGCTGGGAAGCCTCGTCCACGCCGCCGGTGCAGACGGTCAGATAGGCCTCCGGGGTCTCGAAGCTCTCCCCCGGCTGGATGGTCTTGGCCCAGTGGCCGAACTCTTCATCCGCCAGAGAGGCCATCATGCACAGGCCGTCGTCCTGACGGCGGATTTCCATCTGCCACGAGGAGGGACAGGCCAGCTGCATGGCCCAGCAGACCTTGGCACGGCTGTCCTCCACAGCGGCGAAGGGGAACCAGCCCCTGACCGGCATGGAGCCGATCTGGCCGAATTTTTCCACCCGGAGGGCATGGCCGGTCCAGCTGCGTTCCAGCAGCAACTGCTCAATGGTTTCGCTTTGCAGCCGCCCTTCTGCGCTCCATGCGCTGCGGGCACGGTGAAGCACCAGCGCACCGGTGGCATCCCCGGGGGTGAAGGGGGTCATCATGCCCAGGTTCAGGCTGGAAAGCAGGTTCAGGGTAACGGGCGCAGAGGTGTTGTTGGTGAATTGGGTGGAGAGGCGCAAAGCCTGCCAGCCCTGCTGCCAGCGCACCCGATGGGTCACGGTGCGTCCGCTTTCATCCCGGAGCACGGTGGAGATGGTGTCCCCCTCCTGCTGGTGGGAAAACAGTGCCAAGCGGCTGGTGGCGGTGGAGGTGGCAAGGGTATGGCCGCTGCCATAGCCGTGGGGCAGCTGATCGCCCCGGGCATGGAGTTGTACCAGTGGTTCCACGGCCCAGTCCTTGTCCAGAATCTCGTTTTCCCGGTCAGCCGGAGCCAGCAGAAGCCCCACCTGACCGGCATCGTTGCGCAGATAGCGCAAAAGCAGGTCGCCTACTGTGTATTGTGCAAGAATGGTCATGGTTTTCACCTCATTCATCGTCGGTCAGTACAAGGGTCATTTCCTGCCCCTGATAGGAAACCGGTTGGTTTTCGCCGCCGAACAGCCGCACCCGGAGGGCGGGCAGGTGGGCATAGCCGCCTTGCCGCTTATCAAGGGTCAGCTGGTGGCGGGCATTATCCCAGTGCATGGGCAACAGGGCATAATCCCCCTGCTCGTAGCCATAGCCGTCGCCGGCATCCTCGTAGAGGCAGAAATGGCCGTCGCTGCCGGGGAACACAATCACATCCAAGGGCGCATCCTTCAGCTGGGCCGTGGATTCCACCGGGGCAGCCCATGGCAGGATGGTTCCTGCCCGCACGAACAGGGGCACCGTATCCAGCGGAGCTGCCACGGTGATGGTCTGGCCGCCGGGATAGCGGATGCCGGTGTTCAGGTCGTACCAGTCCGCCCCGGCAGGCAGATAGACGCTTTCGGTCTCATCGGGCTGGTCGGCCACCTTGCCGTAGGGGAAGAAACACATGGGCCGGGTGACGGGCTTCACCAGCAGGGATTCGCCCAACATCATCAGGTCATTGCGGCTGCGCAGGGCGGCATCCTCCGGGAACACCAGCGCAGGCACCCGCAGCATGGGCAGGCCGTGGAAATGGGTCTGGGCCATCAGGCTGTACAGGAGGGGCAGCAGATGATAGCGCAGGCGCAGGGTCTTGGCAAGGGCATCGTAGAAGGGTTCCCCTGCCTCGCCGAATTGCCACACCTCTCTGGGGGTGCCGGTGCCATGGGCCCGCATCATGGGCAGGAAGGCGGCGTACTGCATCCAACGCACAAACAGCTCCCGGTAGCCGGGGTCCTCCACGCCATTGTCAAAATCGCCCTCATAGAACCAGGGATCCCACTGCCCGTTGGGGAAGAATGCGCCCACATCCGTGGACCAGAAGCCCTCGCCGGTGGCGCAGAAATTGAGGCCCTCGGGCACGTGACGGCGCAGAGTTTCCCAGTTGGCGCTCACATCGCCGCTCCAGGTGATGGTGGCATAGCGGTGCTGACCGGCATAGGAGGAACGGGTCAGGTTGCACACCCGCTTTTCGCTGGTAACGCTGCGCTGCCCCTGATAGATGCCCTGAGAATGGTACAGGCTGTACAGGTTGATTTGGGCCGGGTCAAGGTAGCGTTTGGCCTCGTCGGTGTTCAGCTGGGCCCTGCGGAGGGGATCGGGCTTCACGTTGCCGTTCCAGTCGCTTTCAAAGGGCTCGCTGCAATCGCACCACCAGGCATCGATGCCGTGGCGGAACAGGTTTTCGTTGGCCTGCTGCCAGTACAGGGCCCGGGCATCTTCGTCAAAGGCATTGTAAATGAGCCGGTTGCCCAGCATATAGCCCTTCTCCAGCATCTGCGCCCGGTCGGTGTTGTCATCGCCCTGCATGGAGGGCCAGATGGACAGCATCATCTTCACATCCATCCGGTGCAGCCCATCGGTAAGGGCTTTGGGATCCGGGAAACGCTCCGGGTCGAAATGCTTCCATCCCCATTGACCATCGGGCCAGCTCATCCAGTCCAGCACCACCATATCCAGCGGCAGGTGGCGGCGGCGGTACTCGGCGGCAACATCCAGCAGTTCCTTGCTGTCCTTGTAACGCTCCTTGGACTGGATATAGCCCAGCGCATACTTGGGCAAAAGCGGCGAAGCCCCGGTCAGCAGCCGGTAGCGTTCCATCAGGGAAGCATAGCTGCCGTCGCCGTAGAAGAAATACCAGTCCAGCTCGTCGGCCACATCCGCCCACAGGCAGGAGCCGCTGGCATCGTCGTGGAAGGTCATCAGGCAGCCCATGTCAAACAGTGCGCCCCAGCCCTTGGTGGAAACCAGCACCGGCACCACGGCCTTCATGTTGTGCTGATAAAGCAGCTGGCTGTGCCCCCGCAGATTGCCGTGGCCTTCCTCGTGGGAACCCAGCCCGTAGAGGGCTTCCTCCGGGTCGAAAACGAAGGACTGGCGGCATTCGTGGGCCATACGGGAAAACCTGGTCTCACTGGGTTTGGCAGATGCCCGTGCGCCGTCCACGCTGCTGCCTTCCTCTACCTTGGCGGTCTCGTCAAACAGGTTGATATGGACCGGCTTTTCCTTCAGTACCCGAGGGCGGCGTTCCGGCTCCCGCAGCAGCAGGTTGCCCGCTGCATCAAAGAAGGAAAATGCACCGGTGGATTTGGCAATGCGCAGGGTAATGCTTCCGGCTGTGAACGTATGCTCCCAGTCGTTTTCCTGTGCATCTGCCAAAAAAGGCGCATCGGGAAGATCCACCACGCAGTCGCCGTGGCCGGGCCGGAAGGTGTCCTGCAAAGTATGGGTAATGCGGAGAATGCCGTCCCCTACGGCGGTGATGCGGGTGTGCATCTGATTCAGATGCAGAAATAGTTCATGAACGGCTGCCATGGCGTTGCCTCCTTCAGTGGGTGCGCAGTACGGCGCTGGTCTGTCCGGGCAGGGTGAGCAAGGTGCCTTCCAAAGTGGCTTCTCCTTCCCCTGCGCTGCCGCTGATAAGTGCAAAGGGCACATCGGTGGCGGCGCTCAGGTCAACGGTGATGGGATTCAGGGTGGTATTGTGGAAAACGCCCACGGTGCTGCCTTCCCATGTGCAGGTGAAGCCGCCCAGCTTGGTATCCGCAAAGGAAAGGGCGGTCAGCTGTCCCCGGGCAATTTCCGGGTTGGCTTTGCGCAGCATCATCAGCTGTTTATAGTGGTTGTACAGGCTGTCCCCGATGGCATACAGATCCTTGACGCTGTAAGGGGTCTGCTTGTCGTAGGTGGTATCGGCTGGGTTCTGCACCGTGTCGCCGTCCCCCCAGACCATGGCCATACGGCGGTTGGCGTCGGTATTGGCGCCGCCCCGGGAACCCCTGAGGCCGATTTCCTCGCCATAGTAGAGGAAGGGGGAGCCGGGGGTGAGCAGATACAGGCTGGCAGCCATCTTCATGTGACCGCTGGCGGCGGTCAGGTATCCGGCGGCACGGTCCATATCATGGTTGGAGATGAACAGGGTGGGCAAAGCTGCATCGGAAAAACGGTCAATTTTGGTCAGGTAGCTTTGCAGATAGGCGGTAAAGCGGTTCACATCGCCGCCCTTGGCAGTGGTGGCAATAATGCCTTCCGCCTGGCTGGAAGCGAAGTTGAAGCAGCTGGTCACCGGCAGGTACTGGTCAATGACCCCGTCCCCGTCCCAGACCTCCGCCACGGTATACACATCCGGCTTTACCTTGCGAAGTTCGCCGATATACCAGTCCCAGAAATCCACACTGGCGGCATGGTCGCCAAAGTAGATATACTTGGCGGCGTCAAAGCGGAAGCCGTCCACCCCCATATCCAGATAATACAGGGCTACCTCCAGCATGGTCTGGCGCACGAAGGGATTATCGAAATCCGGCTCCGGCATCTGGTCGGAAAAATTGGCTTCGTAGAGCAAATCGGTGCCGAACACACCGGCAAAGGTACGCCCGGCAGGCAGGGAATCGCCTTTTTCGGCCCACACATAGAAATCGTAGTACTGGTTGCGGGGGTTGTGCAGGGTGTGGGCGTTGACAAAATTTTTGAACCAGCGGCTCTGATGGCCGGTGTGGTTGATGGGCAGATCCAGAATGATCTTCACACCCCGCTGGTGGCACAGGTCAATCAGCTCTTTCAGGTCGTCCATGGTGCCGAACTGGGGATCGATGGTGTAATAGTCGGTCACATCATATTTGTGGTAGGAGGGGGACAGGAAGATGGGGGTCAGCCACAGCCCTTCCACCCCAAGGCTCAGGCCGCTGTCCGGATCGCCGTCGTTCAGGTAGTCCATCCGGTTGATGATGCCCCTGAGATCGCCGATGCCGTCCCCGTTGGAATCAGAAAAGGAACCAACGAAGATTTCGTAGAAAACCCGGTTGTTGTCCTCAGGGGCGGGAGCGTCGGAAAAAAGAACATCATTCACGATGCACTCGCCGCTTTCGGAAAGAGGGTAGCGGCGGATGAAGAAATCCTCCTGGGCAAAACAGCTACCGACAGTCAGCATAAGCGCAAGAAGCATACAGAAAAACCGTTTCATGGTCAGCCTTCCTTCTGTGGTTTTTTTCCTTTGCTGTAACTATCCCATATTTCCCCTCGCTTGTCAAGGTGGACAAGCCGTGCTATACTCCTTGCAAAGAAAGGATTTGACAGCATGAACGGATGGTATACCGAGCTCCGGGCGCAACAGCTGAAAAAGCGGGCGCATCTGTATGGAATCATCATAGCGGCAGTGCTTGCGGGAACGCTGGCAGGGTGCATCTTCCTGTGTACGCAGGTAAACACCGGCAATGCAACCCGGCTGTTGCCCATGACCATTGGCCTGTCCACGCTGGGCGGTTGGGCAGCGCTGCTTTTGCTGGTTTTCGGATGCAAGCCCGCCAAAGCCCAGGCAGCGCACATGACCGGCCTGCTGGATGCGGCGCAGGAAGAGTACACCGGCATTCTGACTGTCTCCCGGGTGGTGTTCGCCATTCCCGGCAGCATATCGGTGCAGAAGGCGAGGCTGGAGACGGACGAAGAAACCCTGTCCCTGAACCTGAATGCCCGGTATGGGGCCAAACTGCCGGATCTGACAAAGCCGGTACGCATCGCTGTGCAGCGCACATTCATCACCGGAGTGGAGGTTGAGGAATGAAGAAGCTGAAACAGTTTTTCGATCTTGTGCCCGCTTTGATCCTCTGGCTGATGCTCAGCGTGTTCCTCTGGGGCTGGATCTTCACCTTCCTGACGGATACCAAGCCGGAAAACAAGCTGAGCCTGTTTGTGGATGCAACGGTGACCGATGGCACCGGGCTGGCGGTTAAGCTGGAAGAAACGCTGCTGGATGATACCATCCGCATGGTGAAGGTGCATCCATTCACCTATGCCATGCTGGACAGCGAACCCTTGCGGCAGGCGGATGTCTATCTGGTGCGGGCTTCCCATGTGGAGGAATACCGGGAATGGTTTGCGCCCCTGCCGGAGCGCTTCGCCGATGCCATGCGGGTGGAAGCGGATGGCATTCTGGCGCTGGATGGCACGGCGTATGGCATCCGCATCTGGAATGGGCAGGAAGGAACCGGCATTGCCCAAAACTATATTGATTACCACGATCCAACTTTGCCGGATGAGGATGTGTACCTGATTTTCGGCAGGGAATCCCTGCATCTGACCGGCAATGAAAACGGCCTGGACGATCAAGCCGTACTGCTGGCAGAAACGTTGTTGTTCATTCACTGAGTTTAAGGAGGCAACCAGAATGTTCCGTAAATGTGTGACCATGGCCCTGGCGTTGACCCTGCTCACCGCCGTCTGCTGCCCCGCTGCACTGGCGGAGGAAAGCACCCTGTATGTGAAGAAAGTGGAAAATCTGCCGGAGGATTTCATCTTCGGCATGGACGCCTCCTGCGTGCCTGCGCTGGAGCGCAGCGGCGTGCGCTACTACGATTTTGACGGCAATGAAACCGATGTGTACAAGGTGCTGGCCGAAAACGGTATCACTCACATCCGGGTGCGCATCTGGAACGACCCCTACAATGCCTCCGGTCAGGGCTATGGCGGCGGCAACTGCGATCTGGCCAACGCCATCGAGATTGGCAAACGGGCCACCCAGTATGGCATGAAGCTGCTGGTCAACTTCCATTACTCCGATTTCTGGGCGGATCCCGGCAAGCAGATGGTGCCCAAGGCGTGGGAAGGCATGGAGATCGAACAGAAAACCGAGGCGGTTTATCAGTTCACCAAAGAAAGTCTGGAAAAGCTGAAAGCTGCCGGTGTGGATGTGGGCATGGTGCAGATTGGCAACGAGACCAATCAGTATCTGTGCGGCGAGAAGATCTGGTTCAACATCCAGTACCTGATGCAGGCAGGCTCAAAGGCCACCCGGGAAGTGTATCCCGATGCGCTGGTGGCGCTGCACTTTGCCAACCCGGAAAAAGGCGACTCCTACCTGACCTACGCCAAGAAGATGGATTATTATCAGGTGGACTATGATGTGTTCGCCTCTTCCTACTATCCCTACTGGCACGGCAGCCTTGATAACCTGACCTCCCTTTTGACCACCATTGCCGATACCTACGGCAAAAAGGTGATGGTGATGGAAACCTCCTACGCCTACACCGGCGAGGATACGGACTTCAACGGCAACACCATCGGCGACGGCGGGGCCATTGTGAAGGATTACCCCTTCACCGTGCAGGGGCAGGCCAACAATGTGCGGGCCATTACCGATGCCATCGTCAACGATACCCCGGCGGGCATCGGCGTGGTGTACTGGGAAGGCACATGGATCAGCGTGGGCCAGAACAGCTGGGAGGAAAACCATGCCCTGTGGGAGGAATTCGGTTCCGGCTGGGCTTCCAGCTACGCCACCTCCTACGACCCGGCGGATGCGGGCCGCTACTACGGCGGCTGTGCGGTGGACAACCAGGCGCTGTTCGATGCCGCCGGTCATCCTCTGGAATCCCTCAAGGTGTTCCGGCTGATGCGGGAGGGCAACGAAATCGCTCCTGTTGCCGATGCGCTGGAGGATGTGAGCCTGATCTGCGACCTGAATGCGCCATTGCAGCTGCCACAGACCGTCAATGCCGTCATGACGGACAACAGCCGTCAGGCCATTCCGGTGCAGTGGAACCTGACAGAAGAGGAACGGAATCAGATGCAGACCGGCGGCGTGGCGGATTACACCGTTACCGGCACTGCCGGCGGCATGGAAGCCCGCCTGTTTGTTTCCATGGTGGACTACAACTACCTCAGCGACTATTCCTTTGAGGAAGGCGGCACAGGCTGGACATGGACCGATCTGGCAGCCGCCGACGAACTCTATGTGGAGGACAAGGTGACCGACTCGCTCACCGGCACCAAGCATTTCCACTTCTGGAGCGCAGCCCAGAACAGTGTGGCTTTCACATTGGAACAGACCGTTACCGACCTGCCCGAGGGCAAGTTCCGCTTTGCCGTGTCCATCATGGGCGGCGATGCAGGCAACCACGAAGCCTATGCCTATGTGAAGGTGGACGGGGAAACCGTTGCCACCGCCCCCATGACCATTACTTCCTACGGCAGCTGGGATGAGGGCGTGATTCCCGAATTTGATCACCCCGCTGGCAGCGAAGTGGTGGTGGGCGTGTATGTACAGTGCCAAGGCGCAGGCAAGGGCGCCTGGGGCAAGATTGACGATGCCATGCTGAATTCTGTGAAGTGATGGGAGGGCAGGGGCGCTGCCCCTGCACCCCGGCGCACGTTTGTCAAGGGGAAATTAAGACAATCTTCAAAATCATTCAATATTCAGTAGCACAAACAATCAATACTCTATAAACCATATTCCAACCCGTACACTCCAACCACACAAACACAAGAATCCCAGAGCTTTCTTTCACCAAAAGAATTGAGTTCTGGGATTCTTATATTTCTACATCTTTCGTTATCCAATTAACAGACAAATCAACCTGCCATTTCCGTCAAAGCAAATGTCAAGAACTCGGCACAAGTTGCAAAAGCCGCACCGGTTGTACATTCACCAGGGGCTTCATGAACACTTTCGCAAGCAACACCATTATCCATTGAAGTGAACTGGAGCGGTTGCATTTGTAGTTCTGGATGAGATTCAGTCAGCCAAATTACAAACAGCCACATCATCCATGGGTTTATCCATCAGTAGATAGCGGAGTTTTAGAGGTGTATTACTCATCGCCACCACCACACCACCACAAAACGCCCCATCCACCGGTCATTCCGACCGGCAGATGGGGCGTTGTTCATGGCCTATGGCAGCATCTCCCGAAGAAATGCTTGCATCATCAGCCAAAACCAGCAGTCATGAAACTGCACTCAGTGATTACTTGCCCAGATAGGCATTCAGCTGAGCGTTGGCAGCATCCAGATAGGTCTGCATGCCGGCAGCGTCCAGAGCAGCCAGGAACTCGGGCAGCACGGTGGCGGGATCAACAGCGCCGGCATCCAGAGCCAGAGCATACTGAGCAGCCACGTTGGACAGGGCAGCCATCTCGTTGGAAACATCGGTGTTGTTGAACACGAAGCCCAGGCTGGGGATGCCCTTGGCGCCGCCGTAGAATTCCACGAAGGTCTTGCGGAAGCCGGCGCCTTCAGCAGCGGTGTCGGGCAGGATGGTCACGTTGCCCATGCCGTTGGTCCAGGGGGTGTAGGTGCCGCGGGCTTCGGTGAACTCGATGAGACCATCGGCGTTCTTGGTGTAGTGGATGCCTTCCACGCCGTAGTTGAGCAGGGTCATCAGGTAGGGATCGGAGTTCAGCAGAGCCAGGAACTTGAAGGACTCCACGGGATAGTTGGAGGCGGAGTTGATGGCGACCATGGCGCCCTGAGAGGCGGTGGTGTCAACGTAAGGATCGGTGCAGGGCACGAAAGCCACTTCGATGCCGCGCTCGGCGGAAGCGGTGTACTCATAGCCCAGAGCGTAGGACTGAGTGCCGATGAGGTAGTTGGCGCTCAGCTGAGCGGCGGTACGGGTGTCGTTGGAGGTTTCGGCTACAGCCAGAGCGGGATCCACATAGCCAGCCTCGTAATACTCGTGCATCTTCTCAACGAACTTCTGGTATTCGGGGGTGGCGAACTTGTTCAGCAGCACGTTGCCATAAGCGCCGTCAGCGGACACATCTTCGGGGTTCAGGTACAGGGACAAAAGGTTGGTGGAACCGGAGTCGCCAGCCACGATGATGGAATTGGTCACCATGCGCTCCAGCACCATGGGCTCGATGAGGAAGGGATAGAAGGAATCGCCCTTGACTTCCTTGGCCTTGGCGAACAGCTCACCGAAGGAATAGAAGTCCATGGCCTTGAAATCGTCCAGGGTGTAGCCCAGCTCGTTGAGCAGGGTCACGTTCACGTCCCAGCAGTTCTGGGTGGCAACGTCCTTGTAGCCGTTGATGGCGTAGATGCCCTTGCCTTCGGAGCCTTCGATGGTGGCAGCCTGCATCAGGGCCTCGGGGATGGCGGCGACCAGATCGGCACCGTACTCGGCGATCAGGTCATCCAGCTTGACGAAGTAGCCGTTCTTGGCGAAGGTGTTGTACTCGTTGGCGCTCCAGGAGCAGGTGAAGACCATGTCCACGGTCTCATCAGCCATGAGCAGGGCGTCGGCAGCCTTCTGGTCGAAGTCGCCCCAGGTGCCCCAGATCACTTCCAGCTTGGCGCCTACCTTGTCAGCGATGTACTCGTTGACCTTTTCCAGAACGGCGGTGTCATCGGTAACGTTGGAACCGTGGAACATAATGGTGATGGTGGGGAGCTCTTCGGCAGAAGCGATGCCGATGCAGCCCAGCATCATGACCAGCGCGAGAAACAGAGCCAGGAATTTCTTCATGATGGGATCCTCCTTATGTTGATTGGGTTTTTGTATTTGCAAGCGGCCTTCAACCAAGACCGTGCTTACCGGGAATAATCATCCCTTCACCGAGCCGATGGTCAGACCGGCGACCACATACCGCTGGAAGAAGGGATAAGCGCAGGAGATGGGCAGAACGATGAACACCACCAGCGCCATTTTCAGCGTCTGGGAGGGCAGCTCCCGGACAGCCTTGGCGGCATCCGCGCCCAGAATGGAGGCATTCTTGGCAAGGAAGTCCGCGTTGCGCTGCATGCGCATCAACAGGTACTGCAGGGGCATGATGTCCATGTTCTTGTTCAGGTACAGAAGGGACAGGAACCATTCGTTCCAGAAGGCCAGCGCGTTAAGCAGCGCAATGGTGGCGATGCCCGGCTTGACGATGGGCAGCACGATGCGCGTGAGGGTGGAGTATTCTCCGCTGCCGTCGATGGTGGCGGCTTCGATCAGCTCCATGGGCACGCTGGTCTGGAAGAAGGTGCGCATCACGATGATGTTGAAGGGGCTGAACAGCATGGGGATGATCAGGGCGGCATAGTTGTCGTTGAGACCCAGCACGGTTTTGCAGATGACCACCGTGGGAATGAGGCCGCCGCCGAAGATCATGGTGATAAAGCTGAAATAGTTGAAGAAGTTGCGGTATTTGAAGTCTTTGCGGAACAGGGGGTAGCTGTAGAGCACGCAGATGGCTACGCTGGCCACCGTGCCGATGACGGTGATCAGGAAGCTGTTGAAGTAGCTGCGCCACAGCGCGCCGCCCATGGCGAATACATAATCGTAAGCCTGCAGGGACCAGGACTGGGGTACGAAGGAATAGCCAATGGCCCGGATGCTTTCCTCAGAAGTAAAGGAGATGATCACCACAAAGAGGAAGGGAATGATGCAGGCCAGCGCAAATACCGCCAGAATCACATGGAAAACGATCTCTGTTCCTGTGGAGAAGCCATTGAGGTTAGCCTTGGGCTTTTTCATAACCATGCTTCCACCTCCTTAGAACAGGGTGCTTTCCGGGTCGATCTTTTTGACGATGGCGTTGGTGGCAAGGATACAGATACAGCCCACCACGCTTTGCAACAGACCCGCCGCCGAACTCATGCCGATGTTGCGGGTGTTGGCGTAGGCCCGGTAGACGTAGGTATCGATAACCTGCGTGACCGGGTAGAGGGTGCCGGAGTTCTGGGGCACGTTGTAGAACAGGCCGAAGTCCGCGTTGAAGATCTTGCCCACGTTCATGATCAGCAGGATGATGATCATGGTGCGGATGTTGGGCAAAGTTACGTGCCAGATCTGCTGCCACTTGGTAGCGCCGTCCACGGCGGCGGCCTCATACTGGGTGCGGTCGATACCGGTGATGGCTGCCAGATAGAGCACCGTGGAGTAGCCAACGTTCTTCCACAGGTTGGACAGCGTCAGTATGAGGGGCCACCAGGTCTTGTCATGGTAGAAGTTGGTCACTTTCGCGCCCATGCTCTTCTGGATCGCCGGGATCATGCCCGAGGTGGGATCCAGAAACGCCAGCACAAAGTAGCTTGCCACCACCCAGCTGAGGAAGTAGGGGAAGAACATCATGGTCTGGTAGACCTTGGCGGTAAAGCGGCTGCGCAATTCACTGAGCATCACCGCGAAACTGACGGCGATCACCAGTCCCAGCACGATCCACAGGGCGTTGTAGGCCAGCGTGTTGCGGATCATGATGGTGGTATCCGGCGAGTTGAGGAACTTGAAGTTCTCCAGCCCCACCCAGTCGCTCTTGACAATGTTGTTCCAGAAGGTGTTGGGTTTGTGGGCCCGGTAGTTTTTGAAGGCCAGCACCACGCCGAACATGGGCAGGTAGCGCAGCAGCAAAAGCCAGATGGCCCCGGGCAGCACCATGGTCAGCAGCCAGAAATTCTTTTGGAAGCGGGCGCCAGCCATAGCCGTTTTGCGGCTTTGACTGGTCTGCGTGCCGGTAACAGCTCTCATGGCTGATCCCTCCCGATTGTTTGCTGATGTTATTATATAAATCATTGTGAAAAATTTCATCGTATGTAGTTGTTGTTTGTTGTATCTGGTTGCCATTTCTCCAAACTAAGCAAAAAAATACAACAAATCACATACGCAGCTATTCCCTTTCCGGGATTTTTTGCTATTCTATATAGTACAAAGAAATCGTTTCAATGGAGGAATACGTCTATGCGTTACGGATATTTTGAGGATCGGGAATATGTAATTGACCGGGTGGATGTTCCTTTTTCCATGACCAACTATCTGGGCACCCAGCGCATGGGCGCGGTAGTATCCCACAATGCGGGCGGCTACTGCTGGCTGGACAGCCCCCAGTATCACCGCATCACCCGTTTCCGGCCCAACGGCGTGCCCATGGATTTTCCCGGGCACTATGTGTACCTGCGGGATGATGAAACCGGCAAATACTGGTCCCTGAGCTGGCAGCCCACCGGCCTTCCGCTGGATGAGGCCAAATATACCTGCCGCCACGGTCTAAGCTATTCCACCTATACCTGCGAATATGACGGCATCACCGCCAGCCAGACCCTGTTCATTCCCCGGGAGGTGGACGGACGCGACCCGGTGGAGATTTTTGATGTGCGCATCCGCAACACCACCGACCGGGTACGCCAGCTGAGCGCCTATGGCTATGTGGAGTTTTCCTTCCATCATATTGATATGGACAACCAGAACTTCCAGATGAGCCTGTACGCCTGCGGTTCCCATGAGGAAAACGGTGCGGTGCTGTTTGAGGCCCACTATGAAGAGGACAGCTGGCAGTTCTTCGCTGGCAATTTTCAGCCGGACGGCTTCGACGGCGTACGGGATGCCTTCCTTGGTGCCTACCATACCGAGCGGGATCCCATCGCGGTGATCCGGGGCCAGCTGTCCGGCTCCACGGAACTGGGCGGCAATCCCTGCGGCGCGCTGCAAAAGAAACTGACCCTCCAACCCGGCGAGGAAAAGCGGGTGCTGTTCTATCTGGGCACAGGCAGGGGTCAGGCGGTGGAGGATGCCCGCACCCGCTACGATGAAGCCGGTACCGATGCTGCCTTTGCGGAGTTGCGCGCCTTCTGGGAAGCCAGGCTGTCTCCCCTGCAGGTGAACACGCCCCATGAAAACATGAACCGCAGCCTGAACATCTGGAACCTGTACCAGAGCGAAGTGAATGTGCTGTTCTCCCGCTTCTCCTCCTTTATTGAGGTGGGCGGGCGCACGGGCCTTGGCTACCGGGATACGGCGCAGGATGCCATGTGCATTCCCCATGCGGAACCGGATGGCTGCCTGATGCGCATCCGTCAGCTGCTGCACGGGCAGGTACGCATGGGCTACGGCCTGCATCTGTTTGACCCGGCATGGTTCGAGGAGCAGAAGCAGCAGTCCTTCAAATCCCCCACCGTGGTGCCCACGCCGGACAAGGCCAGTATGATCCACGGCCTCAAGGACACCTGCGCCGATGATGCCCTGTGGCTCTTGCCCGCTATCGTGGAGCATGTGCGGGAAACCGGGGATCTTGCGTTCTTTGACGAGGTGATCCCCTACGCCGACGAGGGCGAGGACACCGTATGGAACCATATGAAAGCCACGCTGGACTTCTCCTACAGCCAGCTGGGTGCCCACGGCATCACCAAGGGTCTCCGGGCGGACTGGAACGACTGCCTGAATCTGGGCGGCGGCGAAAGCGCCATGGTGGCCTTCCTGCTGGTATGGGCCACGGAGCATTTTCTGGATGCCGCCCGCCATCTGGGCCGCACAGAGGATGTGCAGCGCTACGGCGAACTGTGCGAAAACATGAAAACCGCCTGCCAGCAGACCCTGTGGAACGGTCAGTGGTTCCTGAGGGGCTTTACCGCAGACGGACGGCCCATTGGCAGCGTGGAAGCCGCCGAGGGCAAGGTACATATGGAAAGCAACACATGGGCTGTGGTCAGCGGCGCTGCCACCCGGGAGCAGGGCATCTCCTGCATGGATGCGGTGGATCAGTGGCTGTACACCCCCTATGGGCTGATGCTCAACGCCCCTTCCTTCACTGTGCCCGATGATGCCATCGGTTTTGTGACCCGGGTGTATCCGGGCATCAAGGAAAACGGCGCGGTGTTCAGCCATCCCAACCCCTGGGCATGGGTGGCGGAATGCCGTCTGGGCCGGGGCGACCGGGCCATGAAGTTCTACGATGCCCTTTTGCCGGAAAACCAGAACGATATGCTGGAGATCCGGGGTGCAGAGCCCTATACCTATTGTCAGTTCATCATGGGCAAGGATCACACCGCCCACGGACGGGCCCGGCATCCCTTCATGACCGGCTCCGCAGGCTGGGCTTACTATGCCGCCACCCGCTACATGCTGGGCATCCGTCCCGGCTTTGACGGCCTCGTGGTGGATCCCTGCATCCCCGCAGAATGGGATGGCTTCACCGCCCGGCGCAGCTGGCGGGGGGCAACCTATGCCATTACCGTGGAAAACCCGGAGTATGTCAGCAAGGGCGTTAAAGCCCTCTATGCGGACGGTGTGCCGGTGGAGACCATCCCCGCATTCGGGGAAGGAACCCATGAAATCCGTGTGATCATGGGCTGAGGGAGGTGTGCTGCATGATTGAGTTCGGTACCGGCGGCTGGCGTGCCGTCATCGGCGATGGGTTCACCCGGGAGAACATCCGGCGGGTGGCCTGCGCGCTGGCCCGGCGTATGCACCGGGAAGGGGTCGCAGACAAGGGCATGTGCATCGGCTACGACCGGCGTTTTCTCAGCCGGGAGGCAGCCATCTGGTTTTCGGAAGTGATCGCCGGGGAAGGCGTGGTGCTGTATTTTGTCAATCTGGCAGCGCCTACCCCACAATTGATGTTCACCACCAAATGGATGAACCTGCCCTATGGCGCGGAGGTGACTGCCAGCCACAACCCGGCTGTCTACAATGGCATCAAGCTGTTCACCGCCGGTGGGCGGGATGCGGCACAGGATGTGACCGATGCCATTGGCGCAGAGGCCAACGCCCTTTCCACAGACACCATCCAGTCCCTGCCCTTTGAGGAAGCCCGTGCCAAGGGCATGATCCGCTTCATCGACCCCCGGGATGCCTATCTGGACTCCATCATGAGCCAGATCGACATGAACGCCATCCGGGCCCGCCGTCCGAGGATCGAGCTGGATCCCATGTACGGGGTCAGCCTGACAGGCCTGATGACCATCCTTTACACCGCCCGCTGCGATGTGGATGTGATCAATGACCGCCACGACGCTTTCTTCGGCGGGCATCTGCCTGCCCCTAACCCGGATACCCTGCGGGATCTGCAGGCCATCGTCACCGAGCACCATGCGGATATCGGCATCGCCACCGATGGTGACGCTGACCGGCTGGGCATCATCGACGAGAAGGGCAACTATGTGCCCGCCAACGAAGTGCTGGTGCTGCTGTACCACTACCTGCTCAAATACAAGGGCTGGCGGGGCGCGGCGGTGCGCAACATCGCCACCACCCATCTGCTGGACCGGGTGGCGGCTGCATATGGACAGCCGTGCATCGAAGTGCCCGTAGGGTTCAAGCATATCTCTGCCGCCATGGATCAGCATGATGCCCTTATCGGCGGCGAAAGCTCCGGCGGTCTCACCGTGCGGGGGCACATCAGCGGCAAGGACGGCCTGTATGCCGCCTCTTTGCTGGTGGAAATGATCAGCGTGACCAAAAAGCCTCTCTCCGCACTGATGGAGGAGATCTACGACCAGTTCGGGCGGCTGCATATGGCAGAGTACGACTGGGCTCTCACCGAGAAAACCAAAGCGGATATCCAGCGCAGGGTTATGATGGAAAAACAGCTGCCGGACTTCGGCATGCCGGTGGGCAGCATCAGCTATCTGGACGGCTGCAAGGTGTGCTTTGAGGGCGGCTGGATCATCGTGCGCTTTTCCGGCACGGAGCCCCGGGTGCGCGTCTTTGCGGAAATGGATACCATGGCCCGGGCTGACGCTTTGGTAGAAACCATGGCGGGCTTTTTAGGGCTGCCTTTCCCCGCAGTGGGCATGGAGGAGGCTGGCTGATGAAGGTGCTCAAATCCATCCGCATACAGCTGATCCTGATCGTGCTGCTGTGCTATCTGGTACCCACGGTGCTGCTGGGGCAGTACATGGGCGGCGTGTTCTTTGCCGATCTTCGGCAGAAAACAGAAACCGCCCTCACCTCCAGTGCGGAGCATGCCTGCACCCTGTCGTTGCAGAACATCCGTAAGGCCATCGATTTAGCCAAGGATGCCACCTACGACGGCGAACTGGCAAGCGTCTACGGCAGCTACCGCAGTGGTGAGATCATCCCAGCGGAGTTTCTTCGCCTGAGCCGTAACTACATTGAGCGCAAGTACAGCCGGGAAGAGCTGTTCACCTTCGCCCTGTTCATTCCCGCAGAGGAAGGGGATATGCTGGCCTACAACCGCGCCGGATACGAAAACGCCATGCTGTTTCAGAAACAGTTCAGCGAAACCTTGCCTGAGCTGTCGCAGGAGCTGGATACCCGCTGCCTGTTTGTGGAGTCCGAGGGCAGCATGTACCTGATCCGCAACCTGATGGACCTGAAGCTGGAACGCTTCGGCACGCTGGTGCTGGGGGTCAATCAGGAGATGATGCTGGGAGATGTGCGCAGGCTGGCAGAAACCTGGGACGGCGATGTACAGCTGATGCTGGGACAGTCCGGCAGTGTGGAACTGCCGTGGGATGCCATGCAGCCCGGTCTGTCAGAAGCCGGGGACGTGGACTGGATCACCTATGTAGCCCGGGAAAAGGATCGGGATTTTGATTTCGGTCTGCTGCTGGGGGTACGGCAGGAACGGCTTTACGGGGAGATCGTTGCTTTCCGCAAGCTGATGACCGGCCTGTTCGTGCTGCTGATTCCTATTCTGGCAGCCATCATCCTGTATATGCACCGCCGCATCTTAAAGCCCATCAGCCTGCTGTCCCAGGCCTCCCACCGCATTGAGGAGGGGGAACTGGGCGTTACCGTGCCCATGCGAGGCGATGACGAGCTTGGCCGTCTGGGCAGCGCCTTTTCCAACATGAGCCTGCGCATACAAGCCTTGATCGACAAAACCTACAAAGAGGAGATCGCCCTGCGGGATGCCCGGATTCAGGCCATGCAGAGCCGCATCAATCCCCACTTCATCAACAACGCGCTGGAGACCCTCAACTGGCAGGCCCGCATGGAGGGTTCGGAAAGCATCTCCGGTATGGTGGAGTCCCTCAGTGTGCTGCTCAATGCGGGCATGGGCAAGGCCAACCGCCGCATGGTCACCCTCAGTGAGGAGATCGAAGTGGCGAAGGCCTATTGCTACTTCGTTGGCCTGCGCTTCGGCGAGCGGCTCAAGGTGGATATGGATCTTCACGACGATCTGAGCCATGCCGTGGTACCGCTGCTCACGCTCCAGCCCCTGTTGGAAAACGCTGTGCAGCACGGCATCGAGCCTGCGGGCGGCGGCGAGATCATCCTGCGCAGCCTGAAGGCAGGCGATTTTCTGCGCCTGACAGTGATCAACAGCGGCAAGCCCCTTCAGGAGGAAGACTGGCAGCGTATCCGGCTGTCCATCAGCGGGGACAACCAGCACGGGCAGCATTTCGGGCTAGCCAATATCAGCACCCGCCTGCAGCTCATCTACGGCGGGCGGGCGAAGATCTCCGTGGAAACAGACGAACAAAGCCGCACCGTGGTGCGGCTGGATATTCCGCAAAACGAGGAGGAGGATTGATCATGCGCCGATGGCTGCTATTTTTGATGGCGCTGGTATTGCTGCCGGTGACGGCTCTGGCGGAGGCGCTGACGCTGTACACCGTCAGTTCCTTTGCCGGTGCGGATGCCTCCGCCGTGGCCTATGTGGAAAGGCTCAAAGCCTTTGAGGAGGAAACGGGCGTCGTGATCAGCGACAACTCCGCCTCCAGCGACGAAACATGGAAAACCTCCATCCTGTACGACTTTGCCGCCGGAAATGAGCCGGATGTGCTGTTCTTCTTTGCTGCCAACGCCGACTCCGCGCCCATCCTCAGCCGGGTGGTGCCCATCAGCGAGATCAACGCCGCCTATCCGGATCTGCATCTGCCGGAAAACCCCACCCTGACCGAGGCCGATGGGCTGGTCTATGCCATTCCGGTACGGCCTTTCTGGGAGGGGCTGTTCCTCAATACCGATCTGTTTGAGCAATACGGGGTGGAATGGCCCCGCACATGGGATAAGCTGGAGAGCGCCATCGCCCGTTTCAATGAAGTGGGCATCGTGCCCATTTCCGTCTCCCTGTCAGATATTCCTCACTATCTGGCAGAGATGAGCCTATTGGTCAGCTCCTCGCCGGAGGACTATGCGGTGCGTCCGGCATCGCTGGAAGAAGTCCCCCAGTCGTGGCTGGACGGCATGGCGCTGATCCACCGCCTGTACCAGCTGGATGCCTTTGCGCCCAATGCCAACGCCACCACCGAGGAAATGAGCAGCCAGCTGTTCCGGGACAAGAAAGCCGCCATGCAGATCGACGGCAGCTGGTTTGCCAACAGCCTGCCCCGGGAAAACATGGATACCACCATCGTCATGCCCATGCCCGCGTACGCCCCCGATGCGGATCCGCAGGCTTATCTGGGCGGCACCTCCATGGGCTTTTACCTGACCCGCAAGGCCTGGGAGGATCCCCAGCGGCGTGATGCGGCGGTGCAATTGCTTTCGTGGCTCACCAACAAGGACAGCATGCGGGTTCTGGGCGGCATGGAATTACAGGGGGCGCTGCTGGAATCCTCCTTTGCCATGCTGGAAAACAGCGCCTCCATGAACCGCCCCCTGCAGGATGACATGAACCGGGAAGCCCGGGAAACATGGCTGCTCAACTGTGTGCCTGCCGTGGCAGAGGGCACCATGACCCCTGAGGAGTGCTGGGCAACCGTCATGGCGCTGAACGCCTTTGAATGATCTGGAGGGAAAAAATGTACCGTGTTGTTTTGGTGGATGATGAACATCTGATCCTGGAAGGCCTGTCCAAAGTGGTGCGCTGGGCTGATTTCCACTGCGAAGTGGCAGGCACGGCCCGGGACGGACGGGAAGGGCTTGCACTGATCCGGCAGCTAAAGCCGGATATAGTCATATCCGACATCCGCATGCCCAACATGGACGGCCTGACCATGCTGGCAGCCCTGCGCAGCGAATTTCCCCAGATGCAGCTTTCCGTGCTCACCGCCTACCGGGACTTTGACTACGCCCAGCAGGCCATCAACTTGGGTGTGTGCCGCTACCTGCTCAAGCCCAGCAAAATGGATGAGCTCCACGAGGCCATCCGCACCATGACTGCCCGTCTGGGGGACCTGCCCGAAACGGAATCCCCTGAGCCCAAGTCACCCGCCGAAGTGGGCGAAGCCGGCAGTTTCATTGTGCGTGCCGCACTGGACTACATGCGTGAGCATTGCACCGAGCGTATCAGTCTGGCCAATGTGGCAGACCAGGTATACGTGAGTCAGTGGCATCTGTCCAAACTGATCAACCGCCACACCAATCAGAGCTTCCTGGAGCTGCTCAGCGCCATGCGTATCGACCGGGCCAAGGCGCTTCTGGCGGATCCCTCCCTGCGCATCCACGCCATCGCCGAGCAGGTGGGCTACAATGATGTGGCGCATTTTTCCAAGAGCTTCAAGAAGGTTACCGGGAAGACGCCTGTGGAGTACCGGGCTGGGCTGGGGGAGAGATAGGCGGGGAAACAGGCTTCTATCGTGACAGAGTCAAATCATCTCCGAATCTCCTGCCGTGTAATGGACTGTGGCATGGGACATCCAGGGTGACGGCACTGTTCAGCTGGATGCTATCGTTCCAGAAGACGCTACCGCTACGGTGGTTCTGCCGGATTAGCCAGACAATGCGACCGGAATTCTCGGTAAGGGATACCAAGCTGCTCGAAGTAATTCATGAATGTGCTCCTTTCGTAGTTCGTGGAAGCGGTTGTGATTAAGGGCAACTCCTTTCTTCATAACCACTTCCATTCACCACAAATGAGCCGCAGTCATGATGTATTGGGCAGTGTCTTAAACTCCCCTTTACATACTACAGCCCCGCTTAAGGGCCTGAGGTTCCGCAACCTCAGTCGGCGTTCTGGGCACTCCCGTGCCCAGCCCTTGCTTCGGTTGACGACTGCGGGTCGTTTTGCGCTTTGCGCAAGTGCCCACTGGGCACACACTTCCCTCCGTCGCCTTAAGAATCCCGCTTTCTGCGCCCGCTTTACGGGCGCAGGGAGTGGGAGTTGCTTTTTGGGGACAATTTTCGCTTCATCCATTCCGTGAACAACAGGAATAATTGATAAAGCATCGGCAAATTATTGGCAATTCAGCACTTCACACCACCGGCAAAAAATATCCGGCAAAAAATATCGATTTGCGCAAACGTTTCCCCTTGACAACGGCGTACACATCCTGTACAATACAAATATAACAACGCAGATCAAATGTCATTGATGGAGCCAAAGGCTTTTTCCGTCAATCTTTTCTGCAACCCCAAAAAGGTTTCTATGGCCGAGTGCCTGAGAAATAAAAGAGAAAGGATGATTTCATCATGAAAAAGTTCCTCGCTATGCTGCTTGCTGCCATCATGGCTTTCTCCATGGTTGGCTTCGCCAGCGCTTCCGAGCTGGCCGGCACCTATGACATCACCGTTTGGGTTGCCGCTGAGATCGTGGACCTGACCAAGGCCCAGATCGAAACCTACAACCAGACCAACGAGCTGGGCATCACCTTCAACGCCACCGTTGAAGCCGTTTCCGAAGCCGATGCCGGCACCAACATGATCGTTGACGTCGAAGCCGGCGGCGACCTGTACTGCTTCGCTCAGGACCAGTTTGCCCGCCTGGTGCAGGCCGGCGCTCTGGCCAAGCTGGGCGTGAAGGCCGGTGAAACCGTTGCCGCTGCCAACGACCCCTCCGTCGTGGCCGCTGCCACCGTGGGCGATACCCTGTACGCCTACCCCCTCACCGCCGATAACGGCTACTTCATGTACTACGACAAGACCGTCATCCCCGAGGAGCACGTGGACTCTCTGGAAGCCATCATCGCTGACTGCGAAGCTGCCCAGAAGTACTTCTCCTTCGAGATGCAGACCTCTGCCTGGTACCTGGCTTCCTTCTTCTTCGCCACCGGCTGCGAATCCACTTGGGAAACCGACGCCGAAGGCCAGTTCGTCTCCGTGAAGGATACCTTCAACAGCCCCGAAGGCCTCATCGCCGCCAAGGGCATGGAAAAGCTGGTCAAGAGCCCCTTCCACCTGTCCTCCTCCTCCGGCGCTGAGTTCTCCTCCAACGCTGCCGTGGTTGTGACCGGTATCTGGGATTTTGAAACCGTAAAGGGCATCCTGGGCGACAACATGGGCGTGACCGACCTGCCTTCCTTCGAAGTGGACGGTACCTCTTATCATCTGGGCTCCTTCAGCGGCTGTAAGCTCATGGGCGTAAAGCCTCAGGTTGACCCCGTCCGTGCTGCTGCCCTGCATCAGCTGGCTCAGTACCTGACTGGCGAACAGTGCCAGACCGAGCGCTTCAACGAGCGTTCCTGGGGCCCCTCCAACAGCGCTGTGCAGGCTTCCGAAGCTGTGCAGGCCAACCCCGGCCTCGCCGCCCTGCTCATGCAGTCTCCCTACTCTGTGCCTCAGGGCCAGATCCACGGTTCCTGGTGGGATATCGCCAAGGTTATCGGCGATGACGTGAAGGCTGCCGCTGACGAAGCCGGCCTGCAGACCGCTCTGGACAACTACTACGACAAGATCAGCGCGCTGTTCACTCTGGACACCTCTGCTCTGCTGTTCGTGGGCGCCTGGAACGGCTGGAACAACGCCGATCAGGAAGAAACCTACTACCTCAAGAACAACACCCTGACCCTGGATGTGCCCGAGAGCGATTACATGGGCGGCCGCATCGTGAACCCCGGCGACTGGGGCACCGATAAGGGCTTTGCTCAGGTGACCGTCGGCAAGGAACTCATCAAGGATCTGGGCGCTGACAACCCCGACAACAACATCGTCTTCGCTGAGGCTGGCAACTACACCATCACCATCAACGGCGCTGACATCAACATCATCAAGAACTGATGAGAATGAGCTGTCAAGCTGTCCGCAGGACAGACTGATCAGGTTCTGAACCATCAAACAACCGGCCGGAGCCAACTTGATTGGTTCCGGCCTTTCCTTAAAGGAGCGTTTCCTCACATGAAACAATATACGGATCTTGAGTATCTGAAGCTGTCAAAGGGCCAGAGACTCCTCTACCGCATTTTGAGCTTCCTGTGCGCTATTCCCAGCAAGATCGGCGGGCTGTTTGGGGCCCTGTGGCGGCTCATCAAGGGCGCAGGTCAGGCTGTTGCGAACGAGACCAGGGATATTTGGCTTACCTTTGTCAACGGCGACTGGAAAACCAAGCTGAGCTTTCTGGTGATGGGCTTTGGCAACCTGGCCCGGGGTCAGATTCTCCGCGGTCTTTTGTTCCTGCTCTTTGAAGTGGTGTTTATCGGCTATATGATCCTTGCCGGCGGCTACTGGCTCAGTATGCTGCCCAGCCTTGGCAAGGTGGGCCCCACCGAAGAGTACAACATGATCTTCGATACCTATGTGACCACCTACAACGATAACTCCTTCAAGATTCTGCTCTACGGCGTATTGACCATCTTCTTCATTATCGCTTTCATTTACACCTGGCGGGTCAACGTAAAGCAGAACCAGATGGCAGAAAAGATCCTTGCCACCGGCAAGAAACTGAAAAGCGGCAAGGATGACCTGCGTTCCCTGGTGGATGATCAGTTCCACAAAACGCTGCTGTCCCTGCCTCTGACCGGCATTATCATTTTCACGGTGCTGCCCATTGTGTTCATGGTGCTGGTTGCCTTCACCAACTACGATGGCACCCATGACGGTTACTACAACAACCTGTTCACCTGGGTGGGGCTGGATAACTTCAACACCATGCTGTCCTGGACGGCAGGCACCGGTTCCGGCACCCAGTCCTACGCCGCCACCTTCGGCGAAATCCTTTCCTGGACGCTGATCTGGGCCTTCTTTGCCACCTTCACCAACTATTTCCTTGGTATGTTCGTGGCCATGGCCATCAACAAGAAGGGCATCAACCTGAAAAAGCTGTGGCGTACCATTCTGGTGATGACCATCGCCATTCCCCAGTTCATCTCGCTGCTCTATGTATCCAAAATGTTCGCCAAAAACGGCATTGTCAACGGATTCTTAATGAGCATGGGCTGGATTGAGCAGGCCCTGCCCTTCTGGGAGGATCCCACCTGGGCACGAATTACGGTCATCATCATCAACATCTGGATCGGTATCCCGTACCTGATGCTGATCACTACCGGTATCCTGATGAACATTCCTCAGGACCTGTACGAATCCGCCCGCATCGACGGCGCCAACGCCTGGCAGCAGTACACCAAGATCACCTTGCCCTATATGCTGTTCGTTACCGGCCCGTATCTGCTCACCAGCTTTACAGGCAACATGAACAACTTCAACGTGATCTACCTGCTGACCGGCGGCGCACCCACCAACCCGGCAGCCTCGTCAGCAGCGGGCACGGTCGGCTATACCGATTTGCTCATCACCTGGCTGTTCAAGATCACCACCGGCGCAGAAAGCCAGTATTATCTGGCTTCCGTTGTGGGTATTCTGGTGTTCGTGGTGGTTGCGGTCATCTCGCTGGTGGTTTACAACCTGCTGCCGTCCATTAAGAATGAGGAGGATTTCCAGTGATGAGTGAAATGCAGAATTCTCGCCGCCACATGGGTCTCAAGGCCTCCCGGACGCTGGCAAACACCGCCATCTACGCCTTCCTGATCGCCATCAGCATCATCTGGCTGATTCCCTTCGTTTGCATTTTCCTGCAATCCTTCCGGGTGGAAAGCACCCATCAGGTGGGCTACGTCATTCCTCAGCAGTGGGGCTTTGACAACTATATCAACCTGTTCCAGACGGACTTCCCCCGCTGGTACATGAACACCTTCATCGCCGCACTGGTGACCGCTGTATTCCAGACCATCATCGTGCTGTGCATGAGCTACACCCTGTCCCGTTTCCGCTTCAAGATGCGCAAGCCCCTCATGCGGCTGATGCTGATCCTGGGAATGTTCCCCGGTATGCTGACCATGATCATCCTCTACCGGGTGCTCAAGGATCTGGGCATGACCCAGGCCAATTCCGTCCCCGGTCTGATTCTGGTGTATGTGGCCTCCTCCGGTATGGGCTACTATGTATCCAAGGGCTTCTTTGATACCATTCCCAAGTCTCTGGATGAAGCGGCCCGTGTGGACGGTGCCACCCGCTTCCAGGTGCTTAAGAAGATCATCCTGCCCCTTTCCAAGCCCATCGTTATTTACACCATCCTGACCGCCTTCATGGCGCCCTGGGGCGACTTCGTCTTTGCCCGGTACATCGCCTTTGGCGCTTCTGCCGGTAAAAACGTGGCCGTGGGTCTGTACGACTGGCTCAACAAGGATCAGATTTCCAAGTGCTATACCATGTTCTGCGCAGGCGGCGTGCTGGTGGCCATTCCGGTAACGGTGCTGTTCATGTGCCTGCAAAAGTATTACGTGGAAGGCGTCACCGGCGGTGCCGTCAAGGGTTAAGCCCGCTCTGACTTGAATAAAGGAGACTTTGCATATGGCAAGCGTGAAATTGACAGATGTCAAGAAGATTTACGATAACAAAGTGACTGCGGTGCACGACTTCAATCTGGAGATCGCAGACAAGGAGTTTGTGGTATTCGTTGGCCCCTCCGGCTGCGGCAAGTCCACCACCCTGCGCATGATCGCCGGTCTGGAGGATATTTCCGATGGCATCGTGGAAATCGACGGTGTGGTGGTCAATGACCTGCAGCCCAAGGACCGTGACATCGCCATGGTGTTCCAGAACTACGCCCTCTATCCCCACATGACCGTGTATGACAACATCGCCTTCTCCCTCCGGCTCAAGAAGCTGCCCGAGGACGAAATCTACGAGAAGGTGACCAATGCCGCCGAAATTCTGGGCATTACTGAGTACCTGACCCGCAAGCCCCGCGCCCTTTCCGGCGGTCAGCGGCAGCGTGTGGCCATCGGCCGTGCCATGGTGCGCAATGCCAAGGTATTCCTCATGGACGAACCCCTGTCCAATCTGGATGCCAAGCTGCGCAACCAGATGCGTGCCGAGATCATCCTCTTGCGCCAGAAACTGGATACCACCTTCATCTACGTCACCCACGACCAGACCGAGGCTATGACCCTGGGCGACCGCATCGTGATTATGCGGGACGGCATCATCGAGCAGGTGGGCACCCCCACGGAAGTATTCGAAATGCCCCGCAACATCTTTGTGGCGGAGTTCATCGGCGCACCCAAGATGAACATGATTGATACGGAGCTGGTCAAGGAAGGCGATCAGTACTTCGTCACCCCCTTCGGCGCAAAGCTGGAAGTGACCGGCGACAAAAAGAACGAGCTGGCTCAGAAGGGCGTGGAATCCGGCGCTATCAAGCTGGGCGTCCGCCCCGAGCACATGGTGCTCACCACCGAAGCCGGCGAGTCCTCCATCCCCTGCAAGCTGGAAGTGAACGAAATGATGGGCAGCGAGCTGCACCTGCACGTTTACACCGAGGATGAGACCCGTCTCATCGTCCGTGTGCCCACCATCAACCTGAGCATGGAGCAGCGCAAGCAGCTTACCTATGGCGCTCAGCTGTACATCACCTTCGAGGGGAAGGTCATGCACTTCTTTGACAAGGAAAGCCAGTTGAATTTGATTTACGGTTGATGGGACATGGGGCGTAGCCCCCAGTTGTGCCCCCGTTTCACGGGTGTAAAACAATAATGAAATGGACCCGCTGAGAAGCATTTGCCTCTCAGCGGGTCTGTGTTTAGCATATCGATCCTTTACCGAATAACCAGCCCTCCGTTTTCACAGTCCACCACAACCTGCTGCCCGGGCAGCACCTCACCGGCCACCATGGCCCGTGCCAGCATGGTTTCCAGGCGGCTCTGCATGTACCGCTTCAGGGGCCGCGCGCCGTAGACCGGGTCGAAGCCCGCTTCGGCAATGGCATCGATGGCGGCATCCGTCAGCTCGATGGTGATCTCCCGGGCGGCAAGGCGTGCCTTGAGGCCTTTCAGCATCAGGCTCACGATGGAGCGGATCTCCTGCTGCTCCAAGGGCTTGTAGAACACGATATCGTCAATGCGGTTGATGAACTCAGGCCGGAACTGGCTGCGCAACAGCTGCATGACCCCATCCCGGGCTTCCTGGGTGATCTGCCCGTTCTCGATGCCCTCCAAAAGGAACTGGCTGCCCAGATTGGAGGTCATGATGATGATGGTGTTCTTGAAGTCCACGGTGCGGCCTTGACTGTCGGTGATGCGTCCGTCGTCCAGCACCTGCAAAAGGATGTTGAACACATCCGGGTGAGCCTTTTCCACCTCGTCCAGCAGCACCACGCAGTAGGGCTTGCGGCGCACAGCCTCGGTCAGCTGACCGCCCTCGTCGTAGCCCACGTATCCGGGAGGTGCGCCAATGAGGCGGCTGACGGAGAACTTCTCCATGTACTCGCTCATATCGATGCGCACCATATTCTTCTCATCGTCGAACAGAGCCTGCGCCAAGGCCTTTGCCAGCTCCGTCTTGCCTACGCCGGTGGGGCCCAGGAACAGGAAGGAGCCAATGGGCCGGTTTTCGTCGGCAATGCCTGCCCGGCTGCGCAGAATGGCTTCGGATACCTTCTGCACAGCCTCATCCTGCCCGATAACCCGCTGGTGCAGCTGCTCGGGCAGACGCAGCAGCTTCTCCCGCTCGCCCTCTTTCAGGCGGGTGACGGGAATGCCCGTCCAGCGGCTGATGATGCGGGCGATTTCCTCGTCGGTGACCTTGTCCCTGAGCAGGGTGGCGGCCTTCTGGTCGGCTTCCTCTTCCAGCTGCCGGAGTTCCTGCTGCAGCTGGGGCAGCCGACCATATTTCAGCTCGGCAGCCTTGCCCAGATCGTACTCCCGCTCAGCAGTGGCGATATCCGCGTTCACCTGCTCCAGCTCTTCGCGGAGCTTCTGCACCCGCCCGATGGCGCTCTTCTCGTTCTCCCAGCGGGCTTTCATTTCGCTCATTTCGCTGCGGTGCTGGCTGAGTTCTTCCTCCAGTATGTCCAGACGGCGGCGGCTGCCCTCGTCGGTTTCCTTTTTCAGGGCGGCCTGTTCGATTTCCAGCTGCATGATGCGGCGGCTCACCTGATCCAGTTCCGCGGGCATGGAGTCGATCTCCGTGCGGATCATGGCGCAGGCTTCGTCCACCAGATCGATGGCCTTGTCCGGCAGGAAACGGTCGGTGATGTAGCGGTTGGAAAGGGTGGCGGCGGCGATCAGCGCGCCATCCTGAATTTTCACGCCGTGGAACACCTCGTAGCGTTCCTTAAGGCCGCGCAGGATGGAGATGGTGTCCTCCACGGTGGGCTCGGTGACCAGCACCGGCTGGAAGCGGCGTTCCAAAGCCGCGTCTTTTTCGATGTACTTGCGGTACTCTTCCAAGGTGGTTGCGCCGATCAGGTGCAGTTCGCCCCTTGCCAGCATGGGCTTGAGCAGATTACCCGCGTCCATGCTGCCCTCGGTTTTGCCCGCGCCCACAATGGTGTGCAGCTCGTCGATGAACAACAGGATCTTGCCTTCGCTCTTCTTGATCTCCGCCAGCACGGCTTTCAGGCGTTCCTCGAATTCTCCGCGGAATTTCGCGCCCGCGATCAGGCTGCCCATATCCAGACAGAACACCGTGCGGCCTTTCAGGCTTTCCGGCACGTCCCCCCGGACGATGCGCTGGGCCAGCCCTTCCGCAATGGCGGTTTTGCCCACGCCCGGCTCGCCGATGAGCACCGGGTTGTTCTTGGTTTTGCGGCTCAAAATGCGGATCACGGAACGGATCTCGTTATCCCGCCCGATGACCGGATCCAGCTTCTGCTTCTTGGCAAGGGCCGTCAGATCCTGACCGTACTTGGTGAGCACATCGTAGGTCTCCTCCGGGGTTTCGCCGGTGACCCGGGCATTGCCCCGCACGCTTTGCAGCGCGGGCAGGAAGGTCTTTTCCGTAATGGCGTAGCTTTTCCAGATCTCCGCCATGGTGCGGCTGGGCTTTTCCAACAGGCCCAGAAAGAGATGCTCCACGCTCAGGTACTCGTCCTTCATCTGGGCAGCCCGTTCCTTGGCGGCGTTCAGAGCCTTCTCGGTGTCGTTGTTGATGTAGAGCTTATCCATTTCCCGGCCGCCGCCCATCACCTTGGGCAGGCGGGCAATGGCAGTTTCCAGCCGGGCACGGATTTCCTCCGGGTTCTTGCCCATTTTGGTGAGCAGTTGGGGAATCAGGCCCTGCGGATCGCTGAGCAGGGCGCAGGCCAGATGTTCCTGACTGACCTCCTGGTTCTGATACGTTACCGTCAACTGCCGGGCATTGGAAAGAGCCTCGCGGCTTTTTTCGGTAAATTGCAATTGATTCATATTGGCAGCCTCCTTTGTCCATACTAAAACAGGCGTTGCAATTTGGCAGAAGATCAAAACAGGAAGAAATTTGTCTGACTTTCTTTGACCTTCGATCAAAGTATAGCACATTCCAGTGGGATGTCAAGCCCTGCAAAGAAATTTCTGCTCCGGATGCCGGCTTTGATCCTATTTCAGAAACGGTATTTTCATTGTTCTGTTGCCAAATGATGAAAAATTTTTCTTTGCCAAAGCCGCATTATGCTGTATAATATGTCGGGAAAAAACCAAACGGTCATTTTCCGTTAACTCTTTTTCCCTTTAAGGAGTGGTTTTTCATGAGCCGTATGATCGGAACTGTCTCCATGGGCGTTCGTGCGCCTATCATCCGTCAGGGCGACGATCTGGCAGCCATCGTGGTGGACTCCATCCAGCAGGCCATCGCCGAGGGCAGCATCATCCCCCGTGACCGGGACGTGGTCGCCATGACCGAGGCCATCGTGGCCCGTGCCCAGGGCAACTATGCCACCGTGGATGCCATCGCTGAGGATGTAAAGAACAAGCTGGGCGGCGAAACCGTGGGCGTTATCTTCCCCATTCTAAGCCGCAACCGCTTTGCCATCTGTCTGCGGGGCATCGCCAAGGGCGCCAAGAAGATCGTCCTGATGCTCTCCTATCCCTCTGACGAAGTGGGCAACCACCTCATCGACTGGGATCTGATGGATCAGAACAATGTGGATCCCTACAAGGATGTGCTCTCCGAGGAGCAGTACCGCACCATGTTCGGCTACATCAAGCATCCCTTCACCGGCGTGGATTACGTGGAATACTACGGCAATCTGATCCGGGAATGCGGCGCTGAGTGCGAGATCATCTTTGCCAACGATCCCCGCGCCATCCTCAGCTACACCAAGAATGTGCTGAATTGTGACATCCACACCCGCCAGCGCACCAAGCGCCTGCTCAAGGCCGCCGGTGCCGAGCGTGTTTTCGGTCTGGATGAGATCATGACCGAGCCGGTCAACGGCAGCGGCTGCAATCCCCGCTACGGTCTGTTGGGTTCCAACAAATCCACCGAGGATACCGTCAAGCTGTTCCCCCGGGAGTGCCAGGATCTGGTGGAGGACATTCAGTCCCGCCTGCTGGCTGCCACCGGCAAGCACATCGAAGTGATGGTCTACGGTGACGGTGCTTTCAAGGATCCCGTGGGCAAGATCTGGGAGCTGGCTGACCCGGTGGTTTCCCCGGCCTACACCGTCGGTCTGGAAGGCACCCCCAACGAGCTGAAGCTCAAGTATCTGGCTGACAACGATTTCGCTGGTCTATCCGGCGAAGCTCTCCGGGATGCCATCCGCGGCGCCATCCAGCAGAAGGACGGCTCCAGCCTGGTGGGCAACATGGCAGCTCAGGGCACCACCCCCCGCCGCCTTACCGACCTGATCGGTTCCCTGTGCGACCTGACCAGCGGCTCCGGCGACAAGGGCACCCCCATTGTGTATATTCAGGGGTATTTTGATAACTACACCAACGACTAACTTGGACATCCAACCCGTCCTCCTATCGGAGGGCGGGTTGTTTGCCCTCGGGTGTGGACAGACAGAAGCCGCGGCCTTTTCGGTTGGGGGCCCCCAGCCCCAACCCGGCCGCTCGCAAATGGGCCCGTCCTCGCCCCTTCGGGGCTGCGTTGCGGGCCCCGCTGGGCGGGGGGTGGGTTCGGGAACCAAAAGGCTCCTTCCGCTTGCGGAGGGAGCTGTCGCCGCAGGCGACTGAGGGTAGCATATACCCAGTGGGCTGCACAACGATTGAACGACCGGGCCGTAGGCTGGCAGCCCATCAAAGAACCCCAGGAGGTATTGGAGGGGCGCACCCCTCCAATGGCCAAACCGAAACCAGCGACACGTGCGGTGGTTTCGGAACCCTTGCGCAGCAAGGGATTCCTATCGCCGTTTGCCGCCCGGCGAGCCGAAGGCTCGTAGGCAAACGGTGCAAATCTCGTCAAAAATGCCGCCAAAGGCGTGTTTTTTGACGATCTGTATCAAAGGAGTATCATCATGCCTATCCATTCTTCCCTTGCGCCTGTCATCTTCAAGCGTAAATCCACCCGCAATTATCAGAGCACGGCGGTTTCCCCGGAACAGATGGAGGCCATCCGCACTTTCCTGGAGCAGCTTGTGCCTCTGTATCCGGATATTCCCTTCCATGCCGAGATTTTGGATGCCGCCGATGTGCGCTGCGTTCAGCCGTGGAAAACGCCGCATTTTGTTGCCGTCAGCACGCTGGATACCCCGGAAGCCCTCATCAATGTGGGGTTTCTTCTCCAGCAGCTGGATTTGTTCATCCAGTCGCTGGGGCTGGGTTCCTGCTGGGTGGGGTTGGGCAGAAGCCGCAAGCCCGCCCCTGAGGGGTTGACCCATGCCATCCTGATGCCCTTCGGCGTTGCCGCAGAGCCTGTATGGCGGGAGGATGCCGCTCAGTTCAACCGCAAACTCCTTGCCGAAATTGCCGACAAACCCGACCACCGGCTGGAATGCGTGCGGCTGGCTCCTTCTGCCACCAACTCCCAGCCCTGGTATTTTGTCCACGCAGGCGATGATCTGCACGTTTATCAGGTCATTCAGGGCCCTCTCAAGCGCATGACGCTGGGCAAAATGAACTGCATCGACATGGGCATTGCCCTGTGCCACCTGGCAGTAACCTGCGAAGGGACGTTCGCCCTGCGGCAGCTTGAGGATGCGCCCGCTTTGGACGGCTACAGCTATATTGGCACGGTGGCCGCACAGTGAGGTTTTTTGGGTTGACTGTAAAATGAAATAGGACAGAAGATAAAGAAAAGGAACCAAAGCGAACCTGTGGTAAAATTGAAGCACCACACAACAATAGACCAGGAGGTTCGCCATGGCTCAGAACAAGTATAGCACGAAAGAACGGAAAT